>NZ_CP066783.1:487500-1087500 GCF_019186805.1 Comamonas fluminis | reverse complement strand
GCGCGAAGCTGCATTGTTGGCGCCGGTATCGGAAGCCTCCGCAGGCTTTTCCAGAGTGGTGCGATCCTCTGGCACACCGGCCAGAACCAGTGCGGCACGCACGGCCTGAGCGCGGTGCTTGGACAGCTCGGCATTCTTCGCTGCATCCCCCGTCGGATCGTTGAAGCCGGAGATCACGGCCTTCACATCCGCATTGGCCTTCAGGTAATCCACCAAAGCCTTGGACTTGTCCGCAAACTCTGGCGCAACTTCAATTTTCCCCGAATCAAAGAACACGCGCAGCAGCGGCACGCCTTGATCCACGCCATCTTGCACAGCTGCGCCCGTGGGCGCTGCGGCATCCGGTGCAGGTGTAGCGGCGGGAGCAGGTTCAGGAGCAGGCGCGGGCTCTGGTGCTGGTGCTGGTGCTGGTGGCGCGGGTGCAGGTTCGGGTGCGGGTGTGCTTGCCGGAGCGGGCTGAGGCGCTGCGTCCTTGTTCTTGGAGCAATAGCTGATGCCGAAAATCACCACCAAAGCGCCAATAATCCATGGCAGCCATTTGCCGATACCGCCACCGCCGCTGACTGACGCAGCAACAGGTGCAGCCGCCGCGGATGCTGCACTGCCAACGCGCGCCGCCCCTGCACTGGCGGCAGCGGTTGCAGCGCCCAACCCTGCCGCCCCAATTCCCAGCAGGGAACGCCCCTCACTGGCCAGCCCGGCAAACTCTGGCGGCAGCGCCGCCGGAATGCTTCCGCCCGGGGTGAGTCTGGAGATCAGCATGGGAATCAGCGCCGCCACAGCGGTGCCCACCTTGTCGTAGGGCAGGCCCAGAGTCGATGCGATTTTCGAGAGAAAGCTGCCGCCATCCCCAAAGGCAGACTCCACCTGCGCCGTGCTGGGCACCACCGGCGCTGATGCCGTGCCCAGCCAGCTGTTGACCATGTCGCCCAGACCAGCGGAGCGGAACTTGTCCAGAAAGCCGCCCAGCCCGCCAGCAGCCGGATCGGTGATCCGGCCCAGCAGCATTTGAATCAGCGGTCTTGCCTGGTCACCCAGACCGAGGCGCGAACCAACATCACTAATCAGGGAATCCAACATATCTGTCCTCCTAAGAATGGGCTCAAGCAGCCATCAAGCGATGACCAAGACCGCACAGTCTAGAAACGCAAGTGTGGACTTACGTGTAGGACGTGCCCGCGCAGCACCGCAATCGTCGTGCCATCCACTGCGGGCTTCATCTTCACAATCAATCTCAGACATCTGCCTGCTTCATGGCATCGGCATGTGAGTGATAGATGGTCGAACGTGGCAGTGCATTGCCGCTCTTCAGGCTGTCAATCCAGTCCCGGGTTGTGCAGACCGCTGCAAAGCGCGATTGCAGCACCGTGCAGTAAACGCGGTGCATCTCCTGCGCACTGACATTGCCCTGTGCGTTGGCATAAGAAACCGTGCCGGATGCATCCTCCAGAAACTCCACTGCAAAGCCCTGATGCAGGGCCTCTACCGCGGTGGAGGCCACGCAGTTTTGCGTCATATAGCCCAGCAAGCTCAGAGTGTTGATGCCGCGCTGTCGCGTCCAGCGTGCGATATCCGTTTCCGCCAATGCACCAGGCAGCGTTTTTTCCACATAGTGATCGCGGTGACGGCTGCTCACCACCTCATGCAGCTGCCAGCCCTCTGACTCAACGGCAAACAGCGGTGCTGTCACGGGTGCACGGTTTTGCACCACGATGACGGGAATGCCCGCCTGATGCGCGGCTTCCATCGCCAGGCCAATGCGCCTGAGGGAATCCTGCACCGGCGGATGCTCTATCGGCAAGCCGCCAGTCACATATTCGTTCTGAACATCGATCACCACCAGTGCACGCTTTGTCGTTTCAGTCATATGAATTTCCTTTATGCCTGCGTCATCAGGCTGGAAGTCATTCTGAAATTCCGGGCGCTTCATCACCAGTGGCCTGAATATCATTGTTCGATAAAATCAGGCCAATATGAAAAAAGCCATCCACACCCGAAGTTCAGATGCTGCGCCGCGCAATATCTGCATTCTGGCGTTTGATGGAATCAGTCCGTTTCATCTGTCTGCACCTTGTCTGGTGCTGGGAGAAGGCCTCAGAAGCCAGGATGTGGCGCCTTTCAAGCTACAGGTTTGCGCCTGGCAAAAGGGCCCTCTGAGAACATCGGCAGGCTTTCATATAGAAGCAACTGCAGGCCTGCATGCACTGCGCCATGCCGATGTCATCATCGTGCCCAGCTGGCATCAGCCTGAGGTCACCCCGCCCGATGTTTTGCTCAATGCCTTGCGCAGCGCACATGCTCGCGGGGCGCTGATCGTGGGCTTGTGCCTTGGCGCTTTTGTGGTGGCCGCAGCAGGCCTGCTGAACGGCAAAACCGCCACCACGCATTGGCACTGGGTCGCGCACTTCACCCGCATGTTCCCCGCGCTGCACTTTGACCCCGATGTGCTCTACGTTGATGAGGGCTCGGTCGTCACCTCTGCAGGCACCGCTGCCAGCCTCGATTGCTGCCTGCATTTGCTGCGCCGCTGGTACGGCGCTGAAGTGGCCAACCGCGTGGCGCGCAGACTGGTGCTGGCGCCACACCGTGCGGGCGGGCAGGCTCAGTTTGTGGACCAGCCATTGCCTGTCGCTGCATCGGACGAGCGCATACAGCAGTTGCTGAGCTGGGTTCAGGTGCACCTGGATGAAAGCCATAGCATCGACTCTCTGGCCGCCCGCGCAGCCATGAGCCGCCGCAGCTTTACGCGCAACTTTCAGCGTGCTACTGGCACCAGCGTGCTGCAATGGTTGCTGCATCAGCGACTGGCGCTGGCTGCGCGCTTGCTGGAGGGCACGGCCTTATCCATGGAAGCGGTTGCAGCGCAGACGGGGTTTCAGTCCGCCATGAATCTGCGCCTGCGTTTCAAGGCGGGATACGGGCTTGCACCCACAGCCTACCGCCAGCAGTTTCAGCCCTGACTTTTCAATAAAAAAGCCAGCCCTTCATAGGACTGGCTTGCGCTGGCAGCTATGAAATTCAGAGTTGCTCAAACGGCTTGGGATAGGTGCCCGGCAGCAGAATCTCGCGTCCCACGTTGTTGATATTGGTGTGGCCGCAGAAGGCCATGGTGGTGTCCAGTTCCTTGTGAATGATCTGCAAGGCCTTGCTCACACCTTCCTGACCATAAGCGCCCAGACCATAGAGGAAGCTGCGGCCAATCATCGTGCCCTGCGCGCCCAGCGCCCGAGCCTTGAGCACATCCTGACCGCTGCGAATGCCGCCATCCATCCAGACTTCAATATCCTTGCCTGCAGCTTCGGCAATCGAGGGCAGCGCCGCGATGGACGAAGGCGCACCATCGAGCTGACGACCGCCGTGGTTGCTGACCACCAGCGCATCCGCGCCGCTTTGCGCCGCCAGGCGTGCGTCTTCGGCATCCATCACGCCCTTCAGAATGATCTTGCCACCCCAGAGCTTTTTGATCCACTCCACATCGCTCCAGTTGAGCGTGGGATCGAACTGGTCAGCCGTCCACGACGACAGCGAGGACACATCGCCCACCCCATCCACATGGCCGACGATATTGCCGAAGGTGCGGCGTTTGGTACCCAGCATGCCCAGGCACCAGTGCGGCTTGGTGGCCAAATTGATCATGTTGACAATCGTGGGCTTGGGCGGGGTAGACAGGCCGTTCTTGATGTCCTTGTGGCGCTGGCCAAGTATCTGCAAGTCCAGCGTCACCACCAGCGCCGAACAGTTAGCTTCCTTGGCGCGGTTGATGAGGCGCTCCATGAAAGCCTTGTCGCGCATCACATAGAGCTGAAACCAGAAGGGGTGGCGATCGGTATGCTGGGCAATGTCTTCCAGCGAGCAGATGCTCATGGTGGACAGCGTGAACGGAATACCAAAGGCCTTGGCGGCCCTGGCGCCCAGAATTTCACCATCGGCATGCTGCATGCCGGTCAGGCCTGTGGGCGCAATGGCCACAGGCATGGCCACATCGTTGCCAATCATGGTGGTGCGGGTGCTGCGGCCTTCCATATTCACCGCCACGCGCTGGCGCAGCTTGATCTTCTGGAAGTCATCTTCGTTGGACTGGTACGTGCCCTGGGTGTACGAGCCCGAATCCGCATAGTCATAGAACATGCGCGGCACGCGGCGCTTGGCCACCACACGAAGATCTTCAATACAGGTGATTTTGGAAAGGTCGCTCACAGCATTTGCCTTGATATTGGAATTGGCTCCGATGGTAGCCCTCTGCACCGGAGCCTGGGCTTCAATCTGGTTTGAAGTGATTTATGTCTCGTTTGAAATTTTCTAAACCAGCCGTCAAGCAAGGGCTAATGCTAGGTAAGCAAGCCTGAGCCGGGGACCACCATCGCTGTCACCACTACAAAGAGGAGACACACTCATGGTCTGGCAACAGGTTTACGACCCTCTATCGAATATGTGGCTATCCACATTGCTTGCGGCAATTCCTGTCGTGGTGATGCTGGTTGGCCTGGGCTTTTTGCACATGAAAGCCCACTTTGCCGCAGGCGCTGGCTTGATTGCAGCCCTGCTGATTGCAGTCTTTGTCTACAACATGCCAGCCGATATGGCGGGCCGCGCCGCCCTGTTCGGTGGCTTCACCGGCCTGCTGCCCATTGGCTGGATCGTGCTGAACATCATCTTCCTGCACCAGCTGACCGAGCAGAATGGCAGCTTCAAGGTGCTGCAGGATTCACTGTCGGGCATTACCGAAGACCGCCGCATTCAGTTGCTGCTCATTGCCTTCTCGTTCGGGGCCTTCTTCGAAGGCGCGGCAGGCTTTGGCACACCCGTGGCCGTCACGGCCGCCATTCTGATCGGGCTGGGCTTCTCGCCGCTAGCAGCATCTGGCCTGTCACTGATCGCCAATACGGCCCCCGTCGCATTCGGCGCACTGGGCACACCTGTCATCACGCTGGCCAAAGTGCATGGCTACGACCTGATGGAAGTGACCGCCATGATTGGCCGCCAGCTGCCGTTTTTCTCGGTGCTGGTGCCGTTCTGGCTGATCTGGGCGTTTGCCGGGCGCAAGGGCATGCTGGAAATCTGGCCCGCCATTCTGGTGTGCGGTGTTTCCTTTGCGATTCCCCAGTATCTGGTGTCCAACTTCATCGGGCCTGAGCTGGTGGACATCATTGCCGCCATCATCTCCATGATCAGTCTGGTGCTGTTCCTGCGGGTCTGGCAGCCCAAGAAGGTCTGGACTTCGGCCTCCATTCGCGGCAAGGATGTCAGCGCTTCCGAAGTCAAGCCGCCGCAGCCTGTGGTCCAGCACAGCCGCTCTGCGCTGATTGCCGCCTGGACGCCGTGGATCATTCTGTCGATCTTTGTCTTTATCTGGGGCCTGCCCTCGGTCAAGACCTGGCTCAACAGCCTCTTTGCGCCCGCCTTCCCCATGGAAGGTCTGCATAACCTGATCGAAAAAATGCCCCCCGTGGTCAAGCAGCCCACCAAGGAAGGCGCGGTCTATACGCTGAACCTGCTGTCTGCCACTGGCACGGCCATTTTGTTTGCCGCCATCGTCAGCGCCTTTGTGATGAAGTACAACCCGGTCGCCATTGTTCGCACCTTCTTCAAGACCATGTGGCTGGTGCGCTACTCGCTGATGACCATTGTGCTGATGCTGGCCCTGGGCACGCTGACACGCTACTCCGGCACCGACACCACACTGGGCCTGGCCTTTGCCAACACCGGTGTGCTCTACCCCTTCTTCGGCACTTTGATGGGCTGGCTGGGCGTGGCACTGACGGGGTCCGACACCGCATCGAACGTGCTGTTTGGCGGCATGCAGAAGGTGGCTGCCGACCAGCTCGGCCTGTCGCCCAACCTCATGGGCGCGGCCAACAGCTCCGGCGGCGTGATGGGCAAGATGATTGATGCGCAGTCCATCGTGGTTGCATCGACTGCCACCCGCTGGTTCAACCGCGAAGGCGACATCCTGCGCTATGTGTTCTTCCACTCGATTGCGCTGGCCTGCCTGATGGGAATCTTTGTGACCCTGCAGGCCTATGTCTGGCCATTCAAGATGATGGTCAACTGATCGCCAATCACCCCCCGCAACAAGCCGCAGTGCCGTATGGACTGCGGCTTTTTTGCGTCCCCCAAGTCTCTTTTCCGGTCTGACCTTGCCTCTTGATTTGCAAATTGGTATTACCAATAATATTGTAAATTCAAGGGAAAACCATGAATAATTGAGAAAAATTCCGTTTCTATAATCCGCTCCACTTTGAAAACTCTTTAATTGGTAATACCAATTTAAACCAATTAGGTCACAGCGTGCTCCTGCCAGGACGCAACGCTGAACCCGGTCAAAACAAAGAATGCGAGGGCTTCCAGCTGCCACGGAAGCACCGCACTTCCTCGCAGTTCAGGAGCGCAAGTCAATGCAAGAAATCTGGTCGCAAAACTATGACCCCGCAGGCAATGTGTGGGTGTCGGCTCTGGTGGCTCTCATCCCCATCCTCTTTTTCTTTATCGCGCTGACCAAGCTGCGACTCAAAGGCTATGTGGCGGGCACCATCACCGTGGCACTGTCGCTGGCAGTGGCCCTCTTCTTCTACAAAATGCCTGTGGCCAACGCACTGGCCGCAGCGGTCTATGGCTTCTTCTACGGTCTGTGGCCCATCGCCTGGATCATTGTGGCCGCCGTGTTTCTCTACAAGGTCTCCGTCAAGACCGGGCAGTTCGACATCATTCGCTCGTCGATTCTGTCGGTTACGGAAGACCAGCGGCTGCAGCTGATTCTGGTGGGTTTCTGCTTTGGCGCCTTCCTTGAAGGTGCTGCAGGCTTTGGCGCGCCCGTGGCCATTACGGCAGCGCTGCTGGTGGGCCTGGGTTTCAGGCCGCTGTACGCAGCCGGTCTGTGCCTGATCGGCAATACCGCCCCCGTGGCTTTTGGTGCGATGGGCATTCCCGTCATCGTGGCCGGTCAGGTTTCGAACATCGACCCCATGCTGATCAGCCAGATGGCCGGTCGCCAGTTGCCCTTCATGACCATCCTCGTGCTGTTCTGGCTCATGGCCATCATGGACGGCTGGCGCGGCGTCAAGGAAACCTGGCCTGCCGTGCTGGTGGGCGGCGGCAGCTTTGCCATCGGCCAGTTTTTGACAGCCAACTACATCGGCCCCGAGCTGCCCGATATCACCTCGGCCATCTTTGCGCTGATCACGCTGACGACCTTCCTCAAGTTCTGGCAGCCCAAACACATCTTCCGCTTCGCGCCTGAAGCAGGTGCCGCAGCCCCCAAGGTTTCCACCGCTGCGCCCGTCAAGCTGACTACCGGCGTTGTGCTCAAGGCCTGGTCGCCCTTCATCATCCTTACCGCGATGGTGACGATCTGGAGCGTCAAGCCTTTCAAGGCCTTGTTTGCTGCGGGCGGCCCGCTGGCGGGTGCCGTGATCAATCTTCAGGTGCCCATGCTGCACAACATCGTGCAAAAGGTGGCGCCTATCGTGAGCACACCCACGCCTTATGGTGCGGTGTACTCCTTCAACTGGCTGTCTGCCACCGGCACCGCCATTCTGATTGCAGCGATCATCTCCATCATCATCCTGCGCCTCAAGCCTTCGGTGGCAGTGCAGACGCTGGGCGAGACCTTCAAGGAACTGGCCCTGCCCATCTACTCCATCGGCATGGTGCTGGCCTTTGCTTTCATCGCCAACTACTCGGGTCTGTCCACCACGCTGGCTCTGGCGCTGGCTCACACCGGCAAGGCCTTTGCATTCTTCTCGCCCTTCCTGGGCTGGCTGGGCGTGTTCCTCACGGGCTCTGACACATCGGCCAACGCCTTGTTTGGCGCGCTGCAAGCCACAACGGCTGCGCAACTGGGCTTGCCTGAGGTGCTTACCGTGACGGCCAACACCACAGGCGGCGTGACTGGCAAAATGATCTCGCCTCAATCCATTGCCATTGCCTGCGCGGCAGTGGGACTGGCTGGCAAGGAGTCGGACCTGTTCCGCTTCACCGTCAAGCACAGCCTGGCCTTCCTGGTCATCATCGGCATCATCTGCACACTGCAGGCCTATGTGTTCCCGGGAATGATTCCCCACTGAAAACCTACTGAAGAACCCATGCCCGTCATGCGCCTGTCCGACCGCGTCGCCCAGCAACTGCTGGAGTTGATCCAGACCACCCAACTGCAAAGCGGTGCCAAGCTGCCGACGGAGCGGGCGCTGTCGGAGCAACTGGGCGTGTCGCGTACGGCGCTGCGCGAGGCGATTCAGAAGCTCGCAAGCCGTGGTGTGCTGGAAAGCCGTGTGGGCTCGGGCACCTTTCTGCGCGAACGCATGCAGGAGTGGCCAGACCAGGCTGTAGCCCCGTTGATTCCGCTGATTCGTGACGACCCCCAGTACCGCTACGACGTGCTGGAGACGCGCCAGATGATCGAAATCAACACCGCCTGGCATGCCGCGCAGCGCGCAACGGACAAGGACAAGGACCATATCCGCCGCTGCTTTGACGAGATGCTGCGCCACCAGAAAAGCCAGGATGCAGCGAACTCGGCCCGCGCTGATGCACAGTTTCATCTGGCGATTGCCGAGGCCTCGCACAACGTGGTTGTGGTACAGGTCATGCGCAGCCTGTTCGAGATGGTGCTCAACACCGTGGCCCAGAACCGCCGCCTGATGTTTGTGCACGACGACCCCAAAGTGCTGGAGCTGCTGACGCGTCAGCACCATGACCTCATGCAGGCCATCATCGCCAGCGAACCTGAGCAGGCCAGAGCCGTGATCGGCGAACACCTGGCCTATGTCCACGAAAAACTGACCCAGGCCGATGCCGACGCTGCGCGGCTTGAGCGGCTGGGTCGCTTTTCATCTACCCCGGTGACTATCTCATGATCATTTCCTCCACCACCGATTACCGTGCTGCCGCTCAAAAGCGGCTGCCGCCTTTTCTCTTCCACTACATCGATGGTGGCGCTTATGCGGAAAAGACACTGGGCCGCAATGTCAGCGATCTGGCCGATGTAGCGCTGCGCCAGCGCGTGCTCAAGGACATGAGCAAGCTCGATACCAGCATCGAACTGTTTGGTGAAAAACTGGCCCTGCCCGTGGCGCTCTCGCCCGTGGGCCTGACTGGCATGTATGCACGGCGCGGTGAGGTGCAGGCCGCCATGGCTGCCGACAGGAAAGGCATCCCCTTTACGCTGTCCACCGTCTCGGTCTGCCCGATTGAAGAAGTCGCGCCCCAGATCAAGCGTCCCATGTGGTTCCAGCTCTATGTGCTCAAGGACCGCGGCTTTATGAAGAACGCGCTAGAGCGCGCGCAAGCCGCTGGTGTCTCCACCCTGGTCTTCACGGTGGACATGCCCGTGCCCGGCGCACGTTACCGCGATGCGCACTCGGGCATGAGCGGCCAGAACGCCGCCATGCGCCGCTATCTGCAGGCCGTCACGCACCCGCACTGGGCACTGGATGTGGGCCTGATGGGGCGCCCCCACACGCTGGGCAATATCTCTACGTATCTGGGCAAGAACGTGAGCCTGGAAGACTATATGGGCTACCTGGGCGCGAACTTTGACCCTTCTATTTCGTGGAGCGATCTGGAGTGGATTCGCGACTTCTGGAAGGGCCCCATGGTCATCAAGGGCATTCTCGACCCCGAGGACGCCAAGGACGCCGTGCGCTTTGGCGCGGATGGCATCATCGTCTCCAACCATGGTGGTCGCCAGCTCGATGGCGTGCTGTCTTCGGCCCGCGCGCTGCCCGCGATTGCCGATGCGGTCAAAGGCCAGATCAAGATTCTGGCGGACTCAGGCATTCGCAATGGTCTGGACATTGTGCGCATGCTGGCCCTGGGTGCCGACTGCACCATGATTGGCCGCGCCTTTATCTATGCACTGGCTGCCGATGGGGGGGCCGGTGTGAGCAATCTGCTGGACCTGCTGGAAAAGGAAATGCGCGTGGCCATGACCTTGACCAGCGTGAAAAACGTCAGCGAAATCACCGGCAATCTGCTGGTGAAAGAAGGCTGAATTTCGGCCCTCCTTCACCCCAGGCTCAGCGGCGGCGCACGGGCTTGATCTCTTCGGGCCCCGCCACCAGCGCACCGGCACCGCGCACTTCCAGGTTGATGCTGTCCAGCACTTTGCCGGATGCATCCAGCAGCTCCAGCCGGTGGCGGCCTGGCCAGGGCAGCCAGCCCATCTGACTGCCGCGCCCCAGCTCTCTTGGAACTTCGCGCACCACGGGTGTCACCGGCTGCGGGTTGCTGCCCGCCACCTTGGGCGGCGCCACATACTGGCGCGTGACCAGACGCCAGCGCAGGCTGCTGTCGCGCCAGTCCTGCTCGGCAGCCATGCCGGTCTGGCGGGCAATCAGTTGCACGCGCTGGGCGTCGGGTGGAATGTCGGGGTCCAGCGCCAGAATTGTCCCATTGGCAGGGCGCGAAATGCGCACGGCGCTGACGACGCCAGCCGTGCTGCTGGCATTACCAACTTTGTTGCTTTTTTTGCCTGTAGCGCTTGATGGACCTTCGCCATCAGCTATGTGATCCATAGCAAAAACAGGCTGCTGCGTTCCTGTCACAAACCATTCGCTGCGCTTGCTTTCGATGGGCGAGCCCGCCGCATTCGCACCAAACTGCACAGACTGCTGCACCACGCCCTGCGGGGCCTGCGGCGCACGGCTGGGAGTGTTGCGGTGCAAAAATCCCATCACATCCGCCCAGATGGGCGCCGCACCGCTGGTGCCGCTGACGGAGTGCATGGCATCGCCACGCGCATTGCCCACCCACACGCCCACGGTGTAGCGCTGCGACCAGCCCACCGCCCAGTTGTCGCGCATGTCTTTGCTGGTGCCGGTTTTCACGGCTGTCCAGAAGCGCGTGGCCAGCACGCTGTCAGTGCCAAAGGTGGGCGCACGCGCCATGTTGTCGGAAAGAATATCGCCCACGATAAAAGCTGCTCGCGCATCCAGCGCCTGCACCGGCGCTTGCGCGCTGCTGGACCCATCACTGGGCTTGCCGCCTGCCATGCGGCTGCCTGTGGCGGGCAGCGACCAGCTCACGGGCATATAGCGTCCGCCATTGCCCAGTGCGCGGTAGGCATTGGTCAGATTGAGCAAGGGCACTTCACTGCTGCCCAGCGCCAGACTGAAGCCGTAGTAGCCCCCGCTTTCGCGCAGCGGCAGGCCTAGGCGCTTGAGCTGATCGAAAAATGCATCGGGTGTGACCATGACCAGCGTGCGCACCGCAGGCACGTTCAGCGATGCGGCCAGTGCAGTGCGTGCCGAGACCCAGCCCTTGAAGCGGCGGTCATAGTTCTGCGGAATATAGAGACCGTTCTGCGTGGGAATGTGGGCCGATGAATCTTCGATCAGCGACGCTGCGGTAATGCGCTTTTCGGCAATCGCCTGCCCATAGAGAAAAGGCTTGAGCGTGGAGCCAGGCTGGCGCATGGCCGTCACGCCATCCACTTCAGACGCCTGGCTCATCGTGCCCGATGAGCCCACCCAGGCCAGGATTTCACCGCTGCGGTTATCCAGCACCACCAGCGCACCATCCTCCACATTGCGGCCCTGCAATTCGCGCAGATGCTGCTGCAGGCTGCTGACGGCAAAGCGCTGCAGCGGTGCGCTCAGGGTGGAGCGCACCTGCTCCTGCTCCTGCCCTTTGTTCTGCGGCAGCGCCAGCCAGCGGCGCGCAAAGTGCGGCGCTATGCCTTCGGCGGGCTGCCACTGCCTGCGCTGCAGCACACTGGCCGTGTACAGCTGCATTGCCGTGCAGTCGCGTGCGGCCACATCATCAGGGGCCATCACCTGCAGCACACCGCAGGCGCGCTGGGCTACGCGCTCTGCCGATGCATTGGGGGCGCGCACCAGTGCTGATGCAATGGCCGACTCCCGTGCATCCAGCCCATGCGGCGCCTTGCCAAACAGGCTTTGAGACAGGGCATCAATGCCCACGATCTCACCGCGAAACGGCACCATGTTCAGATAGGCTTCCAGAATCTCGTCCTTGCGCCAGCGTCTGTCCAGCACCTGGGCTGCCACTGTCTGGCCAATTTTCTGCACCATGGTGCGCCCGCCCGGGCCTTGTCGCCAGTCGCCATCCAGCAGACCGGCCAGCTGCATGGTGATGGTGCTGGCGCCGCGTGTGCGGCTGTTCCATAGATTGCCCCAGGCGGCAGCCGTTACCGCAGCCCAGTCCACACCGCTGTGCTCATAAAAGCGCTTGTCTTCGCTCAGCACCAGCGCCGTACGCAAAGCTGGCGAGACATCACCCAGGCTCACCCAGGGGCCACGGCGCACCGTGGTGTCGGTGCGCAGGCGCTGCAGCTCTTCACCTTCGCGCGAGAGCAGCAAGGTCTCTGACGATTTGTGCTCGCGCCGCACTTCATCAAAGCTGGGCAAGGCGTGGCTGCTGCCCACCAGGCCCAGCCACAGCACACCGCCCCACAGCAGCGCTTTCGCTGCATTGCCCGCTTTTTGTTTGCTTTGTCGCTTGTCCGTTGTCTGCATGGGTTTGCCTTTTGGGCCATTGTCCCAAAGATGGGCTGCCAGCCTTGGTACAGGCGCAGCACGCGCAACTTATGGTCACAAAAAAGCGGCCCTTGCCCGGGCCGCTCTGGATGCCTGCAATGCCTCAGAAGGCGTTTTTGACCTTGAAAGCCAGAACCACCATCAGTGCGCCAAACACCACGGCGTAGGTAGCCAGCACCCACAGCATGGCCATCATGCCGGCGGCAGGCTGCATCAGCACAAAGATGCCGAACAGCACGGAAATCAGACCACCCAGAATCAGCAGCCATTCGCCCTGAATTTCCTTGCGCAGGCGAATGGCGGCCACGACCTCCATCACACCAGTCATCAGCGCCCAGACACCGATGTAGATCGTCATCACCAGCGCCGTAATTGCAGGCTGAAACAGCATCAGCAAGCCCACCACCGTGCTGATAAGCCCCCAGATCAGCACCACCCACCAGTGACTGGATTCTTTGCGGCTCTGAAAAGCCGAGAAGATGGCCAGCACGCCATCTACCAGCACATAGACACCAAACACCAGCACCAGCGCAGCGGCGGATGCCGCAGGCTGCAGCCAGGTCAGAACACCAAAGACGATGGCCGCCAGACCGCGCAGCAGCAGGGCCCACCAGTTACGACGAAACATCACAGACATGGAAGCAAGATTGCTGTTCATGAAATCCTCCTTGAATTGTTGGATCAAACCATGCAGGCCGGTTGCGCACGCACGCGCTACATCCTCAAGCAGTGTCAGCGCAAAGCCAATAGCACCGGCTGATGATCGGATGCCTGTGTACCGCTGTCCACCTGCCAGCTCTGCACATGACTCTTCAGGCTGTCGCTGACCCAAATGAAATCGCAAGCACCTGGCTCTGGCCCCCAGGTGCGATCCTGCAGACGGAATGTGGGCGGTTGCGGCGCATCGGGGTGCAGCACGCTCCAGCTGTTATGCCACTGCCCTGCACGCAGGCCATCCGTTTCACTGGCGCCCCAGGGGGCAGACAGCTGTGCATATTCCGTCTCATGCGGCTCGAAGTTGAAATCTCCGCACAGCACGGCGTGATGGGTGTGCGGCTTGGTCTGGTAGGGCGAGCCATCAGAGGATGGCTGCGGTGGCACATCGGCCAGCGCGCAAGCCTGCATGTGCAAGGCCCGCAAAGCCCTGGCCTGCGCCATGCGCTGACGTCTGGAGAAATACTCCAGATGCGTGGTCATGATGCGCACCGGCCCCAGCATTGGGTCATTGACCGTCACCACCGAACACATGCGCGGCATGCAGCGCATGTCAGCCTCGGCGGGCATGGGCAATGGATGATGCTGAATCTGCAGCACCGGCAGCCGCGTGGCAATCACATTGCCAAACTGCTGCCGCCCTTGCGCCGTGAACTCATCAATGGCGGCGCCGAAGAAAACATTCCAGCCCGGCAAAAGCGCCTGCAATTGAGCGAGCTGGTTTCCCGGCTGGCCCTGCAAGGCTGGGTAATTGACCGCTATTTCCTGCAGGCACAGCACATCCAGCCCTCCCGCCGCTTCACCCATCTGCAAGGCGTGCTGCACGATGCGTTCCACGCTGACTTGGCCATCCATGCCGCAGCACCACTGCGTGTTCCAGGTCAGGATATTCAATGGCAACTCCTTCAATCAAACCAGCCTGCAGCGCATATTCATCAAGCGCAAGCAGCTATGAATTTTGCAATTCTCGCAGCTGAAAGACATTGCCCTCACAGTCCATGGCATTGCACAGCGTGAAGCCCGGGCCCTGCCAGCGCTCCTCAAACACCTCGCCGCCCAGCTGCTTCGCCACACCGGCAGATTGCGCAATGGATGGCACAGTGACAAAAAATTTCAGCGCCACATCTTCGCGCCGCCGGGGTGGCGTATCGATAGAAATGCGCGCCGCAATTTCTGCCGGAATGGCATGAATCAGCAGTTGCAGCGCAGCAGACTCCAGCACGGTGATGTGTGCGTCTTCATGCAGCTGCTGCATGCCCAGAACCTGCTGATAAAAATGCGCCAGCTGGGCGCGGTTCTTGGCATAGAGCAGCACACCGGCGGCGGCAGGTCCTGGCATTTTCAACTCCTTGAAACGATTTCCGACTGTAGCCCAGCCACAGCTGCAAAAAAGCCCCGGCCACTTTCGCGGACCGGGGCTTTGCAGTGCCTGCAAGGCGCTTACTTGGGCATGTTCACCTTGATCTTGGCGTTAGGTGTCTCGCCAAACATCTCAGGGGCATACAGCGCTTCGGCGCGTGTGGGCGGCAGGGCGAACTCACCAGCGTTGTTCAGGCGCACGGTGTATTCGACCTTGGTCGTGCCTGCGGGCAGGTACTGGTAGTAGGCACGGTAGGCCTCAAAGCTGCGCTCTTCATAGGCCAACCAGCCTCCACCTTCCTGCTTTTCGCCCTTGGAGGCAATTTCCGAATCACGACCCAGCCCGCCGCCAAGAATAGTGGCGCCTGTCGGGATGGGGTCAGAGATCGCCACCCAGGTCATATCGGTCTTGGCCTGCACTTCCAGCGTCACACGCAGCACATCGCCACGGGTGTACTGGCCACCGCCCAAGAAGCCCTTGTCCGCCTGCTCCACAGGCGTGATGGTCTTCTTGATGCTGTAGCCCGAAGCGAAAGGTGCCTTCAAGACCACCGCAGCCACAGACTGCACGGTCAGCCAGGGCTTGCCGGAGCCTTGCTGGCTTACGCTGAGCTGGCCCTTACCCGCCTTGGCCCAGGGCATGAACATGGTGTTGTTCATCATGCCGCCGGCACGCACAGGCTCGCCAAAGGCGCTGGCCACATGGGCTGCACCCTGTGCGTCTTCCGTCGTGGCGCGCTTTACAGCGCTCCAGTCCACCTTGGCTTCGTTGCCGCCCAGGCTGGCCACGGTCGTGCCAGCCACCGCCTCGGATTCGAACTTGGCCGAGAAACGGCGCAGCGCCAGCGCACCCCACAGGTTGGCCGTCGTGGTGTTCCAGGCACCAGCCTGCTGGCGTGCAATAAAGCCGCTAACCAGACGAGGCATATCAGGCGTCCAGGCCGGATCGTTGACGTTGACCAGAATCAGGCGTGCCAGATTCACATCCGGGCCTTGCATCAGCCACCACCAGCTATCGTCCTGCTCGCTGCTGAATCCAGCACGCGTGCCATTGAAGGTCAGGCGCGAGCGCAGAATCTGCTGCGCCTGTGCCAGTCGCTCATCGCGCTGCGGTGCATCCTTCATGCGCTGCAGCAGCGTCACCAGATCAAGGAGCGCGTGTGTGGGCCACTGGTTCGGCGTGATGTTGATGCTGTCCAGCATGCGCGGGCTGGCCTTGCCAGACAGTGCCAGCGCCGCAATCGCCGCCAGCTTGCGCATTTCCAGATCCTTGCGGGGACTCCAGAAGTCACGCTGGATGCGGCCTTCGACAAAGGCAACCAGACCGTCTTCCATGCGACCACGCTCTGCAGCAGGAATCACATAGCGCTTGTCCACGCCCTGTGCCAGGGCCGACATGTTCAGCAGATGTGCAGTCAGCGTATCGCTGCCACGGCTTCTTGTGCCTTCCTGCAGCGGGAAGTAGCTGGCCAGACCGTCGCTGTCCAGATAGTTGGGCAGCTGGGCCATGGTGCTGGCCCACAGCTCAGGGCTGTTCATGCCCACAGCCTTGCTGGTTGTCTGCTCCAAGCAAGAGTATGGGTAACGCGCCCACCAGTCACGCACGCCAGGCAAACCTTCGGTCAGCTTGGGCACCAGAGACATCTGCAGACCACCACGGCCGGGCAGTGCATCTGCAGGCGGCGCCACGGGCATGGTGAAGTTACCATCCACCTGAACCAGAGTGGCCTGCTGCACGCTCAGCGGCACAGCGGGCACGATGCGCTGGCTGACCTTGAGGGCATCTTGCGCAGCATCCGATCCACCGCTGGTATCGCGGGCCGAGATTTCCCAGATCAGCGCTTCGGCACGCGTGCCCGAGAGCTGGGCCGGAGCCTTCACATCCCAGGCCACTTCCCGCGCCTCACCAGCTGGAATCTCCACTGTCTGGGGCTTGAGTTCCAGCAGCGTGGCACGCGGTGTGACTTCCACCTTCATGGCCTTGGCCGAGGTGTTGCGCAGCGTGACCTGGGCGCGGAACAGATCGTCCTCGCGCACCAGCGGCGGCAGGCCGCTGATGATCTGCAGATCCTGCGTGGTGCGAATTGCCACCTGACCGGTACCAAACAGGCTGGTGCCTGCATCGGCCACGGCCACCACCTGGAAGGTGGTCAGCGCATCGTTCAGCGGCACATCGATCAGCGCCAGCCCGTTGGCGTCCAGCGTCACATCGGGCATCCACACCAGCAAGGTGTTGAGCAGCTCACGCGTGGGGCTGCGGCCACCGCCACCGCCCGCAGGAACGGCTTTCTTGCCGTAGTGGCGGCGACCGATGATTTCCATCTGCGCCGTCGCTGTCTGCACACCCCAGTCGCGGCGCGTCATCATGGCGTCCATCAGATTCCAGCTGCTGTTGGGCATCAGCTCCAGCAGGGCCTGATCGACTGCCGCCAGTGCCACATGGGCACCCGCAGCGGGCTTGCCATCCGGCAGCGTGCCCTTGATGGTGACCTTGGCTGTGCCGCGCACCTTGTAGCTGCTCTTGTCCGATGTGACCTTCACATCAATGGTGTGCCCCTTCAGGCCCACGCGGATTTCAGACATGCCGAAGCGGAAAGCAGGCTTGGACAAGTCCACCATCGCAGTCGGTGCAACGTATTCCTTGCCGTCATTCCAGAAGGCACGCCACCACTCCAGTGGCGACTTGAAGCCCCAGGTAAAGAAGCTGTACCAGGGCACTTCCATCAGGCGGCCGCGCAGGGCCAGCACGCTGACGTACACGTTCGGACCCCAGTCTTCCTGGATCTTCAGCTCGACCGTGGGGTTCTCACCCGTCAACTCCACCACCTGGGTGCTGACGATGCCTTCACGCTCGACCGACACCAGCGCCGTGGCGCTGCGGAAAGGCATGCGCACCTGAAAGCGCGCTGTCTCGCCGGGCTCGTAGCTCTTGCGCTCAGACAGCACGTCCATGCGGTCGTGGTCTTCGCCGCCGAACCACAGTTCGCCCTGGCCTGTCACCCACACCGATGTCGCGGCCTGCGAGCTGCGGCCATCCTTGTCAGAAGCGCGAACAATCAGTTCCACCTCGCCAGCCTGCGACAGCTGTGCCTCGCACTGCAGCACGCCATGGCTGTCCGATGTGCCAGAGCACACGGTACCCAGCGACTTCAGCGTGGTCTGGTTGTCATAGCTGTAGAAACCACCTACCAGACGCTTGCGGCTGGAAGTGGTGATACGCGCCACGGCTTCAACCTTGACGGACACACCCGCCGCAACCTTGCCTGCGGTATCCAGCGTCAGCGCCTGGAAGCTGAGCTTGCGGTCCACCGACACCCAGCCTTCAGAACGCACACCCGCCACCACAGCCGCAGGCCAGATGGTGCGCGTGCTGCGCAGGGTCTGCACTTCGCCATTGGGGTCGGCATAAGTGGCTTCCATCAGCAGCTCACGCGGCTCTGTGGCCTTGGGCAGCTTGTCGATGGTGACCTTGCCCAGACCGTTCTTGTCCAGCGTCACGGGCAGCTTGTCAGCCACCACCTTGGTGTCATCGCTGGCCGTGGATTCTTCATCGTCGCTGCTGCCCACATCCTGTGCGCTGCGCGGAGCGTTGAAGCTGAAACCTTCCCAGCCCGCAAAATCAACCGACTTGCCACGTGTCAGAGCCGAAACCTTGACTGGCAGATTCGCGGCAGCACCGCCAGAGACGTAGTTGATCTGCACCTCGGCCGGCACGCTGGTCACGGCATAAAGCGCATCCTTGCCAGCAGGGCCCACGCGGCCTTCCATGACGGGCAAGCGGAACTCTTCAACCCGGAAGATGCCGGTGCTGAAGCTGGAGCGGCGACCACCGCCATTGGCGTAACCCAGTTCTACCGAGTATTCGCCCAGCTTGGCGGCCTTGGGAATGGCGAACTCGCTGTTGGCGCTGCCATTGCTCTTCCAGCTCAGGGCCTGCGTGAAACGCTGGCCACTGCCCAGGTGGGTGATCGTGAGCTTGTCAGGGTAGCTGGGGGGCAGCACAAAACCATTGTTCTTGCCGCCAGGGCCAACCAGATCCCGCATCAAGTGCTTCATGGACACGGTCTCGCCCGCGCGGAACAGCATGCGGTCGAAAATCGTGTGCGCCACTTCATCACGCTGGTTGCTGGAGCTGGTGGGGGCATTGAAGCGCCATGGCTCGATACCCTTTTGCCAGTCGCTCCAGACAAACGCCATGTCATCCGCAATACGGGCGCTGACAAAGTAATTACCGCTATGGCTGTTGTAGCCCTCGCCTTCGCAGCGAGGCGCGCTGGGGTCCAGCCCCTTGAAGGTCACCACGCCTTGTTCGTTGGTCACAGCCGATGCAATGGACTGACCGTTGCAGCTGGAGATCTGGACCGTAGCACCGGGCACAACCTTGCCCTTGTCCAGCGAAGTCACCCAGGCGATGGAGTTTTCACGCCCCAGCTTGAAGTGCACCGCCAGATTGGTCACCAGCACAGAGGTGCGCACATACATGGTGCGGCCTGCGCCATAGCCCTCGTCCAGCAGCGACTTGCCCAGCATGGGCGAAGCAATTTCAACCACCTGGAAGCCAGGGCTGACCGGGATGCCCACCACCTCGAACGGACGGGGGTCTCCCTTGGAAGCCTTGGGCATTTCCAGTGTCTTGACCTGGCTTTGGCCATCGAGCAGCGACAGCATGCGCGACTGCACCCAGTGCTTGTCATCATTGATAACTGGTGGCAAAACACGCACATCACGCGCTGCCTGCTTGCGCTCTACGCTATAGCTATCGTAGCGATCAACCTTATTCAGCCAGGCGATGATGTCGGCGTCTGAGCCGCCCTTCTTGGTGCGCACCACGCTGGCGTCCAGCGACTTGGCAGTCAGCTCGGGCTCCACATTGCGCAGCGTCACAGGCAGCAGGGCCGGGCCGTTGGGGCCTTCGGCAAAGCGCTCAACAATGCCGAAAGGCGACGCCGCAAACTTCACCAGCGGCGGCATATTGCCCGTGGCCGTGGCCAGCGGGAACATATTGGCGTTGGTCAGCGTGCGGCCAGCAGCATCCTTGAACTGCGGCGGCAGCTCAACGGTGTACTTGGCATTGGCCGTCATGGTGGCCGGGAAGGTCACCGACTCCACCAGCGAGTCATCGGCCAGCTTGTCGCCGTTTTGCTCAATGATGGGCGCCACGGCCGATGCGCCGCTCTTGAGGCGGATCGCCTCAATCAGCTTGCGCGGCACGGGCGCATTGAAACTCAGGCGCATGGGGCGAATCGGCAGACAGGCGGAGTTGGCGTTCTCGCGCTCGCAGCTGAAGTCTGCCGAGAAAGGCTCGCGCACCTGGTATTCGTAGCGCTGCTCGTCCTTGCTGACCAGGCCGTTGGCCATGGCCACGCCCTTGCCATAGACCAGGGTCATCTTGCTGCCCGATGTCAGGCGGCGGTTACAGGCCAGCACCACATAGCTCTGCGGGCTCTTGGCGGCATCCTTGTCCCAGTGCTGCTGCTTGAGCACGGCATCGCGGTCCTTGCCGTCAATCAGTTGCACAGGAATGCGCTCGCCCACCCCTTCAGAGGTACACCAGACGCGCTTTTGCAAGCTGTCTGGCGTGGCGGCGCCCGTCAGGCGCAGTGCAAAGAATTGCTGCTCGTCCACCTGCTCATAGGTATCAGGCGCAATGCTGGAGACCTGTGGGCCACCAGTCTGAAATTGATAGCTGGAAGCCCCTGTCAGTGCTGTGCCAGCCACGGTTTTGAACTTGGGATTGATCTGCGCCGAGCAGCTCACGCCAGCGGGCAGGTTCTGGGTGAAGTCAAAGACCCATTCCTTTTCGCTGTTCCAGCGGCCCTGGCCTTTGGCGGCATCCGCGTTGTTGCATTTCAGCGTGACAGGGGCGTCTGCCTTGGGGTCGCCAAACCGCACGCCTGCGCTATCCAGCTGAACCACCACCTGGCCCACCGTGGCGATATCGCCCTGCGGGCTGAACTGGCGCACGCCCACCGCATGTGCGGCCGTTGCTGCCAGCCCCCATAGCAAGCTAGCCCCCAGCAGCTTGCGCCAGCGTGGTGCTGGTTGACTTACCCTCGCGTTTCTCGCTCCGCTCGGCTCCGTGCTTGGCACAGTCATAGAGTCATCCCTTTGTGAAGGCCCTCTGACGCCGGCCCTGCTGTTTGAGTTTGGAGTTCGATCCCGTCTCGCAGTAGTTCACAGCTGTGTGACAGCAGATGCAAAAAAGCCCTGCTTCCACCAGTGAAGCAGGGCCATGTGGCTCCCAATCAGCACGCGCGGACTACTGCGGCTGGAAACCGCTGCGTCGAATGATACCGGCCCAAACCCCGGTATAGGCACTTTCCCGGGCTGCCAGCTGTGCTGGATTCATGTATCCGACTGTAAGACCCAGCGCCGTCAGCTGTGCATAGACGTCGCGCTGCTTGAGCACATTGGCCACTGCGATGGAAAAACGCTCCACAAAAGGCGCAGGCGTTCCCTTTGGCGCAAAGATGCCGTAGTACGGCGGGTCTTCAAAGCCCTTGATGCCCTGCTCCAGCAAGGTCGGCACATCGGGCATGGACGTCTGGCGCTTGGCACCCAGCACCCCAATCACGCGCAGCTTGCCTGCCTTGTGGTTTTCCATGAAGTCCGGCACCGATCCAATGCCCGCAGGAATCTGGTTGCCCAGCATGTCCGCCAGCATGGGGGCGCTGCCGCGGTAGGGCGCCGCCACCAGGTCCAGCTTGTAATGCTCAGCCAGAATTTTCACCAGAAACTCGGGCGTGGATGCCGGAGCAGGAATGCCAATCGTGCCGCGCTTGGCGCCCGCCTTGATCCAGGCCACATATTCAGCCAGATTCTTGGCGGGCGTCTGGCTGGAAACGGCCAGCGCATTCACAAAGGTCGCAATGCCCGCCACGGGCATGAAGTCCTGATGCGGCTCAAAGCCAGGCTTCTTCACCACCTGAGGCAGGATGGAGATGGTGTGGTCATGCGTCAGAAACAGCGTGTGACCATCGGCAGGCGAGGCCTTGAGCATCTGCGCCGCAATCTGGCCACCTGCGCCGGGGCGGTTGTCCACCAGCACCGTCACGCCGCCCAGTTCATCCTTGAGTTTATCGGCCAGCAGGCGCGCAATGGCGTCCGAGCCACCACCGGGCGGGAAACCCACCAGAATCTTGATGGGCTGGCCGGACTGCGCCCAGGCCATGGGTGCCAGCGCACTGGCTGCGGCCGCGCCAGCAGCGGCGCGCAAGATCAGACGGCGGTTCTGCGTCATGGGTTTTCTCCTCAATTTTTCTAGATTAACCAAAACAAAAGCGCCCGGTAAAGGGCGCTTTCCCGGCGTGAGATTTACGCCATATCCTGTTCAGCCGATCAAGCCAGACGGGCCTGATGCTTGGCCAGCTGGATACGCACTTGCGCAGGCGCTGTGCCGCCCAGCGTATTGCGGGCGTTGAGCGAGCCTTCCAGGCTCAGTGCCTCGAACACATCGGCTTCAATATTGGGGTTGAAAGCCTGCAGCTCAGCCAGTGGCAGCTCGGTCAGGTCCACGCCCTTCATCGTAGCCAGCTTCACAGCGTGCGCCACGGTTTCGTGGGCATCGCGGAAGGGCAGGCCCTTCTTCACCAGATAGTCCGCCAGATCGGTGGCGGTGGCATAGCCCTTCAGGGCTGCTGCGCGCATATTGGCGGCGTTGACGGTGATGCCGCCTTCCTTGGTGCCGGTCGCAGGATTGAACTGGCCGCCAATCATTTCGGCAAAGATGCGCAGCGTGTCTTTGAGCGTATCGACGGTGTCGAACAGCGGCTCTTTGTCTTCCTGGTTGTCTTTGTTATAGGCCAGGGGCTGACCCTTCATCAACGTAATCAAGCCCATCAGGTGACCGACCACACGGCCGGTCTTGCCGCGTGCCAGCTCGGGCACATCGGGGTTCTTCTTCTGGGGCATGATGGACGAGCCGGTGGTGAAGCGGTCGGCAATCTTGATGAAGCCAAAGTTCTGGCTCATCCAGATGATCAGCTCTTCGGACAGACGGCTCACGTGCACCATGCACAGGCTGGCAGCGGCGGTGAATTCAATCGCGAAGTCGCGGTCAGACACGCCGTCCAGCGAATTTTGCGACACGCCTTCCATGCCCAGGGTCTTGGCAACGCGTTCGCGGTCCAGCGGGTAAGTGGTGCCAGCCAGCGCGGCCGAGCCCAGCGGCAGCACGTTGACGCGCTTGCGCACGTCCAGCATGCGCTCGGCATCGCGCTTGAACATTTCCACATAGGCCAGCATGTGGTGACCAAAGCTCACGGGCTGGGCCACTTGTAGGTGGGTGAAACCGGGCAGGATCACGTCCACATTCTTGGCGGCCACTTCGACCAGCGAGCGTTGCAGCTCTTTGAGCAGGCCTTCGATCAGGTCAATTTCGCTGCGCAGCCACAGGCGCACGTCGGTGGCCACCTGGTCGTTACGGCTGCGGCCGGTGTGCAGACGCTTGCCCGCATCGCCCACCAGGGCCGTGAGGCGCGCTTCGATGTTCAGGTGCACGTCTTCCAGGTCCAGCTTCCACTCGAAAGTGCCAGCTTCGATTTCGGCGGTGATCTGTGCCATGCCCTTCTGGATGGAGGCAAAGTCGTCAGCGCCAATGATCTTCTGAGCCGACAGCATTTCGGCGTGGGCCAGCGAGCCCTGAATGTCGGCCTGCCACATGCGCTTGTCGAAGAACACGCTGGAGGTGTAGCGCTTGACCAGGTCGCTCATGGGTTCGGAGAACAGGGCAGACCAGGCCTCGGCCTTGGAGTCGAGCTGGTTGTGCGAAGGAGCAGATGTAGACATGTGAGGACAACAATCCCGTAAAACCACAGGCCGCCTGTTCAAAAGCTGGCGTGACGGCTGTGCAAAGCAGAAACAGGGATTTTATCGGCCTGACTGGCCCGCAGCGCCGGACAAGCCCAGAGCCATTGCCTGCAACTACGGCAAAGCAGCCTTGCCCACTCAATAACTCACAAATTCATAGCACCCTGCGCTTGTTGATTAAGCACTGCACGGGCATTTGATTCAAAACGATGAATCTGGCCGCTGTGCGCCGGGTTTTGCCTTGCGCAGACAATGGGGCTGTCTTCGCTTTCTCTCCTCCGGCAGCCGCCCCGGCTGCTGCGCTGCCCGGCATGCATTCCCGCTCTTCCCTGATTTCCGGCTTTGGCTTTGGCTTTGCGCTGGCCGCTTGTGCGCTGTGGGCCGCCATTTTTCTGGTGCCGGTGATGCTGCCGGAATTCTCGCCGCTGCAAATCACCTTTGGCCGCTTTGTACTGTACGGCGTGGTGGCACTGTGCGTCTTTCTGCCCCAGGCCACGCGCCTGCTGCCCAAGCTGCAAAAGGCCGATGTCTGGCATCTGATCTGGCTGGCCCTGACAGGCAATGTGGTGTATTTCGCGCTGGTGGCCACCTCGGTGCAATGGATTGGCATGGCCGTCACTTCGCTGATCGTGGGGCTGGTTCCTGTCACCGTGCCCCTGCTGGGCCGCAACACCAGTGGAGCGATTCCGCTGCGCCGCATGCTGGCGCCCATGGCGCTGATTCTGGCGGGCATTGTGCTCATCAACGCCCATGCGCTGACCACCGAGGCGGCTGGCAGCCACGGGCGCTATCTGCTCGGCGTTCTGATGGCTGTGGCCTCCGTGATCTGCTGGAGCCGCTACGCGCTGGACAACACCCGCTATCTGGCACAAAGCCAGTTCAGCGGCACGCAATGGTCCACGCTCTGGGGGCTGGTGGTGGGATTGATCAGCGCCCTGCTCTGGGCCCTGCTGTGGCTGCTCAGCCCTGCTGCAACGGATGCCCCCGAAATTCCTGCCCAGCGCTGGCAGCTGTTCTGGCTGCTAAATCTGGCCGTGGCCATTTTTTCTTCCTGGCTGGGCAACTGGATGTGGAATGCGGCCAGCCAGCGCCTGCCCATCACCTTTGTGGGGCAGCTGTTGGTGTTTGAAACCCTGTTTGCACTGGCCTACCACTTTCTGTATGAGCAGCGCCTTCCCAAAGCCAGCGAACTGGCGCCCATGACACTGATTCTGGCTGGCGTTTTCTGGTCGCTGCGGCGCTTTCAAGCCGCACGCCAGCGTTGAGTCAGCGCAAGCTTTGCACCCTGCGGCTGATGCATGCAGCCGACAGCAGGGTTGCCAATGGTGCTGATAGGCTGACTCTCGGCCAATAATCAAAGCCATTGCCCTGCACCCGCCATTGACCTTGCCTGTTTCATCACTGCCCGCTTCCGCTCACAGCCCATCTCGCCGCACGCTGGTGTTTGACGCCTGCAATGCCGGTGTGGTGCTGCGCGCCGTGCTGTTTGTGCAGGTCGTTGTTGCCACAGCTGCCATCTACGGTGCGGACACTTTTTTTGAATGGTTCACCATCACCGCCTTGCTCACCGGCGCCAGCCTGCCCGGCACGCTGGTCTGGCTGATTGCGGCCTGCAGCCTCAAGCACCAGCTGCAGCAGCTGGGCATGCGCGGCCAGTATCTGGCGGGAGTGCTGCTGGGGGCAATGGCGGGGCTGTATTCCTGCGCCATGCTGTTTTTCATCGGCATTGACAAGGCCATGCCCTGGCTGGCCAGTGCTCTTACCGGCGGGCTGCTGGCGGCCTTGCTGGTCACCGCACTGGTGCTGCGTGCACGGGGCAGCACACCCGCGCAAACGCAGGCACGGCTGACAGAGCTGCAGTCGCGCATTCGGCCCCACTTTCTCTTTAATACGCTCAACAGCGCCATTGCGCTGGTGCGTGCAGAGCCTGCCAGAGCAGAGGCGCTTCTGGAAGACCTGAGCGACCTGTTTCGCTATGCGCTGGCAGAGCCTAACCTCACCACCACACTGGCCCAGGAGATTGAGCTGGCGCAACGCTATCTGTCCATTGAACAAGTGCGATTTGGCGAACGGCTGGAAGTGCAATGGCAGCTGGATGAAAGCGTGCATGGCGCGCTGCTGCCGCCGCTGCTGCTGCAGCCGCTGGTGGAAAACGCCATACGCCACGGCGTGGAGCCCAACCCGCGTGGCGGCACAGTGCAGGTGCGCACCGAAAAGCACGGTGGCGAAGCCCTGATTCAGATCACCAATACCCTGCCCTCACCACCGGCGGAGGCCAGCAGCCCGGGGCATGGCATTGCGCTTGATAACGTCAAAGCCCGCCTGTCGCTGCTGCACGATCTGCAAGCCAGCCTCAGCGCCCGCGAGCGTGACGGGCTTTATGTGGTGCGCCTGAGCGTTCCCCTGGCCACCAGCGCATCAAACGCAGGACAATCCCGCCATGCACATTCTGATCGTTGACGACGAAGCGCTGGCGCGCTCCAGGCTGCGCACCTTGATAGGCGACTGCGAACATGGCCCGCATTGCGTGCAGGAAGCGGCAGATGCGCAACAGGCCTTGCAGCTATTGCAGGCCGCGCAGCCCACGCCTGTGCAGGTGCTGCTGCTGGACATTCACATGCCAGGCCAGAACGGGCTGCAGCTGGCACAGGCCCTGGCCCAGCTACCGCAGCCACCTGCCATCGTGTTTGTCACCGCCCACGCCAACCATGCGCTGGATGCGTTCGAGCTGGACGCCGCCGACTATCTGACCAAGCCTGTGCGCTTGCAGCGCCTTCAGCAGGCGCTACAGAAAGCAGAGCGTTCACTGAATGCTCGCAGCACCGTCGATAGCGGCCCTGCACTGCTGATTCAGGAGCGCGGCGCCACATTGCGCTTGCCGCTGTCCGAGGTGCGCTATCTGAAGGCGGAGCAGAAATACATCACCGTGCGCACGGTACAGCGCAACTACATTCTGGACGGCGCACTGGCCGACTTGGAAACCCGCCACAGCGAACAGTTGCTTCGCGTGCACCGCAATGCGCTGGTGCTGCGCGCCGCCTTGCGGGGGCTGGAGAAATATGACGACCCGGATGAGGGCGAAGGCTGGGGCCTGCGCCTGCAGGGTGTGCCAGAGCTGCTGCCCATCTCACGGCGCCAGCTGGCTGCGGTCAGGGCTGAACTCAAAGAGATTGATTGAAAAAAGCCGGTCGCGTGGGACCGGCTGATGTGACGAAAGCGACCATTGCGCCCTGGCGCCCTTGCGCGCTCGGGTTCAATGGCTGTGCGCCGGCTCCTGCGCAGGCTTGCTCACCACTTCGTGCGCGTGATCGCCCTCATGGTCGTGTTCGTGGTCATGCGCATGGTTGTGGGCCGCACCACTCATCACGGTGACGACAACAATACCCAGAAGCAGCCAGAAAACCTGCGCCGCTGTTTCCTTGGCGCTGAGCCGCTTTTGCAGCTGAGGGATCAGATCGGCCAGCGCCACATAGATAAAGCTGCTGGACGCAATGGTCAGGAAATACGGCAGCAGATCATGAAGCTGACCAATCAGAAAATAGCCTGCAATGCCGCCCAGTGTTGTGACTGCGCCCGCCATGGAAACCTTGACCAGCGCCACACGGCGATTGCTGCTGGACTGGCGCAGCACCACGATATCGCCCATGTGGTGAGGCACCTCGTGCGCCAGCACCGACAGCGCTGCAATCACACCCAGGCGGATATCTGCCATGAAGGCCGAGGCAATCAGCACGCCATCGCCAAAGCAATGCACGCTGTCGCCCGTCAGAATGGCCCAGCCACCTTTGCCATGGTCGTGCCCGTGATGGTGTCCATGCTCGTGATGGGCATCGTGCGCGTGGTGGGCATGGGCCTCGCCATGCGAATGTTCATGGCCGTGGTGCCAGAGTTCTGCCTTGGACAGCAAAAAGAAAAACACCAGCCCCACCAGCAGCACCACGAACAGGTCATGCGCCTTGCCATGGCTTTCAAATGCCTCGGGCAGCAAATGCATGAATGCCGTGGCCAGCAAGGCTCCCGCAGCCAGACTCAGCAACCGCTGAGGCATGACGCCAGGCGCTTTGCTGCCTCCCAGACCCATCAACAATGCGGCCACCCAGACACTGCCGATACCGGCAGCCAGGGTGGCCAGAATAATTGCTACCAATGTCATAGCTTTATATGGCTTAACCGCAGCCTTTTACAGGCGAAACCTGAGGATTTTCGCAGAATGCACGCGCTTGAGCGGCCACCTCTGACTATCCCCATACCGTCAGCCCCGAATGTGGCGCGCACGGGCTGCGCACAAAAGGGGATCTCTTTCACCTTAGCAAAGCTGTCAAGCCCCCTGAAAAAATACTCAGGCCACACCATGCTGCCTGAACCAGGCCAGCATGCGCTCCCATCCATCTTTGGCGCTCTGCTCCCGATAGCTGGGCCGGTAATCCGCATGAAAGGCATGCGGCGCATCGGGATAGATCACAAACTCCGAAGCCTTGGCAGATGCGCTTCCCTGCTTGAGAGCGGCCTTCATCGCCTCAACAGACTCCAGCGGAATGCCCTGATCCTGACCGCCGTACAACCCCAGCACCGGCGCCTTGAGCTGGCCCACCAGATCTACCGGGTACATGGGCTGCAAGTCATTCTTGGCACCCTGCAGACGGCCGTACCAGGCAACACCAGCCTTGACCGGCGCATGCGCTGCATACAGCCATGTGATGCGACCACCCCAGCAAAAGCCGGTAATGGCAAGCTTGCGGGTGTCGCCGCCGTTGGCACCAGCCCATTGCACGGCAGCATCAAGATCACCCATAGCCTGCGCATCAGGCACTTTGGCAATCACCTCGCTCATCAGCTTGGCCATCTCGCTGTACGCCATGGGGTCGCCCTGGCGCACAAACAGATTCGGCGCAATTGCCAGATAGCCTTGCTTGGCCAGCCGCCTGCATGTGTCGGCAATGTATTCGTGCACGCCAAAGATTTCCGAGATCACCAGAACCACAGGCAGATTTTTCTGGCCTGCAGGCATGGCGCGATAGGCCGGAACGCTGAACCCTTTGACATCAATGCTGACCTCCCCTGCGGTCAGGCCATCTGCAGAGGTTTTGATGGCCGTCTGCGCCATCACCGGGCCTGCCGCGCAGGCATAGCCCACGCCCAGCCCGGCACCCAGCGCAGCCCGCAATGCCGCGCGGCGGCTGGGCTGACCATCGGCGCTGCCACCGAGCAGGCCCTGCATGTCCTGAGCAATATCTGCGTACTTCATGGATTCCTCTCCTGCAGTTGATGAATTCCTGGCTGCTGCGGCTGGCGCAACGCTTCTGCAACACAGCCACAGCGACATGCAGTCTAAAGCCAGCGCAGCAAGGCGGATGCCAGCGCCCCCAGAACCACAACCAGCAAAAATGGTGCCCGCAACCACAGCGCAACGGCAGCAACCGCCAGAGCAGCAAGACGAGCGTCCAGCACCAGCGCTGTGCCGCTGGCCACGGTATTCATCACAGTCAGCGCAGCCAGCAGCGCCACCGTCAAACAGGCCGCCACCTGCGCCATGCGCGGGCTGTGCATCCAGCGCGCTGGCAGGCTATAGCCCAGCAGCTTGATGACAAAGCAAAGCGCGCACGCCAGCAGTATCCAGTGCCACAAGGAAAGGGTCATGACCGTGCCTCCGACGGGCGAATCCAGCCCCAGACAGCGCCCACAACTGCCGCCAGCAAAATCGGCACACCCGCAGGCACCAGCGGAATCGCTATCGCAGTCACCAAACCACAGGCCAGCGCCAGCGCTATGGGTTCACGCGCATTCAGTCTCGGCCACAGCAGGCCCAGAAATGCCGCAACCGCAGCGCCATCCAGCCCAAAGCGGCGAGGGTCCCCCAGCGCATTGCCCATCAAGGCACCCAGCAAGGTAAACAGATTCCAGAGCAGAAATACACCGGCACCCGCCACCCAGAAGCCGCGCCGCTGCTCCTGCTCTTCAGCCTGGCCTGATGCAGTCGCTGCAGACTCATCAATCGTCCAGTGCGCTGCCAGCCAGCGCCGCCATCCTTTGACGCCCAGAAAACGGCTCATCTGCATGCCGTAGATGGCATTGCGCACACCCAGCAAGGCCGATGCGCTGACAGCCGCCATGCCGCTGCCACCACCGGCAATCACACCGATAAAGGCAAACTGCGATCCGCCTGTGAACATCAGAGCGCTCAGCGCCATGGTCTGCCAGAGGTTCAGGCCGGAAGCCACGCTGAGCGCACCGAATGAAATTCCGTACAAGCCGGTGGCCACAGAGATGGATAAGCCCATGCGCGTCGCAGGAGTCAAGCGGCGCATCAGCATGTCGGGAAACAGCATAAAAATGCCTTGATGCCAAGGCTGAAAAAGAGTGTAAAGCTACCCTAAAGATAGCATTACCTGAACTCAGTGGGTCGTTGATTTCGGCGCTGTGCGGCCAGTGTCTGCAGGCAGCTTTCCGGGCAGGTTGCGCATCCAGCTGCCAATACTCTTCCAGTCGCGAAGCCAGCTGTCCACGTAACGCTGACTGCCCTCCACCGACAAAGGCATGGGCTCCTTGCCCAGTTCCCGGATCAAGGCCTGAGTGTCCTCGCGCATGCTCACCGCATACAGCGCCTTGCCCAGACGCGCTCTGCGCTCCTGCGGCATGCTGCTGGAGACAAACCAGCCCACCCAGCTGGGTGCGGGTGCCGTCAGCTGCCACTGCGCAAAGCTGGTGGCACCTTTTTCCAGCTCCTTCTGGTCGGTAATCAACACCTGTATCTTGCGCGAGCCGGAATCATTGCCCGGCAAGGCCCGTACGCGATTCACCTCGCCGCAGGCATCCAGCAGCAAATCCTGCTGACCAGAAAGCAGGCTCTCCACGCTCTGATCAGCACTGAAGAAAAAGTCTGTCGCCACCCATTCAAGCCCTGTCTTGCGCCGCATCGCCTCCAGCCAGACCGCGGGCATACCCGTAGGGGCGACCAAACCAATGCGCACGGGCCTGCGCAAGCCGCTCAGCCACTTCATCAACCCCTCATAGGTGCGAGGCTGCACATCGTGGGTGATCGCCAGGCACCAGGGGCGCCGGGCCACCATATGCAAGGCCGTGACTCGGGAAGAAGACTTGTCGGCAATTTCTGCGTCGTAGGTTTTTTCGTAGATCAAAGGAGCCATCAGCACCGCGGTGCTATCGGCACGCTCATCGCTCAGCCCCACTTTTTCGCGAGCAGACAGAGGACTTTTCCCTGTACTTTTCAGCACCACCTTGCCATCCAGATACTGCGGCAGCACTTTGGCATAGTGGCGCGCCAGCGGGTCCACCAGCGCGGTGCGCACCATGGGCTGAAACAGATACCAGGTCTGTCCGGTTTCATGGGCATGAGCCGCCACACCATAGAACCCGCCCAGCAGCACCCACAGCGAAAAAATTTTCTGAAAGGCAAACCATCGGTTCGCAAAAAAATAGGCCATGTCTCTCCTGGCTACCGCTAGACAAAAAGTGATTTGCTGGAGCAATGACGCAATCCGTCTCGTAGTCTTTATCTTACAAAATATCAAGTACTTACGATAGCCACCTGCTAACCACAACACTTTGAACCGAAGCATAAAAAACAGCGTCTTTTACAGACGCTGCTCTTCAAGGGTTACCACCTATTCGCAAAAAAGCCGGTGAGCCTTCAGTCAAAGTCTCAGTGTGCTTTTTCCCAGCTAGGGCCAAAGCCAATCTCCGCCAGCAGCGGCACCGACAGATCGGCCACGCCGGCCATGATGGAGGGGATTTCTGCCTTGACCCAGTCCTGGGCGGATGCTGGCAGCTCAAACACCAGTTCATCGTGCACCTGCATGATGACCAGCACCTCGGGCTTTTCGGCGTCCAGCTTGGCCTGCACAGCCACCATGGCTTTTTTGATCAGGTCGGCCGCCGTGCCCTGCATGGGGGCGTTGATGGCGGCGCGCTCTGCCGCTTTTTTGCGCGGGCCGTTGCCGCCGTTGATCTCGGGCAGCACCAGGCGGCGGCCGAACACGGTCTCCACATAGCCCTGGGCGTGGGCACGTTCCACGGTTTCATCCATGTACCGCTTCACGCCGGGGTAGCGCTGAAAGTATTTGTCGATGTAGGCCGCAGCGGCCTTGGTCTCGATGCCCAGATTTTTGGCCAGGCCAAAGCTGCTCATGCCGTAGATCAGGCCAAAGTTGATGACCTTGGCGTAGCGGCGCTGCTCGCTACTGACTTCATCCACGCTGACGCCAAACACCTCGGCAGCGGTGGCTTTGTGCACGTCCAGCCCATTTTTGAAGGCGTTGAGCAAGGCCTCATCGCCCGACAGGTGGGCCATGATGCGCAGCTCGATCTGCGAATAGTCGGCGCTGGCAATCAGCTTGCCCTCAGGGGCCACAAAGGCTTCACGCACGCGGCGGCCTTCGGGCGTGCGCACGGGAATATTCTGCAAATTGGGGTCGTTGCTGGACAAGCGCCCCGTCACCGCCACCGCCTGCGCATAGTGGGTGTGCACGCGGCCATCGGTGGGCAGCGCCATCTGCGCCAGCTTGTCGGTGTAGGTGCCTTTGAGCTTGGACAGGCTGCGGTGCTCCAGCAGCTTGGCGGGCAGCGGGTAGTCTTCGGCCAGCTTTTCCAGCACTTCTTCGTCGGTGCTGCGTGCGCCGGTGGCCGTCTTTTTGACCACGGGCATGCCCAGCTTGTCGAAAAAGATTTCGCCCAGCTGCTTGGGGCTGCTCAGGTTGAACTGCTGGCCGGCGATTTCGTAGGCCTCGTTTTCCAGCTGCAGAATGCGCGCGCCCAGGTCGTTGCTCTGGCGTGCCAGCTCGCCCGCATCAATGCTGACGCCATTGCGCTCAATGCGGAACAGCGCTTCGCTGGTCAGCATCTCCAGCTCATAAATATGCAGCAGCCCGGCGTTGGCCTGAATCTGCGGCCACAGCACGCCATGCACGTCCAGCGTCTGGTCAGAGTCTTCGCAGCTGTATGCCGCTGCCTTGTCCACCGGCACCTGGGCAAAGGGAATCTGGCCCTTGCCCTTGCCGCACAGGTCTTCGTAGCTGATGCCGGTGCGGCCGGTGTGGCGCAGCGCCAGGCTGGTCAGGTTGTGGGGGCGGTCGGCCTCCAGCACATAGCTTTGCAGCATGGTGTCGTGTGCATAGCCGCGCACGGTGATGCCGTGGTTGGCAAACACATGCTGGTCGTATTTGACGTTCTGGCCCAGCTTCTTCTTGCTGGCGTCTTCCAGCCAGGGCTTGAGCCTGGCCAGCACCATGGCCATGTCCAGCTGCTCGGGCACTTCCATGCCTTCGTGGCGCAGCGGAATGTAAGCCGCCTCGCCCGCAGCCACGCTGAAGCTGATGCCCACGATTTGCGCGCGCATTTCGTCCAGCGAATCGGTTTCGGTATCGATCGCGGTCAGCGCGGCGGCGTTGATCTTGACCAGCCATTCGTCCAGCTGCGCCTCGGTCAGGATGGTGGTGTAGACCACATCGCGCTGCTGGGCGGCCACGGCCACTTCGGTGGCGGCGGCGTCGTCCGCATCAAACAGGCCGCCCTGGTTGCTGTCGGCCTTGCTGGCGTTACTGGCTTTGCCGGGCTTGCCAGCTTTGGCTGGTACCGCTTCAGAAACCGTAGCACCCAGCGCGCGTGCCAGGCCCTTGAAGCCATATTTTTCATAGAAAGGCACCAGCGCCGCGCTGTCGGGCTCGGCCAGCACAATCGACTCGAAGGCGGGCAGGCCGTCCACATGGCCGGCCAAGTCGCAATCGGTCTTCATGGTCACCAGCTGGCGGCTCAGCGCCAGTTGGCCGGATGCAATCGCATCGCGCAGGTTTTGCCCTGCAACGCCCTTGATGTTTGCGGCATGCGCTATCAAATTGTCCAGCGACTTGTATTCGTCCAGCCACTTGGCAGCAGTCTTGGGGCCTACTTTCATCACGCCGGGCACGTTGTCCACGGTGTCGCCCACCAGGGCCTGGTAGTCCACCATCAGCGCGGGCGGCACGCCAAACTCGGCGGTCACGCCGGCAATGTCGCGCTTTTTGCCGTTCATGGTGTCGATGATGGTGACATGTTCGTTCACCAGCTGGCTCAAGTCCTTGTCGCCGCTGGAGACGATGACGTGGATGCCCTGGCCGGCCGCCATCTGCGCCAAGGTAGCGATCACGTCGTCCGCCTCTACGCCGGGCACGGCCACCACTTTCCAGCCCAGCATCTGGACCACTTCATGGATGGGGGCAATTTGCGCGCGCAGATCGTCGGGCATAGGCGAGCGCGTGGCCTTGTACTGGTCGTACATGGCGTCGCGGAAGGTGGGGCCAGACGTATCAAACACGCAGACGGCGTAGTCGGCCTGCACATCTTTGCGCAGCGCCTGCATCATGTTCACCATGCCGCGAATGGCACCCGTGGCCGGGCTGGCCGGGTCGCCAGGAATCGCCCGCAGGTCGGGCATGGCATGGTAGGCGCGGTAGAGGTAGCTGGAGCCGTCCACCAGCACCAAAGTCTTGGAATTGCTCATACCCCGGATTGTGCACGCCTGCCCTATTCCTTCGGGCCTCGCCTCAGAAGACAGTCAAAGCCTGGTGTGACAATTCGAAGTCGCCCTACAATCCACCCATCATGCGCGCTGCACCACTTTTCCTCATCCTGAGCCTGGCTGCCGGATCCGTTCTGGCCCAGACCTCCAATACTGCCCCCGCCGAAGCCACGGCAGCTCCTGCCCCTCAAGGCAAGCAGGACAACTCCGCAGCCACTGGCAAGCACAACCAGCGAATCGAACATATCCGCGTGGAGGACGGCGGCAGCCGTGTGGATGAGACCCGTGTGGGCGGCCAGACCCAGAGCATTACCGTGCAACCCAAGGTAGGCTCCATGCCAGAGTACGAAGTGCAGTCCAACGACGGCGCCCGTGCTGCCCGTAACCGCGACAACAACAGCGGCGATACCACCGGCACCCGGGTCTGGAATTTCCTCAAATTCTGAAGCGCCGCGCGCTTTTTCCCGATTCCTGACAGGGCAGTGCAGCACCGCACTGCCCTGTTGCGTATAGAACCACCCACCTGTTAGTTACGCCGGCAGTTGATGACCGGCGCTTTGCACCATGGCTGTTTTCACCGAAGTCTCTGATAAAGATGCGCGCGACCTGCTGCGCCGCATGTCCCTTGGCTCGTTCAAAGAATTGCGCGGCATTCAGGGCGGTATTGAAAACACCAACTACTTTCTGACCACCGATCAGGGCGAATATGTGCTGACCCTGTTCGAGCGCCTGAGCTTTGAGCAACTGCCCTTCTATCTGCACCTGATGAAGCATCTGGCACAGGCAGGCATTCCTGTTCCCGACCCTCAGGCCGAAACCCGCAGCGGTGACATCCTGCTCAAGGTCTGCGGCAAGCCAGCCGCCATCGTCAACCGCCTGCCCGGCAAGAGCCAGCTGGCCCCCCAGCCCGTGCACTGCGCGGCTGTGGGCGAAATGCTGGCACGCATGCACCTAGCCGGTCAGAGCTATGAGCGCCAGCAGCCCAATCTGCGTGGCCTGCCCTGGTGGAATGAAACCGTGCCCGTGGTCTTGCCACACCTGGGCGAGGAAGCCGCCGCCATGCTGCGCGCAGAGCTGGCCTATCAAAACCATGTGGCGGCCTCGCCCAGCTACGCGGCCCTGCCTCGCGGCCCGGTGCACGCCGACCTGTTCCGCGACAACGCCATGTTTGATGGCGAAAAGCTCACCGGCTTCTTTGACTTCTATTTCGCTGGCGTGGACACCTGGTCCTTCGATCTGGCCGTCTGCCTCAACGACTGGTGTATCGATCACGCAACAGGTGCACATGACGCTGCACGCGCTCAAGCCATGATCTCTGCATACCAGTCTGTGCGCCCACTGACAGGTGCTGAGCGTGAGCTGTTCAACGCCCAGTTGCGTGCCGGTGCCCTGCGTTTCTGGATTTCCCGCCTCTGGGACTTCTATCTGCCGCGCGAAGCAGCACTGCTGACCCCGCACGACCCCACCCACTTCGAACGCGTGCTCAAGCAGCGCATAGACCACCCACTGGCGCTGGGCTGAGACATTTTCAGCGCACCAAGCAGTCAGGCCACGCGGGGCTATTCATAGCCCTTGCCGGTCGGCTCGGGTACAGTGACGAGTGCGACTTTTGCAACACTTGGCAGAAGCGCTTCTATCTCTCATGAAACTTCAAATCGTTCCCGCCCGTACTGGCTTGCAATGGGTGCAGCTTGGTCTGCGCACGTTCAAGAGCCAGCCGCTGGCCCTGGCTGCGCTGTTCTTTCTGGGCATGGCCAGCATGTCGCTGGTGACAGCCGTGCCACTGGTCGGCCCCGTCATCGCATTGGCCCTGCTGCCCTGTATCTCGCTGACCATGATGGTTGCTGCCTCAGAAGCCGCCCATGGCCGCAAGCCCACGCCCGCATTGCTGCTGGTCGCCTTTCGCTCGGGCAGCCATCACACACATTCCATGCTGATGCTTGGTGGCCTTTACGCCGCTGGCTTTCTGCTCATCATTGGCGCCTCCAGCCTTGTCGATGGCGGCACATTTGCCAGCGTCTACATGGGCCAGACGCCCATGAGTGTAGAACTGGCCGAGGAGCCCGAGTTCCAGTCCGCCATGTGGCTGAGCATGTTTCTCTATCTGCCCCTGTCCCTGTCCTTCTGGCATGCGCCTGCACTGATTCACTGGCATGGCGTCAGCCCCATCAAATCGCTGTTTTTCAGCTTTGTGGGCTGTATCCGCAACATTGGCGCCTATCTTGTATTCGGTGTCTGCTGGATGGGCCTCTTTATCGCCTCTGGCATCGTGCTGGCCATGGTGACGGGCATTCTGGCCATGATGATTGGCAGCATTGCCGGCGGCCTGATGGTTGCCACCGCACTGATGCTGGCCGCCATCTTTTTTACATCCATCGTGTTTACCTTCCGTGACAGTTTCAGCCCGCCTGATGAAGTCACCAGCACAGAGGCGCTGCCATCAAGTACACCTCCCTCGTCGGAGCTCTGATCGGCTTGCAAGCCCTCCAGCCCCAGTCATTGCGACTGGGGCTTTTTTACGCCTGTTTTCGCAAAGTTCGCATCACAAAACTGTCATATCAATGCCATTGCAGTGACATGAAAGATTTCTAGCATTCGCTCGGCAGCGTGAGGCTTTTCTTACAAGTCCCGCTCTGCGGCACTTCCGCATGCAACCCCCACAGCGAAAACCCCATGTCACAAAATCTGCTCAGCCGTCGTAAAGCCCTGCAATTTTTCTCCGCCGCTCCCCTGCTGCCCCTGGGCTCAGCCGTGTCGGCCGCCAGCCTGCTTGCAGCCTGCGGCGGCAGCGATGACACCACGCCTGTGACACCACCTGTGGCGAAGAAAAACTATGTCTCCGCCACCTTTACCAGCATGGCTGCCCCCAAGCTGGACAAGCCTGCAGACATGAGCACCATGCTGGTGAAATCGCAGCTCAAGGTCGCATATGACGACAAGTCCGAACAAGTCTTCGACCTCAGCTACCAGCCTTTCTTCGTGACCGGCAACGCCGTCTCCGATGGCAAGGGCGGCAAAATTCTGGCTGGCGCCTACTTCGACATCAACAACCAGCCCATCATCGACAAGACTGTGGCCGGCAAGGAGCGCCAGTTCTTCTCGGACTCTCCAGACGGCACCTCTTTGCTGACCGTCCCTGGTGCAGACAAGACCAAGCTGGGCGTCAAGGGCAACCCTGTCTTTGCCGTTGTGCAGTTTGAATACACCACCTGGGCGCAGGACACCAAGACCGATATGTACGGCAAGCTGCCCTCGCCCATCGCCGTGCTGACGCTGGACCAGGACGTGAATACCGGCAAGCTCTCGCTGGTCAAGTACCACAACGTCGATACCTCCTCGGTCAACGGCCTGTGGATTACCTGCGGCGCCAGCCTATCGCCCTGGGGCACGCACCTGTCGTCGGAAGAATATGAGCCCGATGCTTTTGCTGCCCGCAGCAAGAACAATATGGACGCTTTCAGCCTGAACCTGTATGGCGACGCCACCAAGGCCAACCCCTACAACTACGGCCACATGCCCGAAGTGATCGTCAATGCAGACGGCACTTCCAGCATCAAAAAGCATTACTGCATGGGCCGCATCTCGCACGAACTGGTGCAGGTCATGCCTGACCAGCGCACCGCACTGATGGGCGACGATGCCACCAACAGCGCCTACTTTGTCTTCGTGGCCGACAAGGCTGCGGACCTGTCTGCGGGCTCGCTGTATGCAGCTGTCGTCGGTGGCTCTACCGACTTCAGCAAGGCTGGCTCTGCCGCCGCTGACCTGACATGGATCAAGCTGGGCTCGGCCACCAGCGCCGAAATTCGCGCCTTGGTAGATGGCGGCATCAAGCCCACGGACATCATGGACGTCAAGACTGCCGACCCTGCGGATGCCAGCTACAAAAAGATTGTCGCCAACGGCAAGACCGAGTGGATCAAGATCGTGGCGGGCAAGGAAAAGGCTGCAGCCTTCCTCGAAACCCACCGCTACGCCGCCTATCTGGGCGCCAGCATGGGCTTCACCAAGATGGAAGGCACCACCGTCAACGCCAAGGACAAGAAAGCCTACTCTGCGCTTCAGAACATGCAGACGTCGATGGTGGCAGGCAACGCAGTCAATGTGCCCGGCAACGGCATCTCCATCCCCAAGCAACTGGTGGCTGGCGGCGTGATGGAACTGAGCCTGGTTGGCGGCCTGAAAGACACCGCTGGCACCGCAATTGCCAGCGAGTGGATGCCTTCGAATGTGCGCCCGCTGATCGTGGGCCAGGACTTGCTGGACACCGATGGCAAGACACTCAAGGGCGACGCGCTGGGCAACACCGCCAACCCCGACTACATCGCCAACCCGGACAACCTCAAGTTCTCCGAAAAAATGCGCACGCTGTTCATCGGCGAAGACAGCAGCCAGCACGTCAACAACTTCCTGTGGGCGTACAACATCGACACCAAGCAGCTCTCGCGCCTGATGTCGGTGCCTGCGGGTGGCGAATCCACCGGACTGCACGCCGTCGATGAAATCAACGGCTGGACTTACATCATGAGCAACTTCCAGCACGCTGGCGACTGGGGCGGCATCCACAGCACCGTCAAGGCCACGCTGGACCCACTGATCAAGGCCAACTACAACGACAAGTTTGGTGCGGCAGTCGGCTACCTGACCGCCACACCCACACAGATGACGCTCGTGTCCAAATAAGGCCTGAGCAAGTCACAAAAAGGTCGCCTGCAAGGGCGACCTTTTTTCATTGCGATGCGGCCATCACTCCACAATCGTCAGCTTGGCAATCGCCAGCGCCAGCCACTTGGTGCCATGGCGGCCAAAGCTGACCTGGGCGCGTGCATCATCTCCCGTGCCTTCCACCGCCAGCACCTTGCCCTCGCCAAACTTGTTGTGGAAGACTGTGATGCCAGCCTTGATGCCGTGCGAGGGTTCGGCCTTTTGCTTGGGCACCGGCGGGCTGGCAAAGACTTCGGTCTGCTTGCCGCCCCAGCCAGAGTTTGAGCCAAACTGACCTGAAGCCCTTGATCCCCAAGCGCTACCAGCTCCTGCATTAGGAGCAAAACTGCCAAAACCGCTTTGCTTGGGTGTAATCCACTTGAGCGCCTCTTCGGGCAGTTCGTCAAAGAATCGGCTCTTGACGTTGTAGCGCGTCTGGCCATGCAGCATGCGTGTTTGCGAATGACTCAGATACAAGCGCTTGCGCGCGCGGGTAATCGCCACATAGGCCAGGCGCCGCTCTTCCTCCAGACCGCCACGGTCCATCATGGCGTTCTCGTGCGGGAACAGGCCTTCTTCTACGCCGCCGATGAACACGGCATCAAACTCCAGACCCTTGCTGGCGTGCACGGTCATCAACTGCACAGCGTCCTGACCGGCCTGGGCCTGGTTGTCCCCCGCTTCCAGCGAAGCGTGCGACAGAAAGGCTGCCAGCGGCGACATGGTCTCGCCCGTGTCTTCATTGACCATGGAAGCCAGCGTGCCTATGGGCGGAGTCAAAGGCTGGTCCAGCAGCGGTGCATTCGGGTCCAGGCCCTGGCTGGCCGGGCTTTGTGTGAGGTTGGCGCCGGGCAGAATCTCCTGCGCATCCACGGGCAGAGCCACGGCATCTTTGCCAAAGCCTTCCTGCGTCACAAAGCTCTCGGCAGCCGTCACCAGTTCCTGCAAGTTTTCAATGCGGTCCGCGCCTTCTTTTTCGTTGCGGTAATGCTCCAGCAGACCGCTTTGCTCTTCCACGGTTTCGATGATTTCGCGCAGCGTCTTGCCTTGCGTCTGCTCGCGCAACACGTCGATCTGCGCCACAAAGCCTTGCAGCTTGGTGCCCGCAGAACCGCCCACGGCAGTCACCGCATCACTTAATGAACAGCCACTGCTGCGGGCCGCATCCTGCAACTGTTCGACGGTACGCGCACCAATGCCACGCGCTGGAAAGTTCACCACCCGCATGAAACTGGTGTCGTCGTGCGGGTTCTCTAGCAGGCGCAGATAGGCTAGCGCGTGCTTGATTTCGGCACGCTCAAAAAAGCGCAGGCCGCCATACACGCGGTAGGCAATACCAGCGTTGAACAGCGCCGACTCGATCACCCGACTTTGCGCATTGCTGCGGTAAAGCACGGCAATTTCCTGGCGCGTAAAGCCGTCGTTCTTCACCAGTTGCTTGATCTCATCGACCATCCACGCCGCCTCGGCCAGATCGCTGGGAGATTCGTAAATACGAACCGGCTCGCCCGGGCCCTGCGTGGTGCGCAGGTTCTTGCCCAGGCGGTTGCTGTTGTGGCTGATGAGGGCGTTGGCGCAGTCCAGAATATTGCTGTAGCTGCGGTAGTTCTGCTCCAGCTTGATCTGGTTCTTGACGTCGAACTCGCGAATAAAGTCCGCCATATTGCCCACGCGCGCGCCGCGAAAGGCGTAGATGCTCTGGTCATCGTCACCCACGGCAATCACGCTGGACTGCGAGACAAAGCGGCGGCCGTCAGCCTCGCCCGCCAGTTGTTTTAGCCACTGGTACTGCAGCTTGTTGGTGTCCTGAAACTCGTCCACCAGAATATGCTGAAAGCGGCGCTGGTAGTGCTGACGCAGATGCACATCGTCTCGCAGCAGCTCAAAGCTGCGCAGCATCAGCTCACCAAAATCCACCACGCCTTCGCGCTGGCATTGCTCTTCGTAGAGCTGATAGATCTCAACCTTTTTACGCGTGTCGGGGTCGCTGGCCACCACATCTGAGGGGCGCATGCCCTCTTCCTTGCAACCGGCAATGAAGTACATCAGTTGCTTGGGCGGAAAGCGCTCGTCGTCCACATTGAACTGCTTGCACAGCCGCTTGATGGCCGAGAGCTGATCTTGCGTGTCAAGAATCTGAAACGCCTGTGGCAGCTTGGCCGCCTGATAGTGGGCGCGCAGCATGCGGTTGCACAGGCCGTGGAAGGTGCCAATCCACATGCCGCGCACGTTGTAGGGCAGCATGGCCGACAGACGTGCCAGCATTTCTTTGGCGGCCTTGTTGGTAAAGGTCACGGCCATGATGGAGCCCGGCGTGGCCTGGCCCGTCTGCAGCAGCCAGGCGATGCGCGTGGTCAGCACACGGGTCTTACCCGAGCCTGCGCCCGCAAGAATCAGCGCATGGCCTGCGGGCAGGGTGACGGCCGCCAACTGCTCATCGTTGAGGCCAGTGAGCAGGGAAGACTGGGACGCGGGGTGGGCACCTTCTGGGGCGCTTTCAAGCAGGTCGATCGGGAACATAGGCCCACATTGTAGAAATGCGCGTGACTCCCTGTGACTTGGTGCTGCATTGCGCTACCAAAAGAAAAGCTACTTGCGCTTGATATTCATAGACTTCAGATGAAAATCATCTGAAATCAATCGCCAGCGCAAGCAGCTTCTTTTTAAGCAGCAACTACTATCAGTGCCCGCCTGCTCCCGGCTCCACCACACGAGTGGGCTTGGGTGCCAGCCAGATCACACTGGCTGCCAGCACAAAGCCCGCTGCAATGATGAACATGATGTGGTTGGTCGCCAGCATCACGCTCTGGCTGGTGAGCAGGTGATCGAAGGCCGAGAGCGCCGCATCTGCACTCATGCCTGATTGCTGCATGCCTTGCAGCACCTCGCCCCCCGGGTCACTCAGCCCCACCAGTTCGGCATGATTGCGCGTGGTGCCGTTTTCCCAGGCGGTGTTGACGATGGAGACCGCAGCAGCGCCCGACAAGGTTCGCAAGAAATTCATCAACCCGGCTGCGTTGTCCATCTCATGCGGCTCCACACTGGCCAGTGCCAGCCCTGTGGTCGGAATGAAGAAGAACGGCAGTCCAAAGCCCATGAACATCAGTGGTAAGGCGATATCCCAATAGCCCATATCGGTATTGGCAAACGCACGCCAGAAGGTAATCAGCCCCATCCAGAACACGCCGCCAAAAATCAGACGGCGCGGGTCCACCTTGGCGGAAAGACCGGCAGCCGCAGGCGCGACAAACAGCGCAAACAGCCCCGTCCACGCCGTCACCAGCCCCGCCAGTGTGGCTGTGTAGCCCATAAAGCTCTGCAACCATAGCGGCGTGAGCACGTTGACGGCAAAGAAGGCTGCAAACGCCAAGCTGATGGTGAGCACCGCCATGGAAAAGCCACGATGCCGGAACACGCGCAAATCCACAATCGGGTGCTCAGCGTGCAGCTCCCAGATCATGAAAGCCGCAAAGCCCACCACGGCCACCACAGCCAGCGCCACGATCATGGGCGAGGCAAACCAGTCCAGGTTCTTGCCTTCGTCCAGCATCAGCTGCAGCGAACCCACCCAGACGATGAGCAAAATCAGGCCCACGGTATCAATGGGGTTCTTGAGCAGCGGTTGCTCATAGCGCTTGACCAGATGCCAGACCGCAAATGCACACACCAGCGCCACCGGAATATTGATCAGGAAGATCCAGTGCCAGGTGTATTCATCGCAAATCCAGCCGCCCACGATGGGGCCCAGCACGGGGGCAATCAGCGTGGTCATGGACCACAGACCAATGGCCGCAGGTGCCATTCGCGTTGGGAAGATACGCAGCAGCAGCGATTGGGAAAGCGGCATCAGCGGGCCACCGGCCAGGCCTTGCAAGATGCGTGCAAATACCAGCATGCCCAGCGAATTGGCCAAGCCGCACAGCATTGAAGCCAGACCAAACAAGCCCATGGCCGTGGCAAAAACGCGCACCGCGCCAAAGCGTGCGGCCAGCCAGCCGGTCAGCGGCACGGTAATGGCCTCGGCCACGGCGTAGCTGGTGATGACCCAGGTGCCCTGGCTGGTGGTTGCACCCAGATTGCCTGCAATGCTGGGCACAGAGACATTGGCCACCGTCATATCCAGCACGGCCATGAAGTTGGCCGCCGCCAGCACCAGCGCCGCCAGCCATAGCGTGCCGCCCGTTAGCGGCACCATGCCCGGCGCCATGGCCACGGCGGGCGCATCGGCATTTGCCTTGAGTTCACTCATGGCAAGCTCACTGCGCAGTTGCAGGGGTTTTGGTTTGGGCTTGTGCTTGGGCCACGCCCTCTGCCTTGGCCGGGCCAGTGCGTGTATCCACGGTCACATGCATGGAAAGCCCCACACGCAGCGGGTGCTGCGCAAGCTCGGCAGCATCAAGCTGAATGCGCACCGGCAGGCGCTGCACCACCTTGATCCAGTTGCCCGTCGCGTTCTGCGCCGGAATGGCCGCAAACGCAGAGCCTGAGCCACCGCTGAAGCCCACCACCTGGCCCTTGTACTTCACGTCGCTGCCGTACAGATCAGACTGCAGCTCCACCTGCTGGCCCACGCGCACCTTGCCAAGCTGGCCTTCCTTGAAATTGGCGTCCACATACATCTGCTGAACAGGCACCACGGCCATCAGCGCAGCGCCTGCCTGCACACGCTGGCCAATTTGCACACTGCGCTTGGCCACCACACCATCCACCGGCGCCAGCACTGTGGTGCGCCCCAGTTCCACCTGCGCCTGATCGCGTCTGGCCATTGCCAGCAGCACTTCGGGATTGGTGTCGGCATCGGCCCCTTCAATCAAGGTGGCATTGACCTGCTTGGCACCCACGGCGGCTTCACGGTTGGCTTTGGCCTGAGCCTGTGCGGCCACGGCCGATGCCAGTTGCGCCCGGGCCGCTGCAAACGCGTTTTGCGCCTGCGTCAGCTCTTCGCCGGATACAGAACCACTCTTGGCCAGCACTTCGCGGCGCTTGAGATCAATCGTGGCTCGCTCCATATCGGCCTGCGCTGCCAGCAGTTGTGCTGCGGCACGCTTTTCGTCGGCCTCACGGGCGCTGACCTGTGCCTTGAGCCCACCGTCATTGGCCACATAGCCCTTCACGCGGCGTGTGGCGCGGGCCAGTTCAGCCTCAGCCTGGGCCAACGCCAGCCTGGCGTCTGTCGGGTCAATACGCACCAGCACATCGCCCTTTTTCACACTTTGCGTGTCTTTGACCATGACCTCCAGCACTGTGCCGCCAATCGATGGTGTGACCTGGGCCACTTCAACAGCCGCATAAGCGTTGTCGGTCGAGACAAAGTTCGAGGCATGCAGCCACCAATAGGCCCCTGCCACCGCACCGCCCAGCACCACCACACCCGCCAGAGCCACCAGCAATTTGTTGCGACGCTGTTCACGGACAGCAGGATTTTCGCTCACGGAAGAAGCGTTTTCAGTCATACAAAACCTTGGAAAAATTCAGTTCTTGAGGGGAATTCAGGCCTGGCCCGATGTCTTGATGTCGGCCTTGCCGCTGGCTTCGCTCCAGCCGCCACCCAGTGCGCGGTGCAGGCCAATATCCAGCGTCAGCGCTCGCGACTGCACATCCACCAGCTGACGCACGCTGGCCAGTAGCTGGTCTTCCGCAGACAGCACATCGAGGTAACGCGCCAGCCCACCCTCATAGCGGTTGCGAGCCACGCGATGCGCCTCCGTGGCGGCGTTGACGGCCTGCTGCATGGCATCCAGCTGTTGCTGCAGCGCACGCTGGCTGGTGGCGTTGTCTGCCACTTCCTGCAGCGCCCGGTTGAGCGTGCTGCGGTACTGGGCCACGGCCTCGTCATAGCGGGCACGCGCCGCGCCCAGCTCGAAGCGCAGGCGACCACCGTTGAAGATCGGCAGGCTGATGGCCGGGCCAATGCTGGCAATGCTGGAGCCGCTCTTGGTCAACATATCAAGCCCCAGCGACTGCACCCCAACAAAGGCGCTCAGATTCACATCGGGATAGAACTCGGCCTGCTTGGAGGCGACACGAGACTCCAGCGCCTGCGCCTGCAAACGGGCTGCCACCACGTCTGGCCTGCGGCCCAGCAGATTGGCGGGAATCTGATCGGGCAACGCCCATTGCTGGCGCCAAGGTGCTTGCAGTCGTTTTGCATCGACCTTGATGCTGCTTCCACGATCAGGGCTTGCGCCCATCAAGGCTGCAATGCCGTTGCGCTGCAGGGCTACCTGCTCCTGCATCTGCGCCAGCTCGGCCCGCGCTGCGGCCAACCGCGCATTGGCACTGTGCACACCGCCCTGGTTTTCCAGGCCATTGGCATAGCGCTGGGCAAACAGGTCTGCCGTGGCCTGGCGCACTTTCAGCGACTGCTGCAGCGTCTGCTCATTGGCCGCCAGTCGCAGCAACTGCGCATAGGCCATGGCCACATTGCTGGACAGCAGCAAACGCGCCTGCGCGGCGTCGGCCTCACGCGCCGCCAGCTCTCCTGCGGCAGCGGCCACCGCGGCTCGCTGCTTGCCCCAGAAGTCCAGCGACCAGCTCATGTCCAGCGTTGCGCGACCATAGTCATTCATGCCGCGTGGCGTGAAAGCCTCAGGGGTCAGGTGGTTGTAGCTGAGCTTGTCTTGCGTAGCTGATGCCCGTGCCGATATCTGCGGTGCGCTGGCCGATTCGCTCACTCCCAGCATGGCTCTGGCCTGCTGCACGCGGGCGGCGGCCGCAGCCATATCCGGTGCGCCCTGCAAGGCCTGTTCAATCAATTCGTTCAGTTGCGCATCACCATAACGCTGCCACCATTGCTCCTGCGGCCAGGCCATCTGTGCGGCGCCCTGGGTGGCCTGCAATTGCTCTGGCATGGACTGGGACAACTGCGCCTTTCCTTCCCATTCCGGAACCTGTGCGCAAGCGGCCACCAGCAGCGGCAGACTCCACACCCACCAACTGCCACGCGCACGCGGCCCCCTCCCCAACGCAGATGCTATGCGTGATGTCATGAAATACTCTAATAATGAACTGTACGGTTCAGTATATGTTTTCAGCACTTCATATCGCAAGCGATACACTGAAAGACATTGCCCAGACTCAAGGACATTTCGCCCCATGCGCACCAAGACGGAAGAAAAGCGACAAGCCATCATTGATGTGGCAGCCGCCGCCTTTGGCGAGCTGGGCTTTGAGCGTGCGTCCATGTCCGAAATCTGCACACGGCTTGGCGGCTCCAAGGCCACGCTCTACAACTATTTCGAGTCCAAGGAAGCGCTGTTTCTGGAGGTCATGTTTCAGGCCTCGGAAGCCGAGTTTCAGCACACCATGCTGTCTCTGCAGACGTCGGGGGACGATGTGAGCCAGACGCTGCGCAACTTTGGCAAACGCTTTCTCGGCCTGCTTTATTCCGCCGATGTGATGGCCGTGCGCCGCCTGCTGGTGGCTGAAGGTGCGCGTTCCAATATCGGCCAGCGCTGCTGGGAGATGGGCCCCGCACGCGGCAACGCCATCGTGGTGGAGTTTCTCCAGCAATCCATGCAACGCAAGCAGCTGCGCCATGCCGATGGTGAAGTGATGCTGCACCAGTTGCTGGCACTGCTGGAGTCCGAATTGCTGCCGCGCTTCATGTTCCAGCACCAGCCCGCCCCCACGGCTGATGAAATTGCGCAGTGCACTGACCGGGCCGTGGACACTTTTTTGCGCGCCTATGGCCCGGAGCACTAAGCCCATCGAAGGCTATAAGAATTTCCTTATAGTCCTCATAAGAGCGTGGTTGCCAGCACATCCACGCTGCACCGTATACAATCAATCACCGGGCCCAAGTTTTTTGAGGTCCGGTTTTTTTTGCCCGCTGCTTAACTCCATGAGTGGCAGCGCTGCCAAAAGCCGGTCTCCAAGCCAAGCGCCTATCCTTGAAAATTGAGGTGGGTGAGATTCCCACCGTGACCTTTTCCGGAGCTTGGAACCATGGAAATCTTCGACTACGACAACATTCTTCTGCTTCCCCGTAAGTGCCACGTGGAAAGCCGTTCGGAATGTGACACCAGCGTGCAGCTGGGCAACCGCACCTTCAAGATGCCGGTCGTGCCCGCCAACATGAAGACGGTGGTGGACGAGAAGATCTGTACTTTTCTGGCACAAAACGGTTTCTTCTATGTGATGCACCGTTTTGACATCGACAACGTGGCTTTCACCAAGTCCATGCAGTCGCAAGGCCTGTTCGCCTCGATCTCGCTGGGCGTGAAGCAACCTGACTACGACACCGTCGATCGCTTTGTCGCCGACGGCATCTGCCCCGAATACATCACCATCGACATTGCCCACGGCCATGCCGACAGCGTGAAAAACATGATCGCCTACCTGAAGGAAAAAATTCCTGCAGCGTTCGTGATCGCTGGCAACGTGGCAACGCCCGAGGCCGTGATCGACCTGGAGAACTGGGGCGCCGACGCAACCAAGGTGGGCGTGGGCCCCGGCAAGGTGTGCATCACCAAACTCAAGACTGGCTTTGGCACAGGCGGCTGGCAGCTGTCGGCGCTGAAGTGGTGCGCTCGCGTGGCCACCAAGCCCATCATTGCGGACGGCGGCATTCGCAGCCACGGCGACATTGCCAAGAGCATCCGCTTTGGCGCCACCATGATCATGATTGGCTCGCTGTTTGCTGGTCACGAAGAATCGCCCGGCAAGACGGTGGAAGTCGATGGCAAGCTGTTCAAGGAATACTACGGCTCGGCTTCGGACTTCAACAAGGGCGAGTACAAGCACGTCGAAGGCAAGCGCATTCTGGAACCCGTCAAGGGCCCGCTGATGAACACGCTGATCGAAATGCAGCAAGACACCCAGTCCTCCATCAGCTACGCTGGCGGCACCAAGCTCATGGACATCCGCAAGGTGAACTACGTGATCCTGGGCGGCGACAACGCAGGAGAACACCTGCTGATGTAAACGCGCAAGCGCACTCACCAGCGCAAAGGTGAACCTCCAAAAAAAGCATCAAGGGCAGCTTCGGCTGCCCTTGTTGTTTCTGCATCACCTGCGCACAACTGATCTGTGCTCTCACCAGCGATTGCACAGGCCATCTGGCTTTAGCATGTGCCCATTCATAAAAATTCCAAGGAAACAATGCAATGAGCACTGGATTGAAAATCGCCGTTCTGGGCACCGGCATGATGGGCCTGCCCATGGCACGCCGACTGGCGCAGGCGGGGCACGAAGTGCATGCCTGGAACCGTACCCGCGCCAAGGCCGAGCCACTGGCCGCTGATGGTGTGGCTATTCATGACATCGCAGCCAATGCCGTGCGCGGCGTGGACTTTGCTGTGAGCCTGCTGGAAAACGGCGCCATTGTGGGCGATGTGCTGTTCAACCTGGGCGTGGCCGAAGCCATGCCCAAGGGCGCGCTATTCATCGACATGGCCTCCATCCAGCCGCGCGAAGCACGCGAGCATGCGGCGAAGTTGCAAGCCCTGGGCGTGCAGCATCTGGACGCACCGGTCTCCGGTGGCACGCTGGGCGCGGAAGCTGGCACGCTGGCCATTATGGCGGGCGGTGAAGCCGCAGATTTCGAGCGTGCTCAACCCGTGTTTGCCGCCCTGGGCCGCAGCACCCACGTAGGTCCGCATGGCGCAGGCCAGCTCGCCAAACTGGCGAATCAGATGATTGTGGGCATCACCATCGGCGCGGTGGCCGAGGCCTTGCTGCTGGCCGAGCGCGGTGGCGCGGACCCAGCCAAGGTGCGCGAAGCTATCTCTGGCGGCTTTGCGGACAGCCGCATTCTGCAAGTGCATGGCGAACGCATGGTCAACCACGACTTCGCACCGCGCGGACGCATGACGGTGCAGCTCAAGGACATGCGTAACGCCATGGCCACGGCCGATGAAATCGGCTTTAGCGCGCCTATTACCGACCTGCTGGAAGAGCTGTACGCAGAAGGCGTCAAAAACGGTCTGGGCGATCTGGATCAGTCCGGCCTGTACGTGGAATTGCAGCGTCGCAACGCGCTGGATTGAGCATCACAGAGCCACAGCACCTGCTCTCTGCATCGGGCCGCAACCCCAAAGTGGCTCACGCGTGGCCCTGGGCACCCCTGCGACAATAAAAAACCTCGGGTTTTCCTGCAAGCCGTTAAAAATTAGCGCATAATTGCGGTCTCGCTTGCAGCGCATGCGTGGTGTGGGGCTCTTAGCTCAGTTGGTAGAGCAGCGGACTCTTAATCCGTTGGTCGAGTGTTCGAATCACTCAGGGCCCACCAAAATTTCTTCAGTCTGGTTTTTCATCAGATTGATCCTCCGGATTTACTCCGGCGGGCTCTTAGCTCAGTTGGTAGAGCAGCGGACTCTTAATCCGTTGGTCGAGTGTTCGAATCACTCAGGGCCCACCAAAAATTTCTTCGGTCTGATTTTTTCAGGTTGATCCTCCGGTTTATCCGGCGGGCTCTTAGCTCAGTTGGTAGAGCAGCGGACTCTTAATCCGTTGGTCGAGTGTTCGAATCACTCAGGGCCCACCAAAATTTATCTGATCTGTTTTTTCAGATCACACCTCCGGTTTATCCGGCGGGCTCTTAGCTCAGTTGGTAGAGCAGCGGACTCTTAATCCGTTGGTCGAGTGTTCGAATCACTCAGGGCCCACCAAAATTCAAAAGCCAAAGTTCTCACGGACTTTGGCTTTTTTGTTTGCAGAGTTGCCTGCGCAAATGCAGCAGAGCTGACACGAAAGTGCCCAATGATCAGGCATCATGCAAGCATTGTCAGGCGACAGCAGCAACGCCCTCCTCGCCTGCACCCACTCCATTCAGATCATGCAAAACGACCTCTCCACGTTCTGGCGCGGACCGCGTTGGACATTGGCCATGCTGCTTGCCATTCTCGGCATGCTCGGGCCGTTCTCGGTTGACACTTATATTCCCGCCTTCTCGGGCATTGCCAAAGCCCTGGGCGCCACGCCCATAGAGATGCAGCAGACGCTGTCTGCCTATCTGCTGGGCTTTGCCTTCATGAACCTGTTTCATGGAGCACTGGCCGACAGCTTCGGGCGGCGCCCCGTCATTCTCTGGGGGCTGGTGATGTTCACCATCGCCTCGGCAGGCTGCGCAATGTCGCAAAACATCACCCAGCTGGTGATTTTCCGCACGCTGCAGGGCCTGTCCACCGGCGCTGGCATTGTGGTTTCACGCGCCATCGTGCGCGACATCTTCCCGCCTGCGCAGGCTCAGGGCCTGATGGCCCAGATCACCATCTTCTTTGGCGTAGCCCCGGCACTGGCACCAGTCATGGGTGGCTGGCTGTTTGTGCACCTGGGCTGGCAAGCCGTGTTCTGGTTTCTGACGGTTGTTGGCGTTGTACTGTGGGCCATCAACATCAAATTCCTTCCTGAATCGCTACCCCTGGAAAAGCGCCAGCCCTTTCGCTTCAAACCCCTGATGCAAAGCTATGGCGTGCTGCTGACTGACCCGCGCTTTCTGCTGCTGGCACTGGCCAGCGGCGTGCCCTTCAATGGCATGTTCCTCTACCTGCTATCCGCCCCGTCTTTCCTGGGCGATCTGCTGCACCTGGAGCCTACGCAGTTCTTCTGGTTCTTCATCGCCACCATCGGCGGCATCATGGCCGGCAGTTGGACCAGCGGGCGCCTAGCCGGGCGCATACCGCCCAAGCGCCAGATCCGTCACGGCTTTCTCATCATGTGCCTGACCTCCATCATCAATCTGGTGGCCAATATGATCTGGCCCGCGCATGTGAGCTGGGCGCTGATTCCCATCAGCCTGTTTGCCTACGGCTGGGCCTTGATGGTGCCGGTGGTCACGCTGCTGGTGCTGGATATTCACCCCGAACGCCGGGGCCTCGCCTCCTCCCTACAGGCCGTGGTCGGCTCGGTGGCCAATGGCTTTGTGGCAGGGGTGATTGCCCCGCTGGTCATGCATTCCACCGTGCTGCTTGCAACTGGCTCGATCTTGATGATGACGATTGGCCTGATTGCCTGGATTTACCTGCACCACCACTGGCCAGAAATTGGCCGCCACGCTTCAGAACACTAAAAAATAATAGCTGCCAGCCCTTGCAACCTAATGGATTCAGGCGCCTTTAGTGCTGATCTCAAATTCAATCAAGCGCAAGCAGCTCTCTTTTTCATAGCTCAAGACGCAAAAAAAGCCAGCTCGAAAGCTGGCTTTTCGTTTCAGGCCAAGACCTGATCAGCGATTAACGCTCATCACGACGGGGAGCACGGGGCTTGCGCTCAAAGCCGCGATCACCACCACGCTCGCCTTGGGGCTGGTAAGGCTTGCCAGCGCTTTGGCCAAAGGCGGGGCGACGGTCGCCACCACCAAAACCACGCGATTCACCGCCACGGAAGCCGCCTTCACGGCCGCCATGGGAAGCGCCTTCACGGGCACCACCAAAGCTCTTGCGGGCAAAGTCACCGCCTTCACGAGGACCGTCGTTGCGACGCTGACCACCGAAGCCACCACGGTTGCCACCGCGATCACCAAAGCTGCGTTCGCCACGCTGGTCATCACGGCGCTCGAAGCTGCGCTCAGGGCGCTGCTCGCCACCAAAGCTGGGGCGGCCGCCGCCAAAACCACGGTCACCACCGCGATCAGCACCACGGTCTGCAAAACGGTCACCACGAGGGGCACCGAAGCCACCACGATCACCGCCAAAGCGATCACCACCACGGTCGCCACCGAAGCCGCCACGGTCATTGCCGCGACCACCGCCGAAGCTGCCGAAACCGGACTTGCGGCCATAGCCTTCGCCATCGCGACGGCCACCGAAACCACCACGACCGCCACCGCCGCCACGGCGGCCATCACGCTCGCCTGCTGCGGGGAAGCGCTGCTGGGGTTCCATGCCTGGAATCACTTCAGACTTGAATTGCTGACGTGTGTAGCCTTCGATATCGAACACGCGACGACGGTCACGGAATTCGGCAAAGGTCACAGCCGTGCCTTCGCGGCCCGCACGGCCAGTACGACCGATACGGTGAGTGTAATCCTCAGCCTTCATGGGCAGACCGTAGTTGAAGACGTGGGTGATGGTGGGCACGTCAATGCCACGAGCCGCCACGTCTGTCGCCACCAGAATCTGCACCTGACCATTGCGCAGCGCCATCAGGCGGCGGTTACGCAGGCCCTGGCTCAGCGCGCCGTGCAGTGCCACGGCGGAGAAGCCTTCTTGCTGCAGGTCGTTGGCCAGACCGTCGCACTCCACTTGGGTGGAGGCAAACACGATGGCCTGGTTGATGCTGCTGTCGCGCAGCCAGTGGTCCAGCAGCTTGCGCTTGTGCTGGGCGTTGTCAGCCCAGAACAGCACTTGCTTGATGTTCTCGTGCTTTTGCTGAGCGGTCGTGATCGTGATCTTTTGCACGTTCGCGCCGTTGTCGTGCATCACACGCATGGCCAGTTGCTGAATGCGGGGAGCAAACGTGGCGCTGAACATCATGGTCTGCTTGCGCTGAGCCGTCATCTGGTTGACTTCGGCCAGATCGTCGGCAAAGCCCAGATCCAGCATGCGGTCGGCTTCGTCCACCACCAGGAACTGCACCTGGTCCAGCTTGATTTGCATGGAGCGCTGCAGGTCCAGCAGACGGCCAGGAGTGGCCACCACAAGGTTGGCGTTTTGCAGCTTGGCGATTTGCAGCTGGTAGGGCATGCCACCAACGATGTTGGCAATGCGGATGCCGCGGCAGTGCTTGACCAGCTCGATAGCGTCATGCGCCACCTGCTGAGCCAGCTCACGTGTGGGGCACAGAATCAGGGCGCCAGGAGATGGAGCCTTGAAGTTACGAGGATTGGTAGGGTCCTTGCGGCGGTTGCGCTTGGGCGCAGGCTGGCCGCTGGCAGCAGCTTCTTCGGCCATGCGGTCAAATTCAGCCTTGGCCTTGGCATCTTCCTCAGCCTTCTGGCCGATCAGCGTGTGCAGCACGGGCAGCAAGAAAGCAGCGGTCTTGCCGGAGCCAGTCTGGCTGGACACCATCAGGTCCACAAAGGGGTGCTCGCCACCGCTGTTCATGGCCTTGGGGATGGCCTGCTCTTGCACAGGGGTAGGCTGGGTGTAGCCCAGATCAGCAACGGCCTGCACCAGCTCGGGTGCCAGACCCAGTTCAACAAAGCCGTTAGGGACTTCTTCGGCGGCCACTTCTTCGGCAGCGCCTTCTTCAGCAGCAGAGGCGTTATCTTCAGCGTCCATGTCGGCCAGCATGGCGTCCAGACGGGAATCGAGTTCAGGAGAAGACAAAGCGATATCAGCAGCGGCCACTTGGCCCTGCTCCAGGGAGTTTTCTGTCATGAATAGCTCACGAAAAAAAGCGGCGCAGTCAGCGTGCTGCCCACTTCTTTTGACGGTTGGTTATCAACATCCACCGTCAGACTTTGACTGGCCCGTTCGCAAAACGGGGCAGATGGGCGTTATGGCTTGGCGTATCGGCTGTGCTGGCCGTTGTACGCAAGTAAGAACCCGGTGTGTGATGGAGATGCGCAAATTACCCATGGATCGGGTAAGCAGTGCATTGTCTCACGCACCGGGTTTTCCCGCAAGTTGCAGGGCTATCGCTGAAAGCCTTGAGTCAGCGCTATTGACACATTCAGACACTCAATAGTTCTTTGCGGTAATGCTGCAGTTCATCGATGGACTCATGCACATCGGCCAGCGCGGTGTGGCGCTGCGCTTTCTTGAACGAGGTGTAGGCCTCGGGCTTCCAGCGCCGGGCCAGTTCCTTGAGCGTGCTCACATCGATGTTGCGATAGTGAAAAAAGCTGTTGAGCTTGGGCATGTAGCGCTCCATGAAGCGCCTGTCCTGCCCGATGCTGTTGCCGCACAGCGGCGTCTTGCCCTTGGGCACATATTTACCCAGAAAGGTAATCAGAGCTGCTTCGGCCTGCGCCTCGGTCACGGTCGATGCCTTGACCTTTTCAATCAGGCCGCTCCTGCCGTGCGTGCCCTTGTTCCAGGCGTCCATGCCGTTCAGCAATGCATCGGACTGATGAATGGCAAAGACAGGCCCTTCGATGCGCGTCTGAAGATCGGCACTGCTGACCACCACCGCAATTTCGATGATCTTGTCGTGATCGGGGTTCAGCCCCGTCATTTCACAGTCCAGCCACACCAGATTGAGGTCGGATTTGGGCAGAACAGGGGTCGCAGTGGCCGCAGGTGCAGCACTTTGGGGATTCGTACAGGAAGCTTCAGACATGGCGCAAATTGTCGCCTACACTGCCAAGACATGGCTTCCAACCTAGATTTTTCTTTGGCACTTTCGCTGCTGTTTGCAGTTGCTGTAGCGCTGCAATGGCTGCTGCGGGCCTTGCTGATTACACGCCAGGTGCGGCATGTGGCGCAGCATCGCACAGCAGTTCCCGCCGCGTTTGCCCACCGCATCAGCCTGGCGGCCCACCAGAAGGCCGCTGACTACACACTGGCCAAGGCCAGGCTCTCGCTGATCGACATCACACTGTCTGCCGCGGTGCTGCTGTGCTGGACGCTGCTGGGCGGGCTGAACTGGCTCAACCTCAAGCTGCTGGAATTCATCAACCCCGGTCTGTGGCAGCAACTGGCCCTGCTGGCCAGCTTTGCCGTGATTTCGGCAGCGATTGAGCTGCCGCTGTCGCTGTATCAAACCTTCAAGCTGGAGCAGCGCTTTGGCTTCAACCAGATGACGCTGGGCCTGTGGCTCGGTGATTTGCTCAAATCCACGCTGGTGGGCGCCATCATCGGCCTGCCGCTGGCGGCGCTGATTCTGTGGCTGATGGGCTCGACCGGCCCACTGTGGTGGCTGTGGGCCTGGGCAGCCTGGACAGGCTTCAATCTGCTGCTGATGTGGATCTTCCCCAGCTTTATCGCGCCGCTGTTCAACAAGTTCCAGCCATTGGCCGATGAAAGCCTCAAAAGCCGCGTCACCAGCCTCATGCAGCGCTGCGGCTTTGCAGCCAAGGGCTTGTTCGTGATGGATGGCAGCCGTCGCTCGGCCCACGCCAACGCCTATTTCACAGGCTTTGGCAATTCCAAGCGCGTGGTGTTCTATGACACTTTGCTGAAGCAACTGAGCCCAGATGAGGTGGAAGCCGTGCTGGCCCACGAGCTGGGCCACTTCAAGCACAAGCACATCACCAAGCGCATGGTGCTGATGTTTGGCGTGTCCCTGCTGGGCTTTGGCCTGCTGGGCTGGCTGAGCCAGCAACCCTGGTTCTATTCGGGCCTGGGCGTCACCCTTTTGCAGAGCAAACACTTCGGGGTTCCTGCCGAAAACAACGCCCTGGCCTTGCTGCTGTTCATGCTGGCCGTGCCCGTGTTCAGCTTCTTTGTCACCCCGGTGATGTCTGCCATGTCGCGCCGCGATGAGTTCCAGGCCGATGCCTATGCCATGCAGCAGGCCGATGGTGCTCAGCTCGCTTCTGCACTGCTCAAGCTTTACGAGGACAATGCGTCCACACTCACGCCAGACCCCTGGTATGTGAGCTTTTACTACTCACACCCTCCCGCCGTGGATCGTCTGGCACGCATGCCGGCCCCCGCAGGCACCCTGTAACTCCACAAGAGTTCCCGACATGAGCATGACCCTGCAACAAAAAGACTGGTCCCAACACAAGCGCAGCGCCCTGAGCGCTGCCCAGGTGAGCGAACAACTGGCCTCCATGGAAGGCTGGGCGTTGGCCGACAGTGGCGCCAGCCCCGCCATCCGCAAGACTTACCGTTTTGCCAACTTCTACGAAACCATGGCGTTTGTGAACGCGCTGGCGCTGATTGCCCACCAGCAAGACCACCACCCCGATCTGGAAGTGGGCTACAACCGCTGCCAGGTCAGCCTGAACACCCATGATGTGGGCGGCATTTCCGAGACCGATATCGACTGCGCACGCCGCATCGACGCACTGCTGAGCTAATCTGAATTTATGGCGAAACATGGACGGCGCCCTGGCGCCCAGACATCGGGTGAGATGCAGACCGGCCTGGTCGTGGCCAGCTACGGCCGCCACTGCGTGGTTGAGACGCCAGACGGCGAGCGCCGTATCTGTCACCCACGCGGCAAAAAAAGTCAGGCAGTGGTGGGCGACCAGGTGCAATGGCTGGCCCCCCCTGCAGGCCAGGGCGATGAAGGCACGATTGAAAAAGTCGTGGAGCGCCGCAATGTCTTCTACCGCCAGGACGATATTCGCACCAAAACTTTTGCCGCCAATCTGGACCAGTTGCTGATCCTGATCGCCGCCGAGCCCGTGTTCAGCGAAGTACAGCTAGCCCGCGCCCTGATTGCCGCCGAGGCTGCGCACATCACGCCCATCATCGCGCTCAACAAGATGGATCTGGAAGAGCCCTTCCTGCGCGCCTGGGAGCGTCTTGCGCCCTACCGCACCATGCGTGATGCCGTAGATGACCCACCGCACTACATGGTGCTGCCGCTGTCGCTGGAAGATGCTGACGACGAAGACCGCGACGCCATCATCGGCCTGCTGCAGGGCAAGACAACGCTGGTGCTGGGCCCCTCAGGCGTGGGCAAGAGCACGCTGATCAATCTGCTGCTGCCTGATGCCAGGGTGGCCACCAACGAAATCTCGCAGGCGCTAAATACCGGCAAGCACACCACGACCAGCACCACCTTGTACTGGGTGGACAAGGAACGCACCACAGCCATCATCGATTCGCCGGGCTTTCAGGAGTTCGGCATCTACCACATCGCCCCCACGCAGCTGCCAGCCTGCATGCCCGATATCGGAGCCCATGCCAAGGAGTGCAAGTTCTACAACTGCACGCATTTGCATGAGCCGGGCTGCGGCGTGATTGATACCGTCAAAAACGGCTCAGACACACTGCCTATCAGCGATAACCGCTATCGTATTTACGGTGAACTGTTTGATGAGCTAAGCCAGGTCGGCTACTGAGTCTGCGGCGCAAATCGCCCCGGTCACTTCAAAATCAATAGCTACCAGCGCTTTACAGATAAGTGCTGGCAGCTATTTTTATCTATTCAACACCATCAGCCCAGCAAACGGGCAAAAGTCAGCAGCGCCAGCAGCAGCAGCCAGACCACGACAGAGCGCCAGACCAGGCCCACCACGCTGCGCAGGTGTGCCATCTCAGGCTCACGCCCCGGCGTCACTTCGCTGCCAGACTCCCACTGCGCTTCGTCACCCTCTTCGCCATAGCTGGCTCCGCGCCGGCGCAGCGCCTCGCCCCCCAACCGCACATTGATGGCACCAGCCGTGGCTGCCAAAATCACGCCATCGTTGTCATTGGGAAAGCGCTGGGCATACAGGCGCCAGTTGTCGATGGCTTCCTCAAAGCTGCCCACCATGGCAAAAGACAAAGCCGTCAGCCGCGCAGGCAGCCAGTCGATCACATACCAAGCCTTGGCAGCAGCGCGCTGCAGGCGTTCACTGGTAGGCGCCTGCAGGCCTTCCACACCCTTGCGCGACCAGGCGCGCGACAGGTACTCCGCCATGCGGTAGAGCACCGCCCCCAACGGCCCCAGCCCCAGAGCCGAAAGCACAGAGAACCAGAACAGCACGCCAAACACATGGCGGTGAGCGGCCAGAACCGAGTACTCGATGACATGGCGCACCACTTCGCTGCGCGGCACTTCGCTGGCATCCACCTGCTGCCAGTCGGCCAGCGCCTGCCGCGCCGCATATTCGTCGCCTGCATCCAGTGCATCGCGAATACGCGTGAAATGGTGGCTGAACTGCCGAAAACCCAGCGTGACATAGAGCACCGCCACATTCCACAGCATGGCCACGGGCCAGCCAATGAGATGCAGCAAGGCAAAGTAAATGCCCAGCACCACCACACAGGGCAGCAGCACGGCCATGACCCAGGCGAGCCAGCCGTGATGGGGCTTGCCCGCGTCAAAGTTGCTGCGTACGGTCACCGTCCAGGCACGATAGCCAGCCTGCACCAGATTGGACCGAGCCAGCGGTCGCGCCTGCTCCAGCAGCAAGGCGATCAGGATGGCAAAAAAACTCATGGTTTCATCATACCGGCGCTGTAATGCAGCTTGTTACAAGCAGAGTTTCAGGCCGATAAAAAACGGTAAAGATTGCGCAGCATGCCCGCAGTGGCGCCCCAGATATAGCGCTGCTGCTCACCATCCTGATAAGGCATGGCAAACCACTGGCGCTCTACCCCCTGCCACAGCATGCCGCGGCGCTCATGGTGAGCGGGGTTGAGCAAAAAGGAAAGTGGCACCTCGAACAGATCCGCCACCTCGCCAGGATTGGGAAAGTACGCAGGCTGCGGATGAACCAGCGCCACCACCGGCGTGATGTTGAAAGCCGTGCCTGTGACATAGATGGGCAAACGGCCCAGCACTTCCACATTTTTCGCCTGCAGGCCCACCTCTTCATTGGCCTCGCGCAGCGCCGTGGCTTCGGCCGAGAGATCCTGCGGATCGCGCTTGCCCCCCGGAAACGCCACCTGGCCGGAGTGCGTGGACAGCTTGGCCGATCGCACCGTGAGCAGCACCGTGGGCTGTTCACGCATGACGATGGGCACCAGCACCGCCGCATCGGAAGGCGCTCGGGTGGTAAAGCGCTTTTCCTCCATTGCTTCGGGCACCCAGTCACGCCCATCCGCAAAGCGATGCCGCAGCGCCTGCGGCGTCTGCGCCGCAATGGGAACAGGGGGAAGCTGGCTGTCTACGCCCAGCAGGGGAGCCAGTCGGGGGTCTGCAATACCCAGAGAGCCTGAGTTCTTCGAAGCACTATCAGTTGAAGCCATGTACTTGCACCAGCCATAAAAAAAGCCGCCACAGCGAACTGTAGCGGCTTTTACGGAATCACTTCCGACGCGTGGATTACTCGGCTGCAGCTGCAGTCTTGTTAACGCGCTGGGGCAGCTTTTCCTTGATACGAGCCGACTTGCCGCTACGCTCACGCAGGTAGTACAGCTTGGCACGACGCACATCACCGCGACGCTTGACTTCGATCTTGGCGATCAGGGGAGAGTAGGTTTGGAACGTACGTTCCACGCCTTCACCGCTGGAGATCTTGCGCACTGTGAAGCCGCTGTTCAGGCCGCGATTACGCTTGGCAATCACCACGCCTTCGTAAGCCTGCATACGCTTACGGGTACCTTCCACCACGTTCACGCTCACGATGACGGTGTCACCAGGGGCGAATTCGGGGATGGTCTTGTTCAGGCGAGCGATTTCTTCTTGCTCGAGGGTCTGGATCAGGTTCATGATTTAGTCCACCTTGATCTTGTCCGCGCCAGAATTGGCAAGCGCCGGGATTGGTGCTATTGCTGCATTACTGAAACAGCCGTAAAGCTGTTCCGCATTCCTTGCAGCGGCCGGATAGAGGATCAAAGAACCTGCGATTATAGCTTGGCCTGTATTTTTGCCAAAACCCCTTCGTCTTTGGCATTGAGCAAGCCCTGATTGCGGGCCTGTTCGATCAGCTCGGGGCGATGCTCCGCCGTAATGCGCAGGCGCTGATCGCGGCGCCAGCGCTCTATATGGGCATGATGGCCGGACATCAGCTCTGCCGGCACTTCCTGGCCATTCCAGACTTCGGGGCGCGTGTAGTGCGGGCAGTCCAGCAAACCATCCAGCGCAGGGTTGAAACTGTCCTGCTGAAAGCTGCCTTCGTCGTTGAGCACGCCCGGCTGCAGTCGCGCCAGCGAATCCAGCAGCACCATAGCTGCCAGTTCACCGCCAGAGAGCACAAAGTCCCCCAGACTGAGCTGGTGGGTGACATGGGTATCGATAAAACGCTGATCGATGCCCTCGTAGCGGCCACACAACAGGATGGCGCCACGGCTTTGCGCCCACTGCGCCACCACCGAGTGCTTGAGCGTGGTGCCAATAGGTGAGAACAGCATCAGCGGCGCGGGCTCCGCCTGCTCCTGAGCATCTGCCTCTGCGCGGGCTGCGCGAATCGCGTCCAGGCAGTGCTGTAGAGGCTCGGCCATCATGACCATGCCAGGGCCGCCGCCAAAGGGCCGGTCATCCACCCGGCGGTAATTGCCTTGCGCCCAGTCTCGTGGATTCCACAGATGAACCTGCACCTGTCCCGAGCTGTAGGCACGCCGGGTCACCCCACTCTCAAGAAAGGGGGCGAACAGCTCAGGAAACAGGGTAATAATGTCGAAACGCATGATAGATGTACGCTTTAAGCTACTCAATCAATAGCAATAAAGCCAAGGCTTCAAAGCGGTGGCTGGTCCAGGCCTTCAATAGTCTGTCTGCCAGTCGGCCACGATTTGCCGGGCGGCCAGATCGACAGAGTCCACATAGGCGTCCACAAAGGGAATCAGGCGCTCCTGCTCTTTGCCCTCTTCCTCATAGCCCAGCACCAGCACAGTCTGCGGCCCTGTCGCCATCAAATCCTTGACCACGCCCAGCGCCACACCCTCGCGGTTGATGACGTTCAGGCCCATCAGATCGACCCAGTAAAACTCGCCATCTTCGGTCTTGGGGAAATGCTCACGCGCAACGAAGATACGAGCGCCACGCAGCGCTTCGGCCGCATTGCGATCCAGCACCTCAGGCGATGTCGCCACAACCGTATCCGCATGAAAACGCGCCTGCTTGACGGGCAGAACCACCGTACCGGTGAAGTGCTTGGCGCCTTTTTCAGCAGGCTGCAAAAACCAGTCCTTGGCAGCGAACAACGCTTCGGGGTTACTGCTGAAGGCGTGCACCTTGAACCAGCCCTTGATACCCCAGGCATCGGCAATACGACCGACCTCTACGGCATCCTTAGGCAGGCTGGCGACTTCAAGAGTGGGCATGTGGCTCATGGGAATCAAATAGAAAATCAAAATTCAATAAAAAACGGGTCCCGTCAGGCAAGCTAACGGAACCCGCTTTGAGAAGTGCCTTGAGGCAGCTACCTAAGATTAGGCAGCAACCTTTGCTGCAGCTTGCTTGATCAGGCGTTCAGCCGTATCAGAAGCTTGAGCACCAACGCTCTTCCAGTAAGCCACGCGATCCAGAGCAACGCGCAGACCTTCTTCGGCACCACGGGCGCTAGGGTTGTAGAAACCCAGACGCTCGATGAAAGCACCGTCGCGACGCACGCGCTTGTCGGCAACGACAACGTTGTAGAAAGGACGAGCCTTGGAGCCGCCGCGGGACAGACGAATAACGACCATGATATTTCCTTCGGGTGGTTACAGACGGCATTCAAAAAATACGCCGACTGCGCAGGTTTTCTTACAGCGTTTGAGACACGCGACATGACCACCCGGCCAGCGACACGCCGTAAAACCCACGATTATATCTAGTTCTCTGCAAACTGCCTATTCCCCATGCAAAGGCACGGGCGAGGCATGGCACCAGGGCAGCACTTGCCCTGACTCGGAAATGCTGCAGTGCAGGAATAATGGATTGCATCCTCTGCCCGCCTACGCTTTGCCCATGAACCAGACTGTGCTCGCGCCCGCTGCCAAAACCAGAAACAAGACACTGGCCACCTGGCTGGCCTTTCTGGGTGGCCCTCTGGGGCTGCATCGCTTTTATCTTTATGGCCTGGGTGACTGGCTGGGCTGGCTGCTTCCTGTTCCTGCTGCGCTAGGGGTGTACGGGATAGAGCGCGTTCAGCAACTGGGGCAGGACGATCGGCTCAGCTGGGTTCTCATTCCTCTTCTGGGCTTCACCATTGCAGGCTGTGCACTGCGGGCCATTCTTTACGGGCTGATGGACAAATCCACCTGGAACCAGCGTTTCAATCCAGGCCAAAGCAGCGATACCCCTTCAGGCCAGACCCACTGGGGCACGATTATTGGCGTGGGTCTGTCGCTGATGCTGGGGGCCACGGTGCTCATGGCCAGCATTGCATACAGCTTTCAGCACTATTTCGAGTACCAGGTGGAGGAGGCCAGAAAGATCTCTCAGTAGGGCTAGGGTCTGTTGAGATTTAGGCGGGGATCGCGTTGCAGCGACAGGAGGCTGGATGCTAGGCGCATGACCGAAGCAATGCTCATGCCTTGCGAGGGCATGCAACAACGCAGACGGCCTCCTGTCGCTGCAACCCGAAGGGAAGGAATCTGGCCGCCCGCCACTCGTCGTTGCGCGTCTTGTGCGGGTGGGCACCCGCACGGCGTCACGCGCCTAGATTGGCAAGCGGCCAGAATTCTTCGCGACCTCGCTCAATTCTCAACAGACCCTAACCCCTGGTTTTCCTCACTACTTCTTTGTAAGCAAAAGTCTAATTTTTGCTTACAGCCTCGTCGAAAAGTCACTTTTCATTTCATTACACCCACAATGTAACCACTTAAAACATCTTGTGATGATTACAGGCCCTGCCTCAGCGACTGGCCTGAATCGCCTCATGCTTGCTCCAAGAGGTTCCATGTCTGTTCCTTCTGACAAGTCTGCCAAAGCAGAGTCTCCATTTCCGGCCGCCACCAGTCTGGTGGGCGCCTATGGAGAGCAACTTTTCCGCATCCTGGAGCAAGCCAGCAGCGGCTTTGTGCTGCTGGACTCGCAAAACCGGGTTCAGCGCTGGAATGATGGCTATCTCCAGCTATTTCCCTGGCAGGCACCCGCTCTGAAGGTGGGCTTTTCCTTGCAGACGGTGCTGGATGCCAGCGCCAGCACGGCAGCCCTCCAAAATCTGAACACTTCGCTGAGCGGCCTGCTCTCTCGCCAGCATGTCAACGCGGAAGTGTCTTTGCCCAATGGGCGCAAGCTGCTAACGGCCCTGCACGCGGTTTCGGCCAGCTACAGCCTGCTGACCTGCAAGGAAATCATTCCAGCCATCGACGAGGCCGACCAGCTGGCTTTCTTTGATGCGCTGACACAGCTGCCCAACCGCCGCCTGCTGCTCGATCGCCTGTCCCAAGCCATGATTCAGTCGGAGCGCACAGGCTGGCGCGGCGCCTTGCTGACGGTGGATATGGATGTTCTCCATTCCCTGCAGTCTGCCGATGGTGCGGCCCATGTCGACCATCTGCAGCGCGATATTGCACAGCGCCTGCTGAGCTGCATGCGCGTGTGCGATACGGTTGCCCGTGTCGATGCCGAGCATTTCGTCATCATGATTTCTGATCTGTCGCCAGACCCTGAACTGGCCAATCTGCTGGTGGAAAGACTGGGCGAGCGTCTGCAGGAAAGCCTGAATGCGGGCTACACCGTGAATGGCAAGTTTCTGAAACTGCAAGCCAATATCGGCGCCACGCTGTTCGGCCCCCACTCCCGCTCGGCCACAGAGCTGCTCAAGCAGGCAGAAATCGCCATGTACCGGCTGCGCGATGAGGAAAGCCGTGGCCTGCATTTCTTCCAGCCCGAGAAGCTGCTGATGCCCCCCGATCGCAGCCGCCTGGAGCAGGAGTTGCGCGAAGCGTTGCGTCTGAACCAGTTCGAGATGCAATACCAGCCGCAGTACTCTGCGCAGGGCAGCGCCACAGGGCTTGAGGCCCTGCTTCGCTGGCGCCATCCCACACGCGGCCTGGTTCCACCCAGCATTTTCCTGTCCGTGGCCGAAGAGTCGGACATCATCGTCCCCCTGGGCCAATGGATTTTGCGCGCCACCTGTGAGCAGATGGCACAGTGGAAGCAAGACTCGCTGCTGGGGCAACTGCCAGTCAGCGTCAACATCAGCCCGAAGCAGCTTCAGCGCCCGGACTTTGCCGATCAGATCGAGACCATCCTGACCCAGACTGGCATCAACCCCGCCCAGCTGATTCTGGAGCTGCCATTTGCCGCGCTGCAGCCTGCAGTGGCCGACTTCCATCCCATGCTGGTGCGCCTGAGCGCAATGGGCTTGCGCCTGTCGCTGGACGGGTTTGGTGAACGCTCCAGCAACCAGGATCTGCTGGCCCAGCTTCCTCTGTTCCAGGTCAAGCTGGCGCACTCGCTGGTGCAGCGCCTGGGCCCGAACAATGCCAGCGAAGCCGCAGCACAGGCTGCTCTGGCACTGGCTCAGCGCTCGCAAGTCATGGTGATTGCCTCGGGGGTTGAAACGCTGGAGCAAAGAGCCCTATTGGTGCAAAACGGCTGCCAGCATTTCATGGGATACCTGTTCAGCGCTCCCGTACCCGCCCGTCAGCTCAAGCCGCTGCTGCATATGCCCCAGGTGGGCCAGTCGCGCAAAGTTGCCTGAGAGCGTTTACACCGCGCACAAAGAAAAAGGCTTCGCAATGCGAAGCCTTTTTAACGTCTAGCCTTTGTTCATCAAGCGCCAGGCGCTATGAAAAAAGGAATGACATTTCTCAATACAGCTGCAGGCTGATCCAGTAGGCGATGGAAGCCACAAAGGCGCTGGCAGGAATCGTCAGAATCCAGGCCCAGACAATATTGCCCGCCACCCCCCAGCGCACAGCACTGGCACGCTGGGTGGAACCCACGCCCACGATGGCACCGGTGATGGTGTGCGTGGTCGAAACAGGAACGCCCAGGAAGGTTGCGAAGAACAGTGTCAATGCACCGCCAGATTCCGCGCAGAAGCCGCCAACGGGCTTGAGCTTGGTGATCTTCTGGCCCATGGTCTTCACAATGCGCCAGCCGCCGAACATGGTGCCCATGCCAATGGCCAGATAGCAGCAGACGATGGTCCACATGGGAGGCTCTGCATCACCCGCATTGGCATAACCCGTGGCAATCAGCAGCAGCCAGATGATACCGATGGTCTTTTGCGCGTCATTGCCACCGTGGCCCAGGCTGTACGCACCGGCAGACACCAGTTGCAGACGGCGGAACCACTTGTCCACGCGGTTGGGGCTGGCACGGCGGAAGATCCAGGCGACCAGCACCATCATCAGCGAACCCAGCAGAAAGCCCAGCACGGGGGAGACGAAGATGAAGGCCACCGTCTTCCAGATGCCGCTGGCAACCAGCGCACCGGCACCGGCCTTGGCAATCACCGCACCCACAATGCCGCCGATCAGCGCATGCGAGGAGCTGCTGGGAATGCCATAGACCCAGGTGATGATGTTCCAGGTAATGGCGCCAACCAGCGCACCGAACACGACGTGCGTATCCACAATGCCTGGCTGCACAATGCCCTTGCCCACGGTTGCCGCCACGCTCAGGTGAAAGACGAACACGGCCACCACGTTGAAGAACGCCGCAAACACCACGGCCTGCGTGGGCTTGAGCACCCCCGTGGACACCACGGTGGCAATCGAATTGGCCGCATCGTGAAAGCCGTTCATGAAATCGAACAGCAAAGCCAGTGCGACCAGCAAAATCACAACCCACAGGGCTGCCTGTACGGGTTCCATCATTGAACTCCGTTACGAATCAGGAATTCTCGAGGACGATGCCCTCGATCAGGTTCGCCACGTCTTCGCAGCGGTCCGTGATGGTTTCCAGCAGCTCATAGATAGCCTTGAGCTTGATCACTTCACGCACATCGGGCTCTTCACGGAAGAGCTTGCTCATGGCTGCGCGCATCACGCGGTCGGCATCGCTTTCCAGACGGTCGATTTCGTCGCAAGTCTTGCTGGCGGCTTCCACAATCGCGGGATCAGACAGGCGGTCAAGCAGCTTGACGGCGTCACGCAGACGCTCGCAGCAACGCACACACAGGTCCGTCAGGCGTGTGATTTCGTCCGTCATGTGACGCACGTCATACAGAGCCATGGTCTCGGCGGAGTCCTGAATCAGGTCAGCCACATCATCCATCGTGTTGATCAGCGAGTGAATGTGCTCACGATCCAGAGGAGTGATGAAAGTCTTGTGCAGCAGCTTGGTGACGTCGTGAGTCACACGGTCAGCAGCGCGCTCGGCGTTGTCCACATCCGCGTTGTACTTTTCACGCAGGTGGGGATCGTTGTAGTTCGCGACGAGTTGCGAGAAGGCGTGAGCTGCTTCAACAATGCGATCAGCATGTTGATTGAACATCTCGAAAAAATTACCTTCGCGCGGCAATAACTTGCCAAACAGCATGAATGCTCCTTACCGGGGAAAAAGAAACCAGGCGACTCACTGCAACACAGCATGGTTCCCGGCTTAAACGATGCGAAGTTTACTCTTGAGTCTTTGTGCGTTTGTGCGCGCATTCAAGACACCCCTTCAAGCCCCACGAAAAATAAAATACAAAGCTCCACGTTTGCTCAGACTTGTCTATAAGAATCCCGCTTGCATGGCCTCTTCATACCGACTACCTCCAGCAGCGCAGCAGCCATCAAGGGGATGAGCTGCCCTGCGTCTCTTGTCCGCCCAGTGCGTGAACACCCCCCAGGTCAAGAGAGGCAGATACGATTAGCAGACACTTGCTACAAGTTTTCACAGAGAGCAAACACGCAAGCGCATCAGGCCAGCGCACAGCAACCCACATCTGCCCTGCGCGTTGAACCAGTACCTTTGACCACACAAACAAAGGCTTTTCCGTGCCACCACGTAGTCACCGCCTTCAAGCATGTCTGCATGGCTGACGGGCCCTTTCAGCAGGTGTGCGTCCGCTCCAAGCCCTTTGTCCATGGTGCTTTGCACTGCCAATAGATGCCGCGATTACGCTCTAAAAATTTCTTTTTTATCTTTATTTATTTCTAAAAAATCTAAAAGAGAAATAAAAAGAACTATATCGAAGCAAATAAAACAAAAAAATATGACACAAAAACGTCATATTTTTGTCACCCGGAAGGTTTGAGGGGAATTTACTCTCCCCTTTGGCAAGACATGCGCTAAGCCGGCACGCGTCTTTTCAGTTCGTCGCACACATCAACTCGGCGCAAGTCCTGCCGGTTCTCACTCCCCCAGATAAGCGGCACGCACCCGGGGATCGTTGAGCAATGTCTGCCCTGGCCCCGTCATCGTGATGATGCCGGACTCCATGACATAGCCACGGTCCGCCACCGCCAGTGCGCGGCTGGCATTTTGCTCCACCAGCACCATGGTCACCCCCAGTGCATAGACGTCACTGACCACTTCAAAAATCTTGTCCACCATGATGGGCGACAGGCCCATGGAGGGCTCGTCCAGCAGCAGCACTTTGGGCTGACTCATCAAGGCACGGGCCATGGCCAGCATTTGCTGCTCCCCTCCCGACATGGTGCCCGCCAGCTGGTCTTTGCGCTCTCTGAGACGGGGAAAGATGCCGAACATGCGCTCGATATCCGCCTGAATCCCGGCCTTGTCATTGCGCGTGTAAGCCCCCATCAGCAGGTTTTCGGTGATGGTCATGCGCGCAAACACGCCGCGCCCCTCGGGAACCATGACCAGGCCTTCGGCAACCAGATCCCAGGCCCCCTTGTTCTTGATGCTTTTGCCCAGATAGAGGATGTCGCCATCCGCCATGGGCAAGCCCCGGGTGACTGCTTTCATCGTCGTGGTCTTGCCCGCGCCATTGGAGCCGATCAGCGAGACCAGCTCGCCCTCGCGCACCTCAAAGTCCACCCCCTTGACGGCCTGAATTCCGCCATAGGCCACTTTCAATCCCTTGACTTGCAAGAGCACCTGCCCTGCCGCCTTGCTGGCGGCCTGCGGACGTTCCTGTACTTGATCCTGCATCTTCAGTGGCCTCCCGTACCCAGATAGGCTTCAATCACTTTTTCATTTTTCTGCACTTCAGCAGGCGTGCCCTCGGCAATGGGCTTGCCATAGTCCAGCACCGTCACGCGGTCGCACAGGCCCATCACCAGTTTCACATCATGCTCAATCAGCAAAATGGTGCGATGGTCGTTGCGAATGCGGTCAATCAGCTCGCGCAGCTGTACTTTCTCCGTCGCATTCATACCGGCAGCGGGCTCATCCAGTGCAATCAGCTGAGGGTCGGTGGCCAAGGCGCGAGCGATCTCAAGGCGGCGCTGGTCGCCATAAGACAGCGTGCGCGCCCGAAAATCGGCATATTTGCCAATGCCCACATAGTCCAGCAGCTCCTGCGCTCTGGCGCGAATCTCCGCCTCTTCGCGCTTGAAGGCTTTGGTGCGAAAGACTGCGCCGATCAGGCCCGAGTGGGTGCGCACATGGCGGCCCACCATGACGTTTTCCAGCGCCGTCATTTCGGCAAACAGGCGAATGTTCTGAAAAGTGCGCGCAATGCCTGCGCGGGCCACCTTATGCACTGCAGTGGGCTCATAAGGCTTGCCAGCCAGCTCGAATTTGCCGGTGTCAGGCGTGTAAAGCCCGGTGATGACGTTGAAAAAAGTGGTTTTCCCCGCGCCATTGGGGCCGATCAGGCCGTAGACCTGACCACGCTCTATCTTCATGTTCACGCCCGACAAGGCTTGCAGCCCGCCAAAGCGTTTGGAGATGTCAGAGACGTGGAGGACTGTGGAAGTCATGCTATCTGCCATATCAGTTCACACTCCTTGTTCACGCTGCACGGTTCAGGCTCTTGCCATGCTCGGGCGTTGGCCACAGGCCGCGCGGGCGCATCAGCATGATGACGATCATGGCCAGTGCAATCAGCAGCTGACGCAGGATGGACGCATCCAGACGCCCGCCCGTCATCTCCTGCAATGGCCCCGCCACATAGCGCAGCACTTCGGGTAGCGCCGAGAGCAGCACAGCGCCCAGAATCACGCCCGGGATATGCCCCAGACCGCCCAGCACCACCATGGCCACAATCATTACGGACTCCATCAGGCTGAACGACTCGGGAGAGACAAAGCCCTGGAAGGCTCCGAACATGGCCCCCGCCACACCGCCAAACGATGCCCCCATGCCAAAGGCCAGCAGCTTCATATTGCGCACATTGATGCCCATGGCCTTGGCCGCAATTTCGTCTTCACGAATCGCCATCCAGGCGCGGCCAATGCGCGAATCCTGCAGGCGGTAGCAGATCAGGATGGTGAACAGCACCAGAACCAGGAACAGGTAGTAGTACAGCGTGACCGATGAGATGTCGAAGCCAAAGATCTCGGTCCGTTTGGCCAGATCCAGCCCGAAAATCTTGACTGAGTCCACCTGACCAATGCCCTTGGGGCCGTTGGTGATGTTGACGGGCTGGTCCAGGTTGTTCATGAAGATACGGATGATCTCGCCGAAGCCCAGAGTCACGATGGCCAGATAGTCGCCCCGCAATCGCAGCACCGGCAGGCCCAGAAGCACCCCCGCACAGGCCGCAACCAGCATGCCCAGCGGAATCACCAGCCAGATGGAGGTGTGCAGCCCGTTGGGGAACATGGCGGCAAACCCTTCAAAAGTCTCCGCCAGATGCGGCGAAGCCATGAGGGCGAACATATAGGCGCCCACGGCATAGAAAGCCACGTAACCCAAGTCCAGAAGACCGGCGTAACCGACCACGATATTGAGGCCCAGCGCCAGCATCACGTAGAGCAAAGCCAGATCCGCAATGCGCACCCAAGCATTGCCAAAGTACTGCAGAAGCAGCGGCAGCAACAGCAGGCCGATGCCGCCCAGAATCCAGTGGAGTGTCTTGTTGTTTTTCATGAGCACTCCTTATGCGCGATCGGCCACACGCTCACCCAGCAGGCCCGAGGGGCGCAGCGTCAGGATGATGATGAGCACAATGAAAGCAAAGATGTCGGTGTACTGACTGCCCAGCACGCCGCCCGTCAGATCGCCGATATAGCCGGAGCCGATGGACTCGATCAGCCCCAGCAGCAACCCGCCCACCACCGCACCAGCCAGATTGCCGATACCGCCGAACACGGCAGCTGTGAAAGCCTTGAGGCCCGGCAAAAAGCCCATGGTGTGATGCGCCGTGCCGTAGTTGGACGCGTACATGATGCCGGCAATGGCTGCCAGCACCGCACCGATGATGAAGGTGGCGGAAATCACCATATCGGGCCTCACGCCCATCAGGGCCGCAACCCGTGGGTTCTCGGCCGTGGCGCGCATGGCGCGGCCTAATTTGGTGTAGTTGACCAGATACATCAGCAAGGCCAGCGCAACAGCCGTGACCACCAGAACCAGAATCTGGGTTGGCGTGATGACCGCCGTGCCAATCTCATAAGGTGTGCTGGACAGCAGTGTGGGAAAGGCCTTGTAGTTGGGCTTCCAGATAATCATCGCCAGTGTCTGCAGCAGGATGGAGACACCGATCGCCGTAATCAGCGGCGCCAGGCGCGGGCTGTTGCGCAGTGGTCGGTAAGCGACTTTTTCGATCACAAAGTTCAACGAAGCCGCCACCACGCAGGCAATGATGGTGGCCAGCAACAGCATGAGCCAGCCCGGCAGATAAGGCATGGCCTCCTGCATCAGGCCTATGCAGCTCCAGCTGGTCAATGCCCCCACCATCAGCACTTCGCCGTGCGCGAAGTTAATCAGCTGAATGATGCCGTACACCATCGTGTAGCCCAAGGCTATCAAGGCGTACATGCTGCCCAGAACCAGACCATTGATGATCTGCTGCAGCAAGATATCCATAAGCGAGCTCCCCTTCCCTCGATCCAAGACGGAGACACTGCAAGTCTCTCATCCCAAACGACGGAGCCGCGATGCCATGGTTCCCCTGCTGCCGGGGCCGCTTTGTGAGCGGCTTGCAGCAAGGGATTGGCGTGATTCTAGGGAGCAGTTTTCGCTGCACAGGGCCGGGGTTTCCCGTGGCAGGCAGAGCCAATGCTGCAATGCAATAAGACTAAGCAGTGCACAAGCTCAATAAATACAGTCACTTAGTTGGGCGAGCGTCGAAAAACTAGTGGCAAACACTGAAATCGCATTCAAAAATGCTGATATCCACTAGTACCCGGCACGCAACACCTTTCAAATAGCCGCTTTACAAACCGCTCTCATCTTCTTTGGCAGCTCGCGCTGCTTCATTCAGGGCCCGCAGATCGGCCAGCTTCTGAGCGATCTTGATTTCCAGCCCGCGCGGCACAGGCTGGTAGAAGCCGGGCTCTTCCATGCCCTCAGGCAGATAGCTTTCACCGGCGGCAAAACCACCCTCTTCGCTGTGCGCGTAGCGGTAGTCCTTGCCGTAATCCAGCTGTTTCATCAGCTTGGTGGGCGCATTGCGCAGATGCAGGGGCACAGGGCGGGTTGTATCGCCTTTCACAAAGGCCTTGGCCTTGTTGTAGGCCATGTAACCGGCATTGCTCTTGGGGGCCACTGCCAGATAGATCACGGCCTGCGCCAGTGCCAGTTCGCCCTCGGGGCTACCCAGTCGCTCGTACGTGGCCGCCGCGTCATTGCACATCTGCATGGCACGCGGGTCGGCCAGGCCAATGTCTTCCCAAGCCATGCGCACAATGCGCCGCGCCAGGTAGCGCGGGTCTGCGCCACCGTCCAGCATGCGGCAGAACCAGTACAGGGCGGCATCCGGGTCCGAGCCGCGTACCGATTTGTGCAGCGCGCTGATGGTGTCGTAGAACTGCTCGCCGCCCTTGTCATAGCGGCGCATGCGCTCGCCCAGCACCTTGAGCAGCCAGGCGTCGGTAATGCTGCCCACCCTGGCCTGCTCGGCCGTGATGGACAAGGTCTCCAGCGTGTTCAGCAAGCGGCGGGCATCACCGTCGGCATAGGCAATCAATCGCTCCAGCGCTTCATCTTCGATAGCTGGAACCGCTTGTATAGCCTGGGCCTTGGCCACTATTTGCTTTAAATCTTCAGTATTCAGGCTTTGCAGCACATACACCGCTGCGCGGGAGAGCAACGCCGAGTTCACCTCGAACGAGGGGTTCTCCGTTGTCGCGCCAATAAAGGTAAACAGCCCGCTTTCCACATGGGGCAAGAAAGCATCCTGCTGGCTTTTGTTGAAGCGGTGTACCTCGTCCACAAACACAATGGTGCGCTGCTGCATCAGGCCGTCACGCGCCGCCTGTGCCTGCTCCACCGCTTCGCGGATGTCCTTGACGCCACCCAGCACGGCGCTGATGGAGATGAATTGCGCATCAAACGCATCGGCCATCAGCCGCGCAATCGTGGTCTTGCCCACACCGGGCGGGCCCCAGAGGATGCAGCTGTGCGGTCTGCCCGACTCAAACGCCAGTCGCAGCGGCATGCCTTCACCCAGCACATGCTGCTGGCCAATCACCTCAGCCAGCGTGCGCGGGCGCAGGCGTTCGGCCAGGGGCTGATGGGCTGCGGTGGAAGATTGAGCTTGGGAAAAGTGGTTGTTGTGCGTGGCCATGAGCCCTCAAGTATCCATGCCCCACTTGCCCGCTGCAGCAGGCAGGTCAGAGACCCATCAAAGCGGTTCTGCACGGGGACAATCAGCCCGTGTTAACCCCTGTTTTCCTATCAGATTACATGTTTGTGGAGAATAGGTGTTTTAGCGGATCACTATTCTCCATTAGAGAGGCCACCCCTCATCTACATGGAAGCACTGCCCTGAACCTGCCTGCCACAAGCCAGTCAGGGCGGCTTTCTCTCTGATGTTTGCCTGCTGCCATCCCGGGCTAGCAACTTCCTGCGACTGATGCGGTTACCGCCCGTCAGCCAGAAATCAATCGAAAGAATCCGCAGCTTTCCTTGGTTCCAACTGCTCCAGGCTGCGCCGCTGCATGCGTTGCGTAGCGGGGCCTATGCATATGACAACACTCAAGACGCGGGACATTCTTGCCCTCGGCTTCATGACCTTTGCCCTGTTTCTGGGCGCAGGCAACATCATCTTTCCTCCCATGGTGGGCATGGCTGCAGGCCAGAACCTGCTGGGCGCATCCACCGGCTTTTTGCTGACCGGCGTCGGCCTGCCATTGCTGGGCGTGGTCGCGCTGGCGCGCGTGGGTGGCGGTCTGGATACATTGACCCGCCCCATCGGCCGCACCGCGGGCCTGATTCTGGCCATTGCCATCTATCTGACCATCGGCCCCTTCTTCGCCACCCCACGCACTGCCACGGTTTCGTTTGAGATGGGTCTGGCCCCATTTGTGGGCAACACGCCCGCCATGCTGCTGGTCTTCACCATCGTGTATTTTGTGCTGGTGGCGCTGCTGTCGCTGTTCCCCGGCAAGCTCATGGACAACGTGGGCAAGATCATCACCCCCGTGCTGATTCTGGCGCTGGCAGTGCTGGGCGGCTCGGCCTTTCTGGCGCCTGCTGGCGGCTACAGCGTCAGCACCGAAGCCTATGCTACGCAGGGCGCGGCCTTTGCCGAAGGCTTTTTGCAGGGCTACCAGACCATGGATGCACTGGCTTCGCTGATCTTCGGTCTGGTCATCGTCAACGCCATCAAGGCCGCAGGCGTGACCGACGGCAAGCTGCACACCCGCTACTGCATCTACGCCGGCATCATTGCCGCCACCTGCCTGGGTCTGGTCTATGTCTCGCTGATGTATCTGGGCGCCACCAATAGCCAGCTGGCCGCCAACGCCACCACCGGCGTGCAGATTCTCACGGCCTTTGTGCAGCAGACATTTGGCCCAGCCGGCCTGTGGCTGCTGGCCGTGGTCATCATGCTGGCCTGCCTGACCACGGGCATTGGCCTGATTACCGCCAGTGCTTCCTTTTTCAGCGAGCTGACCGGCCTCTCCTATCGCGGAATGGTGATTGGCCTGTCCGTCTTCAGCGCAGCCGTGGCCAACCAGGGTCTGGCACAGCTGATCGCCGTGGCCGTGCCCGTGCTGGTGGGCCTGTACCCACTGGCCATCACCCTAATTGCGCTGAGCCTGCTGCACCGCTGGAACCGCCCCGAGCGCGTGTACCGCCCCGTCATGCTGGTGGCGCTGGTGCTGGGCCTGTTTGATGCCGCCAAGGCCGCCAAGCTGGATGCCCTGGTGCCCGACTGGCTGAACCACCTTCCCGGCGCTGCGATGGGCATGGGCTGGACAACGCCTGTGCTGGGCATGCTGATTGTGTGCGGCGTTCTGGACCTGATGAGCAGCGCCAGCAGCAAGACCGCCATCAAGCAAGCTTGAGACTCTCAAAATATGAGCTGCCAGCGCTTATCCCATAAGCGCTTCAGCCATATTTCATGAAAAAAGGCCTGTGGACTTCCATCCACAGGCCTTTTTGCTTGCATCGAGTCAATCAACGCATCACTGCTTGAGCACATCAGCCCCCTTGGGCGCAGTGAAGTGGAAGGTGGATGCGGGCAGCGAGGCCTGAGCCTGCAGGTTCTTGAACTGCATCACCGAGCGCTGGCCAAAGCTGTCTTCAATGTCCAGCGCTGCCAGTTGCCCCTCGGGGGTGAAACCGATACGCACCGTCTTGAGCTGACCGCCCTTTTGCTTGGGGCTGGCCAGCACCCATTCCAGACCTTCGCTGTCTGGCTGGTTGCCCAGGCCAAAGTCGGCCTGCAGTGCCTTGAGGCTGGTAGCAGTGGTCAAAATGGCCGCTGGCGTGCTGCCCAGCGCCTGCGCCTGGGCACGCTCGGTCACCTGGTTCAGATCGGCGTCATACAGCCACAGCGTCTTGCCATCTGCCACGATGAGCTGCTCGAAAGGCTTGGTGTAGTTGAACTTGAACTTGCCGGGGCGCTGAAATTCAAAGCTACCGCTGGAAACCTTGGTGCGCGCTTCCTGGCCCGCCTTGGGGGGCGAGGTCACGGACTGGGTGAAGTCTGCCTTGCCCGCCTGGGTGTTCTTCATAAAGGACTCAAGGCTTTTCAAGCCATCAGCCCAGGCAGCGCTTACGCTGCCAGCTATCAAAATTGCAGTCAAAAGACGTTTCATCTTTTCTCCAAAAATCTTTCCGTTGCGTCACAGCCCTGCCAGAAACACCGAACAAGGGCCGCCCCGCAGTGAAGGTGTCGTCCCTTCGGGGGAAGGCGCGGGGCCGCCCAGGCACAGCGCCTCAGGGGGCATCAAGACTCCCGAGCCGGAACCAAAACATCACGCTGCCCGCTAGATGTCAGCGAGCTGACCAGCCCTGCCTTTTCCATCTGCTCCAGCAGATTGGCCGAGCGGTTGTAACCAATGCGTAGTTTGCGCTGAACGTAGGAAATGCTGGCCTTGCGGTCTTTCAGCACAATCTCCACGGCCTGGTCGTACAGCTCGTCCTTCTCGCTGCCGCCTTCGCCGTCGTCATCGCCGCCTTCGCCATCGGCAGAGCCGCTGTCCAGCACGCCGTCGATGTAGTCAGGCTCGCCCTGCTCCTTGAGGTAGCTGACCACGCGGTGCACTTCATCATCCGACACAAACGCGCCGTGCACACGCACAGGCAGGCCTGTGCCGCTGGCCATGTAGAGCATGTCGCCCATGCCCAGCAGGCTCTCGGCGCCCATCTGGTCCAGCACGGTGCGGCTGTCAATCTTGCTGGAGACCTGGAAAGCGATACGCGTCGGGATATTGGCCTTGATCAGGCCAGTAATCACGTCCACGCTGGGGCGCTGGGTGGCCAGAATCAGGTGAATACCAGCCGCACGCGCCTTCTGCGCCAGGCGGGCGATCAGCTCTTCAATCTTCTTGCCCACCACCATCATCAGGTCGGCCAGCTCGTCAATCACGATGACGATATGCGGCAGGCGCTGCAGTGGCTCGGGCTCCTCAGGTGTCAGGCTGAAGGGGTTGGGAATCGATTCCTCACGCGCCTTGGCTTCGTCGATCTTGGTGTTGTAGCCCGCCAAGTTGCGCACGCCCAGCTTGGACATGAGCTTGTAGCGGCGCTCCATCTCGGCCACGCACCAGTTCAGGCCGTTGGCGGCCTGCTTCATGTCAGTCACCACAGGGCACAGCAGGTGCGGAATGCCTTCATAGACCGACATTTCCAGCATCTTGGGGTCGATCATCAGCAGGCGTACATCACGCGCCTCGGCCTTGTACAGCAGCGACAAAATCATGGCGTTGATACCCACGGACTTGCCGGAGCCAGTGGTACCCGCTACCAGCACGTGGGGCATCTTGGCCAGATCGGCCACCACAGGGTTGCCCACAATGTCCTTGCCCAGACCCATGGTCAGCAGGCTCTTGGCATCGTGATAGACCTGCGAGCCCAGCACTTCCGAAAGACGAATCGACTGACGCTTGGCATTGGGCAGCTCCAGCGCCATGAAGTTCTTGCCGGGAATGGTCTCAATCACGCGAATCGACACCAGAGACAGCGAACGCGCCAAATCCTTGGCCAGGTTCACAATCTGCGAGCCCTTGACGCCCGTGGCGGGCTCGATTTCATAGCGCGTAATCACAGGGCCGGGCATGGCGGCCACCACGCGCACTTCCACGCCAAAGTCCTTGAGGCGCTTTTCAATCAGGCGGCTGGTCATCTCCAGCGTTTCGGCAGAGACCGATTCCTGGCGCTGCTGCGCCTCGTCCAGCAGATCCACCTGCGGCAGCTTGCTGTCGGGGTGATCCACAAACAGCGGCTTCTGGCGCTCCTTGACCACGCGTGCACTGGGCTGCGCCACCGCATCCTGCATCACTGGCTCAATAATCTGCACAGGCTGGTGCACGGGCGCTGTGATGGCGCCTTCGGTGCGGTCAAACACCACTTCCTCGCGTTCGCGGGCGGCTTTCTTGCCCACGGAAACATCCTTGGCAATCTCGCGGCGCTCGCGGCCAAACTGCACCAGTCCATCCAGGCGTGCACCCAGACCTTCCGCCAGCTTGCCCCAGGAAAAGCCAAACACCATGGCCGCGCCCAGCACGAACAGGCAGATGCCAATCAGGCCCGAGCCTGCAAAACCCAGCCATTTGAGGGCATTGAAGCCCATCATGTAGCCAAAAACACCGCCAGCAGGGCCAGGCAGCATGTTCTCGAAACGGTACAGACGCGTCCACTCCAGCGCGCAGCTGGCCACCATCAGCACAGCCAGGCCGCCCCAGAACAGAAAACGACGACGCCACAGCGGCATCAGGGCCACGGGTGAGCCGTCCTTGTTCACACCTCCGCGCATCCAGCGCAGCAGCGAAGTCACCCAAGCCTGCACTGCGGCCAGCACCAGCCACCAGATGGACAGGCCAAAACCGAAATAGCAGGCATCGGCCAGCCAGGCGCCCACGCGCCCCATCCAGTTATGGACAAACGGCCTTTGCCCGGCACCAGAAGTGGACCAGGCAGCATCCTGCGGCGAGTAGGTAAACATGGCCATGAGCCAGAAAACCAGTGCCAGCAGGCCAATCAGCAGCAAAACTTCCTGGCTGAACCGGATAACCCCATAGCGCGGAGCAGCCGCGCGGGATTTGGTTTTGCTGGAAGAAGACGCATTAGAAGCGTTCAATGTATATGTCATACGCAGGCGCAAGCTTACCTTAGGCCCTTATCCAAGCGGCACATTCGGCCAAGAGGGCTACAAGCGTAATGCAAGCACATGCAACAAAGCACGGCTTGCAGGGGCTGCAACCCCGGTGTCACTATCATTTTTAACAATTTCGGTGATTAAGACTGCTGAACACGCAGGCCTTGATGTGGAGCGATACTCCCATACCTTATTCCATGTTTTCATGACTGCGCGCCGGTTGTCGGCCTGCTTTTTCTTCAGAGTCACGCCTCATGTCCTCTACCCAACACGCACAAGTTCTCATCCTGGGCTCCGGCCCTGCCGGCTACACCGCAGCCGTGTACGCCGCCCGCGCCAACCTCAAGCCCTTGCTGGTGACCGGCATGGCCCAGGGCGGCCAGCTGATGACCACGACCGAAGTGGACAACTGGCCTGCCGACGTGATGGGCGTGCAGGGCCCGGACCTGATGCAGCGTTTTCTGGAGCACGCAGAGCGCTTCCAGACCCAGATCGTGTTCGATCACATCAGCAAGGTTGATTTTTCAAAGCGCCCCTTCACGCTGACCGGCGACAGCGGCACCTACACCTGCGACAGCCTGATCATCGCCACCGGCGCCTCGGCCAAGTACCTGGGCCTACCCTCGGAAGAAGCCTTCATGGGCCGTGGCGTCTCGGCCTGCGCCACCTGCGACGGCTTCTTCTACCGCGACCAGCCTGTGTGCGTGATCGGCGGCGGCAACACGGCCGTGGAAGAGGCGCTGTACCTGTCCAACATCGCCAGCAAGGTCACCCTGGTGCACCGCCGCGACAAGTTCAAGGCCGAGCCCATTCTGGTGGACAAGCTGATGGACAAGGTCAAGGAAGGCAAGATTGAACTGAAGACCCACTTCACACTCGATGAGGTGCTGGGCGACCAGTCTGGCGTCAATGGCATCCGCATCAAGAGCACGCTAGACGGCAAGACTGAAGACATCGCCCTGCAAGGCGCCTTCATTGCCATTGGCCACCACCCCAACACCGACATCTTCCAGGGCCAGCTGGAACTGGAAAACGGCTACATCGTCACCCAGGGTGGCCTGAAGGGCTTTGCCACCCAGACCAGCGTTCCCGGCGTGTTTGCCGCTGGCGACTGCCAGGATCACGTGTACCGCCAGGCCATCACCAGCGCCGGTACAGGCTGCATGGCTGCACTGGATGCACAGCGTTTCCTGGAGCAGGAGGCCTGATCGCAGCAATGCATCCCTTCGTTTGAACGGTTAGCGCTCATTCGAAGCAAAAGCCCTTGGGTTTGGCCTGCTTTGGCTGAAACCGGGGGCTTTTTTGCGGAAACGCTATAATCGCAGACTTTGCTGAATTCCAGCTTCGCGCTTTCTTTGCATTGCCGTTGCCCAGGACTTCCGCAATCGGGCCACCGCCACCCATTACAAACTGGCGAGGTGAGGTTGTCGGCACATCCTGCTGCGCAAGCGGGAGCTCAGAGCCGGCGGCCGATTCAACTATCGGAGTGTCCAAATGGCACGCGTATGTGAAGTTACGGGCAAGAAGCCCATGGTGGGCAACAATGTTTCCCACGCCAACAACAAGACCAAGCGTCGTTTCCTGCCTAACCTGCAATACCGTCGTTTCTGGGTGGAAACCGAGAACCGTTGGGTGCGTCTGCGCGTTTCCAGCGCTGCTCTGCGCCTGATCGACAAGAACGGTATTGACTCCGTGCTCGCAGACATGCGCGCTCGTGGCCAAGCTTAATTTCCTGAAGGAGAAACACCATGGCTGCTAAAGGCGGACGCGACAAGATCAAGCTGGAATCTACTGCAGGTACCGGCCACTTCTACACCACTACCAAGAACAAGAAGACGATGCCTGAAAAGATGTCGATCTCTAAGTTCGACCCCAAGGCTCGCAAGCACGTCGAGTACAAGGAAGTGAAGCTGAAGTAATTCGGCCTTGCTGATAAAACCGCCTCACGCAAGTGCAGGCGGTTTTTTTATGTCTGCGACGATTTCAGCCGCGTGCACTTTGCCCCAGTTGCTGGCAGGCCATGGCACCCAGTTCTTTCATTGCCTGCTCCATCAGCGCAGTGACCGGGCTGGTACAGGCCAGACGCATGCAATGCTCATAGCGCCCGGAATTGGAAAACATGCTTCCCGGCGCAATGCGTATGCCCTTGCTCAGCGCCGCCGTAAACAGCTCGGCGGTGGACATCTGCGCAGGAAACTCCAGCCACAGGCACAGGCCACCAGTGGGCAAACTCATTCGCGTACCCAGAGGGAAATGCCGGGCCACCAGGCGCGCCATGGCTTCGCGCTGCTTCTTGAGCTGCTGCCTGAGCTTTTCCATGCTGCGCTGGTGCGTGGGCGAGCCCAGTACCTGCGCAACCACCAGTTGCCCCAGCGTCTGGGTATTGCGACTCTGGGCAAATTTCAGCATCTGCACCCGGCCATGCCACTGCCCGGCATTCATCCAGCCCTGGCGCAGACCCGGCGCCAGGCTTTTATTGAAAGCCTGGCAATAAATGATATGGCCGGAAACGCTGTCCCAGGCCTTGAGTGGCCGCGCCGCCTGCGGGCCTTCGACAAACAGACCGTAGGAGTCATCCTCAATCAAGGCCGCGCCATGGGCTGCGCACAGCGCTACCAGTCTGGCCTTGTGCTCATCGGGCATGCGCGCACCCAGCGGCATCTGCAGCTCGGGCACCACCACTACCGCTTTCAGGCGCGGCTGCGTCTGAAATGCCAGCTCCAACGCTTCGATGGACATGCCCGTGCGCGGGCTGCAGGGAATTTCCAGCGTATTGAGCTTCAGCGACTCCACCACCTGCAGCAGGCCGTAATAGGTGGGCGACTCCACCGCCACCATATCGCCCGGTGATGCCACAGCCGCCAGCGCCAGACTCACGCCCTCAGAATTGCCCGTCGTCGCCAGCACATCAGCGGGCGCCACGCGAATACCAATCGCCAGCGCCCTGCGCGCCATGGCTTGCTGAAAATCGGGGTGATTGCCCTGATTAGCCAGCAATGAGCGCCCCTGGGACAGCAGCGTTGGATGCTCGCGCAGCAGCTGATTGACTGTTCTGTTCAGAAACTGGTGATCAAACAGCTCTGGCGGTGGGGTGCAGCCCCCCAGATCCACATAGACCTCGGCCTGGCGGCCGCGCTCCAGCAGCAGCGAGATATGTTCGTTGATACCCACGAAATGGGCGTGTGGATTGGGCTGCACAGGCTGGCTCAAGTCCGGCTCGCTGGTCAGCGGCAGCCCCACTCCAGTGGAGCGTACAAAATAGCCCACCCTGGGCCTGGCCTCGACATGCCCCTGCTCTTCCAGATAGCGCAGCATCTGCAAAGCAGTGGACAGACTGATCTCATGCCGCGCCATCAGCTCGCGCACCGACGGCATGCGCTCGCCCACCTTCAGCGTACCCAGCGCCACTGCACTGCTGTAATGCGCTGCCAGCCGCTGATACAGCGGCAAGGCCGAAGAGGGTTCAAGAGCAGCAGGTGTCAGCATGATGGTGAAGGCAAGCAGGCTTGGAACCCCATCATGCCAGCACGCTCTGTTCTGCAACAGATACAGATACGTCTCACAGACACCAGAACAGAGCGCATGCAAACCGCACTGCTACGCCCGCACAAAGCGGCGGCTGTGCCTGTTGCAAAACAGCCCGTAAACCTACGCTAGAGGCCCTGATTCACTGAAAACAGAGGCTCTCCATGCACACCGAAGGCGCCAGCAGCACACAGCTGCATCCCCTGACTCCCGGCCATCTGCTGACACTGGCTCTGCCTGAGGGCAGCACGGTGATCTGCCTGGGTGAAGCCCTGCTGCTGTCCACCACGCCGCTATCCACACTCGATGCCTGCAGCGGCTACAGCCTGCGCCTGCACAACGGGCAAAGCTGGCGTGCGCCTGCAGCGCTCTGGGTGCAGCTGCAATGCGTGGAGCAGCGCAGCCGCGTGCAAGTGCAGATGAGCCTGCCAGCGCCCAAAGAAAACCGCCCCGCTCTTGCGAGGCTGGGGCGGTTGGTCGTGAGCTGTCTCGGTCAGCTGAGCAGCAGCTTCAAGCCTGGGCGGCGCGCAACTTGACGGAAAAGTCCTTGAGCACGGCAATGCCGCTGGCTTCCGCACGCTGGCACCATGCCTGCAGCTGACCTGTCAGTTGCTCGCGGTTCAGCGTGGTGTTAAGCCACAGCTGGCGCAGCTCCTCGCGCATGGTCAGCATCTGGTCAATCACCGGATGCGCGGCGCGGGCCTGGGCCAGCTGCCCTTGGGCGCCCTCAGGCACCTTGTCCGCATCACGATGCAGCCAGCGCTGCACGCCCTTGAGCAGCGAAACATCCGACTTGTGAGCCTGCTTTTGCTTGAGCAGGTCCAGCTCCTGCTGCACCGCAGCACGCACCCCACGCGCATAGCGGGCCATGACTTCGTAGCGGTTGGCAATGATGGCTTCCAGCGTCAGCTCATCAGCCACAGGCTTGACCACACCGCTGCGCAGGCGGGGTGGTGTCTTCTTGACCTTGGCCCAGCCCAGCTTTTGCATGATGCTGATATAGACCCAGCCGATATCGAACTCGTAAGGCTTTACCGAGAACTTGGCCGACGTTGGGTACGTATGGTGGTTGTTATGCAGCTCTTCGCCACCAATGATGATGCCCCAGGGAGACAGATTGGTGGAAGCATCCACGGCTTCGTAGTTGCGATAGCCCCAGAAATGGCCCAGACCATTGACGACGCCAGCGGCCCAGAAAGGAATCCAGACCATCTGCGCAGCCCAGATCGTCAGACCAATGGCACCAAACAGCGCCACATTGATGATGAGCATCAGCGAAGGGCCCAGCACCGAGTGGCGATAGACATTGCGCTCCATCCAGTCGTCAGGTGTGCCGTGGCCGTATTTCTTGAGAGTTTCCGCGTTTTTGGCTTCTTCGCGGTACAACTCGGCGCCTTCGCGCATCACCTTGTTCAGGCCGCGTGTCTGCGGGCTGTGGGGGTCTTCCTCTGTTTCACACTTGGCATGGTGCTTGCGGTGAATGGCTACCCATTCCTTGGTAACCATGCCCGTGCCCAGCCACAGCCAGAAACGGAAGAAATGCGAAGGAATCGGCCCCAAATCCAGCGAGCGATGGGCCTGGCAACGGTGCAAAAAGATGGTGACCGCCGCAATGGTGATATGGGTGGTGAACAAGGCGTACAGCAGCAGCTGCCACCAGGACAGATCCCACAGACCGTTGGCCGCCCAGTTCAGGACGGCATTCCAGATCAATCCAATATCCAGCGACATACTTCACAAGCCTTTGGCAAAAAAACCGTGCTTCATCCAATAAAGCACGGTCGTTTTATTTTAGGCGAACTACCTACAAACCCAAAGTCATTTGACTGACACTGGGCAGCAGATTTGCACCGAAGTTACGCCTTCTTAACCCAAACGGCTGCGAAAAATCCGTCTGTTTCATGCTGATGCGGCCACAGACGCAGATAGCGCCTGCCATCTTCACCACCGGCGCATAGCTTGTCGCCACCTTCGATCTTGAGCTGCTCCAGCACCTCGCCAGCGCTGAGCTGCACAAACTCGGGGTGCGCCGCGCTGAAGGCTTCGGCAATGGCTTCGTTTTCCTGAGGCAAGATGGAGCAAGTGGCGTAGATCAGACGGCCACCGGCCTTGACCAGACGGGCGCTGCTTTCCAGGATGGACGCCTGCTTGACGGTCAGCTCTTCCACGGCCTTGGCGCTCTGGCGCCACTTCAGATCGGGATTGCGGCGCAGGGTACCCAGGCCCGAGCAAGGCGCATCGACCAGCACGCGGTCAATCTTGCCAGCCAGGCGCTTGATGCGTTCATCGCGCTCGTGGGCGATGGCTGCGGGGTGCACATTCGACAGGCCCGAGCGTGCCAGACGCGGCTTGAGGGCATCCAGGCGGTGGCCCGACACGTCAAACGCATACAGGCGGCCGGTGTTGCGCATGGCTGCGCCAATGGCCAGCGTCTTGCCACCAGCGCCAGCGCAGAAGTCCACCACCATCTCGCCACGCTTGGCGTCCAGCATCAGGGCCAGCAACTGCGAGCCTTCATCCTGCACCTCAATGGCGCCGCGGTTGAAAGCATCCACTTTGGCCAGAGCGGGCTTGCCATCCACACGCAGGCCCACGGGAGAAAATGGCGTAATTTCAGCCTTGATACCGGCTTTTTCCAGCTCTTTACGCACATCAGAGCGCTTGTCGTTGAGCGTATTGACGCGCAGATCCAGCGGAGCTGCCTGCTCCATGCTGGCAGCCAGCGCCCAGAAGTCTTCGCCCAGCTGGGCCTTGAGCGGCTCCACCAGCCACTCGGGCAGATTGTGGCGGTGCGCTTCCATCAGCTCTTCGGGCTTGATGCCGTCGCAGGCGGCCAGCCACTTGAGTTCCTGAGGAGCCAGCGCGGCCTTGATAAAGGTTTCGCTGTCCTGACCGTCCTTGTTTTTGACCTTGCCCTCTTTCCTGGCCTGCTCACGCAGCACGGCGGCAAAGCCCAGAATGGCAAGGCGGCGCTCGCGTGCACCGCTGCCCGAATGTGCCAGCGCTTCAAACAGCAGCTTTTTGCGCAGCACGGTGTAAGTGGTTTCAGCCAGAGTGGCGCGCTCACGCGGACCCAAGTAGCGGTTTTCGCGGAAGAAGCGGGACACCACGGCATCGGCCGGGTGTTCAAATGTCAGGGCGCGCTTGACGAGTTCAGAGCAAGCGTCGAGAAGGGCTTTGGGATGCATAGGGCGCAATTGTCCCACTGCCCGCATATCCATATGACGCCCTCTGACAGCCCGGTACACCACTGGCAGGTGCTTCGCAAAAACCATAGCTGCCAGCGCTTTATCGGCATTGGTTTCCCTGCCAATACAGGTCAGACTGCAATCAGATCAAGCGGTAGCCGCTACGGTTTATGAAGGCCTCAACCCAGCGCACGCAGATAAACCGGCTTGAACCCCTGGCGCTCAATGTCTTCACGCATGGCCGCCTGCTCCACCCGCATTACATACAGCACGCCGGACACCTCCAGCCGGTCATGAATCTGCTCACCCAGCGTGATGCCCTCGGCCTCGCCCAGACCGCCCATCTCGGCAAACAACACATAGACGGAGCGACCGCGAATGGTGTTGAGCTGCTTGCGCACCAGCCAGGCCTGCGAAACTGGCCTGAAATTGCGCAGCTCGGCCTCGATCTCTGAAATCTCAAACGCTGTCAGTCCATGGGGCAGCAGGCCGTTGAGCAGCGGCGTCTGCATCAGCTCCTCCGAGAACTGATCTTCTAGGTCGCTGGTCTGCCTGACGCGCTCACGCCACAGCTTGAGCGCGGCGGCTTCCTCGCCCTCCACGCCAATCTGCTGACGCGACTCCAGCAGCTCCACCGCCTGATTGGCGGCCCACCAGCGGTATTCGACATGCGGGCCAAACAGCCGCTCCAGCAACTGCAGCCGCACATCGCCCATATCCAGCGGCAGCACATCAATGATTCCGGCCAGCGCCTTGGCGTTGTCAGGCTCGCGGCGCAAAACTTCCTCGTACAGCGCACGCACTTCGGCGTTAGGGTCCAGCCGCAGCATGAGCTGGGCACGCTGCAGCAGGTCAGCCGCAGACTGATAGCCTTCGCCGTTCAGCTGCGCCAGCGCGACTTCGCTGCGCGCCAGACGGGCGTGGTGCTGCTTCCAGGCGGTGGCGTTTTCCACACACCATTGCTTGTCAAAAGCCTTGGCCCATTCGCTGAGCTTGCGCGGGTTCAGCAAACTCAGCGCGCCACCCTCAGACCACTGCTGGGGCAGTTGCGGGCGCTGCCCCGTCAGCGCATCCACGCGGTCGCGCAGCACGGGGTGGGTGTTTTCCAGGCCCGAGACCAGGCTCAGACTGGCCTTGAGCGCCTGCCGCGCAAACGCAGGCTTGACGGGCTGGGCCAGCCAGTACTTCATGGCGCTGAAAGGCCCGGTGGGCGTGGTCTTCTTGCGGGCTGATCGCCAGTGCAGCGCCCAGAAGTTCTGCGCAAACCACTGCTGGCGCACGTCGATTTCCACCAGTGCATCGGCCATGACGCCTTTACCCAGCAGGCTGGCAGCGGCCTTGTCGGCCTCGTACTCATCCTGGCGCGCCATGGCAAACGTCTTGGCCAGAAAGCGCGGAAAGTACCAGTTCAGAAATTTTTGCGTGATGAACGAGGCAATGCCTGAATCACCCTGCATGCCCTCGTACAACCGCGTCCAGCTCAGTCGTGTGCGGTAAATCCAGGCGCCAAACTTGCCATGCCCGCCGCGCAGGTGGCCGTATTCGTGGGCCAGCACGGCCAGCAAACGGTTGCGGTCTTGCGCCATCATCAGCGGCAGGCCCAGATTCAGCTCGTTGCGCACACCGCCCAGCACGCCCCAGCGCGGCACCTGGCGAATGCTGGCGTTGAAATCCTGATTCAGATAAACGGCGTCAATCCTGGGGCCATTGAGCTTTTTGCGAATGCGCTCCAGCGCTTCGAACAGCGCCGGGGCGTCCTCCGGCATCACCTCAATGCCTTCGGCCTTGTCCACCTTGAGCCACAGCGCACGCAAGCTGTTCCAAAACAGGCCCAGCGAGGCAATGGCCGTCATGATCCAGACAAAGCGCCACTGCCCCGCCATCAGGTGCGAGCCTGACCATAGCAGCAGACACAGCGCCAGAATCAGGCAGCCCAGCACCCATGCATAGCCCAGGGCCGCAAACATGACCACGCTGCGCCGGTACGCCTGACTGTTTTCGGCACTGGCCATCTCGCTGACGCGAACCAGATGCACATAATCTGCCTGTTCCATGGCGCTGCTTTGCCTCCCACTGATTTTTTCAGCATTCTCACACGGCAGCCGCCAAGCCCTTTATTGATTGCACCTGACCATGAACAACTCCGAACTTCCCCCGCTGATCGAAACCGCGCCCGGCCTGTATGAACACTACAAAGGCATGCGCTACGAGGTGATTGGCACTGTGCGCCACAGCGAAACACTGGAGCCCATGACGCTGTACCGTGCCCTTTATGGCGAGCACGGTCTGTGGGTGCGACCCGCATCCATGTTCAATGAGACCGTGGTGATTGAAGGCGTGGAGCAGCCGCGCTTTCGCCGCGTAGATGGCCCCGAAGATAGCCCTATAAAGTGACGCGCTGCACATCGCTTAAAGTCAGCGCATACACACTCCCATAAAACGCCATGTGGTCATCATGGATGGAATGGCTGCGTGGCAGTGCGCCGCTGCAGCTTCAGGCTTATGCGCTGGTGGTCGGCACGCTGTACTTTGCGGCCCTTTGGGCTATAGACCATTTTGGGTCTTACGCACTGGTGCAGTGGCTGCCCAACACCACAGGCTCGCCGCATTTCAAGCGCCATATTCTGGGCCTGCTGCGGCGCATGCTGCTGCTGTGCTCCACCGCCATGTTGATGGCTGTGGACTACAGCCCTTTGCTGCAGCCCCTGCTGCCCGCGCAGATTCAGCAGTTGCCCATGACTTTCTGGGCCCTGCCGCTTGCGGCCTTGGTGATCGCCTGTTTTCTGCGGCTGGAGCTATGGATATTCCGCAAGCTGCTGCCGCCCAGTCTTGCCCCCTCGCTGGCAGACTTTGTGCGCATGTCTGCAAAGTCCAAGCAGACCTTGATAGGTACGCCCGGGTATGGCGTTTTATCTACCAAGCTCAATAACGTGCTTTATGTGCTGACCTATGTGCATCTGGTCTGGTTTGTTTATGAGATGAAATCCCCTTAAAAACCAGCCCAACCCTATACGAATAAAGCGCTATCAGCTATCAATTTCTAATCAGATTAAGCACAGCACGCGGGTAAATGATGTGCTCCTGCACCAGCACGCGGGCAGCCAGCAGCTCGGCGGTGTCACCACTCAAGACGGGCACTGCGGCCTGATCCAGAATCGGCCCCACATCCAGCTCGGCCGTCACGCGGTGCACCGTGCAGCCCGCGAACTTGCAACCCGCATCAATGGCACGCTGATGGGTGTGCAGGCCGGTAAAGGCAGGCAGCAGCGAGGGGTGGATATTGACCATGCGCCCCTCGTAATGCGAGACAAAACCCGGCGTAAGAATGCGCATGAAACCGGCCAGCACCACCAGATCAGGCGCATGGCGGTCAATCACCTGGGCCAGCTGGGCATCAAAGGCCTCGCGGCTGTCGAACTGCTTGTGATCCAGCACCTCGGTGGCAATGCCGTTATCGCGCGCAAAGGTCAGCCCCTTGGCGTCAGCCTTGTTGCTCACCACAGCAGCAACCCTGGCGTTGTACTGCTTTGCCCAGTTCTGCTGCTGGGATGCACGCACAATGGCGGCCATGTTCGAGCCGCCGCCCGAGATCAGGATCACGATGTTTTTCATGGGCGGCGATTGTCGCATTGCCGGACCAACCCTTTGGGGTTTGTACCTGTTTCCATGCACAAACCTGAGACTTTGCCCCAGACTTTTGAGGAGACTTCATGCCTTTTGACCCACGCAATACTCCGTTGAGCCCCGTCGAAGCCCGCGTTCTGGCCACGCTGATGGAAAAAGCCCGCACCGTGCCCGACAGCTATCCGCTCACCCTCAACAGTCTGGTCACCGGCTGCAACCAAAAGTCCAGCCGCGACCCGGTAATGGAAGTGAGCGAAGGCGAAGCTCAGGAAGCGCTGGACAGCCTGCGCCTGAAAACCCTGAGCGTGCAAATCAGCAGCACCCGATCCACCCGCTGGGAACACAACTTTCCCCGTGGCATCGGCGTGCCCGACCAGTCCGCCGTGCTGCTGGCCCTCTTGATGCTGCGCGGCCCGCAGACTGCGGGCGAGCTGCGCATCAACTCCGAACGCTGGCACCGCTTTGCCGATATCTCCTCGGTCGAAGCCTTTCTGGACGAACTGCGCGAGCGCAGCGAAGAAAAAGGCGGCCCGCTGGTCGTCCAACTGCCCCGCGCCCCCGGCGCCCGTGAACAGCGCTGGGCCCACCTGCTGTGCGGCCCCGTAGATATCAGCGCCCTTGCCACAGCCAGCGCCAGCACCGGCGCAGGCAGCAATGCCTCGGCCCTGCAACAGCGCGTGGATGCACTGGAAGCCGAAGTCGCCCAGCTGCGCGCCACTGTGGCCATGCTCTGCGAATCGCTGGGCGTGGAGCCGCCAGCTGCAGCAACAGCAGAGTAAAAAAGATAGCTGCCAGCGCTTACCAGATAAGCGCTAGCGGTCAAAAACTGGCATACCCCATGTGAGAGACGGCCAGCAAGAGCCGCCTCGCAGCAAAGGCTGTCGCCCCCCCTTCCAGGGGGAAGCGGCGGGGCCGCCCAGGCGCAGCCGCTCAGGGGGTAACCCTCCCCTGTCACTGTTCGGACAGAACAAAAAAGAACGTGCGTGCTACAAATCCAGCCATCTTTAGGAGACAAGCGCATGGATTTGGCATTCACCCCCGAAGAACAAGCATTCCGTGAAGAGGTCCGCACCTGGGTGCGGTCCAACCTACCGGAAGATATTGCGAACAAGGTGCGCAACGATCTGCACCTGACGCGCGACGATATGCAGCGCTGGGCCAAGATTCTTGGCAAAAAGGGCTGGCTGGGCTACGGCTGGCCCAAGGAGTTTGGCGGCCCCGGCTGGACGGCTGTGCAAAAGCACCTGTTTGAAGAGGAATGCGCGCTGGCCTGCACGCCGCGCATCGTGCCCTTTGGCCCGGTGATGGTGGCCCCGGTCATCATGGCCTATGGCTCGCCCGAGCAGCAAAAGCGCTTTCTGCCCGGCATTGCCAGCGGCGAAGTCTGGTGGAGCCAGGGCTATTCCGAACCCGGCTCAGGCTCCGACCTGGCCAGCCTCAAGACCCGCGCCGAGCGCGTGGGCGACAAATACATCGTCAACGGCCAGAAGACCTGGACCACGCTGGGCCAGTACGGCGACTGGATGTTCAACCTGGTGCGCACCAGCAGCGAAGGCAAGCCCCAGACCGGCATCAGCTTTTTGCTGCTGGACATGAAATCTCCCGGCGTCACCGTGCGTCCCATCAAGCTGCTCGATGGCTCCCACGAGGTCAACGAAGTCTTTTTTGACAATGTGGAAGTACCCGCCGACCAGCTGATTGGCGAGGAAAACAAGGGCTGGACTTACGCCAAGCACCTGCTGAGCCACGAGCGCACCAATATCGCCGACGTTAACCGAGCCAAGCGCGAGCTGGAGCGCCTCAAGCGCATTGCCAAGGCCGAAGGCGTGTGGGACGACCAGCGTTTCCGTGACCAGATCGCGCTGCTGGAGGTCGATGTGATTGCGCTGGAAATGCTGGTGCTGCGCGTGCTCTCGGCCATGAAGTCGGGCAAGAACCCGCTGGAGATTGCGGGCCTGCTCAAGATCAAGGGCAGCGAGATTCAGCAGCGCTATGCCGAGCTGATGATGCTGGCCGCTGGTCCCTATTCGCTGCCCTATATCCAGGAAGCCATGGAAGCAGGCTACCAGGGCAACTTCCCCGGCGATGCGCTGGGCAATGCCCCGCTGGCCGCGACCTATTTCAATATGCGCAAGACCACGATTTACGGTGGCTCCAACGAGGTGCAGCGAAACATCGTTGCTCAGACAGTGCTCGGCTAAGCCGAGCACTGTCTGGCACAGATTTCACGTTCTGCTCCCCCGTGCCCCCTCCGGGAGGGGGTTCTTGCAAGAGCTTCGCTGAATGTGATGGTGCGCAAAGCGCACTCGCTTTTGGCAGCAGGAGACAAATATGGATTTCGATTTTTCCGACGACCAACAACAACTGCGTGACGCCGTGGCCCGCTGGGTGGAAAAGGGCTACACCTTCGAGCGCCGCCAGAGCATCGCCAAGCAAGGCGGCTTTTCACGCGAAGTCTGGAACGAGCTGGCCGAGCTGGGACTGACGGCTCTCACCGTTCCCGAGCAGTACGGTGGCCTGGGCCAGAGCGCCGTTGACGTGATGGTGGTGATGGAAGAACTGGGCCGTGGCCTGGTGATGGAGCCGCTGGCGCAGGCTTTTGCCGCCTCTGCCGTTCTGGCCCAGTTTGGTGACGATGCCATCAAGCAGAAGTGGCTGCCCCAGATCGCCAGCGGCGAAAAGCTGGTCGTGCTCGCATCGCAGGAGCATAAAGCGCGCTACCGCATTGACGTTTGCGCGGCCAAAGCGACAAAAACCGCCGATGGATATGCGCTGGACGCTACGAAAAACATAGTCCCCGCAGGCGATCAGGCCGATGCCTACATCGTGCCCGCGCTGCTGGACGGCAAGATGGCCATCTTCCTGGTGGAAAACGGCGCCCAGGGCGTCAGCACCCGCAGCTATGCCACGCAAGATGAATCTCGCGCCGCCGATCTGATCTGCCAGGCCGCCGCTGCCACCCTGATCACCTCCAACGGCCTGCCCGCCCTGACGCTGGCGCAGGATGTGGCCAACGCCGCACTTTGCGCCGAAGGTGTGGGCGTGATGGAGCAAACGCTCAAGCTGACTGCCGAGTACCTGAACCAGCGCAAGCAGTTCGGCGTGGCCATTGCCAGCTTTCAGGCCCTGCGCCACCGCGTGGCAGACATGAAGATGCAGCTGGAGCTGGCCCGCTCCATGAGCTACTACGGCACCCTGAAGCTGGTGGCACCGGCCGAGGAGCGCCATGTGGCCATTTCCCGCGCCAAGGTTCAACTGGGGCAGGCCATGCGCTATGTGGGCCAGCAGTCGGTGCAGATGCATGGCGGCATTGGCGTGACGGATGAATACGTGGGCAGCCACTACTTCAAGCGCCTGACGCAGATGGAAATGACCGGTGGCGACACGCTGCACCACCTGGGCGTTGTGTCGGCCAATATGCAGGATTCCGCAGGCGTTTTTGCCTAAATTACTGCAACAATCCGCCAACTTTCAACAAGTCAACAGCACGCCACGGCGTGCTGTTTTGCTTTCCGGGTGCGCTATGAAGACGGGTGGGCTTCCTATGATCTGCGCAGAAGGAGACAACAATGAGCAATCAAGACACCGAAAAATACCTGCTGGAATCCATTCGCCTGGCCATGGGCAACGTCAAGGGCCGCGAGCGTGCCACCTGGCCTTTTGGCGCCGTGCTGGTCAGGGATGGCAAGGTGCTGGCCCGTGCGGTGAATCAGGTGGAAGATCTGTGCGACCCCTCCGCCCACGCCGAAATGCAGGCGCTGCGCATTGCCGCCAGGGCGCAGGGCAGCACCGATTTGTCCGGCTCCGTCATGTATGCCAGCGGCTACCCCTGCACCATGTGCCACACGGCCATGCTGCTGTCGGGCGTGAAGAAGGTCTTTGTGGCCTATTCCAACGAAGACGGCGAGCCCTACGACCTGTCTGCCTCGCGCGGCTACGAGGAACTGGCCCGCCCCGCAGAGCGCCGCGAGCTGCCCGTCATCAACCAGCGCGTGCGCGATGCAGGTGAAGATCTGTACGAGGCTTGGCAAAAAGCGGTCGATGAAGATCGCGCCACTGTCTAAGCTGCGCCTGCGCTAGCTGCTATCAAAAACAAAGCCCCGAATGGTGAGTTCAGGGCTTTGTTTTCGATGGAGCTTCGGTGGAGCAGCGGTGCTGCTCAGGTCAGCAGATAGTCCACAGGCTTGAGCGGCGCGGGAATCTGCGGGTCACCCAGCGAATGGCACATGCTGATCTCGATGCCGCGGCAGATGGCATCCAGTGCCAGATCGTTGCTCTCCACGCCAAACGGCTCTTCCAGCTCATCACCCAGCACATCAAGGCCGTAGAAGGTATAGGCCACGATGGCCACCACAAACGGGGTCATGAAGCCTGTGATGTCCACCAGGCCGAAGGGCAGCAAAAAGCAATACAGGTGGGCCGTGCGGTGCAGCAGCAGGGTGTAGGAAAAGGGGATGGGCGTGTTGTGAATGCGCTCGCACGAGGCGGCCGCCGCCGTCAGACCGTTCAGCGTGCGGTCCAGCTCCACGGCCAGACAGGGGTCAATACGCTTTTCGCGCACGCACTGGCCCAGGTCCTTTCCCATGGCTTGCATCAGGGTGTCAGTGCGCTGGCCCAGGGGCAGCAGCTGCAGTCTTTGCCACTCGGCATGGGTCAGCCATTGCTCGGCTGCCACATCGTTTTTCAGGCCACGCAACTGGGCGCGCAGCGCATGCGAAAAAGCCACGGTGCGGTGCACCATGCGCACCCGCACATCGTTGGCGCGCTGGCGCGGGTCCACGGGGTGACCGACTTCAATCAGGCTCAGGCACTGGCGCGAGAGGGTGCGGGCGTAGATCACGATCTCGCCCCAGAGCTTGCGCCCTTCCCAGTAGCGCGCATAGGCGGTGTTGTTGCGAAAGCCCAGAAAGATGGCCAGCGGCAGACCGATCAGGGTGAACGGAATCGGCGTGATCGGGATCTTGGTGTGAAACAGATTGCCGTGCGCCACGGTGACGATGATGGCCAGCACGATGTTGACGGCCAAAACACCCTTGATGCGCTGCAGCACCGAGCCCCGGACAATCCAAAGCAGCTTGAAGCCCGACGGGCGATCCCTGACGATCATGAAAAACGGAAATTTTGGTAGAAACCCGGATTCAATCACAGGCGTCAAGAGTTTTCAGACTTTTCCGAAAACTCCCACTACCGCAGTCGGTGGACTTCGCTGCGCTCCTCAGGCCCTTGCCTCAGCCATGCCAGCGTGAATTGCGCGGCACATGGGCCACCAGAAACTCCATCTGGTCAGCCAGAATGCGGCGGTTGCGCAAAATAAAGTCTTCCCACAGCGTGGGCGTGTAAGGCGTGTACAGCAGCGGCATGCGGGCCTGCTCGGGCGTTCTGGCGCCCTTGCGGTGATTGCAGGCACGGCAGGCGGTGACCAGATTCATCCAGGTGTGCTCGCCGCCCGCACTCACAGGCTTGATGTGCTCACGGGTGAGGTCGCCTTCATAGAACTGGCGCCCGCAATAGGCGCACAGGCAGCGGTCACGCGCAAAGAGCTTGCTGTTGGTAAGCCCCGGTGCCAGCTCGTGCGGGTTGATATTGGGAACACCCTTGGTGCCGATGATGGAGTTGATGTGAATGACGGACTGCTTGCCGGTCGCCGCATTGTGGCCTCCGCGAAAGACGGCAATTTCAGCGCCCGCTTCCCAGCGCACCTCATCTGCTGCATAGTGCAGCGCCGCTTGCTCCAGCGTTACCCAGGACTGCGGCAGCCCCTGGGCTGTCAGCTTCAAGACTTTCACAACACGCCTCCAGTCAGTCAAAAAGTTCGACATCAGAAACGGCAGAGCGTCTTGGCGCTCTTTGGGCGCAGGCGTTCAATCACCTGTTCCAGCGCAGCCTCCCCAGCTGCGTGAATGGAAGCAATATACTCTGAAATTATGTCAAATTGACGGCTTGTGCCGCATGCATCGGCGCTAGCTGCTACTAAAAACAAAGCAGCCCATGAAGATTTTTCGCGGAATCAATCATCCTGGCCTGGCCCCAGCCTGTGCTGTGACCATTGGCAACTTTGATGGCGTGCACCGGGGACACCAGGCCATGCTTGGCCTTTTGAAGGCGGAAGCGGCCCAGCGCGGCATTCCCAGCTGTGCCATGACCTTCGAGCCCCACCCACGCGACTACTTCGCGCAGAAGCTGGGCAAGCCCGAGCTGGCCCCGGCCCGCGTGGGCACGCTGCGGGACAAGCTCAGTCAGCTGGAGATCTGCGGCGTCGATCAGGTGGTCATCGTGCCCTTCAACGACACGCTGGCCAACCAAAGCCCCGAAGACTTCATTCAGGATGTACTGATTTCCGGCCTGGGCGCCCGCTACGTGCTGGTGGGCGACGACTTCCGCTTTGGCCGCAAGCGGGCGGGCGACTATGCGCTGCTCGACACCTCGGGGCAGGCGCTGGGCTTTGACGTGGCGCGCATGAACAGCTACGAAGTGCACGGCCTGCGCGTATCCAGCACCGCCGTACGCGAATCCCTGGCTGCGGGCGATATGCAGCAGGCGGCCAAGCTGCTGGGCCACCCTTATACGATTTCGGGCCATGTGGTACATGGCCGGAAACTAGGAAGAAAGCTCGCGGAGTCGCAAGCAGGGGCGGATGACGGCTTTCGCACATTAAATCTGCGCTTTGACCACTGGAAGCCTGCGGCCAGCGGCATTTTTGCCGTGCTGGTGCATGGCCTGGCTGAGGAGCCGCTGCGCGGCGTGGCCAACCTGGGCGTACGCCCATCGCTGGACCCTAACGACGTCAACGGGGGCCGCGTGCTGCTGGAGACCCACTGTTTTGATTGGCCCGCCCAGCTGGGTGGTGAAGGAGCCTACGGTAAAATCATCCACGTGGAACTTCTGCACAAATTGCACGACGAGTTGAAGTACGACAGTCTCGATGCCCTGACGGCCGGCATCGCCAAGGACTGCGCTGATGCGCGCGCGTTCTTCACGTCCGCCCACACGCCGTCTCATCTGCCGTCTTATACCGAGACCCGTCGCCAGACCACGCGCGACCGAATTTGACGCTCACCGCCTGCACGCCACCGGCGCTGCTGCGCACTGGCGCTCATCTCTCCATTCACGCCCAGGCAGACCTGCCCGGGCATTGCATTGCTTTCAAGGTTCCTCATGTCTGACTCGAAGTCCAACAAGCCCGAAGCGTCTGTCTACCGCAGCACGCTGAACATGCCCGACACCCCTTTCCCCATGCGCGGCGATCTGCCCAAGCGCGAGCCGGCATGGGCCAAGGAATGGGACGAGCAAGGCACCTACCAGAAGCTGCGCGTGGCACGCAAGGGCGCGCCCATGTTCATCCTGCATGACGGCCCCCCCTACGCCAACGGCAAGATCCACATCGGCCACGCCGTCAACAAGATCCTCAAGGACATGATCGTCAAGAGCCGCCAGCTCGAAGGCTTTGACGCGCGCTACGTGCCGGGCTGGGACTGCCACGGTCTGCCCATCGAAAACGCCATCGAAAAGCTTTATGGCCGCAACCTGCCCCGCGACGAGATGCAGGCCAAGAGCCGCGCCTTTGCTACCGAGCAGATCGCGCAGCAGATGGTGGACTTCAAGCGCCTGGGCGTGCTGGGCGACTGGGACCACCCCTACAAAACCATGAACTACGCCAACGAGGCGCTGGAGCTGCGCGCCTTGAAGAAGGTGATGGAGCGTGGTTTTGTCTACCGTGGCTTGAAGCCCGTGTACTGGTGCTTTGACTGCGCCTCGTCGCTGGCCGAGTTCGAGATCGAATACCAGGACAAGTCGTCCAACACGCTGGACGTGATGTTCCCCGCTGCCGACCCGGCCAAGCTGGCTGCCGCCTTTGGCCTGCCCGCGCTGGCCAAGGATGCGTTTGTGGTGATCTGGACCACCACCGCCTGGACCATCCCCGCCAACCAGGCGCTCAACGTCAACCCCGATCTGGAATACAGCCTGGTGGATACCGAGCGCGGCCTGCTGGTTCTGGCCTCTGCCCTGGTGGACAAGTGCATGGAGCGCTGGGGCATCACCGGCACCGTGGTGGCCACGGCCAAGGGTGAAAAGCTCGACCACATGCCCTTCAAGCACCCGCTGGCCCATGTGGACAAGGGTTACGACCGCATCTCGCCCGTCTACCTGGCCGAATACGCCACGGCCGAAGACGGTACCGGTATCGTGCACTCGGCCCCTGCTTACGGCGTGGATGACTTCAACTCCTGCATCAGCAATGGCATGGAGTACAAGGACATCCTGAACCCCGTGCAAGGCAACGGCGTGTACGCAGCCGATCTGCCTTTGTTCGGCGGCCAGTACATCTGGAAGGCCGTGCCCGTCATCCTCGACGCACTGAAGGTGGCCAATCGCCTGATCGGCACCAAGTCCATCGAGCACAGCTACCCGCACTGCTGGCGCCACAAGACGCCTGTGATCTACCGCGCTGCCGCCCAGTGGTTCATCCGCATGGACGAAGGCGAAGGCGTGTTCACCGACCCCGCCCAAAAGCCCAAGCAGACGCTGCGCCAGCTGGCACTGGAAGCCATCGACCACACCAGCTTCTACCCGCAAAACGGCCAAGACCGCCTGCGCGCCATGATCGCCGGCCGTCCCGACTGGTGCATCTCGCGCCAGCGTTCGTGGGGCGTGCCCATCCCCTTCTTCCTGCATGTGGACACGGGCGCACTGCACCCGCGCACCATGGAGATCATCGACCAGGCGGCCGACATGATCGAGCAAGGCGGTATCGAGGCCTGGAGCCGCGTGACCACCGAAGACATCCTGGGCGCCGAAGAAGCCAAGCTCTACACCAAGAGCACCGACATTCTGGAAGTCTGGTTCGACTCGGGTTCCACCTTCTGGCACGTGATGCGCGGCACCCATGCCGACATGCACCACGACCAAGGCCCCGAGGCGGATCTGTACCTGGAAGGCCACGACCAGCACCGCGGCTGGTTCCACAGCTCGCTGCTGCTGGCCAGCGCCATCTTTGGCCGTGCCCCGTACAAGGGCCTGCTGACCCACGGCTTCACCGTGGACGGCCAGGGCAAAAAGATGTCCAAGTCGGTCGGCAACACCGTGGCACCGCAAGATGTGTCCAACAAGATGGGCGCCGAAATCATCCGCCTGTGGGTGGCTTCGACCGATTACTCGGGCGACCTTGGCATCGACGACAAGATCCTGGCCCGCGTGGTGGATGCGTACCGCCGCATCCGCAACACGCTGCGCTTCTTGCTGGCCAACACCAGCGACTTTGACGCCGCCACAGACAGCGTTGCATACCAGGACATGCTGGAGATCGACCAGTACGCCCTGGCGCGCGCGGCCCAGCTGCAAAAAGAAATCATTGCCCACTACCAGGTCTATGAATTCCACCCCGTGGTCGCCAAGCTGCAGCTGTTCTGCTCCGAAGACCTGGGCGGCTTCTACCTGGACGTGTTGAAAGACCGCCTCTACACCACCGCACCCAAGAGCCTGGCCCGCCGCAGCGCCCAGACCGCGCTGCACCAGATCACCCAGGCGCTGCTGCGCTGGATGGCACCGTTCCTGTCCTTCACGGCCGAAGAAGCCTGGAAGATCGTGGGCAACAGCGAAACCATCTTCCTGGAGAAGTTCCTGGATCTGTCCGAAGGCGACGACGCCCTGCTGGCCAAGTGGAGCCGCATCCGCGAAATCCGCGACGTGGTCAACAAGGACATCGAAACCGTGCGCGGTTCAGGCTTGGTCGGTGCATCGCTGCAGGCCGAAGTCACCATCAGCGCCCAGCACGAAGACCTGGCCCTGCTGCAAACACTGGCCGACGACCTGAAGTTTGTGCTCATCACCTCGGCCGCCAAGGCGGTCGCTGGCGACGCGCTGGCTGTGGAAGTCAAGCCTTCCGAAGCCGCCAAGTGCGAACGCTGCTGGCACTACCGTGACGACGTGGGCGTGAACCCCGAGCACCCCACACTGTGCGGCCGTTGCGACAGCAATCTGCACGGCACGGGCGAAGTGCGCAGCAAGGCCTGAGCTTTGAGCCCATGGGCTGCCAGCAACAACTGGCAGCCTGTTTCTAGCTCAAATCAGCCTGAAGCCTAATGGAATCAAGCACAAGCCGCTATCAAAAATAGCTGAAGCAAAGAGTCGTAATGAGCAACACCCAGACATCTCCCGCAGGTTTTGGTCGCATCTGGCCCTGGCTGCTGTGGGCCGTGGTCATCATCGGCGTGGATCAGATCACCAAGCAGATGATCCTGAGCCACTACCAGTACGGCGACTGGACACCCATCACCAGCTTCTTCAACATCGTGCGCGCGCACAACACGGGCGCGGCCTTCTCCTTTCTGGCAGACGGCAGCGGCTGGCAGCGCTGGTTCTTTGTAGCCATTGCCGTGGTGGCGACCATTCTTATCGTCTGGCAGTTGCGCAAACACCCCGAGCAAAAAATGTTCTGCCTGTCGCTGTCCAGCATTCTGGGCGGCGCCATTGGCAACGTGGTCGACCGTTTGCAGCACGGCTATGTGGTGGACTTTCTGGACTTTTACTGGGGCACCAGCCACTTCCCGGCCTTCAACGTGGCGGACATGGGCATCACCCTGGGTGCCATCTTGCTGATTCTGGATGAGGTTTTAAGAGCAAAACGCGCCAAAGCCCAATCTTGATAAGCGCTAGACGCTATCAAAATTGATGAACCACTGCCCGATTTGTGCAGCGGTTTTTTTATTTCAATTCAGGCCGTAATCAGGCAAATCCATCCAGACCAGCTCGCTGCCCTTCCAGTACTGCATCAAGATGGCCTGCGGGGAGTCGTAGCAACTGTCAAACGACCAGTCGGCCAGATGCAACGGCTGGGCTTGCAGCACGGTAAGCGGCACATCCCGCAGCACCGTTCTGGGCTTGAGCGCCTTGAACTGCGCGATGTACCCGGCGGGGCAATCCTCCGTTGCAAAGCGATGCGGCCGCGCCAATTCCAGCAGCAACCACTGGCCATTCAAACCCAGAGCGTTGATGGACAGGTCGCCCAGCGGCACCGCTTTGGTAAAACGCAAACCGGTCAGCGTCTGCAAATCCGATGCGTCGCCCTTCAGAGGTTTCTCGCCCTCCAGCAACTCACGCTCCGCATGGCTGCCAGCCGGAATCACGAGCTCGCCCCAGGCCGTCGCCCTCGACACGGTGAAATATCGCTGCCTGTCCTGCTGCACCAGATACTGCTGCCGCATATAGGAACTCAGCGCATCCAGCCCCCACAGCAGCGCAGTCCAGATAGGCAGCACAGACAGCAACACGGCCGCTACCCATTGCCACGCCTGCAGCGCTGGGCGTGGCGCGCCACGATGCGCATTCCACCAGCGCCAGCCCCACCACGCCAGCAGCAGCAGGCCCTGAAACATGGCCAACAGAATCAACAGCATTCCCGCGGCGGCAGCACCACCAGCACCAAAAATCATGAAATACCTTTTTTTGTTAGCCGCTGGCGCTTGACAGTCCAGTGCAGAAAGCACTTTACATGCCCTTCGCAGACTCCTGTCCAGCCTGCGCCTGCAACCAATCCAGAAACTGGCGCAGATGGCGCGGCTTGTCCGAATCCAGCGGCACCAGCGCCTGAAAGCTGCTGCCGTGCAGTGTCACATCCGGGAAAGGCGCGTACAGGCGCTGCTGCTGAATATCGTTACTCAGCGTAGGTAGCGGCCCCACGGCATAGCCCAGACCATCCATCACCGCCTGCTGGCAGACAAAAAAGTGGTCAAACCGCAGCACCTGCACGGGTCGCAAGTCGGGCTGGCCCGCCATCTGCAGCCAGCTCTCCCAGTCGCCGGGCCGCGTCTCAGCCGCCAGCCAGATGGCTTTGCCCAGGTCTTTGATGGATTTCAGCGGCTTTTGCTGCCATAGCTGGGGGCTGACGATGACGGTGTTGAACTCGGTGTACAGCGGCAGCACCTCGTATTGCCCGGCTTCAATGGAGCCACGTCGAATGGCCACATCAAAGCTGCCCTTGAGCGCAGGCTCGGTGCTGAAGGCCGTGGACACCCGCACCTCTATGCCGCGATACAGCGCGTGAAAAGCCGCCAGCCGCGGAATCAGCCAGCGCATGGCCATGGTGGCGGGCGCATTGACGCGAATGACCTTCTGGCTGGCGCGCTTGCCATAGCGCTGGGCGGCATCGCCAATGTGGTCAAAGGCCTGACTGATCTCACGCGCAAAGGCCTTGGCATGAGGCGTGGCCACCATGCGCTGGCCTTCCTTGCGAAACAGCGACTGGCCTAGCGATGCCTCCAGCAGCGCAATCTGGCGGCTGACGGCACCGTGGGTCAGGTGCAGCTCTTTGGCGGCCTCGGTAAAGCTGGCTGCACGGGCGGCGACTTCAAACACGCGCAGGGCGTGCAGTGGGGGGAGCTGATGCGGCATGGCTGGCGAGTGGACAGTTTTTCAATGACGGCTCGGTGACTTTATCTGTGATTTTTCATCACGCCTATCGCATTATTTGTCGATAGTGTTCACAAAGCGCACTGCCTAAGCTGCAGGGCATGACAAACATCACCATCAACCAGCGCAGCTACCAGCTGCCCAGCGCCCCTGTCGTGATCGTCTGCATTGACGGCTGCGAGCAGGAATACATCAACCAGGCCGTGCAGGCCGGCGTGGCCCCCTTCTTCAAAAGCCTGCTCAGCAAAGGCGCAGTGCTCTCTGGCGACTGCGTGATGCCCTCCTTCACCAATCCCAACAACCTGTCCATCGTGACCGGCGCACCGCCCAGCGTGCATGGCATCTGCGGCAACTACTTCTACGACACCGAGCAAAACGCCGAAGTGCTGATGAACGACGCCCGCTATCTGCGCGCCCCCACCGTGCTGGCCGCCATGGCCGAGCAAGGACTGAAAGTGGCCGTGGTGACGGCCAAAGACAAGCTGCGCGCCCTGCTGGGCCACCAGCTCAAAGGCATCTGCTTTTCGGCAGAGCACGCAGACAAGGCCAGCCTGGAAGCGAACGGCATCACCGATGTGCTGGCGCAGGTGGGCTTGCCGCTTCCTTCGGTCTATAGCGCCGACCTGTCGGAATTCGTGTTTGCCGCTGGCGTGATGCTGATGCGCAGCCAGCGGCCTGACCTGATGTATCTGTCCACCACCGACTATGTGCAGCACAAACACGCGCCGGGCACGGCCGATGCCAATGCCTTCTACGCCATGATGGATCGTTACCTGGGCCAGCTGGACGCCATGGGCGCGGTGATCGGCATCACGGCCGACCACGGCATGAACGCCAAGACCGATGCGCTGGGCCGCCCGCAGGTGGCATTTCTGCAAGATGCGCTGGACCAGGCTCTGGGCCATGACAGCACCCGCGTGCTGCTGCCCATTACCGACCCCTATGTGGTGCACCACGGCGCTCTGGGCTCCTATGCCACCGTCTATCTGAAAAATGGCACGACGCAGCAGGCGGTAGTTGACGCACTCAAGGCCATCCCCGAGGTAGAAGAAGTGCTGGACCGCGCCACCGCTGCCGCCCGTTTTGAGCTGCCGCCTGACCGCATTGGCGATCTGGTGGTGCTGGCCCACCGCCTGGCCGTGCTGGGCACCAGCGCCAGCAAGCACGACTTGTCAGGCCTGACGGTGCCGCTGCGCTCACATGGCGGCTTGTCCGAGCAAGCCGTGCCCCTGCTGTTCAATCGCCCCCTCAAGGACATCCCCGCACGCCGCCTGCGCAATTTCGATGTCCTGCAACTGGCTCTCAATCACACGCCAGTGCCCGCGGCCAGCGCCGCAACGCAGCCGCACGCTGCGCTGATCTAAGCCTTCCCCCTTTCTTGCCACACCCGCAGTACCAGCCCACCGGCTGGTGCGGCGTGGCTTCGCTCGCCCTTTTTTCCATCAAAACAGTCCGGAGCCCACAATGAACCGTCCCACTACTTTCAACCCCTCCATGCGCCTGCACACACCACTGTTGGGTGCTTTGCTGCTGTTTTCAGCGCTGGGGGTGCAGGCCCAGAATTTTCCGAGCAAGCCCATTCGACTGGTCGTGGGCTTTGCACCTGGCGGCTCCACTGACAAGCTGGCCCGCGTGCTTGGCAAGCGCATGGGCGAATTGCTGGGCCAGTCCGTCGTGGTGGAAAACCGCCCCGGTGCCGCAGGCAATCTGGCTGCCGAGCAGGTCGCTGGCGCGCCAGCAGATGGCTACACCTTGTTCATGACCACGCTCAGCAGCCAGGCCATCAACCCGCATATCTACTCCAAGCTGCGCTTCGACCCCGCCAAAAGCTTCGAGCCCATCTCTCTGGTTGCCAAATATCCGCTGCTGCTGGTAGTGGCGCCGCAGCTCAAGCTCAACTCCGTGCATGACTTGATTGCCTATGTGAAGAAAAGCGATCAGCAGATCTTCTTCAGCTCGGCGGGCACCGGGTCACCCGCCCATCTGGCCGGTGAGATGTTCAAGGCCCGCACAGGCGGCAATCTGCAGCATGTGCCCTACAAGGGCGGCAGCCCGGCCTTGCTGGCCGTGATGTCCAACGAGGCCCAGCTTGCCTTCGAGACCATTCCCAGCGCTATCGGTCAGACCAAAGGCGGCAAGCTCAAGCCTCTGGCGGTCTCTTCGGAAAAGCGCTCCGGTGCAGCGCCGGAACTGCCCACGCTGCAAGAAGAAGGCCTGCAGCAATTCGTGGTCACATCCTGGGCCGGGCTGGTTGCGCCTGCCGGCACGCCCCGCGATGTGCTGGACAAGCTCAACCAAACCACCCAGCAGGCGCTGAACACGCCCGCTGTCCACGCGGCGCTGGTGGCCGATGGGGCTGAACCGGCAGGCGGCGGCAGCGCGGAATTTGCGCGTTTTCTTGCGCAGGAATTCAAGTCATGGGGCGATGTGGTGCGCACCGCTCAGATCAAGCTGGACTGAACTCGCCCCTCTGCAAAAAAGCGCACACTTTCGCGCCCACATTTACCCTTAAATCGCACTGATATGTACCTGTTGGAAACTGCGCAGCCTGCATGGCTCATCAGTCAGAGGTATATTTGATTGCTTCTTCGCCTATAGCACATGAAGCATCTACTGAATCTTTTAGCTGCCATCGCCCTGTTGGTCTGGGGCTCTCAGATGGTTCGCACCGGCGTCCTGCAGGTCTTTGGCGCCAACCTGCGCAACATTCTTGCCCGCAGCATGAGCAACCGCTTTTCGGCGGCTCTTTCGGGCATGGGCGTTACAGCACTGGTTCAGTCCAGCACCGCCACATCGCTGATGACCTCGTCCTTTGTGGGCCAGGGTCTGATCACCCTGCCCTCTGCACTGGCCGTGATGCGCGGTGCCGATGTGGGCACGGCGATGATGGCCGTGCTTTTCTCCACCGATCTTTCCTGGCTATCGCCGCTGTTCATCTTTATCGGCGTGGTGCTCTACATCACCCGCAAGGACTCCAAGCCCGGGCGTATTGGCCGCGTGCTGATTGGCCTTGGGCTGATGCTGCTGGCGCTGCGCCTGGTGGTAGAGGCCACCGAGCCTTTGCTGCAGGCAGAAGCCGTGCGCACCCTGCTGGCTTCGGTCAGCAGCGATATGTTCATGGAATTGCTGCTGGGCGCCGTGCTGGCCGTGGTGGCCTATTCCAGTCTGGCCGTGGTGCTGCTGATTGCAGCTATGGCCAGCTCGGGAGCCATTCCTCTGGATGTGGCACTGGGCCTGACTTTGGGTGCAAATCTGGGCAGCGGCCTGGTGGCAGCCATCACCACGGCCAAGTCTGCGGTGGAAGAGCGACAGGTCACCATCGGCAACCTGCTGTTCAAGGTCATGGGCGTGGCCATTGTGGCGCCCTTCATCGGGCTGTGGTCGCACTATGTGCGGCCGTATCTGCAGGACCCGGGCCAGAACGTGGTCATGTTCCACCTGGCTTTCAACATTTTCAACAGCCTGTGCTTTATTGGACTGACGCAGATCGTGGCGCGCTGGGTGACCACACTGCTGCCCAAACCCGAAGAGGAAAGCGCTGCCAAGCTGCTGCGCCCGCGACACCTTGACCCCTCTGCGCTATCCACACCCTCACTGGCCATCAGTTGCGCTGTGCGCGAGTCGCTGCATCAGGCTGATGTGATCGAGTCCATGCTGATCGGCTTGCAGAAAGTGGCCGAGACCGATGACGCCAAGCTGTCCGAAGAGGTGCGCCATCTGGAAGGCACGGTGGACGATCTGTATTCGGCCATCAAGTACTACATGACCAAGATTTCCCGCGCCGAACTGGACGAACGCGAAGGTCAGCGCTGGACGGAAATCATCAGCTTCACCATCAATATGGAGCAGATCGGCGACATCATCGAGCGCGTGCTGCTGGATCTGGAAGACAAGAAGATCAAGAAGGGGCGTCAGTTCTCTGAAGCTGGCATGCAGGAAATTCACGAGCTGACGCAGCACCTGCTGGACAACTTGCGCCTGGCCATGAGCGTCTTCCTCAATGGCAATGTGCGCGAGGCGCAAAAGCTGCTGGAGGAAAAAGCGCGCTTTCGTGATCTGGAGCTGGCCTATTCCGCCACCCATCTGGCGCGCCTGTCGCAGCACACGGTGTCGAGCATCGAAACCAGTTCGCTGCATATCGACATGATCAGCGACTTGAAGCGCATCAACTCTCTGCTGTGCTCGGTGGCCTATCCGATTCTGGAGCAGGCAGGTGCACTGGCACCCAGCCGCCTGCGCCAGCCACGCCAGGATTTGCCCAAGGTTTGAAGCAGCTCAGGCCGCGTAGTCAATGCGGTAGCCGCGCTGCTCCAGCATTCTGAGCATCTCGGCTTCACCAAAGATGGCGGCCACTTCCTGGGGAGGCAAAGAGGTGCGCACGGCCAGAGGCTGCAGACCTGCCAGCTTGCGGGTTCGCGCATGGTGACCGAACAGCCCCAGGGCATCTACACCCTTGTGAAGCGGCCCTGCGTACTCAATGGCAAAGTGGATGGCAACCTCCAGCGGGGCAAAGCGCATGCCCAGCGCTTGCAGCCGCTCACGCAGAATGCCTGTGAGCTGCACGTCTTCATTCAAGGCATCCTGCCCCCAGGCAAACTGCAGCGGCTGCGGGGCCACAAGGTCTGGCGCAGGCACTTCCACCCGTAGCTGAGGGTGGTCGGCAAACACCCGCATCAGGCGCTGGCTGCGCAGGCTGAAACCACCGTTGAGCACAGGCACTGCATGGTGCCCCTGCGGCAAGTCATTGCACCAGCCAAAGCCCCGGCTCCAGTAATCCCCTTCGGGGGCAGAAACATGGGCCAGGTGAACCGGTGCACCAAGGTAGTCATACTGCAGCCATTCATCACGCCACAGGCGGCCATCCAGCACCCAGCCGTCGTCCTGCACGACCAGCGCAAACTCGGTGTGCACCACGCGCCACAGCATGAACAGCATGAACCAGCTGTAGCCCTGATAGTCCAGCGGCCCAATGGCCACATGCTCAACAGAATCTGGCAGATCGGCAGGCCTCACGGGGCTGCACAGCACAGCTTTGCAACCAGGCATTTGCGACTGGCTCAGCACCAGAGCCCAGCCTGCAGCCTGCGCATCAGACAAGCCTGAGACGGAAACCAGCGTGATGCGGCGGGCGGATGCAGCGGAGATATAGGAGCGCTCAGACATGAGCAGACATTGTGCCGATTTAGCTCCGAATTCGATAGCCTTCAGCCACCGCCTGCAGCTACCAGCCCATGCAGGCTGCCAGCACCATGGCCGCTTCTTGCGTGAAGCGGCCCTGCACCAGCCACTCCTCCATCACATCCAGTGTCAGCAGCTCAAAGCGCTGCACTTCGCCATCCTGGTTGCTCGGCTTCATGGCTGCGGGCACGGTTGCAGAGAACCAGTCAATGCGCTCCCGCATATAGCCCTGGCCTTCCGCTTCATCACTGGGGCGCGAAAAATCCACATAGCCACCGTGCCTGAGGTTTTGCAGCGCATGAACGTGCAGCCCTGCTTCCTCCCAGGTTTCACGTGCCAGTGCATCGGGCAGGCTGTCTGCAGCCGACACCATGCCGCCCATCAAGGTATCCCACATATCCGGGTTGTTGGACTTGTTGCTGGCTCGTTGCTGGACCCAGATCAAACCATCAGGGCTGAACCCCACCAGATGCACGGCGCGCGTTGCAATGCCCAGCGGCCTCACCGCGCCACGCTCCACAGTGGCCACCACCTGATCGCTGCTGTTATAGACCGCCAGCTGCTCGTTGCGCCAGGCTCCAGCCAGCCCTGCTTGCCGCAGCGCCAGTGCCAGGCGATTGAGTTTTTCGCTGGCCGTACCCTCACCCAGCAGCAGCCACTGGCCTTCGCTCCACTGCAGTTGCAAGCCATGAGTCGCCAGCGCCTCACCCTCCAGCTGCTGCACCAGCAGCTCATCCAGCGAGCCAACCACATGCCCTTGCACACACAGGCTGCGGCGCGGGCGAACCGGTTCTTGATAGAGTTCGTTGCGCTGCGCCTGCAGCCATATGCGTGTGTCCTTCTTCATGAAAGCATTGTCGCGCCTCTCCAAACGCTATGCCTTGCATCACGAATTGCGAATCAGCAGCAGGGACTGCGCAATGGTGTCCCCATCCTGCGCAGTAAAGTTGCACCCCATGAATTCCTCGCTCAAGCCCTCCACTGCAGCCATGCTGGCTCTGGCACCGCTGCTATGGGCGGGCAATGCCATCGTGGGCCGACTGGCTCATGATCTGATCTCACCCTTCGCGCTGAACTTCTTTCGCTGGTGCATTGCCTTTGTGCTGCTGCTTCCGCTGGCCTGGAAAGTGCTGCGCAAAGACAGCCCCATCTGGCCCCTGTGGCGCCAGTACATGTTGCTGGGGCTGCTGGGCATTGGCTGCTACAACGCGCTGCTGTATCTGGCCCTGAAAACGTCAACACCGCTGAATGTGACGCTGGTTGGCTCCAGCATGCCGGTGTGGATGCTGCTCATAGGCCGCGTGTGCTGGGGCATTGGCGTCAGCCGCCGCCAGCTTTGCGGCGCAGTGCTGTCGGTGCTGGGCGTTGCCGTGGTGATGTCTCGGGGCGATCTTCACACCTTGCTGAGCCTGCGCTTTGTGGCGGGTGACCTGTTCATGGTGCTGGCCACGATTGCCTGGGCTTTCTACACCTGGCTGCTGTCGCGCAGCACCGGGCCGCAGGATGTCAAGGCACACTGGGCCAGCTTTCTCCTTGCGCAGATCGTGTTTGGTCTGATCTGGTCTGGCCTGTTTACGGGTGGCGAAATCCTGCTGGGCCAATTCCAGTTTGTGCCAGGCTGGCCGCTGCTGGCAGCCCTGTTGTTCATTGCCGTTGGCCCGGCCATTCTGGCCTACCGCTTCTGGGGCATGGGCGTGCAGCGCGCAACGCCTGCCATTGCGGGCTTCTTCGGCAATCTGATTCCGCTGTTTACGGCCCTGCTGTCCATTCCCGTGCTGGGCGAGACACCGCATCTGTACCACGCCATTGCCTTTGCGCTGATCGTGGCAGGCATTGTGGTGTCATCGCGCAAATAACAAAGCCCCGCAGTGCGGGGCTTAGGTATTCATCGCCTGGCGATCAATAAGTGCCAGGGTACAGGCCGCCATCAGGCAGGATGTTCTGGCCTGTCATATAGCCGGCCTGGCGGCTGCACAGGAAGGCGCAGATAGCACCGAACTCTTCGGCCGTACCAAAGCGTTTGGCAGGAATCTGATCGGCCTGTGCCTGACGCACGGCATCCAGTTCCTGGCCCGTCTTGCTGGCCGTGGCTTTGTGGGTGGCCACCAGACGATCGGTATCGAACTTGCCGGGCAGGATGCTGTTGATGGTCACGCCCTTGGCTGCAATGCCGGAACGTGCCAGACCTGCCACGAAACCTGTCAGGCCGCTGCGTGCGCCGTTGGACAGACCCAGAATGTCAATGGGCGCCTTCACTGCACTGGAAGTGATGTTGACGATGCGGCCAAAACCGCGCTCTGCCATGCCGTCCACCGTGGCCTTGATGAGCTCGATGGGGGTGAGCATATTGGCATCCACCGCCTTGATCCAGGCTTCGCGGTCCCAAGTGCGGAAGTCGCCGGGAGGCGGGCCACCGGCATTGGTCACCACAATATCGTAATCCTTGCCCGGGCCACCAGCGGCTTCAAACACAGCTGTACGGCCTTCGGGCGTGGTGATGTCTGCAGCCACACCAATCACCTTGATTTGCGGGGCAATGGCTTGCAGTTTCTGCACAGCTGCTTGCAGAGAGTCTGCACTTCTGGCGTTGATGACCAGATTCACGCCCTCTTCAGCCAGCGCCTTGGCGCAGCCAAAACCCAGCCCCTTGCTGGCGCCACAGACCAGAGCCCAGCGCCCGGCGATACCAAAGTCCATTTCAGAGTCCTTTCACGGTTTCCATCCAGGCGCTTGCGCCTAGAAAATCAAAATACATAGCAGCTAGCGCTTTATATATCAGCGCTAGCGGCATATTTCAGTCATGACGACCAAACAGCTTGTGGTGCAACCTGCGCAGCGACCACCAGACGCTGAAGGCCACGATGGGAATGGCCACGGCCGCCGTCGATTCCGGCGACCAGGGCCAGCCCAGCTTCTGCGCGCCCTTGGCCAGATAGCTGATGAGGCCGGTAATGTAGTAAGTGATGGCAGCAACCGACAGGCCTTCCACCGTGGACTGCAGCTTGAGCTGCATGCCCTGGCGGTCGTTCATGGTGCCCAGCAGTTGCTGGCTGCTTTGCTGCTGCTCGATTTCCACACGCGTGCGCAGCAGGCTGCTGACACGGGATACGCGCTCTGACAATGCATTCTGGCGGCGCGTGGCCCATTCGCAGGTTGCGCGTGCAGGCGACAGCCGCCGGTCCATGAACTCGCGAATGGTTTGAATGCCATCCAGGCGCGACTCCTGAATCTCCTGAATGCGTTTGTCCACCAGCTCAAAGTAGGCAGAGCTGGCCGAAAAACGCGAGTGCGTGGCAGCGTATTCACTCTCCACCTGCCCTGCCAGGCGGGTCAGCCTGTCCAGCAGCGCGGGTTCGGCATCCCGGTCGGCCGCGCGAATGGCATTGGCCAGCTCCGCCAGTTCGCGCTCTGCTGTGGCCAGCACAGCCGCAGCCTTGCGCGCTGCAGGCAGGCCCAGCAAGGCCGCCATGCGGTAAGTTTCAATCTCCAGCAGTCGCTGCACCAGCCGGCCCAGACGACGCGGCGAGAGGTCCGCCCCCGCCAGCAGCAGCATGCGCGAGAAGCCATCGGCGTGAATGGCAAAGTCGGTATAGACGCTGCCTGCATCGCCAGCCACACGCGAGCCGACCAAGGTGTCCGCATGCAGCAGATGACGCACCAGTTGCGGCACATCGACAGCGCTTTCGCTCAGCGCCCACAGGTGCAGGCTGCTCAGGCACTGGCCGGGCAGCGCTTTCAGCCAGCTCTGGGGCACGGCGTCAATCGCCGTCTCCAGCTCTCGAGCATCGCCCAGGGAGGATTGCTCCATGGGCGTGGCAAACGTCCAGGCAACAAACTCGGTGTGCTGCTCCCAGCGCAGACGGAAGGCGCCCAGGTCAATCAGCACATGGGTCGTTGCCGCATCGGGCAAGGGGCGGTGATGGTCGCGCAGCAGCGCCGCCACATGGGCGCGGCTGGCCTCTCGCTGGGCCGCATCGGTCAGCATCACGATATGCGTGATGGCCAGCGGTGCTTCAATGATCTCGGCCGGGCGAGCGTGAATTTCGTTATGCAGCAAAACCCGCTCGGGGTGCTGCGCGGGCAATAGAGACAAAGCCATGCAATCCTCAGGTAACTGCAGCTATTGTGACGCCGTCATCAGTACCCGCAGCTGCAAAAGTCCCGATATTAAAAGCCCCGCACCTGCCCGCCGGAATGTCACCCGCCGGGCGACTTAGGCGCTTCTGGCAGCGCAGCAGCCATAAAAAAAGCGGCCCTTTCGGGCCGCTTCAAGCTTGGTCAGCAATCAGGCAAGAGATTTACTCTTCCACGAAGGCTTCTTCACGCTTGTTCTTCACTGCGGGCATCAGCACCACCACCAGCAGCACCACGGCGGCCAGCAGCAGACCAGCGGAGATGGGGCGGGTCACAAACACCGACCAGTCACCACGCGACAGCAGCAGAGCACGGCGCAGGTTTTCTTCCATCATCGGGCCCAGAATGAAGCCCAGCAGCAAAGGTGCAGGCTCTGTTCCCAGCTTGTGGAACACATAGCCGACGAAACCGAAGATACCCACCATCCACACGTCCCATGCGTTGTTGTTGGTACCGTACACGCCGATAGCACAGAACAACACAATGGACGGGAACAGCCAGCGGTAAGGCACTGTCAGCAGCTTGATCCAGACGCCGATCAGCGGCAGGTTCAAGATGATCAGCATCAGGTTACCAATCCACATGGAGGCGATCAGACCCCAGAACAGTTCCGGGTTGCTGGTCATCACCTGAGGGCCGGGCTGAATGTTGTGAATCGTCATGGCCCCCACCATCAGCGCCATCACGGCGTTAGGAGGAATACCCAGAGTCAGCAGAGGAATGAACGATGTCTGAGAGCCAGCGTTGTTGGCCGATTCAGGAGCGCACACGCCGCGGATATTGCCTTGACCGAAAGGAACTTCACCGGGCTTGAGCTTGGTCTTCTTTTCGATGGTGTAAGCAGCAAAGGCCGACAGCATGGCACCGCCACCAGGCAAGATGCCCAGAGCCGAACCCAGAGCCGTGCCGCGCAGCATGGCGGGCAGCATGCGCTTGAAGTCTTCCTTGGTGGGCATCAGGCCAGTCACCTTGGCAGCAAACACTTCGCGCTCGTCTTCAGGCTGTGCCAGGTTGGCAATGATTTCACCGTAACCGAACACACCCATGGCGATCACCACGAAGTCGATACCGTCGGTCAGTTCAGGAATATCAAAGCTGTAACGTGCCACGCCGGAGTTCACGTCAGTACCGACCATGCCCAGCAGCAGACCCAGCACGATCATCGCGATCGCCTTGAGCAGCGAGCCGGAAGCCAGCACCACAGCACCGATCAGACCCAGGGTCATCAGCGAGAAGTACTCGGCAGGACCGAACTTGAAAGCCACTTCCGTCAGAGGAGGAGCGAAGGCCGCCAGAATGATGGTGCCCACGCAGCCAGCGAAGAAGGAGCCGATACCAGCCGCTGCCAGCGCAGGGCCTGCCCGTCCTTTTCGCGCCATCTGGTAGCCGTCAATCACCGTCACAACGGACGAGGATTCACCTGGCAGATTCACCAGAATGGCGGTGGTGGAGCCGCCGTACTGGGCACCGTAGTAAATACCGGCCAGCATGATCAGCGCCGCCACGGGAGGCAGTGCGTAAGTGGCGGGCAGCAACATGGCGATGGTCGCCACTGGGCCAATACCTGGCAGCACGCCAATCAGCGTACCGAGCAGACAGCCCACAAAGCAGTAGATCAGGTTCTGGAACGTGAAAGCCACGCCAAAACCCGTCGACAAGTTCTGAATCAGATCCATGGACGATGCTCCTGATTAGCCAGCGATGAAGCTAGGCCACACGGGGAACTGGAGGTTCAGCGCCCACACGAAAGCAATGTAGCTACCCACCGCGAGGATGGTGGACAGAATTGCTGTTTCCTTGAAGTTGAACTTATCGCCAGCCATGCTTGCGATAAAGACCAAGGCATAAATGGCGATGATCAGGCCGAACTGGGGAATGCCCAGAGCAGGAACACCGACCAGCAAAATGCCGAAGGCGAAGTTGGCAGCAAGGATGAAGAACACCTGCTTCCAGGCCCACTTGCCGATCTTGTCACCTCCAGAGGGGCCTTTGGTCAGACCACCGATGCAGATAGCAGCACCCAGGATGGCCATCAGCACACCCAGGATCAACGGAAAGTAACCAGGACCCATGCGGGCGCCGGTGCCAATGGTGTAGTTGGTTGCGCCGATCGCAAAAGCGAGGCCGACAACCAAGAACATCAGACCGGAGAAAAAGTCTTTTTGGCTCTTGATTTTCACAAAACGTCTCCTTACGGAAATCACGACTTGGCGATTCTCGTTTCATAGGTATGCCGAATTGATGTGGATTCCACCTACAGAGGGCATTCCCTAATGCCGACGTTTTGTACACATCTCTCGTGCGCAAGCGTTCCTGAGATACGCCTTTGCGCCTCTGCGTCAAAGCCCAAGCACACACTCACATTCAAGAGCTGCTTTCGGCGCCTCCAGCCAGCTTTACCCGTCGCTGGTGCGAACTACATTTCGCTCAGCAGCGGTGTGCAGGCCAGCACTTCGGTCAATGTGGTGACACCTTCGGCCACGCGCAGCGCCCCCGCAAGTCGCAGCGGGCGCATGCCGTCCTGAACAGCCTGGCGGCGCAGCGCATCCATCGATGGCGCATCGTGAATCTGCTTCTTGAGAGCTTCGCTAACCATCAGCAGCTCATACAGCCCCATGCGTCCGCGATAGCCCGTCATGCGGCAATCTTCACAGCCCACAGGCTTGTAAGGCTGGTAGCTGCCGCTGAGCTTCCAGGGCTTGACGGTCTCGGCCAGCTCCTCGGGCTTGGCAGCCTCGTCACGCTCCTTGCAGTTCACGCACAGCGTGCGCACCAGGCGCTGCGCCAGCACGCCCAGCAAGGTCGCGTTGATCAGATAGGCGGGCACCCCCAGCTCCATCAGGCGGCTGACAGCGCTGGGCGCATCGTTGGTGTGCAAGGTTGAGAACACCAGGTGCCCGGTCAGTGCAGCCTGCACCGCCATTTCAGCCGTGGCCAGATCGCGGATTTCGCCCACCATGATGATGTCCGGGTCCTGGCGCATCAGCGCGCGCAGGCCTTCGGTGAAGTTGAAATCCAGCTGCGGCTGCACTTGCGTCTGATTGAAACTGGCCTCAATCATTTCGATGGGGTCTTCCACCGTGCTGACATTGACCTCTTCGGTCGCCACGCGCTTCAGGGTGGAGTACAGCGTGGTGGTCTTGCCCGAACCCGTAGGACCCGTCACCAAAATAATGCCGTGCGGGCGCTTTACGAGCTCCTCCCAGCGCTGCGCATCATGGGCGCTGAAGCCCAGCGCATCGAGGTTCTTGACCGTATTTTCGGGGTCGAAGATACGCATCACCATCTTCTCGCCAAAGGCCGTGGGCAGCGTGGACAAGCGCATTTCCACTTCTTCGCCACGCGGGTTGCGCGTCTTGATGCGGCCATCCAGCGGGCGGCGCTTTTCCACCACATCCATGCGGCCCAGCAGCTTGATACGCGCCACCATGGCGTTCAGCACGCCCATGGGCATCTGATAGACGGGATGCAGCACGCCGTCGATGCGAAAGCGGATCACGCCCTGCTCGCGCCTTGGCTCCAGGTGAATATCGCTGGCGCGCTGGTCAAAAGCGTACTGCCACAGCCAGTCCACCACCTTGACCACGCCCTGGTCGTTAGCGTCCAGCTGCTTGTTGCTCTTGCCCAGCTCCACCAGTTGCTCAAAGCTGGCTGAACTGGCTGCACCACCGGCTTTTTCTGCTGCACGCACAGACTTGGCCAGCGCAAAGAACTCGGCGGTAAAGCGCTTGATATCGAGCGGATTGGCCACCACACAGCGCACGCTGCGCCGCGCCTGGCGCTCCACCTCGCTCACCCAGTCGGTAATAAAAGGCTCGGCCGTGGCAATTACCACTTCCTTGGCTGTCACCTGCACGGGCAGCACCTTGTGGCGCTCGGCGTAGCTGGCGCTCATGACCTCGCCCACCCGGCCCACGTCCACCCGCAACGGGTCAATGCGCAGATAAGCCAGGCCGCTGCGCTGCGCCAGATACTGCGTCAGTGTCTCTATATCCAGTGGCCTGCCCGATTGCGCACTGACCACGCCCACATTGGCCAGACGCACCAGCGGCAGCTGCACGCTTTCGGCGGATGAGCAGCGCGCCACCGTGCGCTCGGCTTCCTGCGCCGTGATGACGCCATCATCCTGCAGCCACTGCACCAGCATGCGCCAGTCCAGCGGCCCGTGATAAGGAACAGGCTTGATGGACTGCTTGGACTTGGCCGGAGTAGATTCAGTCAGTGGCATGGTGAACTTGGGCAGAAAGATGGGCCTGACTGTACCCCGTTCAAGGCCCGCGATGGTGCTCTGAGCTGCCCGTCAGCCCTGCCGGATGGCACTGGGCTGATGCAGCTCAGGCATATTCGTCCACCAGCCCGCCCAGGCTGCCCTGACTTGCTGGACTGCGTGTCTTGGTCTGCTGAGTGTCTTCGGTCTTTTGCTGGGCTGCCTCGGCGCTGCGCTGGGCTTGCTGAGCCTGCTGGCTCTGCAAGGCCTCGATCTGCGCCTGCAGCATCTGAATCTTGGCCTGCAGCAGCTGCGTCTGCTGCTGCTTGGTTTCGGCGTCAGAGTCGCTGTTGGCAACTTCTTTGAGCTCGTTAGTCGCGTCTTTGATCTGCTTTTGCAGCTGCTGAATGCGCGACGCCGCGCTGGCGCCGGAGGACGCCGTGCTGGCAGAGCTGGAGGAGATGGCTGAGATTGTCATACCTTCATCATCGGCAGAAAACGGCCGCAATCAATGCCGGCGCCACCAGCTTTACCCAGACTTTGCAATTACTCGGCTGCGCCCTTGCTGATTCGGCTGACCTTGGCCCTGGCGGCCTTGCCGGTGGATCTGGTGCCCGCCTCGGCATCCCGCGCGGGCACAAACATCTTGGCCCAGCGGGTGGTGTTCAAGTCCCAGCGTGCCTGCACCTGGTCGCAGGCCGCTTCCAGTTCTGCCCCTTGCAGCACGCGTGGTGTGCGCTGGGCCAGCACCACGGTGTTGCCTTCGCGCGTGGGGCGAAAGGCCCAGAGTGCCTCTTCGCCAAACGCTTCGGCCATCTGGTTCAGACTCTTGTCAAAGCTGGACGAGCGGCCAAACAGGTTGACGGTCATGATGCCGTCTTCGGTCAGCAGATTGCGGCAATCGGCATAGAACTCGGCACTGTCCAGCACCGGCGCGGCAGCTTCGTGGTCGTACAGATCCACCGCCAGCGCATCCACCGTGCCATGCCATTCGGGCTTTTTGATCTCGGCGGCCGCATCGGCCAGCACCACCTGCAGCGTGCTGCTGTCGGGCGGCAGCTTGAACCAGCTGCGGCACACGGCCAGGACTTGCGGGTTGAGCTCAATGGCCGTGGTCTTGGTGCGCAGCTTTTTGTGGCAGAACTTGGTGATGGCCGCCGCACCCAGGCCCAGCTGCATGGCGTGCATTCTGGGCACTTCAGTGGGGTCGGCAAACAGCAGCCAGCCCATCATGCGCTGCACATATTCCAGGTCGATATCAAAAGGGTCGCGAATGCGCATGGAGCCCTGCACCCAGGGCGTTCCCAGGTGCAGATAGCGCACGTCACCATCGTCAGAGACGCTGACTTCGGGCAGCTCAGGCGCAACCTGTGCGTTTTTGTCTTGCGCCGGCTTGGCGCCGCCACGGGTTTTACGAATCACGTTTCTCACCAATATTCAGAGCAAGCCCTGGGCGGCCAGAGCCTCGCGCCATGCCTGCAGTTTTTTCTCGAATGACCAGCTGGCATGGGCCGGGCTGGTCGATGGCAGCTTGATCGCCGTCAGGCCCAGCGCCTCGGTCTGGCGCGCATGTTTGAAGCTTTCGCCACCGTTGTGCAGCGCCAGTTTCAGGTCCGGGCAGCGCTGGCGCAGTGCGCCAAAATCGTTGACCTGGGCTGCGCGAATGGCGCTGTCCAGACTGCCTTCACGCTCGCAGCTGTCATACACATCCCACAGCCCCAATCCGCGTGCCAGCAGCCATTCGCAGCGGCCTGCGTAATCCTCCCGCGCAGGCTGCGGGTGCTGGGGCCACATTGCTTGCAGCAAGCGCCAAAACTGGTTTTGCGGATGGGCATAGTACTGCTGCAACTGCAGCGAACGCACACCGGGAAAGCTGCCCAGCACCAGCGCCCGGGTTCGCGCATCGGCCACCGCAGCCAGCCCCTGCCAGCGGGCAGGAGCATTCTCGGCAACGGATGTGGAAGACTTCTTGGGCATGCCCGATTGTCGCCCAGCTGCCATCAGCCTGCGCCATGCAGCGCTATTCAAAACAATAGCTGCTTGCGCTTATCGGACTTAGGCTAGCGGCCAATTTCTTGCATATTCAGCGCAGACAAGCCCAGAACCTGCTGTGCATTGGCTGTGCTGGCTTGGGCCAGCGTATCGACGCTGATGCCACGCAACTGCGCCACCTGCGCGGCAATGCGCGGCAACTCCGCCGGGCTGTTGCGGCCCTGGCTCTGACCTTCGGCACGCTGCTCTGCCGTGGTGTAGAGCCAGTGCGGCGGAATATCGGGCGCATCGGTTTCCATGACCAGGGCATTCAGCGGCAGGCTGGCCGCCATCTCGCGCAGCTTGAGCGCACGGTCATAGGTGATGGCACCACCAAAGCCCAGCTTGAAGCCCAGATCCATGAAGGCCTGCGCCTGCTGGGCGCTGCCATTGAAAGCATGGGCAATGCCGCCCACCACCTTGTGCTGGCGCAGGGTCTTGAGCAGCCGGTCACTGCTTTTACGCACATGCAGGATGACGGGCAACTCGAACTCACGCGCCAGCTTGATCTGCTGCTCATAAAACCAGATCTGGCGTTCCGCATTCAGGCCCGGCACAAAAAAGTCCAGCCCTATTTCGCCCACCGCCACGAGGTGCGGATCGCTGCGCTGCCGGGTCAGCATTTCGCGCAGCGCGCCAATATCGCTTTCATCGGCTCTGGGGGTGTAGAGCGGGTGGATGCCCAGCGCATAGCTGTCGCCATGGCGGTGCGCCAGCTGCACCACCTCCTGCCAATGGGCGCGCTCTACCGCAGGAATGACAAGGTGCGCCACCCCCTCAGCGCGGGCAGCAGCGCGCACTTCATCGCGGTCTGGAGCGAATTCAGCCGCATCCAGATGACAGTGGGTATCGATCCAGCAAGACATGGGGACATCATGCCATCCGTCTGGTAAGCGACTCAGTCGGCGCTCTGGATTCCACAAGGCTCAAGAAGCTGCTTTGTCCTACACAAAACAAATTGAAACAAATAAAACATTAGCAAACTTTTCTATCCGCAACGGGAGTTTGTCATGACCGGTTTTCTCTGGGGCTCTCAAAGCCGTCGCCAGCAATATGCCGACATGCAAGGCAAGCTGGACGCGCTCAACGAAGTGCAGGCCGTGATCGAGTTCGATCTGCAAGGCCATGTTCTGGCGGCCAATGACAACTTCCTGCAAACCATGGGTTACGCAGCAGAAGACATCATCGGCCGGCATCACCGCATGTTTGTGGATGAGCAAACCAGCGAATCGCCTGAATACGCGCTGTTCTGGCAGCAACTGGCCGCCGGCATGCACGACAGCGGCCGCTACCGCCGCATCAACAGCCAGGGCCAGGATGTGTGGCTGCAGGCCAGCTACAACCCCATCCTCAACAGCCAGGGCAAGCCCTGCAAGGTGGTCAAGTACGCCACCGACATCACCGATCAGCAACTGCGCGAAGACGATGCACGCGGCCAGCTGGATGCGATTGCCAAGGTGCAGGCCACCATCGAGTTTGATCTGGACGGCACCATCCTGGACGCCAACGCCCTGTTTCTGCAGACCATGGGCTATGCCTTGCACGAAATCGTGGGCAAGCACCACAGCATGTTTGTGCAGCCGCAGGAGCGGCAAAGCGCGGTCTATCAGCAGTTCTGGCACAAGCTGGGACTGGGCTATCACGATGCGGGGCAGTACCTGCGCATTGGCAAAAATGGCCGCCCCGTATGGATTGAAGCCAGCTACAACCCGATTCTGGATGCCGACGGTCGCCCCTTCAAGGTCGTCAAATTCGCCACCAACATTACCCGCCGCGTCATGGCCGCACAGACTTTGCGCCAGACCGTGCAAGGCCTCACCGCCAGCGCCAGCCATGCCCGTCAGGCCAATGAACTGGCTCAGGACGCCTGCCGGGTGGCCGAAGCCGGAGGGCGCACGGTGCAAAGCGTGGTGGCAACCATGGAGTCGATCAGCGCCAGCTCCCGCAAGATTGGCGACATTGTCGGCATGATGGACTCCATCGCCTTTCAGACCAATCTGCTGGCGCTCAACGCGGCCGTGGAAGCCGCAAGAGCCGGCGAACAGGGCCGGGGCTTTGCCGTGGTGGCCAGTGAAGTGCGCCAGCTGGCCCAGCACAGCGCCGAGGCAGCCAAGGAGATCAAACAGCTGATACAGGCCTCTTCGCAGCAAGTCACTCAGGGCGTAAATCAGGTGCGTGATGCGGGCAAGACCATGGAAGAAATCGTGACCTCCTCACGCCAGGTCACGCAGATCATGGGGGATGTGGTGCAGACCTCGCTGGCGCAGTCCGCCAGGCTGCGGGAGGTGACCGATGATCTGACTGCGCAGGACACGGTCAGCGCTCAGGATCATGAATCCTTCGCACCTTCGGACTATTCCGCCCAGGAACTGGCACGGGAGCAGGCCCATATCGCTATCAAAAATGCAGCTGCAGGCGCTTATTGATAAATGGCTGCAACCCCATTTCATTAAAAAGGCTCCTTGAAGGAGCCTTTTTCGAGATCAGCCGGTACCCGGCCAGATTCATCAGGCCAGCTGGCCGCGCACCAGGCGCACCATGCGGTCGCAGCGTGCGGCCAGTGCCTCGTCGTGCGTCACCATCACAAACGCCGTGCCATTACTGCGCGCCAGCTCCAGCATCAGAGCGAAGACGGAGTCTGCCGTGCCTCTGTCCAGATTGCCGGTGGGTTCATCGGCCAGCACACAGGCAGGACGGGTGACCAGTGCGCGGGCAATGGCCACACGCTGGCGCTCACCGCCAGACAGCTCTGCGGGCCTGTGCGTCATGCGCTCACCCAGGCCCACGGCACGCAGCATCTCGCCAGCGCGGTCCATGCAGTCCTGATAGTCATCACGGCGAATACGCAGCGGCATGGCCACGTTTTCCTGCGCTGAAAACTCGGCCAGCAGGTGGTGAAACTGGTAGATAAAACCCAGATGCTGGTTGCGCAGCGCACCCTGCTTTTGCGGGCTGAGCTGATGCAACTGCTGGCCCATCAGGGTCACGCTGCCGCTGGTGGGCGCATCCAGCCCGCCCAGCAAATGCAGCATGGTGGATTTACCCGAACCCGAAGCACCCACAATCGCCAGCGTCTCGCCCGCATGCACCTGCAAATCCACGCCCTTGAGCACGGTCACATCCAGCTTGCCTTCGGCAAAGCGCTTGGTCAGGCCATGTGCCTGCAGCACGGTCTGGCCCATCACAACATTACTCATAGCGCAGTGCCTCCGCTGGGTTCACGCGGCTGGCACGCCAGCTGGGGTAAATCGTCGCCACAAAAGAAAGAATCAGAGAAATCACGGCAATCGGCACAATGTCGGCGCTTTGCGGCTCGCTGGGCATCTTGCTGATGAGGTAAATGTCCTTGGGCAGGAAGCTGGCGTGCAGCGCGTGCTCAATGGCGGGCACGATGACGTCAACATTCACGGCAATCAGCAGGCCCAGCGCCAGCCCGGCCAGGGTGCCTATCACGCCCACCATGGCGCCCTGCACCATGAAAATGCCCATGATGGAAGATGGCGACGCACCCAGCGTGCGCAGAATGGCAATGTCAGCGCGCTTGTCCTGAACGCTCATCACCAGGGTGGACACCAGATTGAAGGCCGCCACCGCCACGATCAGCGTGAGGATGATGAACATCATGCGTTTTTCCAGCTGCACGGCGGCAAACCAAGTCTTGTTCTGCTGCGTCCAATCGCGGATGAAGAGGCGGTCTGTCAGCGTGTCGGCCAGTTCATGGGCCACGCGCGGCGCTTCATGCAAGTCCTTGAGCTTCAGGCGTATGCCGGTCGGCCCTTCCAGGCGGAAGATACGCTGCGCATCCTCGTAATGCATCATCACCAGCGTAGAGTCGTATTCATAGTGGCCGGAGTCAAACGTGCCCGCCACTTCCATCTGCTTCATGCGTGGCAGCACGCCCGCTGGCGTAACCTGGCCGCTGGGGGCGATCAGCGTGATCACATCACCCTCCGTCACGCCCAGAGAGCGAGCCAGCTCAATGCCCAGCACCACCTTGAACTCGCCCGCATGCAGGCGCTGCAGCACTTCACCACTGGTGGCGGCCAGATCGGTCACCTCGCCCTCACGCGCAGGGTCTATGCCACGCACCAACGCACCCTTCATGTCCTCACCACGCGCCAGCAGCGCCTGTGCCGAGACAAAAGGCGCTGCGCCCACCACATCAGGGTTGGCTCTGGCCTCGCGCATGGTGCGCTCCACATCGGGCAATGGCGCGCCCTGCGGTGCAAAGATTTCCACATGGGAAACCACGCTGAGCATGCGATCGCGCACTTCCTTCTGGAAGCCGTTCATCACGCTCAGCACAATGATCAAGGCCGCCACGCCCAGCGCAATGCCAAGCATGGAAACACCGGAGATAAAGGAGATAAAGCCATTTCGGCGTGTGGCGCGCCCCGCCCGGGTATAGCGCCAGCCAACGGCCAGTTCGTAGGGGAATTGCATGTTGGCATGCATTGTGGCATTGCCTGCAATGCCCTGTCGTCAGCGCCAGACTTCTGTCGCACAGATGCCAAAGCTGCAGCATTCCTGCGCTGTTTTGCCGCACGGCGGGATAGACAAACCACCCCACGCCCCGTGCCATTCAGGCCATGCACGACAATAGCCCCATGTCTTTGACCGCGCCTTTGCTTTCTGCCGCCCGCGCCCTGGCTGCAGGAAATTCCGAAATCATCGTGGCCTACGCCGGCGGTCCTGCCGACATTCCCAAGGCCTGGGATGGGCTGGAGCTCCCCCATCTGCAGGCCTTGCTGGCCACCATGTCGCCCAGCACTACTGTTCAGGGCGACGAGATGGATTTCTCGCCCCCCCATGAGCGCATGCTGGCCCGCGCCATGCAACTGCCCGATACCCCCGGCCTGATTCCCTGGGCTGCGCTGGCAGCGCAGGACAGCACGGCAGCCTGCGCCTTCATCACGCCCTGCCACTGGCATGTCACGCCCGATCAGGTGCACCAGACCGACCCGGCCAGTGCACCACTGGGCGAAGAAGAATCGCGCCAGTTACTGGCGCTGATTGCACCCTGGTTCAGCGACGACGGCATCACCCTCGAATACCTGCGCCCCGACACCTGGCTGGCGCGAGGCGAGCCACTGCGAAACCTGGCCACCGCCTCCATGGACCGCGCCATGGGCCGCGATGTGCGCCCCTGGTTCCCCGATCCGATTCAGGGCGCCGTCATCCAGCGCCTGCAGACCGAGCTGCAAATGCTGCTCTACACCAATGTCTTCAACGACCAGCGTGCCGAGCGGGGCCTGGCGCCCATCAACTCCTTCTGGGTGCACGGCACGGGTGACTTGGCCCAGTTGCCCAAGCTGCCAGTAACTGCGCCGCAAACCGTCTGCGTAGGCGATTTGAGCGAGGCAGCCCTGCAAGGCAACCCCCAAGGCTGGCGCGAGGCATGGAAGGCACTCGATCAAAGCCTGATCGCCGTGCTGCAGCAGCGTGCTGCCAAGGGAGAGTCCATCAAGCTCACGCTTTGCGGCGAACGCAATGCAGTGACCTGGCAAAGCAAGCCTCAGGGCCTCATGGACAAGATCAAGAGTCTTTTTGGCAGCAAGTCATTGCCTGATCTGCGGGACATGCTATGAAAATTGACCCCCACGCTCTCTCGCTTCGCGTAGATCGCTTCCCCTATGCCGGGCGCCCCCCAAGGGGGCCGCATTTTCATCTTGGGGCGGCCCAGCGATGAAAATCATCCCCCGCGATATTCCCAACGCCAGCGTCTCTGCGCTTCAGCAGGCAGGTGTTCACCCGCTGCTGGCCCAGTTGTATGCCGCACGCGGCGTGTGCTCACCCGATGAACTGGACGAAGCGCCCGCACGGCTGCTGGCCCCTGCTGGCCTGCGCGGCATCGACACCGCAGTGCAGTTGCTGGCCGATGCGATTGCCCAGCAAAAGCGTTTGTGCATCGTGGCCGACTACGACTGCGACGGCGCCACCGCCTGCGCCGTGGGCCTGCGCGGCCTGCGCATGCTGGGCGCTACCCATGTGGACTATCTGGTGCCCGACCGCGTGGTGGACGGCTACGGCCTGACAGCGCCCATTTCGCGCCGCGTCAAAGAGACCGGCGCCGACATGCTGATTACCGTGGACAACGGCATTGCCAGCGTGGAAGGCGTGGCCGTGGCCAAGGAGCTGGGCCTGAGTGTGGTCGTCACCGATCATCACCTGCCCGGCTCGCATCTGCCGCTGGCGGACGCCATCGTCAACCCCAACCAGCCCGGCTGCACGTTTGAGAGCAAGTCCATGGCCGGTGTGGGCGTGATGTTCTATGTGCTGCTGGCCCTGCGCACCGAGCTGCGCAACCGGGGCCGCTTCGACAAGCACACGCAGCCGCGCCTGGAAGTGCTGCTGCCCCTCGTCGCCCTGGGCACGGTGGCCGATGTGGTCAAGCTCGATGCCAACAACCGCCGTCTGGTGGCGCTGGGTCTCAAGCAAGTGCGCAAAGGCCAGATGCAACCCGGCATCCGTGCGCTGTACGACGCGGCGGGCCGCCGTTTTGATATGGCGACCACCTTCGACTTTGGTTTTGCGCTGGGCCCGCGTATCAACGCTGCGGGCCGATTGGCTGACATGACCATCGGCATCGAATGCCTGACCACCGAAGACGCCAGCCGCGCCGACAATCTGGCACGCATGCTGGACAGCATCAACCGCGAACGCCGCGAGATTGAAGTCGGCATGCGTGAGCACGCCTTCCTCATGGCCGAAGGTCTGTGCGAAGACGGCATCACGCCGCCCGCCGCCGTCAGCGTGTTTGACCCCGACTTTCATGAAGGCGTGGTCGGCATTGTGGCCTCACGCATCAAGGACAAGCTGCACCGCCCCACCTTTGTCTTCGCCGCCAGCGGCGCACCGGGCAAAGAGCATGAACTCAAAGGCTCGGGCCGCAGCATTCCCGGTTTTCATCTGCGCGATGCGCTGGATCTGGTCAGCAAGCGCCACCCCGGCTTGCTGCTGCGCTTTGGCGGCCACGCCATGGCGGCGGGCTGCACGATTGAAGAAGCCCGCTTTGACGAGTTCGAGCAGGCGCTGGCCCAGGTCGCCCAGGAATGGCTGGACGCCGCCACGCTGACGCGCCGCATGGAAACCGATGGCCCGCTGTCGCCGCAATGGCTGAACACCGCGCTGATCGAGCAGATGCAGCTAGCCGTCTGGGGCCAGGGCTTTGCCGCACCCACCTTCAGCGAAGAGATGGAAATCACCTCGCAGCGTCTGGTGGGCGAAAAGCATCTGAAGCTGGAGCTGCTGCACCACGGCTCAAAAATCGACGGCATCTGGTTCAACCATACCGAGCCGCTGCCCGCCCGCACCACGCTGGCCTATCGCCTGGATATCAACGAGTGGCGTGGCGAGCGCAAGGTGCAGTTTCTGATCGAGGCGGTGCAAGGCTTTGAAGGTGGCGCTGGAAACATGGGTCTTTAAAGCCTCAAGCGCTTGAAGGCCATGCGCATACAGCTATCAAAATTGATAAAGGATGTTTCATGCTCCCGCAAGATCGCAAAGACTTTATCGACGCGCATTTCCATGAAAACATCGCCGAACAAGACCTGAGCCGCGAGGTTTTTGAGCAGCTACGAACGCCGCAGGAACTGGCCTATCTGGCAGAGCGGCACAACTGGGACAACGGCGTGCAGCGCATGCTCTGGATTGCCCAGAGCCCGCTGTGCAGCCGCGCCACGGCGGCTGAGATTTTCTGGCTCAGCCAGCCGCAGGAATATCAGAAATACAAGCTGGGGCAAAAGCTCAAGTCTGCACAAAAGCAGCAAGTCTTCACGTTGATACAGACAGTGCTGCAGCGCTTTCCACAAGACTATGTGGCAGCCGCAGACTTGCACTTCGACCCCGTCCCCATGCTGCAAAACTCGCTGGACATTCCCGCTGCGCTGTATCAGCCCACGCCTGGCGACCCCAGCTATGTCTACTACACCAGCGACGATGTCTCTCACTGGTTTGCGCAGGACTGGCTGATCCAGATCGAGCAGGCCAGCTCCGCTATCGAGCTGTTCAACATCGCCTGGTTCATGCATGAACCTGAGCAAGCCCGCGCCATCCTGGCCCACCCGCTGTGCGACTTGGGCATTGCCACACTGGTGTTCTGGCGGCTTTACAGCCGCTGCAGCCTGGACGTGACAACCCCGGCCCTGCTACGCGATCTTTTGCACAACATCGACAGCGGCAGCTATGCGCCCACAATTGCCTATGTGCCCGCTGAAGACGACGCAATTGAGCTGCCCAAAGCAGCCAAGTGGCACATACCGCCTGCACTGAAGCAGGCGGTATGAGGCAGGCGGTATGAAGCCGCTGCTCTGAAGCGCCTCTTAAAACTGCTCCCAATTGTCCTCATCCACAGCGGTCACCAGCTGTGGCCTGGCTGCAGGCAGCGATACTTTTTTAGGAGCAGCCACCGCTTCTTCTGCCTGGGCTTGATAGGCTTTTGATGCCGTCTTTCGCGGCACCGGCATCTGCGCCGACTGTGCCCGCGCAGTGCTTGGGCGCGACGCAAAATCGGAAGCCAGTGCTGGAGCCAAAGCCGGAGCCATTGCCGATGCCGGGCGATGGGTTGCAGTGCTGCCCAGCTTGAACACCGCCACCACCCCCGAAAGCCGCCTTGCCTGCTCTTGCATGGACAAGGCTGCAGCGCTGGATTCTTCAACCAGCGCCGCGTTTTGCTGCGTCATCTGATCGAGATTGCTCACTGCCTGATTGACCTGGTTGATGCCGTCACGCTGCTCGGTCGATGAAGCTGTGATCTCGCCAATCAAATCGCTGACGCGGCGCACACTGCCCACGATCTCGGTCATGCTCTTGCCCGCCAGCTCTACCTGCTCCGAGCCAGACTGCACGTTTTCCACGCTGGTATTGATGAGCTGCTTGATTTCCTTGGCGGCCTCTGCGCTGCGCTGGGCCAGACTGCGCACCTCGCCCGCAACCACGGCAAAGCCACGGCCTTGCTCGCCTGCGCGGGCGGCTTCCACCGCGGCATTCAACGCCAGAATATTCGTTTGAAACGCAATCGAATCAATCACGCCAATGATGTCGGAAATCTTGCGGCTGCTATCGGTAATCTGCCCCATGCTCTGCACCACTTGCTGCACCACGCGGCCGCCCAGCTCGGCTGCCTGGGCAGCGTTCGATGCCAGCTGGTTGGCCTGGCGTGCGGTGTCTGCAGATTGCGTGACCGTCGCCGTCAGCTCTTCCATGCTGGCTGCGGTTTCCTCCAGGTTGGCGGCGGTTTGCTCGGTACGGGCAGACAGGTCCTGATTGCCGCTGGCAATCTGGCCTGAGGCCGACGACACCGACTCCACCCCTGAACGCACCTGCCCCACCACGGTGCGCAGCCGCGCCGTCATGGCGTTGAGGGATTTGTGCAGATGCCCCAGTTCATCATCGCGCTGGTGCATGGTGCTGGCACTGAGATCACCATCCGCAATGGCATCCGCCAGTTGCACCGCCTGCGCCAGCGGGTGGGTAATGGAGCGCATGATGATCAGCCCCGTCACCAGCCCCAGCAGCGTGATGAATGCGCAGGCCGCAGCAATCAGCACATAGGACTGAGAACGATTGGCAGCGCCCTGCTCAACCGCCTGCGTCTTGTAGTGCTCTTGCAGCTGCACATAGGCATCCAGCGCCGCATAGTATTTTTCGGCCAGCGGGTTGAGCTTTTCCGCAATCAGCTGCTGCGAAAGCTCGAACTCCTTGGCCCGGCGAGCCTGATCGACCTCCTTGTTGACAGAAAACAGCTTGTCGCGGTGCACATTGACCTCGGCCATCAGGCGCTTGGCCTCATCCGTGGTGATCTGCGCCAGCACCTTGTCGCGCAAGGTGTTGATGCTGGCAATCAGCCCCGCCATCAGCTTGTATTGATGCTCGACCAGATTTTCTTCGGTGGACATGGCCGCCGCCGTAAAGCGGTCCATGCTCATCTGCGTCAGGATGCGCCACTCCCGCGCCTGTGCCGCTGCGGTCTGCGCACGCGCAACCTCGGCCAAAGTGCCTTCGCTGACCTGATTTGAATAAGCCAGGCTGCCTGCAACCACAACCAGCATGCCAGCCAGAAGGCCGATCACCAATGCCCACAGCTTCTGGGCTACGGTGAATTGAAACAACTTCATGAACCAACCCATTCACACAATTTGCGAGACGCACGAATCCCGCTTCTGCTGCAGCATTCAGCGCTGCATGGCAAAAGCAAATCGGCGGCTCAAAGCCACAACTGGTGCGCCCGCATCGTGTCTTTCAGGCTGGTTGGCATGACTCTGACGGTCAATTCCTGGCCTTGACGCTCCTCCCTCCATAGAAACCCAGATACATGGATTTCTCAGAAATTAATTTTAATTATTGTTACAAATAATTTTCAATAAATTGAGCGAGGCAGAGGGAGGACTTTCCCGAATTTCTCCCGAAACAATGCAAAAAAACCTATTTTCATGCTCCATCTTTGGCGTCGATAGTCAAAATCATCCAGAACAAATGACGAAGAAAACAATTCTTTTGCCGCTAGCTTCTCACGGCTAAAATTAATGTTTCAATTTGTAAAAATCAACACAAATCAAAGCAGGAGAATTCATGAGGAAGATTTCAGGATTTTTAGCAGGGTCTACAGCAGCCATTGTGATGACTGCAAGCTTGATGGGTTGCGCGACCACCGAGCAATCTCGTTCAGTCGAGACTGCAAAACCGGCCTCCGCCAACGTTGCATATCAAGGGCCACGCAGCCCTATATCGGTTGGGAAGTTTGACAATCGATCCAGCTTTCAGCGCGGCATGTTTTCCGATGGTGTGGACCGACTGGGCGGTCAGGCCCGGACTATTCTTGTATCCCATCTGCAGCAAAGCGGTCGTTTCAGCGTTCTCGATCGCGACAACATGACGGAGACCCGTCAGGAAGCGGGCTTCAACAAACAAGCTCAATCCATTAAGGGTGCAAGCTATGTTGTCACCGGAGATGTCACGGAGTTCGGTCGCAAAGTCACTGGCGATCGCCAACTCTTCGGCGTTCTGGGCCGCGGTAAAGAGCAAGTCGCATACGCCAAAGTCAGCTTGAATATTGTCAAGGTTCAAACATCTGAAGTGGTGTATGCAGTGCAAGGCGCAGGTGAATACAGTCTCTCCAACCGTGAAGTCGTCGGCTTTGGAAGCACTGCTGGATACGACTCCACGCTTAATGGCAAGGTTCTGGATCTAGCTATCCGCGAGGCAGTGGACAAACTCGCCGCTGGTATTGACGGCGGAGCATGGAGGCCTGAATGAGCACACAGACCATGTTCCGCTTCAGCGCATTGCTGGCAATTGCAACCTGCACCTTGGTTACAGGCTGCGCCAGCCCCCGCAAACCTCTATATGCCTGGAATGAATACCAGCCGCAGGTATATCAGTATCTGAAAAATGATGGAAGCAGCTCACCCGAAGATCAACTTCTGAAACTGGAAGAGGCCCAGGAAAAAATTCGCGCCTCTGGCGCAGCTTTCCCACCAGGCTATCGCGCGCATATGGCCCTGCTTTATTCCAAGACAGGTAACAACGAAAAAACGCTTCAGCAGCTCACTGCCGAAAAAGAAAATTTCCCTGAATCTGTCGCATTCATGGATCTGCTTCTGAAAACCTTTACCGGCAAAAAGAACTGATATGCAACTGACCACCTACATCAAAGCACTTGCTCTGTTTGCCGTTGCAGCGCTGACCGGATGCGCGAGTACCGCCCCATACGACTACTCCGCGCTTCGCAGTGCCAAGCCCGCGTCGATTCTGGTACTGCCACCTGTCAACCACTCCCCCGAGGTAACTGCTCCTGCAGGGGTGCTTTCCCAGATCACTCTGCCACTGGCAGAAGCTGGATATTACGTGCTGCCAGTGGCAGTTACCGAGGAAATGTTCCGCGAAAATGGAATCGTCAGTGCAGAGGATGCGCAAAGCCTTCCAGTTGCCAAGCTAAAAGAAATCTTTGGCGCAGACACGGGTCTCTACCTGGACATCAAAAGCTATGGAACCAGCTATGCAGTCATCAGCAGTGCAACTGTAGTCACACTACAGGCAAGGCTTGTAGATTTGCGCACAGGCACTCAACTCTGGGACGGCCAGGCATCGGCCTCTAGCTCGGAAGGACAGAACTCAGGTGGCGGCTTGGTCGGCATGCTGGTCACAGCGCTGGTCAATCAGATTGCCAACACAATCAGTGAGCGCAGCGTTCAAGTCTCTGCAATTGCCAGCCAGCGCCTGATTGCATCCCCCAACCAGCCACGAGGACTTCTTGCAGGCCCTCGTTCTGCGAATTACAGCAAATAACTGCCACTCAAAAAAAATCTTGGGCCCGCGAAGGGCCCATTTCTTTTAAAACGTTTCCCAATCCCCACTATCGGCATCCGCTGCAGCCTTGGCACCAGACTTATTCGCCAATGCCGTCGCAGGCACTGCAACCGCAGCCTTGATCGATGGTTTGCGAAGACTCGCCAGTGGCTTTGAAGGAGCCATCGCAGGTTTGAAAGCCGAAGCCGGGCTGACTTTGAAGCCAATCGAATCCTGCCCCAGCCTGAACACCGCAACCACATCAGACAGACGTCGCGCCTGCTCTTGCATGGACTGCGCGGCTGCGCTGGATTCTTCGACCAGCGCGGCGTTTTGCTGCGTCATCTGATCGAGGTTGCTCACAGCCTGATTAACCTGGTTTATGCCATCACGCTGCTCAGTGGAAGAAGCGGTGATCTCACCGATCAGGTCGCTGACGCGGCGCACACTGGCGACGATCTCGGCCATGCTCTGCCCAGCCCGCTCTACCTGCTCGGAGCCGGACTGCACGTTGTCCACGCTGGTGGTGATGAGTTGCTTGATTTCCTTGGCTGCCTCGGCACTGCGCTGAGCCAGACTGCGCACCTCGCCTGCAACCACGGCAAAGCCACGGCCTTGCTCGCCTGCACGGGCAGCTTCCACGGCGGCGTTCAAGGCCAGGATATTCGTCTGAAAGGCAATGGAGTCGATAACGCCAATGATGTCGGCAATCTTGCGGCTGCTGTCGGTGATCTGGCCCATGCTCTGCACCACCTGATGCACAACCTGACCGCCCTGTTCTGCGGCCTGCGCTGCGGTGGATGCCAGCTGATTGGCCTGACGTGCCGTATCAGCAGACTGCGTGACGGTGGCCGTCAGCTCTTCCATGCTGGCGGCTGTTTCTTCCAGGTTAGCGGCAGTTTGTTCGGTTCTGGCAGACAAGTCCTGATTGCCAGATGCGATCTGCCCAGAAGCCGAGGAGACAGATTCCACACCCGAGCGCACCTGCCCAACAACAGAGCGAAGGCGCTCGGCCATGGCATTGAGTGATTTGAGCAAGCGGCCCAGTTCGTCATGGCGGTCGATCTGCACATTCACCGTCAGGTCACCATCGGCAATGCGATCTGCCAGCGTTACCGCATCATGCAGGGGGCGAGTAATGGTGCGCAAAATCAGGCTGGCAGTCACAAGGCCCAGCAGCACAATCACGCCGCACACGGCGGCAATCACGATATAGGCGTTGTTCTGGCTGCGTTCGCCGTCAACAATGGCCTGGCTGCGGCGTTGCTCCTGCAGTTTCACAAACGCCTGCTGCGCTGCCATGTATTCCTGCGTGACTGGCCGCAACTGCTTTTCCACAATGTCGTAAGCCGTTGCGAAGTCGCCGTCGCTGCGCGCCTTCTGCACAGTGCTGTTGATCTCCAGCGTCTTTTTGCGAGCCTGCGCGACCTGTTCCAGAGACTTGCGAGACAGCTCATCGCCAGCCAGTTCTGCCACCTGCTTTTGCAGATCATTGATGCGGGCAATGCCCTCGCTCATCAGCTTGCGCTGCTGCTCCACCAGGTTTTCTTCAGAAGAAATAGCGGCCACGATGGAGCGATCGCTGCTGAGTTCTGTCAGGTGACGCCATTCATTGGCAAGGCTGGCCGCCGCCTGCGCATGCTGCACCTGCTGGGCAATGGTGGCGCTGACGCCATTCAGATACAGCAAGCTTCCCGCCGTCACCAGCAGCAACCCCACCAGCAGACACCCCACCAAGGACCACAGCTTCTGGGCGACCGTGAACTGATTCAATCTCATCAAAATTTGACCTCATCGACATCGACACGGGCCTCTTCTGTCAGCCATCCAACAAACAGCCTGTGCGCGCCCTTCGCTTTTCGGCCAGTTCTGGCGGAAATTGAGTCTTTTCGCCAGTGCGGTGAATTCAAGGTGCCGCCTACAATGAAGTGGTGCCTCAAAACTATCTCAATGCCGATCTGCACTGCCACTCTGTCGTCTCCGACGGAACGCTGACTCCTGAACAACTGGCCCAGCGCGCAGCTGCACGGGGTGTGGATTTGTGGGCACTGACAGATCATGACGAAGTGGGCGGCCAGCACCGCGCAGCGGCCGCAGCCAATGCGGCGGGCATCGCTTACCTGACGGGCACCGAGATTTCCGTCACCTTCGCAGACAGCACCGTGCATATCGTGGGTCTGGGTTTCGATGCAGACAATGCCGCACTGACACAGGGCCTGTATGACACCCGCCATGGCCGCGGCCCCAGGGCCCGCGAAATGGCCAGACAGCTGGAGCAGGCTGGAATCGGTGGCGCATACGAAGGCGCATTGCGCTATGCAGGCAACCCGGAGCTGATTTCACGCACGCACTTTGCCCGCTATCTGGTGGAAGCAGGCGTCTGCAGCGATACCTATGATGTGTTTCGCCACTACCTGACCGAAGGCAAACCCGGCTATGTGGGCCACACCTGGGCCAGCCTGAAAGATGCCATGCAGTGGATTACGGGTGCCGGTGGCCTTGCCGTGATTGCCCACCCTGCGCGCTACGACTTCAGCGCCAATCTGGAGTACGCGCTGTTTTCCGAGTTCAAGCAACTGGGCGGTGAAGGCGTAGAAGTCGTCACCGGCAGCCACCGTCCTCATGAATACCAGACCTATGCAGGCATTGCCAAGGAATTCGGTCTGGCTGCATCGCGCGGCAGCGACTTTCACAGCCCCGAGGAATCTCAGATCGACCTTGGCGAGCTGCCACCTCTGCCAAGCCAGCTCACACCCGTCTGGGAGTTGCTGCATGAGCGCATTCAGCGCCCCTGAAGTCCCCAAAGGAATTGCATGACAACCCTCTTTGAAGTTTATCCAGAGAACCCTCAGCCCCGCATCATCAAGCAGGCGGCAGACATGCTGCGCAAGGGCGCCATTCTGGCCGTGCCCACCGATTCAAGCTATGCACTGGTCTGCCATCTGGACGATAAGAACGCCGTAGATCGCCTGCGCCGCATTCGCCAGATCAACGACAAGCACCACCTGACCTTGCTGTGCCGCGACCTGTCGGAACTGGCCAACTATGCACGTGTGGACAACCGCCAGTACCGTTTGCTGAAACTGGCCACACCCGGCCCCTACACCTTCATTCTGGAAGCCAGCAAGGAAGTCCCCAAACGCCTGAGCCACCCTTCACGCAAGACAATTGGCCTGCGCGTGCCAGACCGCAAGGGCCTGCAGTTGCTGCTGGAAGAGCTGGGCGAGCCTTTGCTGGCCACCACGCTGATTGCCCCCGGAGAGACGGAACCCCTCAACGATGCCGAGTCAATTCTGGAGCGCTTCCCGCATGAACTGGATGCTGTGGTCGATTCCGGCGCCTGCCCTAGCGAACCCACCACGGTATTGGACCTGACGCCCATGGCAGCCAACAACCCGCCAACGCTGGTGCGCCAGGGGTTGGGAAGTCTGGACTCCATTGGCCTGCAAGCGCAATGAGCGAAACCGCCAAAGACTTTGCGCAGGCCCGCTGGCCGCTGTGGATTGCGGGCCTGTGCGCGCTGTCAGTGGTGGCAGCCTTGGTGGCCCAGCCCACCTGGCATTTCGCGATGGTCTACACCATTGCGACGGCCTGGACTGCCTGGAACACTCACGCGCACGCCACAGGCAAGCGCTTCCAGGTAGCGCCAGGCCTCCATGCCGCCGCCAATGACAGCCCAAAACATCGCCGCATCATGCTGGGCATTTCCCTGTGCATACAGCTCGGTTTTACCGCGCTGATGCTCAGCCGTTTGCTGCCAGCAGCAAGCTGATTCAACGCTCGTCGTACTCCAGAGCCCTGCCTGCATGCACGGCAGATTTGGCTGGCACCGCCGCCATGAAGGTGCGTGGCGCAGCAGCAGCCGGCGCCAGAAACGGCACATGCGCCGATGCTTCTTCATCATCCAGCCTGAAAGCACCCACGGCCTGCTGCAAATCCTGCGTGCGGGCATTAAGCGCGCCTGCCGCCTGCGTGGCCTGCTGCACCAGCACGGCATTTTCCTGATTGGTGCTGTCCATATGCGCCACCGCCATGTTCACGTGGGCAATGCCCTCGCTCTGCTCCTGCAGCGCGTGCGATATCTCGCCCAGCAACCCACTGACCTGGCCTGCCGCCTGCATGATGTCCTGCATGGAGCTGCCCGCCTGGCTCACCAGCCCCGCGCCGTTCTGCACCTGGCTGACGCTGGCGTGAATCAGCTCCTTGATCTGCTTGGCGGCTTCACCGCTGCGCTGGGCCAGAGAGCGCACTTCACTGGCCACCACCGCAAAACCACGCCCTTGATCGCCAGCCCGAGCGGCCTCCACCGCCGCATTGAGCGCCAGGATATTGGTCTGGAAAGCAATCCCCTCAATCACCTGAATGATGTCCACAATCTTGTGAGAGCTGCTGCTGATGGCATCCATGGTGTGCACCACCTGCCCCACCACTTTGCCGCCACGTTCAGCCCGCTCTGATGCCGATACCGCCAGCGAGCTGGCTGACTGAGCCCGCTCTGCGTTCTGGCGCACAGTGGCTGTCAGCTGCTCCATGCTGGCTGCAGTCTCCGTCAGCGCGCTGACCTGGGCCTGGGTTCGGCTGGAGAGGTTTTCATTGCCCGCATCAATTTCCCCTGCAGAGATGCCAATCGCATCGGTGGACTGCTTGATGCGCCCCACCAGTTCCGTCAGGGTGTCCTCCATGGTGCCCAGCGCGGTCAGCAAGCGGCCAAAGTCACCCTGCACATCCGATGAAAACTCCTGGCTCAAATCGCCAGACGCCACCGTCTCTGCAATCAAGATGGCTTGCTGCAGCGGCTGCACGATGCTGCGGCGCAGGCTGAACCATGCCAGCGCGCAGACTGCGCAGACGCCGCTGCCCAGCCCCAGCACCCACCAGCGCGTGCTGTGCACATCCGCCAGCAAATCCCTGGCCTGCGCGGCCTGCAGGGTTCCGGCCTGCAATCCGGCTTCCACCGATGACAGTGAACCCCAAGTCATGGCCATCAGAATCAGCATCCACAGGCTGATAGATCCAAATACGATCACCAGCCGCATGCTGATGGGCAGTCTTGCAAATATTCCCACGATGAATTCCTAACCTTGTCTCTGGATTTTTGGTGTGTTTTGTTGCATTTTGCAACATCCAATGCACAGCGCAACTAAGTGCTTGCCTCACGTTCAGGCTCTTCCTCTGCACTCGGGCCTCCGGTCTGAGACAATTCAAGGGTGGAAATCCAAGAACTCATACAGACCGTCCTGATCTACGCACTGCCCGTGCTGTTTGCCATCACCATCCATGAGGCAGCGCACGGCTATGCCGCGCGCCACTTTGGTGACAACACTGCGGCCATGATGGGGCGCATCACGCTCAACCCCATCAAGCACATCGACCCCATCGGCACCATCCTGATGCCGCTGCTGCTGTACTTCGCCACCTCAGGCGCTTTTCTGTTTGGCTACGCAAAACCCGTGCCCGTGCGCTTTGACCAGTTGCGCAACCCCAAGCGCGACATGATCTGGGTGGCTCTGGCTGGCCCTGCATCGAATTTTGTACAGGCCGTTTTCTGGGCACTGCTTCTGGTGCTGATGGCAGGATTGGGCCTGCACGAACGCTTTTTCCTCGAAATGTGCCGCGCTGGCATTGCCGTCAACTTGGTGATGTGGGCCTTTAACCTGTTTCCCCTGCCGCCACTGGATGGTGGCCGCATTCTGGTCGGCCTGCTGCCCTGGAAGCAGGCACAAGCCGTGGCCCGCATCGAGCCCTACGGATTTTTCATCGTGATGGCGCTGGTGATTGCAGGCGTGGTGGGCAGCTACTGGCTGCGCCCGCTGATGAGCCTGGGCTACACCATCATTGATCTGATTCTCTACCCCTTCATGGCCTTGCTGCGCTAATACCGGCGCCACAGACCGCTACTGATATTTGCTGTTGATCCTATGAGCACTACCCGTTTTCTGACTGGCATTACCCCCAGCGGCACGCCACATCTGGGCAACTACGCAGGCATGATGCGCCCTGCCATCGAAGCCAGCCGCGACAAGAAGGTGGAGAACTTCTACTTTCTGGCCGACTACCACGCGCTCATCAAATGCCAGGACCCGGACCGCGTTCAGCGCTCCACCATTGAAATCGCTGCCAGCTGGCTGGCTGCCGGTCTGGACCCGGAACACGTCACCTTCTACCGCCAGTCCGACATTCCCGAGATTCCCGAGCTGACCTGGTTTCTGACCTGCGTGACCGGCAAGGGCCTGCTCAACCGCGCCCACGCCTACAAAGCCTCGGTGGACAAGAACAATGCTGCAGGCACCGAGCCCGATGACGGAGTGACTGCCGGCCTGTTCATGTACCCCGTGCTGATGGGCGCCGACATTCTGGTCTTCAACGCCCACAAGGTTCCCGTGGGCCGCGACCAGGTACAGCACCTGGAGATGGCGCGCGACATGGCCTCCAGTTTCAACCATATCTACAGCGGCGAGTACTTCACCCTGCCCGAAGCCGTGGTGGAAGAGTCCGTCGCCACGCTTCCCGGCCTTGATGGCCGCAAGATGAGCAAGAGCTACAACAACACCATTCCGCTGTTCGCTTCACGCGATCAGCTCAAAAAGCTCATCAACAGCATCACCACTGACTCGCGCGCGCCCGGCGAAGCCAAGGAAGTCGAAGGCTCGGCCCTGTTCCAGATTTACCAGGCTTTTGCCAGCGAAGAAGAAACCACTGCCCTGCGCAAGCTGTACGCCGAAGGTATTGCATGGGGCGACGCCAAGCAAATGCTGTTCGAGCGCATTGACCGTGAAATCGCGCCCATGCGCGAGCGCTACGAATACCTGATTGCCCACCCCGCCGAGCTGGAAGAAATTCTGCAAGCGGGCGCCATCAAGGCCCGCAAGCTGGCAACACCGCTGCTGCAGCAACTGCGCAGCGCCGTGGGCATCCGCAATCTGGCACAGGCGCAAAAGACCAAGGTCAAGACTGCCAAGGCTGCGCTGCCCCAGTTCAAGCAATACCGCGAGGCCGATGGCCAGTTCTACTTCAAGCTGGTTGCCGCTGACGGCCAGTTGCTGCTGCAAAGCCAGGGTTTTGCTGCGCCCAAGGAAGCAGGCCAGAGCATTGCCCAGCTGCAGCGCGAAGGGGCCAGCGCCCTTTCAGCACTGAAGCCACGCCTGCAAACTGTAGATGGTGTGCAGGACGAGCAAGTGGTACAAGCGCTGGAACAACTGCGCGAAGCCGCTGAACAGTAAACTCCTGCTGCAGTGGAGGATGGGAGCCAGCATGCCCGATGCGTGCTGGTTGCGAGGAACAAGTCCTTCGAACGAAAGGAATGACACATGCGTATCGCCGCCTTGGATGATGACGCTCTGCAGCTGCAACTGCTGGAGCAGGTCGTAAGAGAAGCAGGCCACAGCTGCCACACCTTTCTCAAAGGTACGGCTTTGCAACAGGCTCTGCGCCGCGAAAGCTTTGATCTGCTGCTGGTGGACTGGGAGTTGCCCGACATCGCCGGCACGGAAGTAGTGCGCTGGGTGCGCGAGCAAGTCAGCAAAGAGCTGCCCATCATCTTCATCACCCACCGCAGTGAAGAGGCCGACATTGTTGAAGGCCTGAGCTGCGGGGCAGATGATTTCATGATCAAGCCCGTGCGCGCAGCTGAGCTGCGCGCACGCATGTCGGCCCTGCTGCGCCGGGCCTACCCGCTGTCGGCCCAGAGCGTGCTGAACTTCGGCCCCTATCGCTTTCACACCGCCACCAATGGCATCGAAATCGATGGCAAGCCCGTGGAAGTCACCCACCGCGAATACACACTGGCGCTGACGCTGTTCCAGAACCAGGGTCGCCTGCTGTCCCGCGATCATCTGCGCGAAGTCGTCTGGGGCCATAACTCCGAAGTGCAGTCCCGCTCTCTGGACACCCATGTCTCGCGTCTGCGTAATCTGCTCAATCTGCGCGCTGGTCAGCCGTATTCCATCTCCGCCATTTACGGCTACGGCTACAGGCTGGATGTGCCGGAGACCGAAACCACCTCTGTCGCCTGACACTGAGTTTTTTCACTTTTCATAGCAACTACCGCACACCCCATCTACGCTATATGCCTATTTCCCTCTCAACCCTGTCCATTCCCTTTCCGCGCAAGTCCGTCCCCTCCATGCAAATGGTGCTGGCCTGCAGCGGCGTGGCCGGACTGGCGCTGACAGGTCAGGCAATGGCGCAGATTCGCCCAGCCTCGCCTGCTGGCGATGTGATCGAGCACCGCGTGACTGCGGGCGATACGCTGGAACAGCTGGCCTCCCGCTATCTGGGCGACCACACCCGCTGGACTGCGCTGCAAAGCCATAACCGCGTGCAAGACCCGCTGCGCCTGCAACCTGGCTCGGTGCTGCGGATTCCCACACGCCTGCTGCGCGCTGCGGCGGCCTCGGTGGAATTTGTGCAGGGTGATGTGCGCAGCACTCGCTCGCTCAGCCACCTGGCCGACACGCCCGCCAATACAGCGGCCGCCAGCCAGCCCGTGCAAAAAGGTCAGTTGCTGGAAGAAGGTGATTCGCTCAAGGTGCCAGCCAATGGCTTTGTCTCGGTCCGCCTGGCCGATGGTTCGCTGGTGCGCGTGCAATCTGCCTCTGATGTAGAGCTGCGCCAGATGCGCCGCAAAGGCCGTGCGGGCACCCTGCAATCGGTGCTGGACCTGCGTGAAGGCGGTGTTGAAGCCTCTGTCTCCAAACAGGTGCAGACCGAGCGACGCTTTGAAATTCGCACCCCATCGGCATCAACCAGCGTGCGCGGCACCCAGTTTCTGGTGCTGACCGACGCCCAGGGCCAGACGGCCGCAGCAGTGGATGAGGGCTCCGTCTCCGTACAGTCGGGCCGCCCCTCTGCCCTGCTCAAGCCCGGTCAGGGCGTGGCTGTTTCTGCCAATGGCCAGTTGAGCAAACCCACGGCCATGCTGCCCGCACCGGATATCGCTCTGTGGCCCGCCCTGGCCGAAGATGCCAGCTGGGTTAGCCTGCCGCTGCCCGTCATGGCGGGTGCAGTGCGCTATCAGGTTCAACTGGCCGAGCACAAAGACCTGAACCAGATCGTGCGCAGCGGCCTGTTTACGCAATCACCAGCCCGCCTCACCGGCGTGCCAGACGGCAACTATCTGGCCACCGTGCGCGCCATTGATGCCAACGGCATTCCCGGCGCGCGCAGCACGCACAGCCTGCGCGTGAAGGCCACGCCCGTGCCGCCGCTGTACGAATCCCCCGAGCCTGATGCCGTGGTGGGCCTGGGCCAGCGCGGCTTGCAGTGCACCAAGGTTGAGCAAGCCTCGTCCTACCGCATTCAAGTCGCTGCCAGCGGTGCAGACTTTGCCCAGCCTCTCATTGATGTCAGTGCCTTGCAGGAGTGCAGCCTGGCCGCACAGGCGCTGGCCAAGCTGCCCGTAGGCGACTACCAGTGGCGCGTTGCCAGCACCCGCACGCTGACCAATGGCCAGCAAGACCCCGGTCCCTTTGCCCCGCCCCAGCGCATGAAGCTGGCCGAAGCGCCCAAATCGCCAGAGCTGCAAATGGGTGGCTCTGCCGGTGAAGGCAGCCGCAATATTCGCTGGGCAGGCGAAGAAGGCCACCGCTATCACGTCGTGGTGGCTCAGGATGCGGAATTCTCCAAACCACTGGTGGACACCTGGCTGACCCAGCCCCAGTGGTCCACCCAGGATCTGGCCGCGGGCAGCTATTACCTGCAGATGCAGGTGGAAGACAGCAACGGCCTGCGCAGCAACTTCACCCCGGCCCGCCAGTTTCAGACGGGCAACTGGGTCACTACCGGTGATGGCCAAAGCCTTTCCTCCGGCGATGGCGTGCGTCTGATGCGCCAATAAAAAAGTGAGCTGCCTGCGCATGATGAATATGATTCCTCATACGCTTTCTCACTCAAACCAATGCATGGCAGGCGCAAGCAGCTATGCATTCATGAGCAATCACCACCCCAGCCCCCATGCCTGAAGCCGCAAGCCGCAAGCCGCCCAAACTGCGCTACAGCTGGTTGCTGCTCAGTGCTTTCCTGCTGACGCTGGTCTATGCCCTCAGCGCCCCCGGTCAGCTCACACGCTTCAATAGCGCAATACAGGACGCCTCGGCCTGGCTGCACCAGCGCGCAGCCTCGCCGGATGTCGTCATCGTCGCCATTGACGATCACAGCATCGAATCCATTGGCCGCTGGCCCTGGCGCCGCGCTCTGCATGCGGCTGTCATCGAACGCATCTCCGCTGGTCAGCCACGCGCCATTGGCATGGACATTGTCTTCAGCGAAGAAGACCTGGACTACCCCGGCGATGACCTGCTGCTGCAGCCCGCACTGCAAAGGAATGGCCACACCGTTTTGCCCATCACGCGCAGCGCACAAACCCAGATCAACGAGCCCCTGTCCAGCCTGCGCAGCGCCGCTATTGCACTCGGGCATACACAGATGCCCGTGGATGCCGATGGCGTGGTGCGCCGCTTCAACGCCATTGAAGGCCCCAAGGAATCGCCCCAGTGGCATATGGCGCTGAGCCTGCACTGCGTAGGCCAGACGGGCAAGCCATGCCAGCCAGCGCAGGCACCTGCAGATGCACCCAGCGCCTCCTGGCTGCAATTGCAGCCTCAGGTCATTGCCTTTGCCGCGCCTCAGCAGGGCAACACGCCATTTGCCACGTACTCGTATATCGATGTGCTGCGCGGCGATATTCCTGCTGCTGCATTTCGCGGCAAATATGTGCTGATAGGCGCCACCGCCGCAGGGCTTGGCGAGAAATTCACCGCCCCCGTCGGCTTTGGCGCCAGACTGATCTCGAATGTGGAAATGCTGGCCCATGTGCTCAGCGGCATTCAGCAAGACCTGCACCTGGAGCCGGCGTCTCCCGAACTCAACCGCGCCCTCAATCTCATCGCCGTGCTGCTGGCCTTGCTGGCACTGGCCAGGTTTGGCCCTTCTGGCGGGCTGCTGGCCTGTGCCGGGCTGGCAATCCTTGCACTTCTGACAGCCGGGCTGGCGCCGCGCTGGGGTCACATACAGACCGCACCCGCAGCGGCTTTGCTAGGCCTAGCCTCTGCCTACCCCCTGTGGAGCTGGCTGCGGCTGCGCTCTGCCACGCAATTTCTGGCACTGGAGCTGCGCGACCTGCAAGGTCAGGGCCTGCCAATCAGCAGCGCCAATGTTCTGACCGGAGATGCACTCGATCAGCGCATTGCTGCCGTGGAACAAGCCTCCCGCCAGTTGCGCTCTCTGCACCATTTCGTCAGTGAAAGCCTGCGCCAGCTCCCATCCGCCACTTTTGTCTGCGACCGAAGCGGCAAAGTGCTGCTGGCCAATACGGCCGCCCACGCCTATGTCGCCAGTCTGGGAATCCAGCTGCAAATGGGTGATGATCTGGTGAGCCTGCTGGCTGGCTTGGGCCAGGCTAATACCCCAGGCCGGCACAGCACCCCATCGACACCTGCAGCCCCGCTGCTGCAGCGCAACGACATGCAGCAGGCATCCCTACCCCGCCAAAGCGAGGGCCGCGATGCCCAGGGCCGCCACCTCATGTTGCTGAGTCAAGCCTTCGAGGCGCCACCCAACTCAGGCTGGCTCATCACCCTTGTAGATATCAGCGATCTGCGCAGCGCCCAGACCCAGCGCGATCAGGCCATGCAATTCATCTCGCATGACATTCGCAGCCCCATCGGCTCCATCATCACCCTGCTGGAAATGCAGCGCGGCAGTCGCGCACCTTCCGCCGACGAGGCATTGTTTGAACGCATCGAAGGCTATGCGCAATCCTCACTGAAGCTGGCAGACGACTTTGTGCATCTGGCCCGCGCGCAGCAGCAAAGCTACCGCAACGAAGCACTGGACCTGGGCCTGCTGGCCGATCAGGCCGTATCAGACAGCTGGACCGCCGCGCAAAAACAGCAAGTACAGCTGATCTTCGAGCTGCCAGAAAACGAAACCATGGTTGCAGGCGACCCCGGCCTGCTCTACCGCGCCGCAGTCAACCTGCTGAGCAATGCCATCAAATACGGCAAGCCCTCAGACACGACCGCCACATCTACCGTGGAGTGCAGCGTGATTGACAGCCATGAATTCTGGGGGCTTGCCATCCTCGATCATGGCCCCGGCATGGATGCGGCCTCACTGGCGCGCCTGAGCCAGCCTTTTGAACGCCTGCAGCAACACCAGCGCATGGATGGTGTGGGCCTCGGCCTGGCATTTGTGCGCACCGTGGCACAACGCCATGGCGGGCAGCTGCAAATCCAGAGCGAGCTGGGCAAAGGCAGCACTTTCACCTTGCTGATTCCCAAGGCCTGACAAGCAGGGGAGCTGATTGCCTCAGCTCAAAACACCCCCATCAGAGCCCAGAAACGAAAAATCCCCAGAACTTTTCAGTTCTGAGGATTGACGTTTTTTGGTGCGGCTGGCAGGAATCGAACCCACGACCCCTTGGTTCGTAGCCAAGTACTCTATCCAGCTGAGCTACAGCCGCAACAGGGTTGTATTCTAGCAGCGTAAAAATGCCCTTCAGACCAAATCTCGAACTTTTTCGCAATCAGGCGAAAAAAAGCGGCTTTCCACAGCCGCTGTGGCTTGGGCTCAGCCTCCCCCCATCACCTGGCCTCGCGCATCAGAAGACGAATCATGCTGAAGCTTGCGATACAAATGCTCCTGAAAGCTCACGGCCCACGAATCTCCGCCCTGCGAACGCAAAACATAAACGCCGCAGTTCGGCATGGGCAAAGCCAGTTGATAGCGCCTGAAAGCAGCCATCGACAAGCTGTCGCGCCAGCCAAAGCCCTGCAGTTGCCAGATCAGCAAGGCAAACCACATTCCATGCCCAAAAATAACCGTGTTGTGTTCAAGTGCAGCAAGCTGACCACGAAACTGATTCACACGAGCCGCGAATTGCTCAAACGACTCAGCGTCTTCGCCATGCTGCACTTGCGGCTCTGCGGCATCCCAATAGGCATCAATCAACGGTTTTCGAAAATCCACCGATGTCCCATTCACCACGCTCGGCGAGAGCGTCACGAACTCATGAAGCACAGGCAGTTCACGTGAACTCAAGCCCCAGCGCTGGCAAAACGGCTGGGCCGTATTCTTTGCCCGTACATAGTTGGATGTAATGACCTGCCGTGGCGTAATCTCCAGCAAACTCGCCAGATCAGCCGCCTGCTGCACACCTGTCTGAGTCAGAGGTATCTGGGCCGGATCATGGGTAATCTCACCCGCATTGGCTGCACTTTGTCCGTGTCGGACGATGTAAATATCAGTCATCAAATCAACATTCCAGCAAAGACGGCCCCAGAGAAAGTCTCTCGAACCCGAGATCAGAATCATGAATGAGACTAATCCATTGCCGGTTTCCCTGTCTGGCAGATCTGTCTGATTTGGAAGTGCTATTTAAGCCCGCACGGTTACACATGGAACCGCACCGGAAAGACTGCTTCGCCTGTTTTCTGAAGCCCTGTCCACCGTCAACGCAAACATTTGCAGAAGGCAATAAAAAACGGGCTACGATTTCTCGTAACCCGTTGATATTATTGGTAGGGCGTGGCGGACTTGAACCGACGACCAAAGGATTATGAGTCCTCTGCTCTAACCAACTGAGCTAACGCCCCAGCACTGACAACAGCTATGGCCGCCATCAGAAAAACTCTGCCATTGTAGGGCCTAACGCTTGTGGCTCAGAGCATTGCTCACCAGTTTGGATGTGATATCGACAATCTGGATCATCTTGTCATAGTGCATGCGCGTGGGGCCAATCACGCCCAGTGTGCCGACGATCTGGCCATCGAGCTCATAGGGGGCGCTGACAACAGACAGGTCTTCAAAGGGCACCGTCTGGCTTTCGCCTCCAATATAGATGCGCACACCGTCAGCCTGGTTGGAAAAATCCAGCAGGCGCAGAATCTGGGTTTTCTGCTCAAACAGATCGAATGCGCGGCGCAGGTTTCCCATATCGCTGGAAAAATCGCTGACAGAGAGTAGATTGCGCTCTCCGGCAATAACCACGTCTTCCTGCTCGTTGCCGCTCATGACTTCTGCACCGACATTGACTGCAGCTTGCATGAGCGAAGCAACTTCACCGCGCAGTTGCTCGACTTCTGTCTTCAAGCGTACACGGACTTCCTCCATAGTCAGCCCCGCATAGTGGCGGTTCAGAAAGTTGGAGGCTTCAATCAGCTGCGAGGCACCGTAATCCACATCGGTAAAGATCACGCGGTTCTGCACATCGCCTTCGGGCGAGACGATGATGACCAGAAAGCGGCGCTCGGACAATCTCACAAACTCGATATGCTTGAAGACGGAGCTGCGGCGCGGCACCATGACCACGCCCACAAACTGGGAGAGGCTGGAGAGCAGATTGGCCGCATTGGCGATGACTTTTTGCGGCTGCTCAGGCACCAGATTCGGCGTTACAAGGTCAGCCCGGTCCACGGTGAGCATGGTGTCCACAAACAGGCGATAGCCTCTGGCTGTGGGCACACGGCCCGCCGAAGTATGTGGACTGATGATCAGCCCCATTTCTTCCAGGTCGGCCATCACATTTCTTATGGTGGCAGGCGACAATTCAAGCCCGGATGCACGTGAGAGTGTGCGCGAGCCGACTGGTTGACCGTCAGCGATATAACGCTCGATCAGCGCTTTGAGCAATAACTTGGCACGTTCGTCGAGCATGATTTCATTTTAATGATGTAATTTCCCAGATGACATCCACGTTTCGCCATATTGCCCTGATCGGTAAGTACCACAGCCCGGCTGCGGCTGCCCCTTCTGCCGAGGCCAGCGCCTCGTTGCAACGTATTGCGGCCCATGTGCGCAGCCTGGGGTGCGAAGTGATTCTGGATACCCAGTCCGCCATCTATTCGGGCATGACGGACTACCCCAGCATGGATGTGGATGGTCTGGGCAAGTATTGCGACCTGGGTCTGGTGGTTGGCGGTGACGGCACCATGCTGGGCGTCAGCCGCCATCTGGCACGCTATGGCACGCCGCTGGTGGGCATCAACCAGGGGCGCCTGGGCTTTGTGACCGATATTGCGCTGGAGGACTTCGAAGCCTCCATCACCTCGATTCTTCAGGGCGAGTACGAAGAGGATGAGCGCCCGCTGATGCACGCTCGCGTCATGCGCGATGGCGTCTGTGTCTTTGAAGCGCAGGCCATGAATGATGTGGTGGTCAACCGTGGATCGACCTCGGGCATGGTGGAGCTTCGCGTAGAAGTGGGAGGCCAGTTCGTCTCCAACCAGCGCGCTGATGGACTGATTGTGGCCACCCCTACGGGATCGACGGCCTATGCCCTGTCCGCAGGCGGCCCCATGCTGCACCCGTCGATTCCGGCCTGGGTCATGGTACCGATTGCGCCACACAACCTGTCAAACCGCCCCATTGTTCTGTCAGACACTCAGGAAGTGACGATTGAGGTCGTGGGCGGGCGAGGCGATGTCAGTGCCAATTTCGACATGCAGTCGCTGGCATCGCTGCAGCATGGCGACCGCATTTTGGTCAAGCGTGCCGACCATAGCGTGCACTTTCTGCACCCCAAGGGCTGGAACTACTTCGCCACGCTGCGCAAAAAGCTGGGCTGGAACGAGGGAGGCTCCTGATCATGGCCTTGAAGCGCATCGTCCTTCAGGACTTTGTGATCGTCCAGTCACTTGATCTGGACTGGCAGGCGGGCTTCACCGTGCTGACCGGAGAAACCGGCGCGGGCAAATCCATCATGCTGGATGCCCTGCAACTGGTGCTGGGCGCCCGTGCGGACGCTCAAGTCGTGCGTGAGGGTTGTAGCCAAGCCGATATCTGCGCCGAATTTGACTGCCCCGCGCACCTGCAGCCCTGGCTTGAAGAATCTGGCTTTGCGCAAGAGCCTGAGCTGCTGCTGCGCCGGGTCATAGACAGCCAGGGCCGCAGCCGTGCATGGATCAATGGCTCGCCCGCAACGGCCACACAGTTGCGCCATCTGGGTGAACAGCTGATCGATATTCACGGCCAGCACGCATGGCAAAGCCTGACTCGACCGGATTCGGCCCGCGCCATGCTGGATACCTATGGCGGCATCGATACCAGCGCGCTCAAGACTTTGTGGAGCGCCTGGCATGGAGCCAGCCAGATACTGGAGCAAGCCCTTTCCGCCCAGGACAATCTGCAGCGTGAGCGTGAACGACTGCAATGGCAGATTTCCGAACTGGACAAGCTCTCGCCACGCGCTGACGAATGGGATGAACTCAACGCCCAGCACACGCGCCTGTCGCATGCACAGACGCTGATGGATTCCGCCCAGACCTGCCTGCAACTGCTGGAAGATGATGATGCCGGTGCCGCCAACCCCTTGGGCAGAGCGCACCATATGCTCCAAGATCAGGAGCACCTGGAGCCAGAGTTTCAAAACATCGCCGACGTGCTGGGCTCCTGCGTGGCTCAGTTGCATGATGCACGCCACTCTTTGCAGGCCTATCTGCGTCGCGCCGATCTGGACCCGGAACTTCTGACACATCTGGATGAACGCCTGTCGCTATGGATGCAACTGGCACGCCGCTACAAGCGCACCCCAGAGGAACTGCCCGCCTTGCTGGAGGGCTGGAAGCAGGAGCTGCGTCAGCTGGATGCCGCTGTGGATGTGGATAGTCTGCGCGCTGCAGAGCAAGCTGCACACCAGCACTTTCAAACCGAGGCTCGCCAGATTTCGCAGCAACGTGCACTGGCCGCGCCACGCCTTTCCCGGGCCATTACCCAGTCCATGCAGACCCTGGGCATGAAGGGCGGACGCTTTGAGGTTCAGCTGGAGCATGGGCAAAACGCCGGCCCTGCAGGTACAGACAGCATTACGTTTCTGGTCGCCGGTCACACAGGTGCCACACCTAAACCGATCGCCAAGGTGGCGTCTGGTGGCGAGCTATCCCGCATCTCGCTGGCCATTGCCGTAACCACCAGCGAACTGGGCCAGGCGGGCACGCTGATCTTTGACGAGGTGGACTCCGGCGTGGGTGGTGCAGTGGCCGAAACCGTGGGCCGCCTCATGCATTCGCTGGGCGCCTCGCGCCAGGTGCTGGCCGTCACCCACCTGCCGCAGGTTGCCGCTTATGCCGATCAGCATTACCGCGTGACCAAACGCCCCAAATCCAACACCACCATCAGCAGCGTTGACCCCTTGATGGGAGAGGAGCGCGAGATGGAGATGGCCCGCATGCTGGGCGGCGAACACTTATCCGATGCAACGATGGCACATGCCCGAGAAATGCTGGGCATGGCAAGATTGGCATCCAGCCCCAACCCGAATACACCCGGCACCCGGGATAGAAAATCGACAACTGCCACCCGCAAAACTGGCAGCAAAGTCAAAGGAGTGTGAAATCATGTCTATGGAGCTTGTTCTGATCAGTGGCATGTCCGGATCGGGGAAATCCGTTGCACTGCATGCGCTGGAAGACGCAGGCTATTACTGCGTGGACAATCTGCCGCCCGAGTTGCTGCAATCCTTTGTCGAACTCAAGCTCAGCCAGAGCAATGACAAAGTGGCCATTGCCATGGATGCGCGCAGCGCCCAGGGCCTGCCCCAGCTCCCAGACCAGCTCGATCGCCTGCGCAAGCAAGGCATCACCCCCAAGCTGGTGTTTCTCGATGCTGGCACCTCCACGCTGGTGCGGCGCTTTTCTGAAACACGCAGGCGTCACCCGCTGTCTCCCGGTGCTGTAACCGCAGAGCGTCAGGCTCTGGGGCAGGACATCGAGAAAGAACGCGAGCTGCTGGGTTCGCTGCGCGATCAATCCACCGTCATAGATACCAGCGATCTCAAGTCCGCACAGCTGCAAAGCTACATCAAGCAGGCCATCCAAGCCCCTGAAGACCAGATGACGCTGGTGTTCCAGTCCTTTGGCTTCAAGCACCGCATGCCCTCCGACTCCGACTATGTGTTCGATGTCCGCATGCTGCCCAATCCGCACTACGAAAAAGACCTGCGCCCCTTGACGGGCTTGGACGAGCCCGTGGCCAGCTATCTGCAAAAAATGCCTGAAGTGCAGCAGATGCAGCAGGACATTCAGCAATTTCTGGAACGCTGGCTCCCCCTGCTGGCCAAAGACCACCGCAGCTACGTAACGATTGGCATTGGCTGCACAGGCGGGCAGCACCGCTCGGTCTATCTGGTCGAAGCCTTGGCCAAACACTTCGAGAAAAAGTGGCCCACCGTGCGCCGCCACCGCTCTCTGGATTTCCGTGGCCGCTTCCTGCAGGTTTCCCAGGAATTTCTGGCCGTACCTGCCGCCAGCTGATCCATGCCCGGCCTTGCCCCGTCAACCGATGCCCCGCAGGTTCTTCTGCTGGAAGATGACCCTGCCATCGCCCGCACCATCTGCTACGCACTGCAGCGCGAAGGCATTGCTGTGACACACAGCCTGCTGATTGCAGATGCCAGGCAGCAATGGGCGTCCCGCTCATTTGACGCTTTGCTGATGGATGTGGGCCTGCCGGATGGCAATGGACTGGACTGGTGCCGGGAGCTGCGCTCGGGCGGCTCAATTGCACCGGTTCTGGTGCTCAGCGCTCGCAGCGAAGAAATGGACAAGATTCTGGGGCTGGAGTTGGGCGCAGACGACTATCTGACCAAGCCCTTCAGCCCCCGCGAATTGCTGGCCCGCATGCGTGCCCTGCTTCGCAGATCAAGGCAATTTCAGCCCGTAGCGCAGACCCAGCCTGCGCAAGCACTTCAAATAGATGAGCAAGGGCAGCGTGCTTTGATCCATTCTCAGACTCTGGATCTGACCCGACGCGAATTCCAGCTGCTGCAATGCCTGAGCCGCAGCGCTGGGCGCATTCTGAGCCGTGAACATCTGCTGGAGCAGATATGGGGCTTGCACAGCGAAAGCACCGACCGCACGGTGGACACGCATATCAAAACCCTGCGCGCCAAGCTGCGCGAATGCCTGCCCGACCAGGAACTCATCACCACCCACCGTGGCCTGGGCTACAGCCTGAGCCTGCCTGAATAAGCATCATGCGCCTGGGTCTACGCCTGTTTTTCGCCTTCTTCCTGATCAACGGGCTGGCCGCATTTTTCGTGCTGCAGGTCTTCATGGTGGAAGTCAAACCCAGCGTACGCAAGGTGACTGAGGACACACTGGTTGAAACCGCATACGCACTGGCTGCACTGGCCAGCGCCGACATGGCTGGCGGCCAGTTTCAGCCGGGCAAAAGCAGTGCCTTCAGCCAGCAGCTGTCGCATTACACAGACAAACCCATACAGGCGTGGATCTGGGACAGCCGCAAGACACATCTGGACCTGCGCGTGACCGTCACCGATGCACAGGGCAAAGTGCTGTTCGATTCGCAAGGCCGTGACGAAGGTGCCGACTACTCGCGCTGGCGAGATGTTTACCTGACGCTGCGCGGCGAATACGGCGCCCGTACCACCAGAGCTATCAAGGACGACGAATCCAGCAGCGTGATGTATGTCTCGGCCCCTATCTGGGTCAACGGCCAGATTGCGGGCGTGCTGACCACCTCCAAGCCCTCACGGTCGGTACAAAAAATCATCGACAGCGCAGAGCGCAAGATTCTTCGCGGCGGCCTGCTGTTTGTCTTGATCTCTGCAGGAGTGGGCTGCGCCGTAACCTGGTGGTTTGTGGTGCATGTGCGCAGGCTGCGCAACTACGCCCAGCACGTGCAGGCACCCACGCTGCATGAGTCAGCCCATCCAGAGCAGGCTCCGCCGCCGCTGGCCGTTCCCGCCATGCCGGGCGAGCTGGGCGAGCTGGCCCAGGCCATGGACAATATGCGCAAACGTCTGGAAGGCCGTGACTACATCGAAGGCTATGTACGCGCCCTGACCCATGAGCTCAAAAGCCCGGTAGCTGCCATTCGCGGTGCAGCTGAGTTGCTGCTGGAAGATTTGCCCGCCGAAGATCGCCAGATGTTTGCCCAGCAGGTCATGGACCAGAGCCTGCGCCTGCAGAACCTCATCGATCAGTTGCTGCAACTGAGCCGGCTGGAGCAGCGCCAGCAGCTGGATGCCAGCCACTCCTGCAGCCTCATGCAATGCGCGCAGCAGGCCACAGATGCGCTTCGCAGCCAGGCAGCGCAGCGCCAGATTACGCTGCAACTGCACGGCGTGGACAGTACCGGCCCATGGGAGCGCGGACTAGTAGAGCTGGCCATCAGCAATCTTCTGCAAAATGCGCTGGACTTTGCCCCCAGCGGCAGCAGCATAGACATCGCTCTCAAGCCCCATGGCATCACCATACGTGACCAGGGCCCCGGCGTTCCAGACGCGCTGCTCAGCCGACTTGGCGAGCGCTTCTTCACCACAGCCAGACCCAACGGAGAGCGCAGCGGCACGGGCCTGGGCCTGTCCATCGTCACGCGCATCATGCACTTGCACGGCGGCAGCATGCGCATCTGCAATATGGCCCCAGGCCTGGCGGTTACTCTGGATTTTTCTTCCCCATCGCAAAAAATGGCGTGACTTCACACTGACTTCACAGACTTCATTGCCTTCACACAGTCGCTGACGAAACTGCCCCCGAAAACCATTTTTCGGGAGCTTTCATGAAACACCGGCTGCTATTCAAAGTTGTCTCTTTGCTGATCGTCATAGCCCTGCTGATGCTGGGTCTGAGCATGATTCAGGACGTGGTACGCGACCGTATTCGCAACCGTGATTACGCCATTCAATCCGTAGTCTCCAGCCTGGCCGGGCCACAAACCCTGATTGGCCCGGCTCTGGTGCAGAGCTGTACCGAAACCATCAGCACCGCCAACGGTAAAAAGATCGAATACACCACGCGTGAATTCCAGCGCCAGCTGCTGCCAGATAGCGTGAACCACAATGCCAATGCCGCAATGGAAGAGCGCTCACGCGGCCTGCATCGCATCAACGCCTATGTGCTGCACGACCAGATTGAAGCCAGCTTCACCAATGCAGACCAGTTTGCGCAACCCGCAGAAGTCAGCAGTGCAGTGCGTGTGACGCATCCTCTGAGCGCGGGCAAATCCACCACCAGCTGCGACAAGCTCTACGTGTCTTTTGCGCTCAGCGACCCACGTGGCATTCGCAGCGCCACCATCGAAGTCAACGGCAAAGAACTGAACGTCGAATCCGGCACCTCACTTGAGCAATACAGCAAAGGCATTCAGGCCGTCATCCCCAGCGCTTCCATCAAAAAAGGCGAGCCTCTGAACATCCGCCTCAAGCTGCAACTGCTGGGTACTGAGCGCCTGGCGTTCACTCCCATCGCATCCGAAAACAAAGTAACGCTGACTGCCGACTGGCCTCACCCCTCGTTTGGCGGCAGCTTCCTGCCTTCACGTCGCGAAGTGACAGATAACAGCTTTACGGCTGACTGGGAAATTTCCTCGCTCGCCACTTCGGCCAGCACCGCCTTCAACCGCCAGCAGAGTCTGTGCAGCGCCTCTTATTACGGCAATGACTCCTCATACGAAATCGACAACACCGTGCGTGCGGCAAGCACCGGAGCCGACGGCAGCGGCCCATGCCTAGAGTCCATGGACACCGCCTTCGTCAACCCCGTCAACATCTATTCACTTAGTGACCGCGCCACCAAATACGGCGCCCTGTTTGTGATCCTGACCTTCTTGGCCGTGGGTTTGTTTGAAGTGATGAAAAAGCTGCGCGTTCACCCGGTGCAGTACCTGCTGGTGGGTTCAGCCCTGTGCAGCTTTTTCCTGCTGCTGATCAGCTTTTCCGAGCATCTGGGCTTTGCCACTGCCTACACCATTGCAGCCAGTGCCTGCGTGACTTTGCTGGGCTTCTATGCCAGCCATATTCTGGGCAGCATCAAGCGGGGGCTACCATTTGCACTGGCCATTGGCGCACTCTACGGCTTGCTCTACGTGCTGCTGCAACTGGAGCAGACCGCGCTGGTAGTGGGCTCGATCGCACTGTTTGCCGTGCTGGCCCTGGTCATGATCTGCACCCGCCATGTGGACTGGTATGCCTTCACCGCCAATGACGGCGATAGCGCAGCCAACAAGCGCCCCGCACCCGCAGCCAGCACAAACGAGGAGCTGTCATGAACACCTCCCGCACTTCGCTGAGCCCTGAAGCCATGGCTATGCTCAAAATCTCGGCACAGCATCTACAGGTCACCAACCTGGACATAGCCCTGGACATCGATGTACAGAACTACCGCCAGCTATGGCAGGCCGCCCAGACGCAAGGGGATAGACAGCTGCTGCGCGCACTGCGCCAGCAGGTAACTCATGTGGGCAAGGATCTGCAGCAGCGCAGACAGACCCCGCAAAACCGCATGCTGTGGCTGGACTGGCTCAGTCTGCGCTGCTCCATGGTGATTCCGCGCGTGCGCTTCTGAAGCGCGTGAATCCCATGAAAAAAGGTGACTCAGACGTCACCTTTTTTATTCAGCTCAGCTGGGCATCCAGCAGCTTGCGTACGGGCGCTGGCAAGCCCATTTCAGCCCAGGCAGACGGGCCTGCCCAGCAAGCGGCTTCCGCTTCTGAAACCATAGCTGCATGCGCTTTCTGGACGGGCACAATCACCGGATGCAAGTGCAAATCCTTATGGGTCAGCACATGCAAAAAAGCAGGCAGATGCGTCCACTTTGCAGCGTCGGCGCCACTCCAGTTACGCTGCACATACTGCTGCAGCTGATCTTCACTTTCAAAAACCGGAGGACTGTACAACCCCGCCCATATGCCAGCCTGCGGGCGCTTTTGCAGCCACACCTGGCCTTGCTCGTCCATGGCAATGAGCAGCCACCAGGATTCTGCCGAGCGCTTGAGCTTGCGTGTGCGCACGGGGTAGTTTTCTGGGTTCCCCGCTTTGCCTGCGCGGCATTCGCCATGCAGAGGGCAGACCAGACAGCTGGGCTTGCGTGGCGTGCAGATGCTGGCCCCCAGGTCCATCATGCCCTGCGTATAGCGCGGCATGGCCTCTTGCAGATTCTGCGTTGGACATAGCTGCTGCGCAAATTCCCATAGCTGCCTTTCATTGCGTGACTGCGCCAGATCGGCATCAAAAGCCAGCACACGAGTCAGCACACGGCGCACATTGGCATCCAGAATGGGCACCCGCTCGGAAAAGCAAAACGATGAAATGGCACCCGCCGTTGAGCGACCGATGCCTGGCAGTGTTGCCAGCTCTTGCGCAATGCGCGGGAAAGCGCCGCCCCACAGCTCCATCACGGCCTGCGCGCATTTGTGCAGATTGCGCGCACGGCTGTAATAGCCAAGGCCACTCCACAGCGCCAGCACTGCATCCTGAGGGGCAGCCGCCAGACTGGCCACATCGGGAAAAGCATCCAGAAAGCGCTGGTAGTAGCCCAGCACAGTGCTCACCTGCGTTTGCTGCAGCATGATTTCCGACAGCCAGACACGATAGGGGTCACGGGTTTGCTGCCAGGGCAGGTGGTTGCGGCCATGGCTGGCCTGCCACTGCACAACAGCAGTGGCAATCGAAGGGAGAGTCAAGATTTCAAGCTACCAGATTAATGTCCAGCTGCACGGCATTGGTCTGCTTTCCGGACACCAGTGGAAGCAGCAATTGCCCGGTCACTCTGGACAGTTGTGACTGCAGCACACCCAGCCTGAGCTGTGCGCTTTCCATCTCGGAAATACGTTCTTCCAGTCCCGTGGCTGCACCTCGTATGCGGTCCACGGCTTCCAGGCGGCGTGTGTAACTGCGTTTGCGTTCCCGCAATTGTGCATCGACTGGCGCAGTCAGGGATTTGCTCCACATATCCACATCGTTGGATGCGGCTTCAAACACTGTGCGCATGCGCAGCGCCAGCGCCTTGATCAGTCGCTGCGAAAACTCTGTGCCGCTGAGCTTGATAGCACTGCCCAGCCCCAGATACTGGGTATAGCTGGCTTCAATGCTGCGCAAGTCATCGGTGAATTCAGGCAGCACCAGCTGAGGTGGAACCTGCAGCGAAAATCCATACTCCGCATTGAGTTCCTTGAAGGAGGAGCTGAGCATGGCGTGAATTTCATTGGCCTGGCCCAGTGCCTTGGCAGCCAGCGCATGCAAGCGCTCGAAGGTCTGGGCATAGACTTTGCGCGCACCCAGCTTCAGGCCACGCTGCTCCAGCGCCTCCTTGAGTTCAGCCAGTTCGGCCTTGAGCGTGCCCGAGCTCAGCAGCTGGAATAACTCCTTGAGCATGCGCATATGTACCGCACGCATGGCCAGAATCTTGGTCGTGCTTTGCTCGAATTCTTTTTGCTCCGCCTCGATGCGGCTGCGCATGCTGCCAATCACATTGGCGTTCTTGCCGCGCAGGCTGCACAGCTCGGCCAGTTGGTCATCAAGATCGTTGCGGCGCATATTGATAACGCGCTCAACCTGGGTTTGCAGCTGGGTCACATTGGCCTGCATGGCCGCCTGCAGCACCTGCTGGCGACGCCCCATGATGCCGTTGGCCAGCAGGTCTTCGAACGCTGGCAAACCACTGGCCTGCAGCAGCGCATCATTTTTGCCCACCTTGGCCACCAGACCTTTTTGCGCAGACACAGGCAGTACCTGGTCTTCAGGCAGGCCCAGAAGGTGGGCAGAGTCCTGCTGCTGACGTCGTAGCTGGGCCTGTACCTGAGCACCCGAGCTCAGGCTGTCCCACAAGGTATCGATCTTGTTGAGCACCACCAGCCGCGAGCTCATCAGCACCTCATCGCCACCCGCCTTGCCTGCACCGGCAGGCAATACGTGGTCGCGCCAGATGGCGAGGTCGGACTTGGTCACCCCCGTATCAGCGCCCAGCACAAACACCACGGCATGGGCCTGCGGAATCAGGTTGACGGTCAGTTCAGGCTCGGCGCCCACTGCGTTGAGGCCGGGTGTATCCAGAATCACCAGCCCTTGGCGCAGCAATGGGTGCGGCATATTGATCAGGGCATGGCGCCATCGGGGCACTTCCACCAGCCCACTGGCATCAACCAGCGGGTTGTCCGCCGCTTCACCGTCATGCCACAGCCCCCATTCGCGCGCCTGCTCGATGGTGACTTTGCGCACCTCGGCCACCTTGGCCAGGGTATCGGCGATTTGCTGGGCATTGGCAATATCCAGCGCATGCTCCTGCCAAGCATCGCTGCGCATGCGCCACTGTCCAAGGCTTTCCACCGAGGCACGGGTTTCAATGGGCAGCAGGCGCAAACAGGGCTGCAGCTCGGCATTCCAGGCCAGCTCGGCCGGGCACATGGTGGTGCGCCCCGCACTGGCGGGCATGAGGCGCCGGCCATAGTGGGCAAAGAAAATGGCGTTAATCAGCTCGGACTTGCCGCGGGAAAACTCGGCCACAAAGGCCACCATGACCTTGTCGCTGCGCATTTGTTCTTCGAGCCGCTGCAGACGCTCCTGCACTGAAACGTCCAGCAGATCCTGCGCCATCAGCCACTCGCGCAGTTCCTGCAGTTGCGTGGCAAAACCGCGTCGCCATGCGCCGTGCTGATCAAACTGCTCGTTGAATGAAGCTCCCACGTGAATCCTCTTTGTATTTGCTGCAGACTTAGCAAGCGCCAGCTGCCCGAGCCTGCAAAATATAGCACTGGCCCAAGACGGAGCTGCACAGGGCTAGGCCCGATGGTCCGAGCTGATGAGTATCGTTCGACCTTCCTCGCATCAGTCCGCAGCCAGACTGCTTGGGGCTGCTTGCTGATGTATATCAAATTCAGCCACCGAATTTCAATCAAATCAACATCAAGCGCTTATCAGTCAAGCGCAAGCGGCTATCAATATTGATAGCTCACTGCAGTTTCTGGCAGCGCGCGCAATAGTAAGTGCTGCGCTGGCCCTGCTTCATCAGCCGAATGGGCGACGCGCAATGCGTGCATGGCAGGCCCTCTCGGCCATAGACCTTGGCCTGCAGCTGAAAGTGCCCTTCCATGCCATTGGCTGACGAGAAGTCACGCAAAGTGGTGCCGCCCTGCTCCACCGCCAGCGCCAGAACAGCGCGAATAGCCTCGTACAGCGCCCTGACCTTGCGCGCCCCTATATCGCGTGCCGGTGTTGCCGGGTGAATACGAGAGATGAACAACACCTCAGAAGCATAAATATTGCCTACCCCGACCACCACACTGCCACTGAGCAGCAATTGTTTGATGGGCGCACGGCTTGCCGCCAGCCCTTCCTTGAAGGCCTGCAACGTAAAGCCATCCTCCAGCGGCTCCATTCCCAGATGGTCCAGCAGCTTGCGCGCCAGACCATCTGTTTCTGACGGCACATAAATCACCGCACCAAAGCGGCGCGGATCATGCAGCCGCAGCAGCCCCCGCGTGGTCTGCAGATCAAAGTGGTCATGCGGGCCCGCCGCGCCCAGCGCAGGTTCATCACTGGCCACAAAGCGCAGGCTGCCGGACATGCCCAGATGAATCAGCAGCAGCCCCTCACTCAAATCCAGCAGCAGATATTTTCCTCGGCGGCGCACTGCCAGCACCTGCCGCCCCACCAGCGCCTGTGGCAACAGGCCCAGCGGCCAGCGCAACGGCTTACCCAGCGCCGCAGAAAGAATTTGCGCGCCCGCTATGCGCTGCGCAAACGAACGGCGCGTAACCTCAACTTCGGGCAATTCAGGCATGCAATCTCATCTTCGCCAAGTGTTCAACAAGCTTCGATTATTATGGGCCGATGGCTCATCCTCTTCGTTTTCAGGGACTCGCCGTGGCCGCTATTTTGGCCATGGGAACAGCAATCGCCTCCGCTCAACTGGCGGACCCGCCCGTTCAGCCCACCGAGTCGGAGCAGACCTCTGACCTGGAAAAAGCCATGGACACCGAGAACCGCCAGGCTGCCATGTCGGCCGAGCTGTTCTACGAGATTCTGCTGGGCGAAATGGCGGCCCAGGAAGGTGCACTGGGCGATGCCCAGGCGCTGATGATGGAAGCTGCGCGCGCCAGCGAGAGTGAAAAGCTCTACCGCCGCGCCACCGAGCTGGCGGTGCAGTCTCGCTCTGGCGATCAGGCTTTGCGCAATGCCCGGGCATGGCTGAACGCCTACCCCGACTCCAAAGATGCCAACCGCGCCGTGCTGCGCCTGATGGTGGCACTGAACCGCATTGCAGACTCAGCCTCCTATCTGCGCCGCGAAGTGGAGCTGACGCCTGCCGAAAAGCGCGGCGCAAGCTTCCTTGGCATTACCCAGCTGTATAGCAATGCCTCCGATAAACCGCTGGCCGCCGATGTGGTCGAGCAGGCGCTGGACGGCAGCCTGAAAGACCCGCAGAACGGCCCCGTGGCCTGGGCCTCCATCGGCCATCTGCGCCTGATAGCAGACCAAAAGCCTGCCGCACTGCAGGCCCTGCAAAACGGTGAGAAGCTCAACCCGGGCTCCAGCGCCATTGCCTTGCTGGCCATGGAGCTGCTGGAAGCAGGGTCCGCCGAAGTTGAGCCGCTGGTTCAGCGTTATCTGGACAAGAATCCGTCTCCCCAGCTTCGTATGGGCTTTGCCCGGCTGCTGATCGGGCAAAAGCGCTTTGCCGACGCCAAAAAGCAGATCCAGACCATCACGACCGAGTCTCCTGAATTTCCAGAAGCATGGGCCGTTCTGGCCAATTTGCAGTTGCAGGATAAAGAGCTGGACGCTGCCCAGCAGTCCATCAACCAGTTTGCCGCTCTGCAACCCAAGCTCCCCGAAGGCGTAGCCCGCAAAGCAGGCCTTGCCCAGCTCAATCTGCTGCAGGCCGACCTGGCAGAAAAGCGCAATCGCTATGACGAAGCCGATGCCTACCTGCAGCGCATTCCCGATGCAGCCAATCTGCTGAGCGTGCAGACCCGCCGCGCCGACCTGCTGGCCCGTCAGGGCAAGATCCAGGAAGCCCGCGCCATCATTCGCGCAGTTCCTGCCGATGGCCCCAATCAGCAAAGACTCAAGCAGGTCGCTGAAGTCCAGCTGCTGCGCGACGCCAAGCTCAACGAAGAAGCCTATGAGCTGCAAACCAAGCTGCTGAGCCAGTTTCCCGACGATATGGAACTGACCTACGACACGGCCCTGCTGGCCGAAAGAGTGGGCAAGACCGAGCAAATGGAGCACCTGCTGCGCAAAATCATTGAGCGCAAGCCCGACTTTCAGCATGCCTACAACGCGCTGGGCTACTCCTATGCAGAGCGCAATATCAAACTGGACGAAGCCCAGTCTCTGATTCAAAAAGCGCTGGACATGACGCCGGGCGACCCCTTCATTACCGACAGCCTGGCCTGGGTGCATTTCCGCCGAGGCCATCTGGATGACGCCGAAAAGCTGCTGGAACAAGCCTACGCCACGCGTCAGGACGTAGAGATTGCGGCCCACCTGGGCGAAGTTCTCTGGGCTCAGAACAAGCGCGAGCGCGCCCTGAAAATCTGGAGGGAAGGCCTGCAGACCGACGCCAGCAATGCCACTTTGCTTGAAACACTCAAGCGCCTGAACATCAAGCCATGAAGCTGCAGCACCGCTTTTCCGCACTGCTGCTGACCGCACTTTTCCTGGGTGGCTGCGCCCAGCCCGCGCGCCAGTTGCAAAGCGAGGCGGGCAACAGCCAGCACTGGTCTGGCCGCATGGCTTTGCAGGTGCAGAACTCGCAGCAGCAGTCTTTCAGTGCAGGCTTTGAGCTGCAAGGCCGCCCGGAACAAGGCACGCTGCTGGTGTTCAACCCGCTGGGCTCTGTCATTGCACGCCTGCAATGGACCCCGCAAGGCGCCACCTTGCAGCAAGGCGAGAACATTACCGAGTCCGAATCCCTGTCCGAACTCATTGGCCGCATGACGGGCAGCGACATCCCTGTGACTGCACTGTTTGACTGGCTGCAGGGCAAAGACACCCAGGTCAGCGGCTGGAAGACGGATCTGAGCAATGTGGCCCAAGGCCGCCTGCGCGCAGAGCGCTTCAATCCCCCTCCCGAAGCCTCGCTGCGCATTGTTCTCGACCAGGACGCTCGCTGAGTCTTCTTTCCTGGCGCCATGCTTGCGCCCCACTATTTCTCTGATATTTCGCCATGCACTCGCTTTATGACGTGCCGGCTCCGGCCAAACTCAATCTCTTTTTGCACATCACCGGCCGCCGGCCCGATGGCTATCACCTGCTCGAATCCGTCTTCATGCTGATCGACTGGCACGACGTGCTGCACTTTGAACGCAGCCAGTCGGGGCAGATCAGCCGTGAAGACCTGAGCGGCATGCCGCTGCCTGCCGACGACCTCATTACCCGCGCAGCCCGTGCACTGCAGCAGGCCACCGGCTGCACGCAGGGCGTACACATTGGCATTCATAAAAACCTGCCCGCACAGGCAGGCATGGGCGGCGGCTCATCAGATGCCGCCAGCACCCTCATGGCCCTGAACCGGCTCTGGAATCTGGGGTTGACGCGCCAGCAGTTGCAGAACATTGGCCTGACACTGGGCGCAGATGTGCCATTTTTCATTGGCGGGCGCTCCGCCTGGGTCAGCGGCATTGGCGAAAACATTGAGCCTTTGACGGACGTGAACGCTCTGCCCGCACAACAGTTCGTGGTGGTCAAGCCCGAGCACGGACTGGACACCATGCAGATCTTCAAAAGCCAGAATCTGAAGCGCGACACAAAGACTGCTACAATCGCCGACTTTGCTGCAGAGCACTACGGTTTTGGCCGGAACGACTTGCAGCCCGTTGCGCAAGCACTGCAACCCGAAGTGAGCGAAGCCATAGAGTGGCTCAACTCCTTCAAATTGCATGCTAGAATGACAGGCTCAGGAAGTGCAGTCTTTGCACCACTAACGCAGGACATTGACTTGAATAGTGCACCGCGCACATGGAAAGTCAGAATCTGCAAAAATCTTGAAATTCATCCTCTTTCGAGTTGGGTTTCAGATAACAAGTTATAAGGCTTTTTGTTTTCGACAAAAGGCCTGTGTAGGGGAGTCGCCAAGTTGGTTAAGGCACTGGATTTTGATTCCAGCATGCGAAGGTTCGAATCTTTCTTCCCCTGCCAAACATCTTCTTGCGTTAGGCACCCTTAGCACCGGGACGCTCACATGCATTCACATCACTCTGATTTCATGGTCTTCACAGGCAATGCCAATGCTGGCATGGCTGAAGAGATTGTTAAGCACCTTGGCACTACCCTTGGTGCTGCTGACGTTGGCCGTTTCTCCGATGGAGAAGTCGCGGTCGAGATCAAGCAGAACGTTCGCGCTCGCGACGTTTTCGTGGTTCAGTCCACCTGCGCTCCGACCAACGACAACCTGATGGAGTTGCTGGTCATGGTCGATGCCCTCAAGCGCGCATCGGCTGAGCGCATCTGCGCCGTGATCCCCTACTTCGGCTATGCCCGTCAAGACCGCCGCCCCCGCTCCAGCCGCGTGCCAATCACCGCCAAGGTGGTGGCCAATATGCTGCAGGCCGTTGGCGTTGAGCGCGTGCTGACCATGGATCTGCACGCCGACCAGATTCAAGGCTTCTTCGATATTCCTGTGGACAACATCTACGCAACCCCCGTGTTGCTCAATGATCTGCGCCAGAAGAACTACGAAGACCTGATCGTTGTCTCCCCCGACGTTGGCGGTGTGGTGCGTGCTCGCGCCCTGGCCAAGGAACTGGGTTGCGATCTGGCCATCATCGACAAGCGTCGCCCCAAGGCGAACGTGTCGGAAGTCATGCACGTGATCGGCGATATTGATGGCCGCAACTGCGTGATCATGGACGACATGATCGACACCGCAGGCACCCTGGTGAAGGCCGCCGAAGTGCTCAAGCAGCGCGGCGCCAAGAACGTGTACGCCTACTGCTCGCACCCCATCTTCTCGGGCCCTGCCTTGGAACGCATCGGCAACGGCGCAGCGTTGGACGAAGTGGTTGTGACCAACACCATTCCTCTGAGCCCCGCTGCCCAGCAGTGCGGCAAGATCCGCCAGTTGTCCGTAGCTGGTCTGTTTGCCGAGACAATTCACCGTATTTCCACAGGTGATTCGGTGAGCAGCCTGTTTACCGCTTAAAATCTCTGGTTTTTCGGCCTTGAGCCAAAGCAAACCTCCCTAGGGAGGTTTGTCTCGTTCGAGGCCAACGCAAGAATCCACGGCCTTCCAGCAAGGTGCAGATTCTTTTATCAATCGGGTGAGACTGGTCGCGGTCCACCCATCTAGGAGTTAGTTATGCAATTCGTCGCTACTGAGCGCGCTAAGCAAGGTACGGGTGCGAGCCGCCGTCTGCGTCTGTCGGGCAAGACCCCTGGCATCGTTTTCGGTGCTGGTGAAGCCCTGATGATCGAAATCGATCACAACGCCCTGTGGCACGCTGTCCACAAGGAAGCTTTCCACTCCAGCATTCTGGACATGGAAGTGAACGGTCAAGTCTCCAAGGTTGTGCTGCGCGACGTGCAGTTCCACCCCTACAAGAAGCTGATCCAGCACGTGGACTTCCAACGCGTTGAAGCCAACACCAAGCTGCACATGAACGTGCCTCTGCACTTCGAAGGTCTGGAAGAGTCTCCCGCCGTCAAGGGCGAGAACTGCACCGTGACTCCTCTGATGCACGAACTGCAAGTGATCTGCGAACCCGCAAACCTGCCCGAGTTCATCAAGGTGGACCTGAGCGCTCTGACTTCCAAGTCCGTGCTGGGCCTGCAAGCTCTGAAGCTGCCTAACGGCGTGAAGGCTGTGGTGCGTGGCGCCAACAAGAACCCTTCGCTGATCTCCATCAAGCTGCCCGAAGTGGCTCCTGCTGAAGGTGATGCAGCTCCAGCTCCTGCTGCCGCTCCCGCCAAGAAGGGCAAGAAGTAATTCTTGTGCTTGCAGTACAGCGCCCGTCGCTGTACTCAAAGAAAAGGCCCACTCCGGTGGGCTTTTTCTTTGGGATTTTGCACAACGGCACAGCCAGCCTGATTTTGCCCAGAAGAAGATAATCGCTCCATGATCAAACTGTTTGTCGGCCTCGGCAACCCCGGCCCTGAATACGAAGATACGCGCCATAACGCAGGTTTCTGGTGGATTGATGCGCTGGCACGCGAACTCAAAGTCACCCTGATGCCAGAGCGCAGCTACTGGGGCCTGATGGCTCGCACCACCATCAACGGGCAGAACGTCTGGTTGCTAGAGCCGCAGACTTTCATGAACCTCTCAGGCAAGTCCGTCGGCGCGCTGGCGCGCTTTTTCAAGATACAGCCCGAAGAAGTTCTGGTTGTGCACGATGAACTGGACTTTGAACCCGGCATCGTCAAGCTCAAGCATGGCGGCAGCCACGGCGGCCACAATGGCCTGCGCGATATTCATGCCCAGCTGGGCTCTCCCAACTACTGGCGCCTGCGCGTGGGCATAGGCCACCCTGGCAACAAGGGTGAAGTGGCAAACTGGGTGCTCAAAAAGCCGTCACCCGATCACATGAAGCTGATCGAGGATGCCCTGATTCACTCCCTCAAGTCCTGGCCTGAAATGGTGGCAGGCCAGATGGACAAGGCCACGCTTGCCATTCACACCACCAAGGCGCCCCGCCCCAAGCCACCGCGCAAGCCCGCACCCGATGCAGCAGCCGAAGATAAAGCCTGACCGCTGGCAAAAACACCTGCCCTAAACAAAAACAGCTCCTGAAACAGGAGCTGTTTGCGCTTGATTGGTGCTCATTCACACCTCAAAAGGCATCAGTCTTCTTTCTTTGCCTGCGTCAGCAGCTCATATTTTTTGAGCAGCACTTCACGACTTTCCACAAACTCCGGGTTCACCGGGATGCAAGCGACGGGGCAGATCTGCACGCACTGAGGCTCATCGAAGTGCCCCACGCATTCTGTGCATTTGTGGGGATCGATTTCATAGAACTCTTCGCCCATGTAGATGGCATCGTTCGGGCACTCGGGCTCGCACACATCACAGTTGATGCATTCATCGGTAATCATCAATGCCATATCATCCTTTCCCCCTGAGGCGCTGCGCGCCTTCCCGTTGCACGGCGCCCCCAAAGGGGACGACACCATCGCTGCGGGGCGGCGGGGCCGCCTAGGCCCTTGCTTGGCTTCTCTGGCTTGGGCCGCGCCAATTTTCGCAGGCTTACGTTATTCGAAGCCGCATTATCGGGTGCGCCAAGAAACAGCGCTGCCCATCAGGCAAAGTCCGGGGCTGCAGCACAACGCGGCACAATTGCCGCTATGCTGCGCAGCACATTGCCTGCCTGCTCCCTTTTAAATAGATAAACCCCGCCTGAAGTCATGAGCGTCTTTCTGCTCAAACGTCTGCTCACCCTGATAGCCACCTTGATCGGCGCATCCCTGGTGGTCTTTGGCGTGCTTGAAATTCTGCCCGGCGATGCGGCCCAGATGCTGATGGGCCCCGATGCTGACCCCGAAGCCGTGCAGGCCATGGCACATCAACTGGGTCTGGATCAACCTGTGCTGACGCGCTACGGCCAGTGGATCAGCGGCCTGCTGCACGGTGATATGGGCACCAGCTATGCCTATGGCTCGCCCGTGTCGGAGCTGGTCTGGGAACGTCTGCTGGTGACCGTGCCCCTGGCGGTGCTGGCCATGGTTATCACCGCGATTCTGGCGATTACCGCTGGTGTATATGCTGCCGCACGGCACAAGCGCTGGGGGGATATTGGCGTCATGGGCCTGGCGCAGATTGGCATTGCCATCCCCAACTTCTGGTTTGCGATTCTTCTGATTCTGCTGTTTTCGGTGAAGCTGCAATGGTTCTCGGCGGGTGGCTTTCCGGGCTGGCGCGAGGAAGACGGCGGCGGCTTCTGGCCTGCGCTGCAGGCACTGCTACTGCCCGCCGTCTCTCTGGCCGTGGTGCAGGCCGCCATACTGGCGCGCATCACCCGCTCGGCCGTGCTTGAAGTGCTGCGCGAAGACTTTGTACGCACTGCACGCGCCAAGGGGCTGTCACGCCGCGCCGCGCTCTGGGGGCATGTGCTGCGCAATGCGATGATTCCCGTCATCACCGTCATGGGCCTGCAGTTTGCCAATCTGCTGGCAGGCACCATCGTGGTGGAAAACGTGTTTTACCTGCCCGGCCTTGGACGGCTGATTTTTCAGTCCATCTCCAACCGCGATGTGATCGTGGTGCGCAACTGCGTGCTGCTGCTGGCAGCCATGGTGGTTGTGGTCAATTTTGTGGTTGACATGCTCTACGCTGCTATCGACCCCCGCATTCAGGCCGGCGATATATGAGCGCGCCAGAATCCACTTCCTACCCCACGCGAGCCCTCAGCCGCCAGCAGCCACAAAGCCCGCTGCAGCGCGCCTTGCAGCACCACAGCTTTGTGCTGGGCGCTGTGCTGACCGCCTTGCTGATTGCCGCAGCCCTGCTGTCCTTTGTATGGACACCCGGCTCTGCCTACGACATGAACATGGATGCCGCCCTGCAGCCCATCAGCGCGCAGCACTGGCTGGGCACGGACGCCTATGGGCGCGATGTGGCCTCGCAGATTCTGATTGGCGCACGCGCATCGATTGCCGTGGGCCTGATTGCGGTTGGCATCGGCCTGGCGCTGGGCGTAGTTCTGGGCCTGATTGCTGCCGCCCGCCGTGGCTGGGTGGAAGAAATCATCATGCGGCTGGCAGATTTCACCTTTGCCTTCCCCGCCCTGCTCTCGGCCATCATGCTCACCGCCGTCTTCGGGCCGGGCATGGTCAATGCCGTCATCGCCATCGGTATCTTCAACATTCCCACCTTTGCCCGTATCACCCGCGCCTCGGCCAATGCCATCTGGGCGCGCGACTATGTGATGGCCGCACGCGCCTGCGGGCAAAGCCGCATGGCCATTACCTTGCGCCATGTGCTGCCCAATATCGCAGCAGTGCTGGTGGTGCAGGCCACGATTCAGTTCGCACTGGCCATTCTGGCCGAAGCCGCCCTGTCCTATCTGGGTCTGGGCACCCAGCCGCCTCAGCCTTCGTGGGGCCGCATGCTCAGCGAAGCCCAGACGCTGATGTTCCAGGCCCCCCTGCTGGCCGTCTGGCCCGGTGTGGCCATTGCGCTTTCCGTGCTGGGCCTGAACCTGCTGGGCGATGGTCTGCGCGACCTGCTGGACCCCAGGCTGAGCCGCGATCGCTGATGCCACAAGAGATGCGCCATGCCTTTGCTTGAAGTCTCCAACCTCTGCATACAGCTGCAAACCCCGCAAGGCCGCGCTCAGGCCGTGCGCGACGTGAGCTTTACTCTGGAGCGCGGCGCCACGCTGGGCCTGATCGGTGAATCGGGTTGCGGCAAATCGCTGACGGCTCTGGCCCTGATGGGCTTGCTGCCCGAGCATGCCCAGCTGGACGGCAGTATTCGCCTGGATGGCAAGGAGTTGCTGGACCTGAACGAGCGCCAGCTGTGCGCCCTGCGCGGCAACCGTATGGCTATGGTGTTTCAGGAACCGATGAGCGCCCTGAACCCTGTGCACAGCATTGGCCGCCAGATGGCAGAGCCGCTGCGCCTGCATATAGGCCTGAGTCGTGCCCAGGCCCGCGCCCGCGCCACCGAGCTGCTGGAGCGCGTAGGCATTGCCCAGGCCGCACAGCGGCTGGATGAATATCCGCATCAGTTCTCTGGCGGGCAGCGCCAGCGCATCATGATTGCCATGGCACTGGCCTGCGGCCCCGACCTGCTGGTGGCCGATGAACCCACCACCGCACTGGATGTGACCGTGCAGCAGCGCATCCTTGATTTGCTGCAGGAGCTGGTGGCCGAGCACTCCATGGCGCTGGTGCTTATCAGTCATGACCTGGGCGTGATTGCCCAGAATGCCGAGCAATTGCTGGTCATGTACGGCGGCACAGTGGTGGAATCGGGCATGACGGAAGCGGTTTTCCAGCGCCGCGCCCACCCCTACACCCGTGGCCTGTTTGCTGCGCGCCCCCAGCTCAATAGTGTGGGCAGCGGCCTTCACCTGCCCACCATTGCAGGCACAGTGCCAGAGCTGGTTGATCTGCCCGCAGGCTGCCCTTTTGCAGGCCGCTGCAGCTATACCCAGGATGACTGCTACCGCCTGCCACCTCCCCCGCTGACGCTGGATGCCCCCAGCTGCGCAGCCCCCGCCTCTCTGTCCTCGTGGCGCCAGCCCCATATCGTGCGCTGTCTGCATGAAGAAGCGCTTCAAGCCCTGCCCGCCGGAGACCAGGCATGAGCCAGTCTATTGCTACAAAAACAGAAGCTTCCAGCACACCACTGCTAAAGGTTAGCGGGCTAAAACGTGCTTATTCCAGACCTCGCACTTCTCTGTGGCGCGCCAGTGAACCACTGCAAGCCCTGCGCGGCGTGAGCTTTGAGCTGCCAGTCGGGCAAAGTCTAGGGGTGGTGGGCGAATCTGGTTCCGGAAAATCGACGCTGGCCCGCCTGGTCATGGCGCTGGACCAGCCCAGTGCAGGCAGCGTAGAACTGCTGGGGCGCAATCTGCACCAGTTGCCTGAAAAAGAGCTGCGTGCTGCGCGGCGCGATTTTCAGATGGTGTTTCAGGACCCCTACGGATCGCTGGACCCGCGCATGACGGTGCAGAAAATTCTGGTAGAACCTCTGGTCACACTGCCTGAAAAACTCAGCCCCGCAGAGCAGTTGCAGCGCGTACAGACCGTTTTGCAGCAGGTGGGGCTGCGTGCGCAGGATGCACAAAAGTACCCGCATGAATTCTCGGGTGGCCAGCGCCAGCGCATTGCCATTGCCCGCGCCCTGATGACCCAGCCGCGCCTGATCGTGGCGGACGAGCCTGTCAGCGCTCTTGATGTCTCTGTGCAGGCGCAGGTCCTCAACCTCATGCGCGATCTGCAGCAGGAGCTAGGCCTTTCATACCTGTTCATCAGCCACGACCTGGCCGTGGTGCAGCATGTCTGCGATCAGGTCATCGTGCTGTATCAAGGGGAAATTGTGGAGCGCGGCACACCGCAAAAACTGTTCAGCGCGCCAGAGCACCCCTATACCCAGTCGCTGGTGCGCGCCGCGCATCTCCTGACGGAAGTTAACGCTGATATGCCTGCTGACGGCAGGTACATCGCCATCTGTGGTGTAAAAAGGCATATGAAAAGCCCAGGCTTCACGGCATGGACTGAACCGCCTTTTGCGCGCCTGCAGGACGCGCTCCATCGGAGACTTTGTTAATGCTTAATCGCCGCTCCTTGCTGGCCAGCTCGGCTGCCAGCTTGCCCTTGTTCACTGCCTGGCCCGCGCTGGCACAGGCAAAGAAAGACAGTGTCACGCTGGCCATGACGCTGGAGCCACCAGGACTGGACCCCACCTCCGGCGCAGCTTCGTCCATTGCCGAAGTCGTGCACTACAACCTGTTCGAGACGCTGACCAAGATCAACTCGGACGGCAGCGTCTCGCCCCTGCTGGCCGAGAGCTGGGAAGTCTCTTCCGACCTCAAGACCTACACCTTCCGCCTGCGCAAAGGTGTGAAGTTTCACAACGGCGAACCCTTCAACGCCGCTGCCGTAAAGTTCTCGTTTGACCGCGCTGGCGCAGACAAAAGCACGAACAAGGACAAGCGCACCTTTGCCAACCTCAGCACCAAGGTCGCGGACGAGTACACCATCGTCATCACCAATCAGGACATAGACCCTGATTTTCTGTTTGTGCTGGGCCAGGCCACCTCCATCATTGTCGAGCCCAAAAGCGCGGCCTCCAATGCCACCAAGCCCGTGGGAACCGGCCCCTATGTGCTCAGCGCCTGGCGCAAGGGTGCATCGGTCACGCTGACCGCCTGGCCGCAATTTCGCACGCCGCAAAGCATTCGCATCAAGCGCGCCGTGTTCCGCTTCATTCCAGACCCGGCGGCCCAGGTTGCAGCCCTGCTGGCCGGTGATGTGGATGCCTTCCCGCGCGTAACGCCACGCAGCGTGCCCCAGTTCCAGCGCAACCCGCGCTTTCAGGTCGTGGTCAGCAACTCACGCGCCAAGACCATTCTGGCCATCAACAACGCGCGCAAGCCTTTGAACGATGTGCGCGTGCGCCGCGCCATTGCCGCCGCCATTGACCGCAAGGCTGTGATTGCCGGTGCCGCCGACGGCTATGGCGTGCCCATTGGCAGCTACTACGTGCCCACGGCCTTTGGCTATGTGGACACCACAGGCGTCAACCCCTTCGATCTGGAAAAAGCCAAGGCGCTGATGGCCGAAGCGGGCATCAAAACCCCTTTGAGCCTGACCATGACGCTGCCGCCCACACCCTATGCCCGCCAGGGCGGCGAGCTCATTGCAGCTCAGCTGGCCAAGATTGGTATTCAGTGCAAGCTGCAGAACGTGGAATGGGCGCAGTGGCTGTCTGGCACTTACACCAACAAAAACTACGACCTGTCCATCATTTCGCACGTTGAACCCTTCGACCTGGGCAACTTTGCCAAGCCGGATTACTACTGGGGCTACCACTCGCAGGAGTTCAACGAGCTGTTTGAAAAGGTCAAAGACACCCCCCGTCCCGCCGACCGCGCGCGCCTGCTGGGTGATGCGCAGCGCCTGCTGGCGAAGGATGCGGTGCACGGCTTCCTCTACACCCCGCAATGGGTGAGCGTGGCAGACAAAAAGCTACGCGGGCTGTGGAAGGACATGCCGGTGTTTGTGAACGACTTGTCGTCACTCTCCTGGGCGTGACTTTGATCTCCCCCTGAGGCGCTTCGCGCCTAGGCGGCCCCGCCTTCCCCCTCTCTCGCTTCGCGGGAGGGGGACTGCACCTTCGACTGGGCGTCCCCGCCGCGAGGCGGCTCTTGCTCGGTGCTCTGGCTTGTATCGCGCCAGCTTTTAGCGCTGCACCATGACTAGTCGCAGAGCTAGAGCGCCGAAAACGGTTGCTGCAATGCGGTTCAACCAGCGCTGAGCACGGGCAGATCGTTGCAGAATCTGCCCAAACAGGCCAGAGCCACAGGCAATGGAGCCAAACACCAGCAGCGTCGCCAGCATGAAGACGCTGCCCAGCACCATGACCTGCAGGCCCACACTGCCACGCGCAGGGTCGGCAAACTGCGGCAAGAAGGCCAGAAAGAAGATCAGCACTTTGGGGTTGGTCAGATTCATGACCGTGCCACGCCCCACCCAGCGCAGGGCACCACGCAGGGTCAGCACATCGCGCTGGGCCTGCGCTGCCGTGGTTTCTTCCACGCTGACCGGAGCATTCCACGCACCCCAGGCCAGGTAGGCCAGATAGGCAGCGCCACAGAGTTTGAGCGCGGTAAACAGCATGGGCGATGCAGCCACCACCGCCGCCAGCCCCAGCGCCACGGCCGTGGTGTGCCCCACAATGCCAAGACACAGGCCCAGCACCACGCACAGGCCCACACGCCAGCCGCGCTGGGCCGATTGCACCAGCACAAACAGGTTATCCGGGCCGGGGCTCAGCCCCAGCAGCACGGCAACCCCGAAGAATGTGAGCAATACATCCCAGCTTGGCATGTTCAAATCTCTCTTAAAACAATAGCTGCCTGCGCTTGATGGGCAATGGGTTCAGGCACTTTTTATTAAAACTCAGCCCAATCCCAGCGCAGTCACACCCAGCGCAATCATGATGGCGCCCACAATGCGCAAGGCCCGGTCCCCCTCGCCCAGCAGCTTGCCGCCAATGAGGGCTGCAAACAGCATGGAGACTTCACGCGCAGGCGCAACATGCGAGATCGGTGCGCTTTGTACCGCGTACAGCACCAGCACATAGGCAATCGGACTGAAGAAGGCCACCACAGCGGCATAACGCCACTGCACACGCCACAGGCGCTTGGTCTCGGGCCAGTCCTTGGCAGCCAGCGGGGCCAGAACGACCAGACGAATCAGGTTGCCCACATAGTCCACCAGAATCGGCGACATCAGCAGCATCTTGACCGCATAGCTATCCACCACCGTATAGCTGGCAATGAACATGCCCGTAAGCAAGCCATAGTAAAGCCCGGCCAACACACGCTGGCGGGCCTCCACATCCTTGCCGTCACGAATGGCCACAATCATGCGCGGGCCACCTGCGATCAAAAACACGCCCAGTACCACGCCAGCAATACCGGCAGCGCCCAGCGTGGAAATCTGCTCGCCCAGAAACAGCACCGCCACCAGCGATGACATCAGCGGGCCGCTGCCGCGTGCCAGTGGATAGACCACCGTCAGGTCTGCCATGCGGTAGCCGCGCAGCAGCACCACAAAATAAGCCACATGCAGCAGGGCACTGGCGGTTACAAAAGCCCACTCCATCCAGCCCCAGCCGGGCACCACATCCTTGCCCAGCCACCAGCCCAGCGGTGCCCAGATCAGCGCGTTGCAGACCGAGACATAGAGCGAAAAGCGTGCATCGCCCCCCGCCTTCTTAGCCACAATATTCCAGCCCGAGTGAATCAGGCCAGCCAGAATAATGAGAGTGAACGCTTGCAGCGACATAAAAGCCAGAAATACAAAAGGCCGCGCGACGCGCAGCCTTTTTGAGAGGAAAAATTCAGTGGCTCATCTGGCTGAACATGGCCAGTGCGTGATGTGACTGGCGCAGCACATGTGAGGGACACCAAGCAAGAGCCGCCTCGCAGCGAAGGTGTCGTCCCCCTTCGGGGGAAGGCGCGAAGCGCCACAGGGGGCTCATTTATTTTCTAGCGGCAATAAGCGACAGAAACTCACGGCGCAGTTCGGGGTTGGTGAGGAAAGCACCGCGCATCACAGAGTTCAGCATCTTGCTGTCCATCTCGCGCACACCGCGCCAGGACATGCAGAAGTGCGAAGCTTCCATCACCACCGCCAGACCATCGGGGCGGGTCTTGTCCACAATCAGGTCAGCCAGCTGGATGATGGCTTCTTCCTGAATCTGCGGACGGCCCATGATCCAGTCCACCAGACGGGCATACTTGGACAGGCCAATCACATTCGTGTTCTTGTTGGGCAGCACGCCAATCCAGATCTTGCCGATCACGGGGCACAGATGGTGGCTGCACGCGCTGCGCACGGTGATGGGGCCGACGATCATCAGCTCGTTCAGGTGCTCGGCGTTGGGGAATTCGGTAATCGCAGGCTGTGCCACATAGCGGCCGCTGAACACCTCGTTCACATACATCTTGGCCACACGGCGGGCCGTGGCGCGGGTGTTGTGGTCGTGCTCTGTGTCAATGACCATGGAGTCAAGCACGCCCTGCATCTTCTCCTGCACTTCGTCCAGCAGTTTCTCCAGCTCGCCGGGCTCGATGAATTCGGAAATATTGTCGTTGGCGTGAAAGCGCTTGTTCGCTGCCTGCAGCCGCTCGCGGATCTTGACCGAAACGGGCGTGCCTTCGTCGGTCTGCTTGTCTTTTTTCATGTCGGCGAGTTCTCTGAACATGGCAGTCATGGTACCAGTGAATCAACCACCCGATGCCCCAAAGGATTTGCCATCCAAATGCAGGTTTACAAGGCGCTGCAAGCTATGGTTTCAGTAGCACCCACCGTCTACAACGGTGCAACACAGAGAAGCCGAGCAAGAGCCGCCTCGCGGCGAAGGCATCGTCCCCCTCCCCTAGCGCGAAGCGCGTAGAGAGAGGGGGAAGGCGCGCAGCGCCTCAGGGGGTGCTACAACTGAAACTCTGCAATCAACGGCAAATGGTCCGACATGCGCCACCAGATGCGGCCCTTGGGCACTTGCAGACCCAGTGGCCTGAGCCCACGCACATAGATATGGTCGAGCTGCGCAATCGGCAGGCGTGAGGGATAGGTCAGAGCCCCACGATCGCCCTCAAATTCAAACAGGCCGAAACCGGCCAGCATGCGCTTGATCTGGTTGCCCCAGTCGTTGAAGTCGCCCGCCACCACCAAAGGCGCGTTGGGCGGCACTTCGCGCTCGATAAAGCGGTGCAGTTGTGCAATCTGGCGAATACGGCTGCCGTGAATCAACCCCAGATGCACCACGATGGAATGCACGCGCTTGCCATGAATATCCAGCTCCACATGGAGCAGGCCGCGCTGCTCGAAGCGGTGGTCGGAAATATCCTCGTGCTGGTAGCCAATCACCGGCCAGCGGCTGAGCAGCGCATTCCCGTGCTCGCCATCCTTGGTATAGGCATTGGTCAGATAGACGGACTCATAGCCTTCGGGCGCCAGGTACTCGGCCTGCGGCACATCGGGCCAGCGGTCAAAGTAATTGGCCTCCTTGCGGTTCATCTTGCGCACTTCCTGCAGGCAGACGATATCGGCATCCAGTTGCTCTACCGCCAGTCCCAGGTTATGTATTTCCAGGCGCCGGGCCGGGCCCAGACCTTGCACGCCTTTGTGGATGTTGTAGGTGGCCACACGCAGAATCGGCGAATCTGCGGCGGTTGACAACTCAATTTCAGACATAGGCTCTGACTTCTTCATGACTGCTGCGCGCGCTTTGCGGCGTCGGGAATCTCCGGCGCAAAACGCGGCAGCTGCAAAATGGCTTCGGCATTGGAAGCGGAAAAACAGCGCTGAGCTGCGTCGCGCCAATCATGCCAATCATGTGCGGTGTGCTCTCTCGGATTCAAGTGCACAGGCATGTAGGACGGTACACGCAGCCCAAAAACTCTTTCGTGGTTTTGCCAGACCCCTGGCGCATAACGGTGTTGCCACTCTGGATAGATGGTGTAGATGTTCTCAAGTTCCCAGTCCGTCAGCTGGCATCCATCGGCCTGGGCATCGATGCCGGTCTCTTCCTGCACCTCGCGCACGGCCGTCTCGCGCCAGTCTTCATCCAGGCTGTCTTTGCTGCCTGTGACGGACTGCCAGAAAGGCTCGCCGCCGGGCGCCGCCACCGTGCGGCACAGCAGCAGAACCTGCCCGCTGTCACGGTAGATCACAACCAGCACTGACTGCGGAATCTTGTAGGGCTTGACATCCATCAGCCCATATTAGCCTGCTAACGATGACAGCTGGCTGAGTTACCTGCACGCTTGATAAGCATCAATCTTCATAGCTGCAAGCGCCTGTCACTTAATGAATTCAGACATCAATCATGCAAAAACCCAATATCAACCTGCGCTGGCAGCTCTCAAAATGCAAGCAATAAAAAAGCGCCAGCCGCTTTCGCGAACTGGCGCTTTTCGCAAACTGCCGCAAGGGCAGCTGGCAGAGGAACTTAGGCCTCGGTGGTCTTCACGGCCACGTTGCGCAGCTTGATGTGCAGCTCGCGCAGTTGCTTCTCGTCCACGGGCGAAGGAGCTTGCGTCAGCAAGTCCTGGGCGCGCTGGGTCTTGGGGAAGGCGATTACGTCGCGGATCGATTCGGAGCCGGTCATCAGCGTGATCAGGCGGTCCAGACCGAAGGCCAGGCCACCGTGGGGAGGCGCGCCGTATTGCAGCGCATCCAGCAGGTAGCCGAACTTGGCGCGTTGCTCGTCGGGGGTGATGTTCAGGGCAGCAAACACCTTGGCCTGCACGTCGGCGCGGTGGATACGCACCGAGCCACCGCCCAGTTCCCAACCGTTCAGCACCATGTCGTAGGCCTTGGCGATGCACTTGCCGGGGTCGGACACCATCAGCTCTTCATGGCCATCCTTGGGCGATGTGAAGGGGTGGTGCACAGCCGCCCAGCGGTTGTTTTCTTCGTCCTGCTCGAACATGGGGAAGTCCACCACCCACAGCGGTGCCCACTTGTTCTCGAACAGGCCGTTCTTCTTGCCGAATTCGCTGTGACCGACCTTCAGACGCAGAGCGCCGATGGAGTCGTTGACGATCTTTTCCTTGTCAGCGCCAAAGAAGATCAGATCGCCGTCTTGTGCGCCGGTGCGCTTCAGGATTTCGGCAATCGCTGCATCGTGCAGGTTCTTGACGATGGGCGACTGCAGGCCTTCACGGCCCTTAGCCACTTCGTTGACCTTGATCCAGGCCAGGCCCTTGGCGCCGTAGATCTTTACGAACTCGGTGTAGCCGTCGATCTCGCCACGCGAGATGTGGGCGCCGCCGGGCACGCGCAGGGCCACCACACGGCCGCCCTTGGTGGTGGCGGGGGTGGAGAAGACCTTGAAGTCCACGTCCTTCATGCAGTCGGTCAGCTCGGTGAACTCGAGCTTGACGCGCAGGTCGGGCTTGTCCGAGCCAAAGCGGAAGGCTGCATCCTGGTAGGTCATGATGGGGAATTCGCCCAGATCCACGTTCAGTTGGGTCTGGAACACTTCCTTGATCATCTGCTGGAAGATGGCGCGGATTTCTTCTTCGTTCAGGAACGAAGTTTCGCAGTCGATCTGCGTGAATTCAGGCTGGCGGTCAGCGCGCAGGTCTTCGTCGCGGAAGCACTTGGTGATCTGGTAGTAGCGGTCATAGCCGGCCACCATCAGCATCTGCTTGTACAGCTGGGGCGACTGGGGCAGCGCGAAGAATTCGCCGTCATGCACGCGCGAAGGCACCAGATAGTCGCGAGCACCTTCGGGTGTGGACTTGCCCAGCATGGGGGTTTCGATGTCGATGAAGCCCAGCTTGTCCAGATAGTTGCGCACCTGGATGGCGGTCTTGTAGCGCAGCATCATGTTGCGCTGCATCACGGGGCGGCGCAGGTCCAGCACGCGGTTAGTCAGGCGCACGGTTTCCGACAGGTTGTCGTCGTCCAGTTGGAAGGGAGGCGTGACGGAAGCGTTCAGCACGGTCAGCTCGTGGCACAGCACTTCGATCTGGCCGCTCTTGAGCTTGTCGTTGGTCGTGCCTTCGGGACGGGGACGCACCAGGCCCTTGACCTGCACGCAGAACTCGTTGCGCACGCCTTCGGCGGTCTTGAACATGTCGGCGCGATCGGGGTCGCACACCACCTGCACATAACCTTCGCGGTCGCGCAGGTCGATGAAAATCACACCACCGTGGTCACGGCGGCGGTTCACCCAGCCGCACAGGGTCACGGTTTCGCCCATTTGGGCTTCGGTCACCAGACCGCAGTATTGAGAACGCATTGCCATGAAAAGTCTTCCTGCACCTTATGGGTGCGACAAGGTTGTTTGTTTGGATTCTTCGATCGCAGCGAGGTCTGGCGGAGCCACCACGCCCATCGAAACAATGTATTTGAGCGCAGCATCCACGCTCATTTCCAGCTCAATGCACTCGCTTCTGCGCACCAGCACAAAGTAACCACCCGTGGGGTTAGGCGTGGTGGGCACGAAGACGCTGACATAGTCATCGCGCAGCAGCGCAGCCACTTCGCCGCTGGGCTGGCCGGTGACGAAAGCCACGGTCCAGACACCTTCACGCGGCCACTGCACCATCACGGCCGTGCGAAACGCGTTGCCGCTGTCCGAGAACACCGTATCCGAGACCTGCTTGACGCTGGAGTAGATGGAGCGCACCACAGGGATGCGGCGCACCAGCGCATCGCCCCAGCCCACCAGCTTGCGGCCGATGAAGTTGCTGGCAATGCCGCCAACCAGCAGCAGAATCAGCAAAGTCAGAATAACCCCGAAACCGGGGATATGCATGCCGATCACCCGGTCGGGCTGCCAGGCCTCGGGCAGGATTGCCAGAGTTTGATCCAGCGTTCCGATGATCCAGTTGAGCACACCCAGCGTGATCACCAGCGGAACGATGACCAGCAGACCAGCAATCAGCCACTTGCGCAATGCAGACATAGTGCCTCAGAGACTCAGGAGTTAGCGGTGGAAGAAGCGGCTGCAGGCGCAGCCGTGCTGTCGCTGGACGAAGAAGTGCTTGCAGACGGCTTGCTGCCGCTGTTCTTGAAGTCCGTGGCATACCAGCCAGAACCCTTGAGCTGAAAGCCCGGAGCGGTGAGCTGCTTGGAAAAGGCCTCGGCCCCGCAAGCTGGGCACACGGTCAGCGGCGCGTCCGAGATTTTCTGCAGCACATCCTTGGCATGACCACAGGAGCCACACTTGTATGCATAGATAGGCATAGCGCTAAAACGAGGGAAGTGCAAAAACCCTCAATTATAGGCGCCGCCCCTTGTTTTGCTGCATTGCAGCGACATCTCCGACAACGCCCCAAGTTCAGATTCAGGCTTTGGCCTGTGCGTAATCCTCAATTTCACGCTGGTGGTTGCTGATCCACTGTGGCAGCAGCGACCCCGCCAGCATTCCGAAGACTGCCCCCAAAAGACCAGCCAGCTGCTGTGGGAAAGCCGTGTTCAGCGCTGGGGTGACCATGAAGATCAGCCACACACCAATGCCCAGCACCACGGCGCTGATGGCGCCCTGGGTGGTTGCGCGCTTCCAGTACAGACCAAAGACCAGGGGCACAAAAGCCCCCACCAGCGGCACCTGATAGGCGCTGGCCACCAGTTCATAAATGGGCGTGCCCTGCATGATGATGGAATAGGCCAGCACGCAGGCCGCAAACACCAGCACGCTGATACGCATGGTGCGCAGATTGTCCTTGTCCGTGGTGTAGGGGCGGAACTGGCGCCAGATGTTTTCGGTAAAGGTCACGCTGGGGGCCAGCAAGGTGGCCGAAGCGCAGGACTTGATGGCCGACAGCAGCGCGCCAAAGAACAGCACCTGCATGGCAAACGGCATCTTGTCCATCACCAAAGTCGGCAGCACTTTTTGCGGATCGTCTGCCAGCAGCGCGGTGGCTTCGGTGGGCATGATGATGAGTGCGCTGGCCACCAGAAACATGGGCACAAAGGCAAAGATCACATAGCAGGCACCGCCGATGATGGTGCCGCGCACGGCAGATTTCTCGGTATCTGCCGACATCACGCGCTGAAAAATGTCCTGCTGGGGGATGGAGCCCAGCATCATGGTCACAGCCGCGCCGATGAAGAACACGATCTCATGCAGCGAAGGCTCGGGCAGGAACTTGAACAGGTCGCGGCTGGTCGCCAGATCCACCACCTTGCCTGCACCACCGGCCATGTCACCCGCAAAGAAGGCCAGCACCAGCAGGCCCGCCACCAGAATGATCATCTGCACAAAGTCTGTCACCGCCACCGACCACATGCCGCCAAACAAGGTGTAGACCAGCACCGACAGAATGCCAATCGTCATCCCCATCGGGATGCTGACCGCGCCACCGGAGAGCAGGTTGAACACCAGCCCCAGCGCCGTGACCTGGGCCGAAACCCAGCCCAGATAGCTGAGCATGATGATGAGGGAGCAGACGACCTCGATAGAGCGGCCATAGCGCGCACGGTAGTAATCGCTGATGGTCAGCAGATTCATGCGGTACAGCTTGGCTGCGAAGAAGCAGCCCACCAGAATCAGGCACATGCCCGCGCCGAACGGGTCTTCCACCAGCGCATGCAGACCGCCTTCGATGAACTTGGCAGGCACACCCAGTACCAGCTCCGACCCGAACCAGGTCGCAAACGTGGTGGTGATGATCATGTAGAGCGGCAGATGACGCCCGGCAATGGCAAAGTCAGCCGTGTTCTTTACCCGTCTGGCTGCCCACAGGCCAATGCCTATGGTCACAAACAGGTAAGCAATCACCATTGAGAGCAGCACGCTGGCACTCCTGTTGCAAAAAGTGGGGTTGTTTTTCTTAGAAGCGGATGCGCAGCAGAACCTGCAGCACCACCAGACCAATCACAAAGCCAATGCCGCCACAGAGAATGGCCTGCAGCAGACGGTTCGTGGTCTTTTGTTGTTTGAGCAGCTCTTTGAGCAAGTCATCGTGCTCGCGGTCTGCGCCCTGTCTGGACAGGTACTGGTGCAGCACACGCGGCATGTCGGGCAGGATTTTCGCGTAACGCGGAGCCTGCGCCTGAATTTCGCGCCACAGGCGCTGCGGGCCCATCTGGTCCAGCATCCACTTCTCAAGAAATGGCTTGGCCGTGCTCCACAGATCGAGGTTGGGGTCCAGCTGACGGCCCAGGCCTTCGATGTTGAGCAGGGTCTTCTGCAGCAGCACCAGCTGAGGCTGAATCTCGACCTGAAAGCGGCGCGATGTCTGGAACAGGCGCATCAGCACCATGCCCAGCGAGATTTCTGCCAGAGGGCGGTCGAAATACGGCTCGCACACGGCGCGAATGGCGGCTTCCAGCTCTTCCACACGGGTGTTCGCTGGCACCCAGCCAGATTCCACGTGCAGCGCGGCGACACGCTTGTAGTCGCGGCGGAAGAAGGCCAGGAAATTCTGCGCCAGATATTCCTTGTCGAACTCGGTGAGCGTGCCGACGATGCCAAAGTCCAGCGAGATATAGCGCCCGAAGGTTTCAGGCTCCAGGCTGACCATGATGTTGCCCGGGTGCATATCGGCGTGGAAAAAACCATCGCGAAACACCTGGGTGAAGAAGATGGTCACGCCATCCCGCGCCAGTTTGGGGATATCCACACCGGCTTCGCGCAGACGCTCCACCTGGCTGATGGGCACGCCCTTCATGCGCTCCATCACCATGACATCGGTGTGGCAGTAGTCCCAGAAAATCTCGGGCACCAACACCAGATCTAGCCCTTCCATATTGCGGCGCAGTTGCGCGGCATTGGAGGCTTCCCGAATCAAGTCCAGCTCGTCGTGCAAGTAGTTATCAAACTCTCCAACCACTTCCTTGGGCTTGAGGCGCTTGCCGTCGCTGGAGAGACGCTCCAGCCAGCTGGCCATCATGTGCATCAGCCCCAGGTCCTTGTCGATCACGGACTTCATGCCCGGGCGCAGCACCTTGACGGCCACATTGTGTTCCACGCCAGCCTTGTCACGGATCACGGCAAAGTGAACCTGGGCGATGGAGGCACTGGCCACCGGCTGGCGGTCAAAGCTCAGAAAAATCTGGTCGATCGGCTTGCGAAACGCGCGCTCAATCGTATCCACCGCGATTTGCGAGTCGAATGGCGGCACGCGGTCCTGCAGCTTGGCCAGCTCTTCTGCCACATCAGGCGGCATCAGGTCACTGCGTGTGGACAGCACCTGACCGAACTTCACGAAGATGGGCCCCAGTTCCTCCAGCGCCTCACGCAGGCGCTGGCCACGCGGCTTGTCCAGCTTGCGGCCAAAAGTCAGAACGCTGCGCAGGCTGCGCAGCCATGGGTGGGGCAGACCGGAGAGCACCAACTCGTCCAGTCCATAACGGAACACCACCCAGAGGATGGCCCAGCCTCGCAGAAAACGGCTCATAGCTGTGTGTGATCGACGCCGGGCATGGACGCCACGGGTGCAGAGCTGCCAGGGGCAGATTCTGCAGAGGCCGCAGACTTGCCGCCCATGCGTGCACCGACAAACTGACGCAGACCCTGAGAAGCCGTGCGCGCCACCTTGGCGATGGTGTGTGCGGGCACATCACCAATCACGCGGGCCAGGTCTTCTTCCACATCCCACTTGACGTTGTCCACCAGCCAGTTGATCTCGGCTGCGAACTGCACATCGCCTTCAATGCGAATGGAAGGCTTGTCACCACGCAAAGCGGTCTGGGCCAGGGAGAAAGGAGAAGTCTCGGTCACTTCCAGCATCAGGTCAGGCGTGGACTCTTCGGGAGCCACATCAAACAGACCTGCAGGGGTCACCATCAGGGCGATGGAGTATTGGCGCCATTGCACGCGTGCAATGCGGCCTTTCTGACGCACGAGACGATCGGTTGCCTCTTTCTCCTGCATCAGCACGTGGTTGAGGAAAAGCACCAGACGCTGGTGCATTTCACTCACCAGCCATTGGGGAGCCTGAGGTCCGGCCATCACGCGTTCGACGAGACCGCCCAGAAAAGAAAAAGGGGACTGTGTTGCCATAGTCCCCGATTATTCATGAAATTGATTCCCCCCTGTGGCGCTTTGCGCCTTCCCCCTGAGGGGGACGGCACCATCGCTGCGGGGCGGCCCTTGCTGGGTGCCCCTCTGTTGGGGCATGCCAGTTCAAGCCGTCGCTGCTTATTGCAGTGCTTGCACGCCGGCGACCAGCCAGCCGCTGGAGCCGCTCTTGGGCTTGGTCATGTTCCAGACTTCGCGGAAGGGGCTTGGGCCTGCAGAGGCTTCTTCGCGGATCATGCCGGAGAATTCGACGCTGGCCATGTAGTCGTTGCCCAGGTCTTCGATACCCAGCAACTGGGCATCAATCATCAGCACTTCCGTGTGGTTGGGCGAACCACCGCGCTGGCTTTCGCGCTCGCTCAGCTGGTTGCGGATTTCCGACAGCATTTCATCGGTCATCATGGCGCGCAGCGATGTGATATCCGAGCTATCCCAGGCCGCCTGCAGAGACACAAAGTTGCGCTTGGCTGCAGTGAGGAAGCCTTCGGCATCAAAACCGGGAGGCACACCCCAGCTTTGCGAGCCAGACAGGGCCGAGCCAATCATGGAACCACCGGCTGCAGCGCCAGCGGCTTCAGGCAGATGGTTTTGCTCCCATGGACGGGCCGATGCGTCATTGCCAATCTTTTCAGGGTTGTACTGACGGGCCTGAGGGGCATTGATATTGCCACCCAGATTGCCAGCACCTGCGGGGGCGGCGCCCTGGAATGCAAAGGGGCTGCTACTGGCTTGCGCTGCAGGCGCGGCCTTGCGGCGGCGCATGATCATGCCGATCACCACCATGACCACCATGGCCAGCAGACCGAACATCAGCATATTGGCAAAGGCTTCACCCATGCCCAGCGAGTTTGCCAACCAGGCCAGACCCAGACCTGCCGCCAGGCCACCCAGCATGGCGCCCCAAGGCTTCTTGGGTGCTGCAGCCGGTGTTGCAGGCGTTGCGGGACGGTTTTGCTGGGCTGCGTTTTGCGCAGGAGCCTGCTGAGGGTTCTGAGCGGGAGCACGAGAAGCTTCACGCTGAGTGACATTGCCAGACTGTTTGCCAAACGACGAGCCACCGCCCATGCGTTTTGCATCTGCCTGGCCATGGGCCACAACCAGCATTGCCACCAAGGCAATTGACCAAAGTTTTTTCATCTCATCTCCCTTCTTCTGGAAAATCGCTACAAATCCGCGCACAAGGCGCTCTTAACACTTGATTCCCACATGCAAGGCACAGATGCCTCCAGTCATGTTGTGATAGTCCACATGGCCAAAGCCGCATTGCTGCATCAGGGCCTTGAGTTCCTTCTGGCCGGGGTGCATGCGGATGGATTCAGCCAGATAGCGGTAACTTTCGGCATCCCCAGCAATCAGCTTGCCCATGGCCGGCAAAACCTTGAACGAGTAAAAGTCATAGGCTTTTTCCAGGGGCTTGGCCACCTTGGAAAACTCCAGCACCAGCAGCTTGCCGCCAGGACGCAGTACACGGTTCATTTCCTTGAGCGCCGCATCCTTGTGGGTCATGTTGCGCAGGCCAAAAGCCACGCTGACCAGATCAAAATGGTTGTCAGGGAAAGGCAGCTTTTCAGCGTCGCAAACCAGCGTTGGCAGGATCACGCCCTTGTCCGTCAGGCGGTCACGCCCCACGCGCAGCATGGCTTCATTGATATCGGTGTGCACCACCTGGCCGGAAGTTCCCACTTTTTTGGAAAATGCCAGTGCCAGGTCACCAGTGCCGCCAGCGATATCCAGCGCCTTGTCGCCTTCCTTGAGGTTGGCCACCATCAGGGTGTAGGCCTTCCATGCGCGGTGCAGGCCACCGGACATCACGTCATTCATGACGTCGTATTTGGAGGCCACGGAGTCGAACACACCGCGTACGCGCGATGCCTTCTCGCTTTCATCAACAGTCTGGAATCCGAAGTGTGTGGAGCTCATAACAAAGAATGCTAAGCAGGCAGTGCTTGCGCGTACAGCGACAACCCCGTATGACTACAGGCTTTGAAGCACTATGGTTTTTCAAGGAAATTCGCCCGCAGCGCTTATTAGATAAGCGCTGCAAGCTATTGGAAATATAGCACCAGCCTCAATAACCCTGCGCATGACGCATGGGGCATGTGGTGGCTACAGGACATTGCTGCACGCTTTGGTTCGCTGCAGCAAGCCTGTGCAGGTCAAATATCAATGCACGCTGCAGCCATGGCCGCCCGCACCTTTTTCCGGCATGGGCGTATCACGGTCAAGGCCGGCATCCTGCAGACGCTCCAGATATTGCTGCCACAGCGCATCCTGCTGGCTGCCCAGCTGATAGAGGTATTCCCAGGTGAACAAACCGCTTTCATGGCCGTCGCTAAAGAACGGCTTGATGGCGTAGTTGCCCACAGGCTCAATCGTGCTGATGCCCACATTGCGCTTGCCGGTCTGCAGCACTTCCTGGCCGGGGCCGTGGCCTTGGACTTCGGCAGAAGGCGAATACACGCGCAGCAGCTCAAACGGAATACGGAAGGTCTTGCCGTCGGAGTAAGAAACTTCCAGCACGCGCGATGCACCATGCACGGTCAGTGACTGGGGGGTGGGAGTATCGGCTTGCAATCCGGCCATGGCTCTCTCCTATTCAAAGCATAAAAGGGCAGCCTCGGGCTGCCCTTTGGATCTCCTGACGGAGATCAAAAATATCAGGCAGCAGCCCAGAGACTCAGGGCCAGCTGCAACTGCGCATCGACCTGCGGTAAACGCTGGGCAAGCTGGGCTTCACGCAACGGGTCACGTTCTCGTACGGCAGGCGCCCAGACGGAAGCGGGAAAGTGGCTATCCCAGTCATACCGTGCAATCACATGCCAGTGCAGGTGCGCCACCATATTGCCCAGGGCCGCCAGATTGATCTTGGTGGGCGCCAGTTGCTCGCGCAGCACACGCTCCACCAGCGCCACGGCATCCATGCAATGAATACGGTCCGTTGCACTCAGGTCCGAAAACTCGGCAGCATGCTCGGCCCAGACCACACGATAAAAGGCAGGAAAGCCCTCTTCCGCAGCCCGAATCACACGCAGCTTCTCGCCGCGCCAGATCAAGGTGCCGCCATCGGTGCTGCACAAAGGGCAATTGTCTTGATGATTCATGGCTTTACACAAGAACACGTTCAATGCCGCCAGCGTTGGCCAGCTTGACGTACTCGGGCATCCAGTTCTCACCCAGAATGTCACGCGCCATCTCGACCACGATGTAGTCGGCTTCCAGCAGACCGTTGTTCAGGTCATTGCCGTAGCGACTCAGGCCCTGCAGGCAGCTTGGGCAGCTGGTCAGAATCTTGACGTTTTCCTTCTCGCCCACAGCGCCGCTCTCGCGCAGCACAGCTTCGCTCTTGCGCAGCTCTTCGGTCTTGCGGAAACGAATCTGCGTCGAGACATCAGGACGCGTCACACCCAGCGTGCCGGATTCGCCGCAGCAGCGCTCGCTCTTCATGACCTGGTCGCCCATCAAGGCCTTGACGGTCTTCATGGGGTCTTGCGTCTTCATAGGCGTGTGGCAGGGGTCGTGGTACAGGTAGGCGCCCTTGTTTTGCAGGGTAATGCCCTTTTCCAGCAGATATTCGTGGATGTCGATGATGCGGCAGCCGGGGAAAATCTTGTCAAACTGGTAGCCCTGCAACTGGTCATAGCAGGTACCGCAGCTCACCACTACGGTCTTGATGTCCAGATAGTTAAGCGTGGTGGCCACACGGTGGAAGAGCACACGGTTGTCCGTAATCATCTTCTCGGCCTTGTCGAACTGGCCCGAGCCGCGCTGGGGATAGCCGCAGCACAGATAGCCTGGCGGCAGCACAGTCTGCACACCGGCATGCCACAGCATGGCCTGCGTGGCCAAGCCCACCTGGCTGAACAGACGCTCCGAGCCGCAACCGGGGAAATAGAACACCGCTTCCGTATCCGCACGGGTCGATTGCGGATTACGGATGATGGGCACGTAATCCTTGTCTTCGATATCCAGCAGGGCACGCGCCGTCTTGTTGGGCAGGCCACCGGGCAGCTTTTTGTTGATGAAGTGAATCACCTGCTCCTTGATGGGAGCTGTGCCAACCGATGCCGGTGGATGCGCCGTCTGCTTCTTGGCCACGGCACCCAGCACATCGGCGGCCAGACGCTGGGCCTTGAAGCCCACGCCCACCATGGCCGAACGCATGAACTTGATGGTGTCGGGGTTGGTGGCGTTGAGCATGGCCATGGCCAGCTTGTTGCCGGGACGGAAGCTCTTCTTGTCCATCTTGCGCAGCAGATTGCGCATATTCATGGTCACATCGCCAAAGTCGATCTTGACCGGGCAAGGATTGAAGCACTTGTGGCAGACCGTGCAGTGGTCGGACACATCTTCAAACTCCTGCCAGTGCTTGATGGAGACACCGCGGCGGGTCTGCTCTTCATAGAGGAAAGCCTCCACCAGCAGCGAAGTCGCCAGAATCTTGTTGCGCGGCGAGTACAGCAGATTGGCGCGTGGCACATGGGTGGCGCACACGGGCTTGCACTTGCCGCAGCGCAGGCAGTCCTTGACGGAGTTGGCAATGGCGCCAATATCCGACTGCTGCATGATCAGCGACTCATAGCCCATCAGGCCAAAAGATGGCGTGTAGGCATTGGTCAGGTCGGCAAACATCAGCGATTCACGGGGCGAGCGACCGTCGTGGCTCTGGTGTGCCGAGGCATCCCACTCCTCATTGCGAATCAGCTTGCCCTTGTTGAAGCGGCCTTCGGGGTCCACACGTTTTTTGTAGTCGGCAAACGGTGCCAGCTCGGCATCCGAGAGGAATTCCAGCTTGGTAATGCCAATGCCGTGCTCACCCGAGATCACACCATCCAGACTGCGTGCCAGTTCCATGATGCGAGCCACGGCTTCGTGCGCGGTCTGCAGCATTTCATAGTCGTCAGAGTTGACGGGGATGTTGGTGTGCACATTGCCGTCACCGGCGTGCATGTGCAACGCCACCCAGACGCGGCCCTTGAGCACCTTCTGGTGAATTTCATTGATGGATTCACGCAGCGGCTGGAAGGCAGCGCCTGCAAAAATCTTGGACAACGGCTCCTTGATCTGGCTCCTCCAGCTGGCGCGCAGCGTGTGGTCCTGCAGCTCGGGGAACAGCGTTGCCACGCCATCCAGCCAGCCCTGCCACAGCGCACGCACTTCGGCCACCAGCGTCAGCGCCTGATGCACGCGGTCTTCCAGCAGCTCTGCGCTGGGAATATCGCCCGCATCGTCGCTCTTGCCCAGGGGCAGATCGGAATGCTTGAAGAAGCTGCTCAGCTCATCGCAGAGCTTGAGCTTGTTGCGCAGGCTCAATTCAATATTGATGCGCTCAATGCCGTCGGTGTACTCGGCCATGCGCGGCAGCGGGATCACCACGTCTTCGTTGATCTTGAAGGCGTTGGTGTGGCGCGAGATAGCCGCTGTGCGCTTGCGGTCCAGCCAGAATTTCTTGCGTGCCTCGGCGCTCACGGCCGTAAAGCCCTCGCCGTTGCGCGAATTGGCAATACGCACCACTTCGGCGGCCACACGGGCCACTTCATCGGCGTTGTCGCCGGCAATATCGCCCAGCAGCACCATCTTGGGCAGATGGCCGTTGCCCTTCTTGCTCTTGGTCGCGTAACCCACGGCCTTGAGGTAGCGGTCGTCCAGGTGCTCCAGACCCGCCAGTAGCACGCCCGAGCGTTTTTGCTCGGCGAACATATAGTCCTTGATCTCGACGATCGAAGGCACAGCATCCTTGGCATTGCCAAAGAACTCCATGCACACCGTGCGCGTGTGCGCAGGCATGCGGTGCACCACCCAGCGTGCGCTGGTGATCAGGCCGTCCGTGCCTTCTTTCTGAATGCCTGGCAGGCCCGAGAGGAATTTGTCCGTCACGTCCTTGCCCAAACCTTCCTTGCGGAACGTCTTGCCGGGAATATCCAGGCGCTCGGTACGAATATGGGTCTTGCCGTCGGCCTGGAAATACTTCAGCTCGAAGCAGGCCATCTCGGCATCGTGAATCTTGCCCAGGTTGTGATCCAGACGCGTGACTTCCAGCCATTGCGCGTCAGGCGTCACCATGCGCCAGGAAACGAGGTTATCCAGCGCTGTGCCCCAGAGCACGGCCTTCTTGCCGCCCGCATTCATGGCGATATTGCCGCCAATGCAGGATGCTTCGATGGAGGTGGGATCCACCGCAAACACAAAGCCACCGCGCTCGGCGGCATCGGCCACGCGCTGGGTGACCACACCGGCTTCGGAATAAATCGTGGGCACATCGTGATCCACACCGGGGATCTTGCGCATCTCGACTTCGGTCAGCGCTTCCAGCTTTTCGGTGTTGATGACGACTGAGCGCCATGTCAAAGGAATAGCGCCGCCCGTATATCCGGTGCCGCCTCCACGCGGAATGATGGTCAGACCGAGTTCGATACAGCCTTTGACCAAGCCTGCCATTTCGGCTTCGGTATCCGGAGTCAGCACCACAAACGGGTATTCCACGCGCCAGTCGGTCGCATCAGTCACATGGGCCACACGCGAGAGGCCGTCGAACTTGATGTTGTCCTTGGCTGTATAGGGGCGCAGCGTCTTCTGCACGCGGCGACGCAGTTGCTCGGCCTCGACAAACGTGGCATTGAACTCATGCACGGCGCGATGCGCGGCATCCACCAGTTGGCCCACCAGTTGATCGCGAATGGCGTCTTCATTGGGCTCACGACGCTTGTCGATTTCGGACAGGCGGTGCTCCAGCGCCTCGACCAGCGACTTGCGACGGTCTGGGTTGTGGATCAGGTCGTCCTGCAGGTAAGGATTGCGCTGCACAACCCAGATATCCCCCAGCACCTCATAGAGCATGCGCGCAGAACGGCCTGTGCGACGCTCCTGGCGCAGCTGGTTGAGCACATCCCACATGGATGAGCCCAGCAGACGGATCACGATCTCACGGTCAGAGAACGAGGTGTAGTTATAGGGAATCTCGCGCAGTCGTGCGGGTTCGGCAGCCTGAGCCTGCAAGGCGGCAGCCAACGCAATCGGTACATTCATGGGGTAGACCGTGTTGGGCGCCCTGTGGCGCCCCTAAGCCAGTGGGATGACGATTTTAAGCGACGCCCGCCTTCTTATGCTGCGCTGTGGGCTATGTGCCGTAAACGCCAAGAGCGAGCCATGCCAACGTCAAACAAGTGATAGCAGTCTGCGCGCACCAGAAAAGGGGTTGAGGCCATTTCCGCAGTTCCTGAATTTCCCCGCCCGGATTTCATCCACGGCGAAATGAGCCTGCCCACGCAGTTGCCCAAAGCCCTTTACTGCCCTGCACGCCTTCAGCCGCGCATCTCCATCAAAGGTTGGACAGAAACCCTGCGTAACGTCCCTATAGGTGATTTACGGCAAAACCATACATTTACGAATCAAAAACAACTCAATACGAAAGACTACCAACATCAAACGAAATTGGCTTGACCTAGAATGGCGCAGCTTCGCGCGAGCTTTGACCGTCACTCTGGCGTCATCAAACTGTCAAACCTCTGAGGGTTGAGACCTACGACAGTCCGCGAAGTCCTGGCAAACAATGACACGTATATGTCATATGCATGACCTAATGTGCCTGCACATTAAGTCACCCATAGTTAGAGGAGCCCTCATGCAATTCAAGCAACTGGCCATGGCCGCCGCCGTCGCCGCCACCGCCTTCTCGGCACAAGCCGCCACCGAAATTCAATGGTGGCATTCGATGACCGCCGTGAACAACGAGTGGGTCAACGATCTGGCCAAGCAGTTCAATGAAAGCCAGAAGGATTTCAAGGTTGTGCCAACCTTCAAGGGCGTGTACGACGAGTCCATGACTGCCGCGATTGCAGCCTTCCGCTCGGGCAATGCGCCAGATATTCTGCAAGTGTTTGAAGTGGGCACCGCCACCATGATGGCTTCCAAGGGCGCGACCGTGCCTGTGGGCAAGGTGATGGCTGATGCAGGTGTCGCTTTCGACCCCAAGGCCTATATCCCCGCCGTGGCCGGTTACTACACCGCCCCCAACGGCCAGATGCTGAGCTTCCCCTTCAACAGCTCAACCACCATCTTCTATTACAACAAGGACGCCTTCAAGAAGGCTGGCCTGAACCCCGACAAAGCCCCCGCTACCTGGCCTGAAGTGTTTGCTGCCGCCAAGAAGCTCAAGGAAAGCGGCCACAGCTGCCCCATGACCCTGGCCTGGCAAGGCTGGACCCAGCTGGAGTCCTTCTCCACCTGGCACAACGTGGAGTTCGCCACTGAGCAAAACGGTCTGTCCACCAACGGCTACAAGGCCCGCATGAAGGTGAACTCGCCTCTGCACGTCAAGCACATCGACAACCTGGCCGCTGCTGCCAAGGCCGGTGAGTTTGTCTACAAGGGCCGCGCATCGACTGCCCAGGCTTCGTTCACCGCAGGTGAATGCGCCATGATCCAGACTTCGTCCGGTTTCTACGGCGACGTGGCCAAGAACGCCAAGTTCAACTACGCCCTGGCTCCCCTGCCCTACTACCCCGATGTGAAGGGCGCACCCCAGAACACCGTGATTGGCGGCGCTTCGCTGTGGGTGATGGCTGGCAAGTCGGCCGAGCACTACAAGGGCGTGGCCAAGTTCTTCGAATTCCTTTCGCAGACCAAGGTGCAAGCCGCTTCGCACCAGCGCACCGGCTACCTGCCTGTGACCATGGCCGCCTATGACCTGACCGACAAGTCCGGCTTCTATCAAAAGCACCCCGGCACTGATACTGCTGTGACGCAGATGATCCGCAAGGTCACCAACAACTCGCGTGGTATCCGTCTGGGCAACTATGTGCAGATTCGTACCATCGAGGACGAAGAACTCGAACAAGTGTGGGCTGGCAAGAAGACCGGCCAGCAAGCGCTGGACGCTATCGTGACCCGCGGCAATGAGCTGCTGGCGCGCTTCGAGCGTTCGTATAAGAAGTAATCCTGCTGGCGCCGCAAGGCGCCTGCAGGCCCGCTGTGCCTTGTGAACCAGGGCACAGCCCCTTGAATGCCACGTTGACTGAACCCAGGCTCCGGTGGTTTTTTTATTTGTGACTCCTCATGGAAAAACGCGTTCTTTTCCGATCGAGATGGCTGCCCTGGGTGCTGATCGCACCGCAGCTGCTCATCATCGGTATTTTCTTTTTCTGGCCCGCTGGTCAGGCTGTCCTCCAGTCATTCCAGATGGAAGACGCGTTCGGCATGAGCACCGAATGGGTGGGGTTTGATAATTTCCGTCAGATCTTCTCTGACCCGTCCTATCTCACGTCCTTCAAGCGCACAGCACTGTTTTCCGTTCTGGTCGCTGGCCTGGGTATTGCGACCTCATTGGCCTTGGCCATTTTTGCGGACCGCATCGTGCGCTTCGCCATGGTCTACAAGACCCTGCTGATCATTCCCTACGCCGTTGCCCCCGTCATCGCGGGTGTGCTGTGGGTGTTCATGTTCTCCCCTTCCATCGGCGTGGTGGCGTATTTCCTGAACAAGCTGGGCTATACCTGGAACCACCTGATGAACGAAAACCAGGCCATGGCGCTGATCGTGCTGGCCTCGGTATGGAAACAGATTTCGTACAACTTCCTGTTCTTCCTTGCAGGCCTGCAGTCCATCCCCAAGGCCCTGATCGAAGCCGCTTCGATTGACGGTGCCGGCCCATGGCGCCGTTTCTGGAATATCCAGCTGCCGCTGCTGTCGCCCACCACCTTCTTCCTGCTGGTGATCAACATCGTCTACGCCTTCTTCGACACCTTCGGCATCATTGACGCGGCCACCCACGGCGGCCCCGGCCAGTCCACGTCGATTCTGGTCTACAAGGTGTATCTGGACGGCTTCAAGGCGCTGGACCTGGGCGGCTCGGCTGCGCAGTCCGTGATCCTGATGCTGATTGTGGTTGTGCTGACTGTGATCCAGTTCCGCTACGTTGAGAAGAAAGTGCAGTACTGATCATGGTTGACCGTAACCCCTGGCTTAATTTCTTCTCCCACGCCGTGCTCATTCTCGGCGTGGCCATCGTGGCCTTCCCGCTGTACCTGGCACTGGTGGCTTCTACGCACACGGCCAGCGAGATTGTGCAGTCCCCCATGCCGCTGCTGCCAGGCAGCCATATGTGGGAAAACTACAAGGCCGCGCTGCTGGGCTCCGGCAAACTGGGCTCCAACACCAACGTCGTGCAGATGATGTGGGTGAGCTTTGTGGTCGCCATAATCATCACCGTGGGCAAGATCGCCATCTCTCTGCTGTCGGCCTTTGCCATCGTGTACTTCCGCTTTCCGTTCAAGATGTTCTGCTTCTGGGCCATCTTCGTGACGCTGATGCTGCCCGTGGAAGTGCGCATTCTGCCCACCTACAAGGTTGTGGCTGAACTGGGCCTTTTGAACAGCTACGCGGGTCTGTCCCTGCCGCTGATCGCCTCGGCCACCGCCACTTTCCTGTTCCGCCAGTTCTTCCTGAGCGTGCCGGACGAGCTGGTGGAAGCCGCCCGCATTGACGGGGCCGGCCCCATGCGCTTTTTCAAGGACATTCTGGTGCCCTTGTCCAAGACCTCGATTGCCGCCCTGTTCGTGATTCAGTTCATCTACGGCTGGAACCAGTACCTGTGGCCCCTCTTGATGACCACCTCGGAAGACATGTACCCCGTGGTCGTGGGCATCAAGGCCATGCTGGGCGGTGGCGGTGACGCCAGCGTGGACTGGAACATCGTGATGGCCACAGCCATCCTGGCCATGCTGCCCCCCACGCTGGTGGTGATGCTGATGCAAAAATGGTTCGTCAAGGGCCTGGTCGACACCGAGAAATAATTTTGATAGCAGGCAGCGCTTATCCTGCCTGCGCTAAAACGGATTTTTAGCTATGGCTTCCATTTCCCTCAAAAACATCGTCAAGCGTTACGGCACGGGCAAGACTGCCGTGCCCGTGATCCACGGCATCAACGTCGAGATCAAGGACGGCGAATTCATCGTGCTGGTCGGCCCCTCAGGCTGCGGCAAATCCACGCTGCTGCGCATGATTGCCGGCCTGGAAGAAATCACCGACGGCGAGCTGCGTATTGGCGACCAAGTCGTCAACAACCTGGAGCCCGCCAAGCGCAACATCGCCATGGTGTTCCAGAACTACGCGCTGTACCCGCACATGAGCAACTACGAGAACATGGCCTATGGCCTGAAGCTCGCCAAGGTGCCCGAAGCGGAAATCAAGCAGCGCGTGGACAAGGCTGCCAAGATTCTGGAGCTGAGCCACCTGCTGGACCGCAAGCCGCGTCAGCTCTCCGGCGGCCAGCGCCAGCGCGTAGCCATGGGCCGCGCCATCGTGCGTCAGCCTCAGGTCTTTTTGTTTGACGAGCCGCTGTCCAACCTGGACGCCAAGCTGCGCGGCCAGACCCGTCTGGAAATTCAAAAGCTGCACGCCGAACTGGGCATCACCTCCTTGTTCGTGACCCATGACCAGGTCGAGGCCATGACCCTGGCCCAGCGCATGGTCGTGATGAACGGCGGCTATGTGGAGCAGTTCGGCACGCCCGAAGAGGTCTATCACACGCCTGCTTCCACCTTTGTGGCTGGCTTCATTGGTTCGCCCCCCATGAACCTGCTCAAGAACGCCCCCAACGGCAAGCCCGGCATGATTCTGGGCATCCGCCCAGAGCACATAGACCTGGTCGATGCTGGCGGCTGGGAGTTCAAGGTGCACACCGTGGAACTGCTGGGTGCCGAGCGCCTGGTGTACGGCAAGGTGGGCGATGAAGACGTGACCGTGCGCGTGGAAGAAGGCAAGCCCTTCCCCAAGCCCGGCGAAACCGCCCGCATCAGCGCACGCGAAGACCGCCTGCACTGGTTTAACGCCGAAACCGGCAAGCGCGCTTGATACACCTGCGCCAGCAGCTACAAAAAAGAGAGTCTCAGGACTCTCTTTTTTTACGCCTTTACAGCGCTTTCTTGAGCATCTGCACCAGCTTGTCCGTATAGGGCGGGACCATGCCCAGCTTCACTCGCGGATCCCACCAGCCCGCGTGATACACGCCGCGCAAGTGGCTGAACTCTGCAAAGCCTTCCGGGCCGTTGTAGCAGCCCATGCCTGATGCACCAATGCCGCCAAACGGCATGTCATGCACCGCCACATGCAGCATGGCCTCGTTCACGCAAGCACCGCCAGACAACGTGTGGCCCAGCACATATTCCTGCTCCTGCCTGTCCTTGCCGTAGTAGTACAGCGCCAGCGGTCTGGCGCCGACGTTGATGCGCGCCACCACGGCCTGCACATCGTCATAGCTCTCCAGCGCCATGGCCTGGCCAAAGATTTCCTCGCGTGCAAAGGCCGTGTCAGTGGGTGCATCCTGCACCAGCCGCAGTGGTCGCCGCCTGTCTGCCGCATTCACACTGGCTGCGCCCAGGCTCTCCACCTTGGCACCGGCAGCCTCAGCCTGCGCAATCTTGCCTTCCAGCCGCTCCAGATGCCGCGCATTGGCAATGGCCGTCAGGTCTTGGTTACCCGCCACCGTGGGCAGCATTTGCTGCCACAGCGCCTTGAACTCCGCCACAAACTCGGCCATGCGCTCGCGGGGCACATAGACGGTATCGGGCATCACGCAGACCTGACCGCCATTCTGAATTCGCGCCAGCGCCACGCTCAGCGCGGCCTTTTGGATATCAGCCGAACGCCCAATCACCGTGGGCGATTTGCCGCCCAGCTCCAGCGTCAGCGGCACCAGGTTTTCTGCCGCATCGCGCATGATCTGCTTGGCGACCTGGGTGCTGCCGGTAAACACCAGATGGTCAAAAGCCTGGCGCGTAAATGCCTGCGCCGTCGCCACGCCGCCGGTAATCACGCTCAGCTCCAGCGGGTCGAAATACTGAGGCACGGTCTCAGCCAGCCATTGCGAGGTTGCTGGCGACAAATCCGAAGGCTTGAGCATGGCCCGGTTGCCCGCCGCAAACACCCCAGCCAGCGGGCCAAACAGCATGAACAGCGGACAGTTCCACGTTCCCGCAATGCCAACCACGCCCTTGGGCTGAAAGCGCAGTTCCGCCCGCGCACCAAACAGATTGAAGGGGAAGACGCTGGCGCGGCGCTGCGGGCGCATCCAGCGCGCCACGTTTTTCTTCGCGTATTTCAGGTGCCCGATGGGGGTCTGCACATCCATGGTCAAGGTGCTGACCGGATGGCGCCCGCCAAAGTCTTCGCTGATGACTTCGCAGATGCGATCGGCATGGGTCTTGAGCAAATCCACGCAGCGCTGCAGGCGGTCTTGGCGCACGGCAGCGGGCACCGGCCCCTCGGCCACAAACGCCGCCTTCTGCAGCTGCAACTGCTGGGCAATCAGCTCCTCCTCCAGAGAATCCGGCAACACGCGCTGGTTCATCCCATCTCCTTGAATGCATTGGCCATGAGGTTGCCAATAACGGTTGTGACAGCAGGCATGGTCTGGCCGCCGCAGCCCGCACTCATCGTTTAAATGAAGTAATGGAATACATCCCGAAGCACCCGGCGCAAGAGTCAGCGCAGTACCATTGCTATCACTGTTTACCAATGCCCTGGCGCCCTGCGCACCGGGGCGCAATATGGTCATGACTACTGCACTGAAACCCTGGCCCTACCCACGTTGGGTAGCCCACCGCGGCGCTGGCAAGCTGGCACCGGAAAACACCCTGAGCGCCTTTCGCCTGGGCGCGCACCACGGCTATCGTTTTTTTGAATGCGATGCCAAGCTCAGCAAGGATGGCGTGCTGTTTTTGATGCACGATGCCACGCTGGAGCGCACCACCAACGGCCACGGCATTGGTGGCGAGCTGACCATGGGCGAAATCGCCCAGCTGGACGCTGGCAGCTGGCACTCCCGCGCCTATGCAGGTGAAAACCTGCCCACGCTGGAAGCACTGGCCCGCTGGTGCCTGGCCAACCATCTGCATCTGAATGTGGAAATCAAGCCCACGCCCGGCCAGGACGAAGAAACAGGCCGCGCCTGTGGCGAGCTGATGAACCGCATCTGGCCCAAGGACATCGTCCAGCCGCTGTTCACCTCGTTCAAGCCCGACTCACTCAAAGGCGCCAAAGACGTGGCCCCGCACATTCCGCGCGGCCTGCTGGTGGACAAATTTGCCGATGGCACAGGCGACGCCGACCTGAAGATTGCGCTGGATCTGGACTGCAGCGCCATGGTGCTCAACCAAGGCCTGTGGAACCCAGAGCTGGTGGCCAAGGTGCACGGCGCAGGCCTGCGCTGCAGCAGCTACACCGTCAACGATGAATGGGCCGCACAGCGCCTGATCGACCTGGGCACCGACGGCATCATCACCGACCGCGTGGACCTGTTCAGCCCCGCGCAAACTGGCGACCGCATCTAAATCAGGAGCTGCCTACGTATGCATTGACTGGATTTCAGCAATGATTAGATCTGAAATTCTTTAAATACATGCGAAAACAGCTTCCAGCCCGATAGCAAACAAAAAAGCCCAGCCACCGCAAAGTGACTGGGCTTTTTTGCGCTCAAAGACATCAAAAACTGGCGTACCCCGGCCAAGGGACAGCGAGGAAGGGCCGCCCCGCACCGAAGCTGTCGTCCCCCTCCCATAGCGCAAAGCGCGTAGAGAGAGGTGGAAGCGGAGGGGCCGCCCAGGCGCAGCCGCTCAGGGGGTGTCAGTCCAGTTTTGTGCCTGAAGCCTTCACCGCCGCCGCCCAGCGTGGCATTTCGCTGCTCAGGAACTTGCCAAAAGCTTCAGAGCCCAGAAACGCGGGGTCGGCCCCCTGCTCCACCATGCGGTTCTTGACCTCCGGGTTGTTCATGACTTGCTGGAAAGCGCCGCTAAGCTTGTCCACCACAGGCTTGGGTGTTCCGGCTGGGGCCAGGAAACCGTAGAAGCCCACCACCTCAAAACCCTTGAGGCCGGATTCAATCGCGGTCGGCACCTCGGGCAGCGCAGGGTTGCGTTCCTTGCTGGTCACCGCCAGCGCTCGCACCTTGCCTTGCTTGTGATAGGCAGCAGCCTGAGGAATGCTCTCAGCCATGAACTGCACCTGACCGCCGATCAGATCGGTGAACGCAGGTGCGCTGCCCTTGTAGGGAATGTGCACCAGGTCCACGCCCGCCGCGCTCTTGTACATCTCAGGCACCAGATGGCTGATGCCGCCATTGCCTGCCGATCCGAAATTGACCTTGCCGGGGTTGGCCTTGGCATAGGCTGTGAACTCGCCCAGCGTCTTGGCGGGCACCTTGTTGTTCACCAGCAGCGCCAGCGGCTGCATGGCAGTGCGGGCAATGGGGGTGAAGTCCTTTAGCGTGTTGTAGGGCAGCTTGCTGTACAGCGCTGGGTTGATGACCATCACGCCGGTATTGGCCAGCATCAGCGTGTAGCCATCCGCAGGCGAGCGCATAACATCCTGCGCGCCCACAGAGCCACCGGCGCCCGGCTTGTAATCCACCACCACAGGCTGGCCCAGCACGGCTTGCAGCTTGTCCGTCAGCAAACGGGCATGCTGATCCAGCGGGCCGCCTGCAGGAAAGCCCACCACCAGACGAATCGGCTTGCTGGGGAAGGCATCAGACGCCTGCGCGCCCGCCGCCATCAGCAAACCTGTGCCCGCCAGCAGGCCCGCCAGAATGTTCATGGTGATTTTTTTCATCAATGTCTCCTAGATTTTTGCGTGTGTGCTTTGCGGCTCATCCGTTTGCACCGCATGAGTCCGCCGGAACGTACTGTAGCGCCCATCCCTGCCGTTCAACACCTGCATTTGAGGCATGGCGGGCATAAAAAACGCTTCTCACAGAGAAGCGTTTTCGGGATGGAGGCTGAACTCGCTCAGCGCTTGGGCTGCCAGGCCAGCGCCTTGTTCTGCTGCTCTGCCACTTGTGCAATGGTCAGCTTGTTGGCCGCTTCGTCACGGCGCTTGGCGGCATCGCCACCCAGCTCCATGGCTGCCAGGTTGTACCAGAAGTAGGCCTTGGCGTTGTCACGCGGCACGCCCTGGCCCTGTGCATAGACCATGCCCAGATTGAACTGGGCTGCGGCATCGCCCTGCTCGGCGGCGCGCTGATACCACTGCACGGCCTTGCCGTAGTCACGCGCTGTGCCCTGACCTTCGGCGTACATCACGCCCAGACGGTTCTGCGCGCCGGAATGCCCCTGCTCTGCCGCAGCCGTGTACCACTTCACAGCCTGTGCCGGGCTGGCTGCGCCCCCCTGACCATCGGCATACAGACGCGCCAGATTGAACTGGGCCGACGCATCGCCCTTGTCCGCAGCGCGGCGGAACCACTGCATGGCGCTGGCATAGCTTTGCGGCACGCCACGGCCTTCGGCGTAAAGCGCACCCACGTTGTTGATCGCGGCGGCATGGCCTTGCTCGGCTGCCTTCTGATACCACTGCAGTGCTGTGCCGTAGTTCTGGGGCGTGCCCAGGCCTTCGGCATAGACAGTACCCAGGTTGTACTGAGCGTCTGCGTGATTCTGGTCTGCTGCGCGCTGGAACCACTGCGCGGCGTAGGCGGGGCTTTGCTCCACACCCAGGCCATACAGGTACAGACGGCCCAGATTGTTCTGGCCATCGGCATTCCACTGCTCGGCACTCTTGGTGAACCAGCTCGCTGCCGTCTGGTAGTTGCGCGCAACGCCCACACCATCCATATACATGCGGCCCAGGCTGTTCTGTGCGCGTGCGTCGCCCTGCTCGGCAGCGCGCTGCAGCCACTGGGCGGCCTGCACAGGATCCAACTTCACGCCTACGCCGTCAGACAGCATGGAGCCCAGCTGGTTCTGCGCCTCGGCATGGCCTTGATCGGCGGCTTTCTTGAACCAGTCGGCTGCCGTCATGTAATTGACGGCCACGCCATTGCCCTTGAGGTAGCGCTGCCCCAGCTCGAACTGGGCAGTCACATGACCTTGCGCGGCAGATTTTTCCAGCCACTGTGCGGCGGTGCTGAAGCTCTGGGGCACGCCCAGACCTTCCTGATAGAGGTGAGACAGGTTGTACTGTGCAACCGCATTGCCCTGCTGGGCAGAGCGCCCGTACCACTGGGCAGCTTCGCGGTAGTTCTGCGGTACGCCCTGGCCGTTGGCATACAAGGCGCCCAGACTGTTTTGCGCACCAGCGTGGTTCTGGGCAGCCGCCTTGCGGAACCATTGGGCCGCCGTGGCAGCGTTCTGGGGCACGCCCTGGCCATGCACATACATCTCGCCCAGCTGGTTCTGCGCCTTGGCATCGCCACGCTCGGCAGCTTGCAGCGGGCCTGCGGTAGAAGCCACACGTGCGCCAGAAATCGGCAACGGGCCGTACTGCAGGCGGCTGAACTCGAACTGAGGGCCGGAAGTGCTGCCACGGGCATCGCGCAGGAAGTTCATACGACCTTCCGCACCGGCTTGCGCGTATGCGCTCTGGGCCAGGGCCGCCAGACTCGACATGACCAACGCTGCGATGGGATTGAACTTCATTCCGGTACGATTCCTAGACGCTTGTTTTCGTGTTGTTACATCAGATATACGATGACACTAACCTGCGAGCGTAACTGATTCTGATAGCAGATGAGGTAAGGAATCCCTCAATCGCAGCTTCCTCACCACAGTTTTTTGACATTTCCGAAGGCCATGAAAATGCCCGGCACGCCCGCAAAATGGGTAGGCACTGCGGGAAATCACCCGTCAGATAAACGATGACCGCAGCCCTCCATCATCAGGTGCACGGCAGACAGGCCCCCGCATTGCTTAATAGAAGGGCACATCCGCCCTGCCAAAGCCCCAGTCCGGGCGCAGCGTGTTGTAAAGCGCCGACTCAAAGACCTCTCCGGCCTTGAGTCACATCAAGCTTTGGCGCAAAACAGCCCTGCGCTACAGGCTGCAATCAGCGCCAGCTGCGTGAAAGCACCCACTGGCAAAAGGCACTTACAAGCACCAGACTTGCATAGCTGGCCATCTTTCCATCTCGTGAAAACAGCCAGAGACCGGCCAGCAAAACCAGACTTCCCAGTATGAAATTGATAGCTACCTGCGCAATAAAGGATTGGGCTCCAGCCTTGTTTTGCTTGAAAATGCGAGCACACACAGCCAGACCCAGAGCCAGGAAGAAAGCCGGGGCCACAAAGTTCAATAAATGATTCACGCTCGCAACAAGGCCCATGACAGCAATCGATTCCAAGGCTTTGAATCGGATGGATACCCAATTCGGTACGAAATTTTATAATCGGCACTTATGGCAGTCTGGGCTTTAGGTATCAATCACCACACGGCGCCGCTCGATATGCGGGGCCGTTTTGCGTTCGCGCTCGATCAGATCGCGCCGACGCTGCAGGGTCTGCGCAGCTCTCTGACGACCTCGGGTCGCAGCCATGACGCTGTGGAAACCGCCATTCTCTCCACCTGCAACCGCACCGAGATTTACTGCGCCGCCAACGCGCCCGCCATGGAGCACACCGTGCGCTGGCTGGCCCAAAGCGGTGGTGTGGCGCCTGAATTGCTGCGCCAGCACTCTTATCTGCTGCAAGACGGCTCCGTCGCCCGCCATGCCTTCCGTGTGGCTTCCGGCCTGGACTCCATGGTGCTGGGCGAGGCACAGATCCTCGGCCAGATGAAAAATGCCGTGCGTGCTGCAGAGACTGCGGGCGCTCTGGGCACCACGCTCAACCAACTGTTCCAGCGCAGCTTTGCCGTTGCCAAGGAAGTGCGCTCGTCCACCGAAATTGGCGCACACTCCATCTCCATGGCTGCAGCGGCCGTGCGTCTGGCCGGTCAGCTGTTTGAAGACCTGACCAAGATCCGCGTGCTGTTCGTGGGTGCGGGCGAAATGATCGAGCTGGTCTCCACCCACTTCGCCGCACGCAACCCCAAGCAGATCACCATCGCCAACCGCACGATGGAGCGCGGCGAGAAGCTGGCCGCCCAGTTTGGTGCGGGCACCATGCGTCTGGCCGACCTGCCCGAGCATCTGCACGAATACGACGCCATCATCAGCTGCACAGCCTCCAGCCTGCCCATCATCGGCCTGGGTGCTGTGGAGTCTGCTCTCAAAAAGCGTAAACGCCGCCCCATCTTCATGGTGGACTTGGCGGTGCCACGCGATATTGAATCCGAGGTCAAGAACCTCAACGACGTTTATCTCTACACCGTGGACGATCTGGCCACCGTGGTGCGCACCGGTCAGGCACAGCGTCAGGCTGCAGTGCAGCAGGCCGAAGTCATCATCGACACTGGCGTGCAGAACTTCATGCAGTGGATGGACCAGCGCAGCCCCATGGGTGGCTCGGTCTCCCTGATTCAGCAGGTCAACGCCCAGGCTGACGAATGGCGCGCGTTGGAAATCGCCCGCGCCAAGAAGCTGCTGGCCAAGGGCGAAGACATTGATACTGTGCTGGAAGCCCTCTCACGCGGCCTGACACAGAAAATGCTGCACGGCACCATGGCCGAGCTGCACAAGGGCGACGCCGACGAGCGCGCCCAGACGGCCGATGCCGTCTCCCGCCTGTTCCTGCGCTCCAGCCGCAACGCATCCAAGCTTTAGCGGCGCTCGCCCGCTTATCGCACTGCCGCAGCTCCCAATGCTGCTGCGGTGCCAAGGTCGTCCCTCGGCCTGCCTCCATCTCTCCCATCTTCTTCAGGAACATGCTGCAGCGCAGCCTGTTCCTTGCCCTTGGTAAACACCATGCAAGACTTTCTGCGCAACCAGCTCGAACGTTATGCCCAACGACTGCAGGAGCTGGACTTCCTGCTCTCGCGCGAAGACATCATGGGCGACATGAAGCAGTACCGCGCCATTTCGCGCGAGCATGCCGATGTCACGGCCATTGCCAGCCGCTATGCGCGCTATCAGCAGACCGAGGCCGACATGAGTGCCGCCCGTGAAATGCTGGACGACCCGGACATGGCCGAAATGGCGCAGGAAGAAATTGCCAGCGGCGAGCAGGAACTGATCAAGCTGGAAGCCGAGCTGCAGCGCCTGCTGCTGCCCAAAGACCCGGACGACGCCCGCCCCGCTTTTGTAGAAATCCGCGCTGGCACCGGCGGTGATGAGTCGGCCCTGTTTGCAGGTGACCTGACCCGCATGTACACCCGCTACGCCACCAATGTGGGCTGGAAGGTCGAGGTCATGAGCGCCAACGAAAGCGAAATTGGCGGCTACAAGGAAGTGGTGCTGCGCATAGAAGGCGACAACGTCTATGGCGCGCTGCGCTTTGAGTCCGGCGGTCATCGCGTGCAGCGCGTTCCCGCCACCGAAACGCAAGGCCGCATCCACACCAGCGCCTGCACCGTGGCCGTGATGCCCGAGCCCGATGAGGCCGAAGCCATCACGCTCAACCCCGCCGACCTGCGCATCGACACCTTCCGTGCCAGCGGCGCTGGCGGCCAGCACATCAACAAGACCGACTCCGCCGTGCGCGTGGTTCACCTGCCCACCGGCATCGTGGCCGAGTGTCAGGACGGCCGCAGCCAGCACAGCAACAAGGCCAAGGCCTTGCAAGTGCTGCAGGCCCGCATTCAAGAAAAAGAGCGCAGCGAACGCGCCGCCAAGGAAGCCGCCCTTCGCAAGGGTCTGATAGGCTCTGGCGACCGCAGCGACCGCATTCGCACCTACAACTTCCCGCAAGGTCGCCTGACCGACCACCGCATCAACCTGACGCTATACAAGCTGCTGGCCGTGATGGAAGGCGATATGGGCGATGTGATCGAAGCCCTGCAACATGCCCGCGAAGCCGAACTGCTTGCCGAACTAGAAACGCATTGATATGAAACGACTGCTGCCAGAACTGGGACCGCTTTTACTCTCCTTCTCCCTGCTGGCAGCCTGCGCAGCCCCCGCCCAGGCGCAACTGCTGCGCAAGCCCTCGGCCTATGACTCGGGCGCAGGCAGCCCGGTCGATGCCAGTGGCAACCGCGTGGCCCCTGCCAGCCTCAGCACCCTGACCAGCCGCGCAGATTTTGACCGCTTGGCACGCACCTATGACCCGGTCAACTCCAGCAGCGCCATGCCCCATGTGCTGTTTGCCATTGACCGACAAAGCAAGCCCGCCAGGCTGTATTTCATCAATACACCGCGCTACGCTTTTCACGAAGACTTTCTGCACGCCAAGGGGCTGCTGCGTAGCGGCAAGCAGGCACTCAACCGCAATTACCGTGAGCCTGATCGGCGCTTCATTCTGGGCACACTGAGCTGGCAGCCCGTGCTCAAGGACTACAGTTTTGAGTACTGGGAAGGCGACCAGCTCACGCCAGAGCTGCTCAAGACCACAGCCGATGCGCTGAAAACCGGCTTCTTCGCCCCGGTGCGCTTCAAGGCCAACTCCACCTTGCACGAATCCGTCGCTAAAGCCGCTGGCATTGATGCCGTCACTCAGGCGCAATTGCTGGGCTCGCAGACCTTTTTGCCGCTAAACCTGGGCCAGGCCACAGGGCGGCTGCGCATTGTGAACTCGGTTGAAGGCCTCAACGACCTGAAGCCGCAGGACATTGTGCTGCTGCGCGAAGTGCCCATCAGCCTGCCGCCCGTGGCTGGCGTTGTCACAGAGCGCCCATCCACCGTGCTCTCTCACGTCAATCTGCTGGCCCGGGGCTGGGGCGTGCCCAACGCCTATGTGCAAAAAGCGGCCGAGCAATATGCGCCCTTCAACGGCCAGTGGGTGCATATCGACGTGCAAGCCTCTGGCCTGCAACTGCGCGCTGCTACGGATGCAGAGCGCCAGGCTGCCGAGAAAAAGGCGCAAGCCAAACCCGCCAACGGCAACCGCCTGCTCATCAAGCCTGATCTGAAACGCGCCGACCTGGTGCCACTGGCCAGCCTGCGCGGTGCGGACCGTCAGCGCTGCGGCGCCAAGGCCGCCAATCTGGGCGAGATTCAATCGGCCCGGCTGGCCGATGTCATCGTGCCCGACGGTTTTTGCATTCCCTTTGCCGCCTATGCCGACTTTATGCGCGGCAACGGCCTGAGCGAGCGCATTGCCCGCATGCGCCAGCAGCCGGGCTTTGCTACAGATGCAGGAGTTCGCAGGCAAGCCCTGTCTGCGCTGCAGGCCGAAATTGAACAATGGCCTGTGAATACTGCAACGGCTGACGCCTGGGCCAAACGCTGGGCCGACCAACTGGGCAGCCAGGGCGTGTTTGTGCGCAGCTCTTCCAGCTCGGAAGACCTGCCCAACTTCAGCGGCGCGGGCCTGTACACCACCGTGCCCAATGTGCGCAGCAGCACCGATCTGACCGCCGCCGTGCGCAAGGTCTGGGCCTCGGTCTATAACTTCGAAGCCTGGGAGGCCCGCCAGGCCGCAGGCATTGATGACCAGCAGGTCGTCATGTCCGTCTTTGTGCAAAAAGCCGTGGATTCCACCGCCTCGGGCGTGATGATTACCCGCGACCCGTTTGATGCCAGCCGCCGCTACGCCACCTATATCGCCGCCAAGCGCGGCATTGGCATTCGCGTGGTGGAAGGCAAGCGCGTGGCAGAGCAAATTCTCTACAACAGCCGCAGCAAGGCGGTGCAGGTGCTCAACCGCTCGGACGACGATATTGCCCTGCAACTGGACAGCAAAGGCGGCGTGCGCGAAGTGCCCGTAGCTGCTGGCCGCGCCGTGCTCAGCGATGAGCTGGTGCAGCGTCTGGCCCGCGCGGGTGCGGGCATCAAGCAACGCTTTGGCAGCAAGGATCAGGACATTGAATGGGCCGTGCAAGGCAATCAGGTCATCATCCTGCAGTCGCGCCCGTTTATTTCTGCGCCCGGGCGCTAAAGAATTCGCCATGCTGTACCTTGACTCCCCTGTCGTGCTCAAGCCGCTGAAAGCCAAAGGCTGGAACCCTGAGCGAGAAGTCGCCATTCCTACAGTCATTCAAAGCGCTCTTGATGCTCAGCCCCGACTGGCCCGCCATCCCGCAGTGGCAGCACTGCAAAGTCTGGCGGATTTGCATATAGGCCAGGTCGGCACAGGCCGGGAATGCGCCTGCAGCGATATAGCGTTTGACTGGTGTGAAGACCATTTCACGGGCGAAGATGTCGATGACACCCTCGTTGCCTGGGAAAAGCGCCTGAACACCCGACTGATACCGATTGCGGAAGTTCACCACTGCCACAGCCAGTTGCTGATGGCGCGTGACGGGCGCTGCTTTTCCTGGTCTTTTGTCGGCCTCAGTTTCGAGGCAGATAGCCTAGAGCAAGCCATCGAACATCTGCTGCTGGGCATACGCTCGCGCCCCATGCTGGAGCCCGGCCAGTCCAGTGCCACGCTGTATGGCAGCAAATACAAAGCTGGCGACCCCGAGATTTACCGTTATTGAAGAAGATCGCCCACGGCGAAGCCATGACTGATTCCGCTTCCTCTTTCTCCTACCCTCTCACCGTTGCCCAGGCGCTGCAACAAGCTGCCCAGCAAGGCATGGCGCGCGTAGATGCGCAAATGCTGCTGCTATCTTTAATGCAGCAGCCAGCGCATGCCCGTGCTTGGCTTATCACGCATGACACCGATATTCTGAGCACCGAGCAACAGCAGCGTTGGGTCGATCTCTGCACCCAGCGCCAGCAAGGCACGCCTGTGGCCTATCTGACCGGCCACAAAGAGTTCTATGGCCTGAACCTGTCCGTAGACGCCCGCGTGCTGGACCCCCGACCCGATACCGAAACCCTGGTGGACTGGGCGCTGGAGCTGATGCCCGAAGGCGCAGCCACCCGCGTGGTCGATCTGGGCACCGGCAGCGGCGCCATTGCACTGGCCCTGCAAAGCCAGCGCCCAGCGGCACAGCTGATTGCCGTCGATGCCAGCGCCGACGCTCTGGCGGTTGCCCAAAGCAATGCCCAGCAGCTGAAACTGCCCGTGCAGTTTGCCCATGGCAGCTGGCTGGAGCCCCTGATGGGTCAAGCTGCTTTCGATCTGGTAGTCAGCAACCCGCCCTATATCCGCTCGGATGACCCCCATCTGGCCGCCCTCACCCATGAGCCACTGTCAGCACTGGCCAGCGGAGAAGACGGTCTGGAAGATATTCGCACCATCATCGGCCAGACGCCTGAGGTGCTCAAACCCGGTGGCTGGCTGCTGTTCGAGCATGGCTGGGATCAGGCCGCCGATGTAGCCCAGCTGATGCGGGATGCGGGCTTTGCACAGGTGCAGCACCGCCAGGACCTGGCCGGCACAGACCGCTGCACCGGCGGGCAATGGCCTGGCAGGGCTTGAATTGGCGGCCTGCAACCCGATCTATGATCGCGCAGAATTTTCTCAATCACCTCACACTACCGCCTTGTTAAAGACGGTGAAATAATTGCAGACATTGCGGCTCAGGCCGCCATTCATTGAATCCGGAGCCCACTATGAGCAACACCCAACAACGCATCGACGACCTGGTCAAGAACAACGACATCCTGCTGTTCATGAAGGGCAACGCCAGCTTCCCACAGTGCGGCTTCTCTGGCCGTGCCATCCAGATCCTGAAGGCCTGCGGCGTGGATGCCAAGTCCATCGCCACCGTGAACGTGCTGGAAGATCAGGAAATCCGTCAGGGCATCAAGGACTACAGCCAGTGGCCCACCATCCCTCAGCTCTACGTCAAGGGCGAATTCATCGGTGGCTCGGACATCATGATGGAAATGTACGAGTCGGGTGAGCTGCAGCAAGTGCTGGCCGCCAAGTAAGCCACACCACCAGACAAGCCACCGGCACCCCGGTGGCTTTTTTCATGCCAGCCCTTCCTCCTCCCCCGCCTCACCACTGCTGCATTCATATTGATGGCAGTGCCTTGCCCAACCCCGGCCCCATGAGTCTGGGTGCCTTGCTGCGCATGCCGGACGGCAGCGAACACCGCCTGTCGCAGAGCCTGCACCGCAGCGGCTGCAACAACGAGGCCGAGCTGCTGGCCCTGATGGCTGCCCTCGAACTGGCACAGTCACTGGGCGCGCAGCACCTGAGCATTCGCACGGATTCGCAAGTGCTGCTAGAGCAGCTAGGCCCGCCCGGCCCCAAGCCTGCCCGCCCCATCACCCGCCTGAGCCCGCTGTTCGAGCAGGCCCGCGCACAAATGTCCGGCTTTGAAGAACTGGTGCTGCAATGGGTTCCGCGCCATCGAAACACCGAAGCTGATGCACTGGCACGCGCCGCCCATGCAGCTTCTGCCTAGGCCACCGCCCGCACCGTAAGCCTATGCCAGCGCCCTCGACACACTTTATGTGGTCGAATAGGGGCTGTTCTACAACCGGTTGCAGGCACCCACTCGTGCCGCAGCAGCCTTGCCTATGAGTGTGACCCAAAGCCTTCTGGTGATTTTTTTGCTGATTTTGCTCAGCGCCTTCTTCTCGGTCGCCGAGATCGCATTGGCCGCATCGCGACGCCTGCGCCTGCGTCAGATGGCCGATGACGGTGATAGCCGAGCAGAGCGCGCCCTGCGTGTGCAGGAGCAGCCAGGCGAGTATTTCACCGTGGTGCAAGTGGGTCAGAACGCTGTCGCCATCCTCGGCGGTATTGTTGGCGAAGGCGCGTTCAGCCCCTCGCTGACCGAGATGTTCAGCCTCTGGGTATCGCCCAGCATGGCTGGAACACTGGGCTTTCTGCTCTCGTTTTTCATAGTCACCTCCGCCTTCATTCTGCTGGCCGACCTGCTGCCCCGCCGCCTGAGCATGAATGAGCCCGAGCGCTACATCGTGCGCGTGCTGACCCCCATGCACTGGTGCGTGCTGATCTTCAAACCCATTACCTGGTTCTACAACCACGCCACCGAGGCCCTGTTCAAGCTGCTGGGCCTGCCCATGACACGCGATGAGCGCATCACCTCGGACGACATTCTGGCCATGACCGAAGCAGGCACCAAGGCCGGCGTGCTGGCCGTGCGCGAGCAGCAGGTGATTGCCAATGTGTTCGAGCTGGACTCGCGCACCGTAGCTTCGGCCATGACCCAGCGCGACAGCGTGGCCTTCTTCTACCGCGACGACAGCGACGCCATCATTCGCGCCCGCATTGCGGAGGAGCCTTTTTCCACCTACCCCGTCTGCGAAGGCGATATTGACCACGTCATTGGCTATGTGGACGCCAAGGACCTGTTCCAGCGCGCCCTGAACAATCAGCCGCTGTCCCTGAGCGATGGCAGCAGCCTGATTCGCAAGGTGCTGATCGTGCCAGACCGCCTGACGCTGGCCGAGGTGCTGGAGCAGTTTCGCCAGGTGCACGAAGACTTTGCCGTCATCGTCAACGAATACAGCCTGGTCGTGGGCGTGGTGACACTCAACGACGTGATGAGCACGGTGATGGGCGATCTGGTTGGCCCGACCGACGAAGAGCAGATCATTCGCCGCGACGAGCATTCCTGGCTGATTGACGGCATTGCCCCCATCGAAGACGTGATGCGCGTGCTGCACCTGGACGACATGCCCAATGATGATGAGTACGAGACGCTGGCGGGCTTTCTGATGGTCATGCTGCGCCGCGTGCCACGCCGCACCGACAGCGTGGACTGGGGCGGCTACCGCTTTGAGGTGATGGACGTGGACAGCTACCGCATCGATCAGGTGCTGGTCACCCGGCTTGTGATCGACTCAGGCCACCCTGCGGCGGCCTTGTCAGCAGCGGCTGCCGTCGCTGCCACGGAACCTGCGGTGAAGCTGCCTGCGCCGCCCGCAGATAAACCTGTATCCTGAAAAATTCATAGCTGCCAGCGCTTGATGCAAAACGGTTTTCAGGCAATTTATTCCTGAAAGCATGCAAATAAAGCGCTAGGCGCTCTTATTTTTCTCCTTCCCTTGCTGATTACTGCGCGCAAGCACAGCGCCATATCCGCAGGCCTAAAAAAGAAAAGCCGCCAAGGTGGCGGCTTGCGCTAAATCTTCTGCACTTCCGGCGGCAGCTGCCACTGGCGCTGTGCGCCAAACACCAGATTGGGATAGGCATCCTTGCCCCGGCTGCCGTTGTAGCGGCCCAGTGCCATGTACGCATCGCCTTTTTCGCGGTCCAGATAGTGGCGCAGAATCACGCAGCCAAAGCGCAGATTGGTCTGCATGTGAAACAGCTTGCCTGAATCACCATCCCCAATCAGGCGCATCCAGAACGGCATGATCTGCATATAGCCGCGCGCGCCCACGCTGGAGATGGCGTACTTGCGAAAGCCGCTCTCCACCTGAATCAGCCCCATGACCATGGACACATCCAGACCCGAGCGCTTGGCTTCGTACCAGACAGTCTGCAAAAACTCACGTCTTGCCTGCGGATCGGGCTTGCGCTTGACCAGCTTGTCACTGCAGTGAACCAGCCAGCGCAGATAGCTCATGCGCGCATCTGTGGAGGCAAACTCCAGCTCTGGCGGAGCGCCCGACCCCGCCACGGCAGCGCTAAGTGCCGTACGCACGGAATCAGCCAGCGGCTCTTCCAGCTGCCCACCCGCCCACGCAGCTTTAGGCAGCAGCCCACCGACCGATGGAACGATCAGTGAAGCCGCAGCCGTTAAACAGGAACGTCTATTGATGGACATGCCACAGAAGCTTACAAGCCAAGGCGGCTCTTGAGGTGGTTCAGCACCTCATTCGTCGCCAGCTTTGTAGCTTCTGTGTCACGGCGTTGCTGGTACTCCACCACGCCTTCCTTCAAACCGCGGTCGCCCAGCACCACGCGGTGGGGCACGCCGATCAGCTCCCAGTCGGCCAGCATGGCGCCGGGGCGCTCATCACGGTCGTCCAGAATCACGTCCACACCCAGGGCCAGCAGCGCGTCATACAGCTTGAAGGCTTCTTCCTTCACCGCTTCGCTGCGGCCCATGCCGATGGGACAGATCACCACGGTGAACGGCGCAATCGCGTCGGGCCAGATCATGCCGCGCTCGTCGTGGTTTTGCTCCACGGCAGCAGCTGGCAGGCGGGTCACGCCAATGCCGTAGCAGCCCATTTCAAAGTGCTGGGGCTTGCCGTTGTCGCCCAGGAAGGTGGCGTCCATGGCTTTGGAATACTTGGTGCCCAGGTAGAACACGTGGCCAATTTCGATACCGCGCTCAATGGCCAGCTCACCCGCGCCGTCGGGCGACTTGTCGCCAGCCACCACATTGCGCAGGTCGGCCACCACAGCGGGTTCTGGCAGGTCACGGCCAAAGTTCACGCCGGTAATGTGGAAGTCTTCCTCGTTGGCGCCGCACACCCAGTCGGCCATCACGGCCACATCGCGGTCTACCACGATGTTCACGGGCTTCTTCAGGTTGATGGGGCCCAGGTAGCCGGGCTTGCAACCGAAGTGGTCTTCGATCTCGGGCACAGAGGCAAAACGGAAGCCCGCCAGGCCGTCGACCTTGCCGACCTTGATCTCGTTCATCTCATGGTCGCCGCGCAGCAGCAGCAGCCACACTTGGGTCTTAACGATGATGCCCTTGTCGTCCAGCTCGTCGGTGGCCAGCACCAGCGATTTGACGGTTTGTGCCAGCGGCAGGCCCAGTTGCTCGGCCACGGCTTCGCAGGTGGCATTGCCGGGCGTGGCGACCTTTTCCATGGCCTTGCCAGCAGCAGGACGAGTCGCGGTGGGTGCCAGCGCCTCAGCCTTTTCAATGTTGGCGGCGTAGTCGCTGTTCGGGCAATAGACGATGGCGTCTTCGCCGGTGGAGGCAATCACCTGGAATTCTTCACTCAGATCGCCACCGATGGCGCCGGAGTCAGCACGCACGGCGCGGTACTGCAGGCCAAAGCGGTCGAAGATGCGCTTGTAGGCTTCGCGCATGGTCTGGTAGCTGATCTGGGCAGCATCGCGGTCTTTGTCGAAGGAGTAGGCGTCCTTCATGATGAATTCGCGGCCACGCATCAGGCCAAAGCGGGGACGGCGCTCGTCACGGAACTTGGTCTGAATCTGGTACAGGTTCTTGGGCAGCTGCTTGTAGCTCTTGAACTCCTGGCGCGCAATATCGGTCACCACTTCTTCGGAAGTGGGCTGGATCACAAAGTCGCGGCCATGGCGGTCCTGGATGCGCAGCAGCTCGGGGCCCATCTTCTCGAAGCGGCCGGTTTCTTGCCACAGCTCCGCAGGCTGCACCACGGGCATGGTGGTTTCAATGGCACCGGCGCGGTTCATTTCTTCGCGCACGATGGCCTCGACCTTGCGGATCACGCGCAAGCCCATGGGCATGTAGTTATAGATGCCGGCACCCAGCTTTTTGATCATGCCAGCCCGTGTCATGAGCTTGTGGCTGACCACTTCGGCGTCTGCCGGAGCTTCTTTGAGGGTGGAGATGAGAAATTGGGAGGCTTTCATGGAACTGGCAATTCAGTGGAAATAGGCATGGCCCGCTTGTCGATCACAAGGGGCCATGCATAATGAACACAATTCAAAAATTTGGGGTTTGATTATGCTTGACCGGGACGGATTTCGCCCGAACGTCGGCATCATCCTGCTCAACCAAAGAAACCAGGTGTTCTGGGGAAAACGCATTCGCACCCACAGCTGGCAGTTTCCGCAAGGTGGCATTGACCGGGGGGAGACACCCGAGCAAGCCATGTTCCGCGAACTGCACGAAGAAGTGGGGCTGAAGCCCAACCACGTTCGCGTGGTTGCCCGCACTAGGGACTGGTTGCGCTACGAGGTGCCAGACCGGTATATCCGCCGCGATGCGCGCGGGCATTACAAGGGTCAGAAGCAGATATGGTTTCTGCTTCAGTTGGTAGGTCACGACTGGGATTTGAACCTGCGTGCCACCGATCACCCCGAGTTCGATGCCTGGCGCTGGAACGACTACTGGGTTCCACTCGATGTAGTCGTAGAGTTCAAACGCGGCGTGTATGAAATGGCGCTGACCGAGCTGGCGCGTTTTGTGCCACGCAGCGAGCAGCAACGCAATCGCTATCTGCGCAGTGGCATGCGGCCACGCGAACAGGAAGCAGGCAACGCAGGGCCGGTAGCGCATACCAGCCACCACATGCCCGCTTTGCATCCTGCCCGCACAGGCAGCTTTCGCATCAACCCGGGAATGGAATTACCGCCTGGTGCGAGTTTTGACCCAGATCCACAAAGTGGTTTTGGCGATTCTCAGGACAGCAAGCCCTTGCAATGAAAAAAGCCGTAATGCCCTTAAGCATTACGGCTTTTTTCATGGGTTGCCGCCTCAGTGCCCTGCAACCACCATATTGTCGCGGTGCACCATTTCAGGGCCCGCAGAGTAGCCCAGCAGGCCTTCAATCTCCGATGAACTCTTGCGGCACAGCAAGCGAGCCTCTGCACCAGCGTAGCTGGCCAGGCCGCGTGCAATTTCCACACCCTGCTCATCGCGCACGGCAATCACTTCTCCGCGTGAGAAATCGCCGTCCACGGCAACCATGCCGATCGGCAGCAGACTCTTGCCCTCATCCCGCAGCTTGGCCACGGCGCCCGCATCCACTGTGACCGATCCACGCAGCTTGAGGTGATCCGCAATCCATTGCTTGCGCGCCTGCGTCTTGTGCGTATCGGCCACCAGCAGCGTTCCGATGGACTCACCACGCGTCAGGCGCAGCAGCACGTCTTTTTCGCGCCCCCAGGCGATCACGGTGGAGGCACCGGAGCCCGCTGCGCGCTTGGCCGCCAGAATCTTGGTAATCATGCCGCCCGTGCCAATGGACAGACCTGCACCACCCGCCATGGCTTCCAGTGCAGGATCACCGGCTTCGGCCACGTCGATGAACTTTGCATCGGGGTTCTTGCGAGGGTCTGCACTGTAGAGGCCGCGCTGATCGGTGAGGATGACCAGGGCGTCGGCTTCCACCAGATTTGCCACCAGAGCACCCAGCGTGTCGTTGTCACCAAAACGAATTTCATCCACCACCACGGTGTCGTTTTCGTTGATGACGGGCACCACCCCCAGCCGCAGCAGGGTCAGCAGGGTCGTGCGGGCATTCAGATAGCGTTCGCGGTCAGCCAGGTCAGCGTGGGTCAGCAACACCTGGGCGCTGGGCACGTTTTCCTCGCGCAGCTTGGTCTCGTACATCTGGGCCAGGCCCATCTGTCCCACAGCGGCAGCGGCCTGCAGCTCATGCACTTCGGTCGGGCGCGTAGCCCAGCCCAGGCGTTTCATGCCTTCGGCAATCGCACCGCTGGAGACCATGATGACTTCGCGCTTGGTGCCATCTTCGCCATGCACCAGAGCGGCCAGCTGGCGGCTCCACTCCTGAATGGCGGCCTCATCCAGCCCACGACCTTCATTGGTCACCAGGCTGGAGCCGACTTTGACGACGATGCGATGGGCATCACGCAACACATTGGAAGACATGAGGATTTACAGTGTTTTTAGCCTCTAGTGCTTATGTATCAAGCGCTATCAGCTATGAAATTCAAAGCAAAACAGCGCACCAAGTGCGCTGCTGGGTATAGCCTCAAGCTTATTCCGGATCCTGGGGCGCGAAACGGGGATCGGTCATATCCAGACCAGAATCCTCGCCTCCGGCAAAACGAGGGTCCACTTCCTTGGGCGCCTGCTCTGCCAGTTGCTGGTTGTGCACATGTTCGTAGATCTTGCGGATCAGCGGCTCGCAACCTTCGCGGGTCAGCGCCGAGATCTCATAGACCGGGCCCTTCCACTTGAAGCGCTTGACGAAATCCTTGACCTTGGCCGCACGCTCTTCCACGGGAACCATGTCCAGCTTGTTGAGCACCAGCCAGCGCGGCTTGCTGTAGAGCTCGGAGTCGTACTTCTTGAGCTCACCCACAATGGCCTTGGCCTGCTCAACAGGGTCCACCCCCTCATCAAACGGTGCGATGTCCACAATATGCAGCAGCAGACGCGTGCGCTGCAGGTGACGCAGGAACTGGTGACCCAGGCCCGCGCCTTCAGACGCGCCTTCGATCAGACCGGGAATGTCGGCCACCACAAAGCTTTGCTCTGCAGCCACGCGCACCACGCCCAGATTGGGGTGCAGCGTCGTAAAGGGGTAATCGGCAATCTTGGGACGTGCGTTGGACACGGCCGTGATGAAAGTGGACTTGCCGGCATTGGGCATGCCCAGCAGACCCACGTCGGCCAGCACCTTCAACTCCAGCTTCAGGTTGCGACGCTCACCGGGAAAACCGGGCGTCTTCTGGCGTGGAGCACGGTTGATCGCGCTCTTGAAGCGCAGATTGCCGAAGCCTCCGTCGCCACCCTTGGCAATGGTGATGACCTGGCCTGGCTCCAGCAGCTCAAATAGCACCTCACCGGTATCGGCATCGCTGATGATGGTGCCCACAGGCATGTTCAGGGTGATGTCATCACCAGCGCAGCCGAACATGTCCGAGCCCATGCCGTGCTGGCCACGCTTGGCCTCATGGCGACGCGAGTAGCGGTAATCCACCAGCGTGTTCAGATTGACATCGGCCACGGCAAAAACGTGACCACCACGGCCACCGTCGCCACCGTCAGGGCCGCCAAATTCCTTGTATTTTTCGTGCCGGAAAGACACGCAACCATTGCCACCGTCACCGGCTGCAATGTCGATAAAAGCTTCGTCAACAAACTTCATGAGGCATCCAGTCTACAAAATCAGTGCGCACCAGAAGCCCGGGCCACACTTTTACGTGGTCTATAACTGCCCCATCCGCCAGAAATCTGCTGCCTGGAGCCTTTTCAAACAACAAAGCCCCGACAAGTCGGGGCTTTGTTTGAGTCAAAGACGACTTAGGCAGCCGTGATGTTGACTGTTTTCTTGGACAGAGCGCCCTTCACACCGAACGACACGTGGCCGTCAACCAGTGCAAACAGGGTGTGATCCTTGCCCACGCCAACGTTCTCACCGGGGTGGAACTGAGTGCCGCGCTGACGCACGATGATGGAACCAGCTGTCACCAGCTCGCCACCAAAGGCCTTCACGCCCAGCATTTTTGGCTTGGAATCACGTCCGTTACGCGTAGAGCCGCCGCCTTTTTTCTGTGCCATGTCTAGCTCCTAAAAATTAAGCAGCGATTGCCACGATTTGCAGTTCAGTGAACTGCTGACGATGGCCTTGGCGCTTTTGATAGTGCTTACGGCGACGCATCTTGAAGATGTGCACCTTGTCGTGCTTACCGTGGGCAACCACAGTTGCCTTCACAGATGCGCCGGACACCAGGGGAGCACCAACCTTGATTTCAGCGCCGTTGCCGACTGCCAAAACTTGGTCGATCACAATTTCCTGGCCTACGTCCGCAGCAATCTGTTCTACCTTGATCTTTTCGCCAGCTGCAACGCGATACTGCTTGCCGCCGGTTTTTATGACTGCGTACATGAAAACCTCTAAAGTTGAGAGTTCTGCGAAATGATTTCCACAGAGCCATAGATTCTAGCACGCATGAAAAAATTTCGCTCTCAATCCCACAAAGCAGTCCCTAACATTTGCCGTCACTGAGCCGCCAGAAAGGTGACTGCATCTTCCTATAATCATGAGTCCACTTGGCGGTTCATCACCTTGACTACAGAAATTTCCACATCCAATCCGCTTGCCCTGATCGCAGACGACATGCGTGAAGTGGATCGTGTCATTGCACAGCGACTGACAACCAGCGTCCCCCTGATTGCCCAGATCTCCCAGTACATCATTGCAGCCGGGGGCAAGCGCCTGCGCCCTGCCTTGCTGCTCATGATCAGCGGAGCCCTGGGCCACAAAGGTCAGAACAAATACATTCTGGCTGCCGTGGTGGAGCTGATCCACACCGCCACCTTGCTGCACGACGACGTGGTAGACGAATCCACCCTGCGCCGCGGCCGCCCCACGGCCAACGAGACATTTGGCAACCCCGCCAGTGTGCTGGTCGGTGACTTTCTGCACACACGCTCCTTCCAGATGATGGTGGAAGTGGGCAGCATGCGTGTTCTGAAAATCCTCTCGGACGCCACCAACGTCATCGCAGAAGGTGAAGTTCAGCAGTTGATCAATACCCACGACGCTTCGCTGGATGAAGCCGGGTATCTGCATGTCATTCGCTCCAAGACTGCCCAGCTCTTCGAAGCCAGCGCACAGCTTGCAGCAGTGCTGGCACAGGCTTCACCAGAAGTGGAACAAGCCTGCGCCACCTATGGCCAAGCCTTGGGCACCGCATTCCAGATCATCGACGATGTCCTGGACTACACGGGCGACACCCAGGAAATGGGAAAGAACCTGGGCGATGATCTGCGCGAAGGCAAATGCACTTTGCCACTGATTGCCGCAATGCAGCGCGGTACCGCCGAACAAGCCGCAGTTGTGCGCCAGGCGATTGAACAAGGCTCCACCGAACAGCTGGACGCTGTAGTGGAAATCGTGCGCAGCACTGGCGCCCTGGAAGTTGCCAGAGCTGCTGCACATGATGAAGCCCGACGTGCCATCAGTGTCTTACAAGCCTTGCCAGACAACGAATACACGTCAGGCTTGCTACAATTGGCCTCTCAGCTTTTGGAGCGCCGCACCTGAATCGACAGGCGGAAAAAGGCGTTCTGCAACAAAAGCTACGGGGTGTAGCTTAGCCTGGTAGAGCGCTACGTTCGGGACGTAGAGGCCGGAGGTTCGAATCCTCTCACCCCGACCAGGACACCACAGAAAAAGCCCAAGTGAATCAACCACTTGGGCTTTTTGCTTTGAATCGTCATTCATGCCGATTGAGAGTAAATTTGTCCCGTCGTTGTCCCAAATTTGTCCCAAAACTCTGTATGTTTGTGACTACGAAGGTCGTTTTTCAGCGGTCGGAGGCACTTGACGGGCAGCGAGTGTGCCCTTACCGTACTGTCATTCATAGTCGCTGATAGCAGCATCCACGTGAAACTACACCTCAAACAGCCGCGCATCATTGAGGCCGCCGGATTTCGGTTGGTCGGGATGGCCTGTGTGGTTGGTTTGTTGAGTCTTTTCGTTGCTTTTGCGGCTGAGCACATCCAAGCACTATCTTGGCTCAATCCAGTCGCTGGGAAGTTGTTGACAGTTGCGTTGATCTGCGCGCTGCTAACGTTCGTGGGGTCACCTTTTTGCGCGTTCCCGTGGCTCGTGCGTCGCATCATCTCGTGCGTTGAGTTCTTTCTCCCGCTGCCACCTGCAGGCAGCCTCACCGATTACAAGCCGAGCAACGACACTCCACCTCCTCGGCATCACCTTCACTGAGTTCCCACGTGCCGCGCGCAACGCGCGGTGTTCGGCGGCAAAGCCGCTGATGTTCAGTGAATGGTGACCAATGACCAAAAAATCTCACACGGCTGCAGAAAACCAGTCGCATTGCATCCTATTTGTAGAGCAGCTATCCGAGCAAATCGGGAAAACAGCGAACACGATTCGCACCTGCGCGACCAACAAAAAATATCAGCACCTGATCCCCCGTCCTTTCAAGTTGCCTAACAGCCGTCGCCTGTGCTGGTACGAGCACGACGTGCTGGCTTGGATCAACTCGACTCGCCCGGCCGAGCCGCCACCGCCCAAACGCCCGCGAGGACGGCCCACCAAAGTGGAGCAGCTTGCCCGCGCTCGCTGGCAGGAGCTGAATGCTTCCATCCAACACCAGAGACGGACGGCAGAGCCCGCCGAGCCGCATCCGCCCGCACGACCGCAAGAACGGCTCACTAAGGCAGAGCGGCCTGCGTACGCGCGCCGGGACGGGCAAAACCCAACAGTCCAGCAGCGCGCAGGGGGCAAAAAATGAAGTCCCAGAAGTTGCTCGATAAGCTGTTGGCGGATGGTGAACTGATCCGTGCTACCGCGCCTGCCGGTGACGACCTGGCCTTTCACCATTCACTCTTGTGCTCGCTTGGCCTTCCGCGACGCCCTACTGTGGCCCGAGAATTTATGCGGCAATCAGGCGAGGGATGGTTGTATGTTCAAGCTGGAGCCATTGACCTTGGCAATGGCCCCATTCTTCAGCCTGTTCCTCACGGCGCTGTACCGCGCCTCGCGTTGATCTGGATATCGACTCTTGCCAGACGCTCACGCCACCCTGAAATTTTCATTGGCCGCAGCGCCTCGGAGTTCCTCCAGATGCTGGGGTATGACGGACAGGGACACTGGTATTCCACGTTGCGAGACCAGCTGCATGCGTTAGCCGCGTCCCGACTACAGATGGGTTATTGCGGGCGCACCGTCAACGAGACCGCCATCAAGCGCATTGACGCATGGCTTCCGGCCGATCACACACGACGCACAACTTGGCCTGGAACGCTCATGTTGGATCCCAGTTTTTTTGATGAGCTGGTCCAACACTCAGTCCCTCTCGACGCTCGTGCCTTGCACGCGCTTCGCGGATCAGCGCTGGCACTGGATGTTTACGTCTGGCTCGCGCATCGCCTTCACCGCATCAACCACTGGCCACTGTGGCTTCCTTGGCGGACGCTCAAATGCCAGTTCGGCCAAGAATATCGAGGCACGCACGGACACGGGGACTTCAGTACCAGTTTCAAGCTCGCCTTGAAGAAGGTATTGATCGTTTACCCAGCAGCGCGGGTGGCCGTCCAACGCGGTGGAATCGAGTTGCGTCAATCAGCTCCGCCCGTGCCACCCAGAACCTGGTTTTCGGTCAACGCACCACTGCAAGCTGCACACAGCGCATCAGTCAATCGGGAGGCGGCATGAACGAACTAACCCTCAGAATTCAGGAGTTGGCAAACCGCTGCCAGGCAATCCTGGATGCCATGCGATCCCCAGATGTTCAAGAACAGCGCAGCACCTCGCACAAGACGAAGATTGAATACGAGCGACAAGCGCAGCAACTTCTTCAACGTGCGCGACACGTTGAAGGTGGCTTGTTTGCGGTCGTTCAATCAACAAGGTGTGTGACCACATTTCGAAAACGCCTGATAGCACTGGAACACTTCCTTTTCTCACAGCAGGAGCAACTGACGCGACAGTTGAACGCTCCAGCAGTACAAGCCGCAGAAATTCTTCACCTGCGATTTTTTCTGCAACTGAAACACCTGCAAGCGCTACAACGCCTGCGGCAGCAAGGCATGACAGGTGAGCGTGCCAAACGCCGCAGCAAGCGTCAGTCACTGGCCGGGCTAACGGCCAATTGGCGCATTGACCTGTGCAAGCGCGCTGTAGGTGGCCGGTACCTGTTCTCGCTCATTGTGCTGGCCCTGACCGGGTGCCGCCCGAGTGAGCTGGTGCATGGCATTGACATCTGGCGCGGGAAAGACGAAGTCACAGGCAAATTGCTGATCCATCTCCGCATCCGGGGCGCAAAGGTTAAAGACTCGCAAGGCCAACCGCTTCGCACGATCTCCTATGACACCAATGACCCCCACCCCTTAGTCGTTGTCGTCAACGAGTTGCTGGATACCCAGTCGGAGCCGCGGGTGTTCGCGCAGGTCAGAAGCGCCGTCAATTTGACAGTGGAGATACGCCGCCTAGCACGCAGCTTGTGGCCCAAGCACAAGCAACCGATCACGGCCTACTGCTTCCGCCACCAGTTTGCCGCCGATCTGAAGGCCAACGGCGATGACGAAGCCACAAGCCGTGGACTGGGGCACATCAGCGCCGAAACCCGGCGCTTGTATGGCACCGCCGGCCAGGCCAGCAAAGGGCACCGCCTTCGTCCTCTGCGGGTTGAAGTCGAACGCCCTGTGAAGCCTCGCAGTCGTGGGCCATGCACGAAGTGGCGTATCGAGCCAGCGTCATAAAACCTGTGTGTCGGATTGTCATGCTCACTTATCCACGACAGTCCGACACCACATCGCCGTATGAAGCATAGTCACCGTAATAGCGGACCGAGGGGCTGAGCACACAGAATCACTCGCCTCGCCAAAGTTTCCTTCAATCCTTGACTGCCACCCGCGTAGCGCCGCCGTGCTGAGTTAAGTCGAGCAAGGTGGTCTTGCCCGAGCCATTGGCCCCGACCAAGACCCTGAAGTCGCCGACATCGATGCCCAGGCGCTCGAAACAGCGGTAGCGGGTGGCTTCCAGCCGGGTGATCATGGGCCTGGCTCCAGGTTATTGGCGCGAAACTCGGCGTAAGCCTTGGCGATTTCGGGCAGGTCGTCGTCAAGAATGCGCTCCTTGCGATGCAAGATGCGGGTTTCAAGCTTGCCTCCCCTGCGCACCTTTTCTTCTACCGTGACATCGATGAGGATTTCCTCGCCATCGGGGTGGCGCTTGTAGAGGGTGTTGCCACGGCGGTCGAAACCCACCTTCTCCGCCACGGCCATGAAGACGGGGTAGTCCTGCTTTTGCCCCAAATCTTCGGCCTGGATGACCTCCTCGGGCTTGCGCTTGAGGAAAAGCAGGCTGGTGAGGATGTTGACGTTGGCTTCGACGATGAAGGACTCCACCGGTAAGTCGATGCTGGCCAGCACCCAGCAGTGGCGCAGAATCCAGTAGCGGATGAATTCGTCACCGGGGTTGCCGAGGATGCCATCGGGCAGGACGATGCCCATGCGGCCACCGGGCTTGAGCCACTTGACGCAGCGCTCAATGAACAACACTTCGGGTGATACCGCAGGCTTGATGGCGTTGCCCATCACAAAACCGTCGCCTTGCCGCTCCCAGCGGCGGGCCAGCTCGTACTGCTCCAGAATGGTCTTTTCGGTGACCGGGATGTCGGAGCCAAACGGCGGGTTGGTCATCAGCACATCGATGGAGCCAAGTGGCATGTGGTCTCTGGCGGGCTGAACGCCCGGTAGATCGCCGCGTGGAAACTCCAGCGAGTTCATGTGATAGAGGTGGCCCAGCGAGTTGCTGGCCATCATCACGTTCATCTGCGCGGCACGTACCAGGAAGGGGTCAAAATCAGCGCCGAAGAGCTTATTGGCGGTGTAGCTGGCCAGCCGCTCGCGAATGGACAGAAATTCATCGGTGTTCTCTTCGCCGGCCTTGACGCGTTTCTCTTCCTGGAACTGCTTGTTGAGGTAGTTCCGTTCGGCACAGCACAACGGCATTCGGCGTCCGCATCACGCCACCGATCGTCCAGAACCAGGGCGCGATGGACCTACGGCTGACTCAGATGCTCCATCTGCCAAGCGCTGGGCGATTGCCCCGAGGCCCGTTGAAACGCTCGCGCGAATGCGGTGGCATTACCGTAGCCCACCTGAGAGGCCACCGCCTTCACTGCCTGCCCTTGCGCGAGTAGGTTGCGGGCAACCGCCATGCGCCAGTGGGTCAAGTAGGTCAACGGCGGTATGCCCACCACCTGGACAAAGCGCAGGGCAAAGGCAGACCGGGACAGGTGCGCCAGCTCCGCCATGCTGTCAAGCGTCCAGTCGTGCTCTGGCGATTCGTGCAGCATGGACAGCACCACACCCAGACGGCTGTCGACCATGGCCTCCAGCACACCGCCGGACAGCAGTTGCCGATCAATCAGGTGACGCACAAGCACCACGAAGGTGTATTGCAGCAGGCGGTCGATCGCTGCCCGATAACCAAAAGCACGTGCCTCGGCCTCCTCGAACAGCAGCTCTACCGGTCGCTGCAGCGATGACGTGGCGGTCAAGTCAATCACCGTGACGTCCGGCAAGATCATGTCCAGCGGCGGCGCCAATTCACTGAGGGTGGCGCACATCAGGTCCACCCCCTGCGGCCCTGAGCCCTGAACCCAGTGCTCCAACGCGCGGGGAAGCAACAGCACGCTGGGCGCCCGCACGTTCAGCGGCGCAAAGCCCTTGCGCGTCAGTTGCAGCTCGCCGCGACTCAGCAGGTGCATCGTCCCCTGCTTGAGGCCGTCAGCCTCGGATCCCTGCGTCAGGGTACAGAGATTTCCCGAGAAAAACATGCGCGCCGTGGGGGTGAACCGTAACAGCTGGTTCAGCAGAGAGGCGTTCGGCAAGGGAGTGCTTTGGTTCAAGCGCGTGACACCTGTTGTGGGTTAGACCTTGATTATCTTGGAGCTTCCGCCTCTCCTTAGAATGACTGCATGCCCCCCCCGTCCCTTTCGTCCAGCATCTCTCGACACCACCAAGCTCCCGCAGAAATTGAGGGCCAGGCGCTCAGGACGTCAAACTTCCTGCGCCAGGTCATTGAAAAAGACCTCGCCACCGGCACCTACGCCCAGCGCCAATGGGGCGGCGGCCCGGGTGATGCCGCCTTCCACGACGCCGGCCAGCCCGACCCGGCCAAGATCCGCACCCGCTTCCCGCCCGAACCCAACGGCTACCTGCACGTGGGCCACGCCAAGAGCATCTGCCTGAACTTCGGCCTGGCGCGCGACTACGGCGGCGTCTGCCACATGCGCTTTGACGACACCAACCCCGAGAAGGAAGAAAAGGAGTACGTGGACTCCATCCTCGACGCGGTGCAGTGGCTGGGTTTCAACTGGGAATCCAACTTCAACGGCAAGCAGGAAAGCCACCTGTACTACGCGTCGAACTACTTCGACTTCATGTACCGCGCGGCCGAATACCTTATCACCGCCGGCCACGCCTATGTGGACGAGCAGACAGCCGAAGACATGCGCATCAACCGCGGCGACTTCGGCAAGCCCGGCGTGGACAGCCCCTTCCGCAGCCGCAGCCCGGAAGAGAACCTGGCCCGCTTCCGCGAGATGCGCGACGGCAAACTGGCCGACGGCGCCGCCGTGCTGCGCGCCAAGATCGACATGGCCTCGCCCAACATCAACCTGCGCGACCCGGCCATCTACCGCATCCGCCGCGCCACGCACCACAACACGGGCGACGCCTGGTGCATCTACCCCATGTACACCTTCGCGCACCCCATCGAGGACGCGCTGGAGCAGATCACCCACAGCATCGCCACGCTGGAATTTGAAGACCAGCGCCCGTTCTACGACTGGTTGCTGGAGCGTTTGTGCGAAGGCGGCCTGCTCAAGGCCCCACCGCCGCGGCAGTACGAATTTGCGCGCCTGAACCTGACCTACGTGATCACCAGCAAGCGCAAGCTGGCGCAGCTGGTGAACGAGAAGAAAGTCAGCGGCTGGGACGACCCGCGCATGCCCACCATCGTCGGCCTGCGCCGCCGCGGCTACACGCCCGAGGCCATCCAGCTGTTTGCCGAACGCATCGGCGTGACCAAGAGCGACTCCTGGATCGACTACAGCACGCTCGACGGCTGCCTGCGCGAAGACCTGGAAAACAAGGCCCACCGCGGCATGGCCGTGCTTGACCCCGTCAAGCTGGTGCTCACCAACTGGGCCGAAGTGTTCGGCTCTGACGGCTACACCGAAGACTGCACCCAGCCCGCCCTGCCCCACAGCACCATTGCCGAAGGCCAGACGCCGCCGCCTGACCGCGTCTTCAAGATCGGCAAGGACGTGTGGATCGAACGCGAAGACTTTGAAGAAGTGCCGCCCAAGGGCTACAAGCGCCTGTTCCCAGGCAACGTGGTGCGCCTCAAAGGCGGCTACGTCATCGAATGCACGGGTTGCGCCAAAGACGCCGAAGGCAAAGTGACCGAAGTGCACGCCAAGGTCATCCCCGGCACCAAGAGCGGCACCCCCGGCGCCGACAGCGTCAAGGCCAAAGCCGCCATCACCTGGGTGGGCAACGCCGACGGGGTGAGCGCCGAAGTGCGCCTGTACGACCGCCTGTTCACCGACCCGCAACCCGACGCGGGCGGCAAGAACTTCCTGGACGCGCTGAACCCCGACAGCCTGAAGGTGGTGACGGCGGTTGTGGAGCCTTCACTGGCTGCAGCGAAGCCAGACCAGAAATTCCAGTTTGAGCGCCACGGCTACTTCGTGGCCGACCGTGCGGACCACGGGGTGGGCGGGAAAGTGGTGTTCAACCGGGTGACGGGGTTGAAGGATCGTTGGAATTGATCGCTATTCCCACTCTGTGCTTGCTTAATGCCTCGTACAAATCGTCTTTGTTGAAGACATCGCCTTGCACCACTTCACTCTCAGAATCTGGGGGTAGCTATCTACTCCGTTTTGGCGAGTAGGTGAACAGATCCGGAACAACGCGCGGTTGACACGGCCACATAGGAGTTGCGGAGCGTTTGCCCGGTAAACCTGTCTTGAATCGTCCCGAGGAGATTCGAACGCGCTGCCTAAAGCAACCACGCAAGCAACGTGAGCCGTTTTTCGACACCGACGAATCTGTGCATGCGCTGGTTATGGTCGAAAAGTGAGGCGCTCTACCAAATCGCAAAAACGGCAGGAAGTACATGGGTGTGTGGCATACCTCCCCCGACAACAGGGCGCACGCTTTACGACAAGTTGATGCGGTGTCTGGGCGAGATTGCCCATACGCACGATACCGACTGAAGTACCCGCCACCAACTTCGGCGACTAGGATGGCCATAATGAGCCAAATCCAACGGGGTCTACGGTTCCAGCAATTGCACACTGCCGAGGCCATCTTTCTGATGCCCAAGGCCACTCACCTCATCAGCGATGACGAGATGGGCAAACTGTTCCGCTACCTCGACTTCCTAGAAACCGATGGCCTGGGTTTGGATCATGCGATCCTTCCTCTGGCCATTCGGCTGCAGTTCGAGTTCGCTGGTCGCCGCTCTGAGATCATCACGCTCCAGTGGGATTGGGTGGATCTGGAGAACCGGCGCGTGGTCTGGCCCGACAGCAAGACCGGCGGCATGTCCAAGCCTTTGAGCGAAGAAGCCCACCGACTGCTATCCACCGCGTCTCGCCAAGACGGTTGTACGCATGTGTTCCCCTCGCCAAACCACCCGGGGCAGCACATGACCACGGGCGAGTACTACAGCGGTTGGACCCGCATCCTCAAGCGTGCAGGCGTTACCCATGTAGGTACGCATGGCATTCGCCACCGCTCGGCGACCGACATTGCCAACTCGGGCATCCCGGTCAAGGTCGGTATGGCGCTGATGGTGCTGCAGACGGCGCCCCTGGCGTTTTGCGCGGGGTCATGCCACTACTCCCTCGGCCTGTCTTGCTCCGGTGATGGTCCTGCGCCGGTTCGCCACCAACTCGGCTGCTTCCCGCACCGGCTTGTCCTCGGTGTGGACATAGCGCATGAACATCGCCACGGTCTTGTGTGCCGTCAGGGGCGGGTGGCATACCGGCGGCCGCCATGGCCTCCGCGGCTGCCCTCAGATCGTCGACGTCAGAAGCGAAGCTTACCGCTTCTTCCGCGGGACTCGCGATCCCTGTGCCGGCGAAGTCGAACCGCAAGACGCCGATACCGGCCCGCGAGAGCGCGCGTGCGATGTACACGGCGGCGCGGCTGTCCTTCCCGCAAGTGAAACAATGGGCGAAAATTGCCCAGCCGCGAGGAGTGCCTTCTGGCGCCTCCAGGTGCCCGGTTAGTTCAGACCCCCCTCCCCCGGCAAACGTGAACCGCGTTCCTGCCATATGCGTCGAGCCTCCAACGGCGGCTTAGCAGGAGCACCATCGACCCGAACTAGCAGCCCAAGACATTCTTTCTATATGCGCGGCGCATATAGACAAGCCCCTAAACCGTGATTATATGCGTCGCGCATACTTCTGAGGCTGTAGTCGGATCGGTCCTCTGGGGTGGCACTCGTCAGGTCGCAGGCCAAAGGGCTATGGAACTCAACCAGGTCAGCTATTTCATCAACTTGGCCGAGACGCTGAATTTCACTGCGGCTGCTCGTCTCAGTGGTGTCTCACAACCAAGCCTGACACGAGCGATCCGCCGCCTGGAGGAGGAACTCGGTGGACCGCTCATCTATCGTGACGGGAAGAACAGCCGGCTGACGAGCCTGGGTCAGGACGTCGAGTTGGAATTCCGCCGAATGCTGGTCGCGATGAAGAGCGTAAGACACCACTCGGAAAACTGGGCAATGGGGCGGCATCGCGTTCTCGACATTGCTGTCGCCTCCAGCGTCGGCCCGAGGGTCTTCACAGCCTTTTTCGACAGCGCGCTGGAAGAGGTGCCGTCCATCGAGATCAAACTGCACTCGCTCCAATCGGGTGAGGACACGTCGGAGGTGCTCTCAGGCAAATATCACGCGTGCATCCTGCCTCGCGAATCAAGGCCGGATCGTAAACTTGATGTGCGTCCTCTCTTCCGGGAGCGCTTCGTGCTCGGCTGCGCTGCAGATCACCCCTTGGCGGCGTGCGAAGTCGTTCGTGGTGAAGACCTGCTTGCTTTCCCGTTCGTCGATCGACTAAAATGCGAGTGCCGCGATCAAATCTTCGAGCACTTCGCGCGTCGAGAGGTGCGCATGCGCCCTCGCTTCCGCTCAGATCGAGACGACTGGGTGCAGCGCGTCGTCGCCGAAGGGCGGGGGATATGCATTTTGCCCGAACGCGCGGCCACCACCCACGGCCTGATCACAAGGCCGATCGAGGGCTTCGCGTTGGAGCGTGAGATCGTGATCGCCACCGTGTCCGGATCTACGGCACCGGTCGAGATACGAAAAGTCGCTCAGCTTGCAGCCCGTTACGATTGGAGTTGACCCGCCAAGCAAGAGGCATGTGCGGTATAGAAACTATACGCACGACGTATTGGATTAATGTTGGAGCCACTGCGATAGTTGATGTGAGTATCGACGTGATAAGTTGAACGTAGTGTGCCTGGCCCTCTAACTAAGTAATGGAGACTCACCATGAAGTTTGAAAAGTCGCAGGCAGCAATCGAACGCCTGACCCCGGAACAACGCCGGATCACCCAGCAGGACGGCACCGAGAGACCCTTTACCGGCGAGTATAACGACAACAAGGAGGCGGGCATCTACGTTGACGTCGTATCCGGCGAGCCGTTGTTCGCGTCGACGGACAAGTTCGAGTCCGGCACTGGCTGGCCGAGCTTTACCAAGCCGATCGTCGCGGCTCACGTGAACGAAGTGCGAGACAGCTCGCATGGCATGGTCCGGACGGAGGTTCGCTCGGTGCACGGCGACAGCCATCTTGGCCACGTGTTTCCGGACGGGCCGTCCGACCGCGGCGGCCTGCGCTACTGCATCAACTCGGCATCGCTTCGATTCATCCCGCGCGATGAGATGGAAGCCGCGGGCTATGGCGAGTATCTCGACCAAGTAGAGGAGGCTTAACATGCATCAGCGCGCTGTTCTCGCTGGCGGATGCTTTTGGGGAATGCAGGATCTGATCCGCAAGCAGCCCGGCATCGTTTCGACCCGCGTCGGCTACACCGGCGGCGACGTGCCGAACGCCACCTATCGCAACCATGGCACTCATGCGGAGGGGATCGAGATCACCTTCGACCCAACAGTGACGAGCTACCGTAATATCCTGGAATACTTCTTCCAGATCCATGATCCGACGACAAAGAACCGCCAGGGCAACGACCGCGGCCTCTCCTATCGATCTGGCATCTATTACGTCGACGAGGAGCAGAAGCGCATCGCCGAAGATACGATAGCCGACGTCGACGCGTCCGGACTGTGGGACGGCAAGGTCGTCACCGAAGTCGAGCCCGTGGGTGACTTCTGGGAAGCAGAGCCGGAGCACCAGGATTATCTGGAGAAGAGGCCGGGCGGATATACCTGCCATTTCCCGCGCGCTAAGTGGGTGCTCCCGAAGCGTAAAGACGCTGGCGACACCCAGGCTGAGGCCGGCGCGGCGGCGGAATAGCTGCAGCGACAATTGCGGCTGAGCCCCCCTGGGTCGCACCATCGGACCCGCATCCACTGATGGTGCGGGTCCGAAACCCAGCTAATCAAGCGGTCATACCGCTCCTCAGCCATCGAGTTGTTAGGATCGCCACATCATGCCAGACCTTTCGTCGTTTCCGATCGCACAACGCTGGCCGGCATCCAACCCCGACCTCCTGCAGCTCTACGCCGCGCCCACGCCCAACGGCGTCAAGGTCTCGATCATGCTCGAGGAGATCGGCCTGCCGTACGAGCCGCACTTTATCGACATCTCTAAGAACGAAAGCAAAGATCCGGCCTTCGTTTCGCTAAACCCGAATGGCCGCATACCTGCGATCATCGACCCAATGGGCCCAGACGGTAAGCCGATCGGCGTTTGGGAATCCGGCGCGATCCTCGTTTATTTGGCGGAGAAGGCCGACCAGCTCGTCCCGAGAGTATCAGCCAAGCGCTACGAGGCGCTAAGCTGGGTATTCTTCCAGATGTCGGCGATTGGCCCGATGTTCGGTCAACTCGGCTTTTTCCTGCGCGGGGGCGGCAAGGACTATGAGGAAAAGCGTCCTCAGAAGCGTTTCGCTGATGAATCCAAACGCCTCCTGGGAGTCTTAGACCGCCAACTGGACGGGCGCGACTGGATCGTCGATGACTATTCTATCGCTGACATTGCGACCCTCGGCTGGGTCAACGCCTTGGTTGGCACCTACGACGCCGGCGACCTACTGCGGCTTAGCAATCATTCGAATGTCCAAGCGTGGCTGGATCGCGGCCTCGCGCGCCCAGCAGTCCAACGTGGGCTGCTCATTCCGGCGAGGTCAGCATGAGTGTCATCGCCGCATATTACTACAACGAGGGTCGGCGTATCCGGGAAGTAGCTATCGACGAGCGCGTCGAACTCGACAAGAACCGTTCGGGCTTTTGCTGGATTGGGCTCAGCGAGCCCTCCGTCAACGAACTGAGGGCGCTTCAGGCGACCTACAATCTGCATCCTTTAGCGATCGACAACGCGATGCACCCGATATGCCCACCCAAGCTCGAAGTTTATAATGGCGAGCTTTACGTCGTCGCCCAGACGGCTGAGCTGGTCGGGGACCGAATACGTTACGGCAAGACGGCGATATTTACTGGCCATAATCATCTTATCACCGTTCGCCACGGCAACGCTGGTGCATTGGGCAACCTTCGAGAGCAACTCGAGCGTTCGCCCGCCCAGTTTGGAAAAGGCGTCGATTACGTCCTCCACGCGATCCTTCACCGGATCGTGGATCAGTATCTGCCCATCTTCGAAATGATCGAGGATGACGTACTTGCGATGGAAAGGCGATCGCTCGACGACTTCCTTGGGCGAGACGACGTTGCTCGCATCTTCGGCCTGAGATGCGAGCTTACGCGCTTTCAGCGCACCCTTGGCGCTACGGCCGAGCTGGTGCGCAAGCTCGTGCGCGGACACTTTCCCTGCATCAGCGCTGAGGTGCGGCCCTACTTCAACGACGTTGCCGACCATGTTGATCGTGTCCAGTCCATGGTCGATGGCCTCCTGCAGGTGCTATCCACTGTATTCGAGTTCAGCAGCCTTCTCGAAGCGCAGAGAATCGGGGTCGTCACCCGCCAACTTGCGGCATGGGCCGCGATCCTCGCAGTGCCGACAGCGATTGCAGGCATATACGGCATGAACTTCAAGAACATGCCGGAACTCGACACGCCTTACGGCTACTTCGTCGTGCTTGGTGTCATGCTGATGTTCTGCCTCTTACTGTTCGTGCGGTTCAAGAAGGCCAAGTGGCTGTGATCGCTACGCGCGAGCCGCGACTAGACCCAGCAGCCTGCCGCGCGCCGTCCACGGCCGCTCTTCCGTCCCAACGTGAACTCGAGGTGCATCAATGACAGCCCAAGTGACCGACGTTCTAGAAGCAGTGCAGTCCTTCGTCGCGAAGGGCTATGACCGCGAGTACCGCGTCAAGGACGGCAACCTGGTCGATCTCGAACTGGGATCGATGCTCGATCCATGCTCCATTCGCGTCGACGCAGCGCTGCGTCTCGAAAGCGGGGACGGTGCCGAAGATGCTTCGAACATCTACGCGATCACCGATCCCGCGACCGAGCGAAAAGGTTTGCTGATTGATGCCTTCGACGTGTTCGACGAGATCTGCCAACGTGATCTTTCCGAGCGCCTCCTGGAACATCGTGAAACAGCGCCTGCGGGCGACGAAGACGTTCCGAGCAAGCATGGGCTGCGGAAGGTCTACAAGGCCGAATTCGATCGCGAACCCGAGCGTTACGTTCTTCGAGAAGGCTTCCCCGACTTTCCGGCATGCCCGTTCGGCGGCGCATTCAGCATTCTCGGCTTCGATACCGCAGAACAGACGTATGTCTGGCTCGTGACCAGCATCATTCGGGATCCTCGGCTGATCAGGATCCCCTACCAGGGCGAACACGTCATCATCGACGAATGACGGCGCCGGCTGCGGAACGCGGCCTTTCAACGGCTTGCTGCGATCGATCGGCTTATCATTTCAAATTGCAACGCGACGAGGTGCAGATGGATTGGAATAAGGACCACATCCGGGAAACGATGCTGTCGTTGGAGACCGCTGCTCTGCAGAGCGCTCGCGACAAGTATCTCGATTATGTTTCCACCGCTCGCTTGGATCGGAGCGAGCCGATCGAGAACGACGAACAGGCACAAGCCGAGATCGCGAGCGACTTCGCCGAGGCGCTCGACGATACGCTGGACGATTACGCCGACAAGCTCGACAAGCTGAGAACAATCGACTTCGGACCGAAGACGGCGGTTACAGAAGGGGCGGTCATCAAGTTGTCGGGCCGCTACTTCGTCGTCGCGGTGTCAACCGACAAGTTCGTCTGCCATGGGCGCGAGCTTATGGGCATATCGACGATGGCGCCGATCTTCGAGGTAATCGACGGGGCTCAGGCCGGCGAGACCGTTCAATTCAACGGCCGAGAGCTGAAGGTCGAAGCTGTCTCATAGCAAACGGTCGCCGGGGCCGCAGCGCTAGTTCCGAACGCTCTGCGGCTCGTCCTTGGTTCGTATCATCGCATCGAGAGAGGCGGTGATCATCGGCGTGTTCGGACAACGTGTCGCCTTTACCTCGATTGCGGAGCGAGTTCGACCGCGTAGGCCCGCTAACACCGCTAGCATGGTCAGCAGGACAGCAGCATAGACGAACAGCCCACCGGGCCCGACACGATCCATCACCACTCCCCCGACAAGTGGTCCGGCCGCCGTTCCGATCCCGTTGAGCAGCAGAAGCCCTCGCGCGGTGCCGAGCAGCCGCCCTGGAGGAAGGTCGTCGTTCGCGGCGGCGAGACACAGCGAGTAGATCGGGATGCCAAAACCGCCGAAGAGCGCTCCCGCCGCAAGAAGGACGGGCAAAGGGGCGTCTGCCGCCACCGACACGCCGATGGCTGCCATGGCGGATGCCAGCGCCGCTCCTGCGATGACCAGGTTCCTGGACACCCGGTCGGAGAGCCAACCGAGTGGCCATTGCAACACAAGCGTTCCTGCGAGAACCGCGGGTGGCTTCATGTCTCCGTGCTGGAAGTGCTGGAGTACCACCCGAAGGCCTTCGAGCCGGATCGCTGCAGGGCCAGTCAGCTCTGCGTTCCCTGATCCCCCCAAAGCCACCAGTGCGCAATGCATTGGTGGCTTTCCTTTTGGCGCGATCTCCTCTCATGTTCAACCGGCGCCACCGCGCCCAACTGGAGATCAGACCATGTACCGTTCCTGGATCATCGACGCCATCTACCTCTACGTTACCGACCAAGCAGGTGCTGGCAATACCTTCACCAAACAGCGCTACTACGTCTACTTTCGCCTCATCGACGTGTGCACCAGCACCTATCGGGTCGTCACGAACCATGGAGTGGGATCGTTCAATGGGCTTGGGACCTGGAGCTTGCCGGAACACCCCGAAGGAGATCAAGAAACCAAGGACTTCATCCTCAGAAAAGCCAACCGACTGCTCGCGACGGGGTACCGCGCGGTGACCTTTCGCCTGAAGGGTTCTAAGCTCGCTGTGAAGGACCCCGAATCAACCGCCAGACGTGAGTGGGTCGTGGCCCCTTTCAGCTTGGCGCTGGGCGGCCCCGGACCTTCAACCGCGCCGTTGGACGCTGAGACGTAAGCGTCCGGCAATCCCATCTTGAGATAGACCCAGTGTCGAGGCATCGTGTGCACGATGAACATCACGCACACTATGGCGAACGACACGATCGCCCAGCGCCCCAAGCGGCACTACTACTCCCCGGAACTTAAAGGCCAGATCGTGGCCGAATGCCAGGTCTCCGGCGCGTCAGTGGCCGGCGTAGCGCTTGCACACGGAATCAACGCCAACATCGTTCATCGCTGGATGCGCGAGCAAGCAGACTCCCTGTTGCCAGCGCCCCGGAATGAGTTCGTTGCGCTGAATCTGCCTCCACCAGTTGAACAGCTCCCAGCAACCGAGACCAGCTCGCCGCCCGTGTCGCGTGCGATTCGCGTTGATGTTCGGCGCAGCGCCAGCGTAGTCACCGTGAACTGGCCCCTGGAAGATGCAGCGTCATGTGCAGCGTGGCTGCGCGACTGGCTCCGATGATCCGCATTGATGCGCTGTGGCTCTCCACCGAGCCGCTGGACATGCGAGCAGGCACCGAGACGGCGCTCGCCCGGGTAGTGGCTGTCTTTGGCGCAGCGCGCCCACACCACGCCTACTCGTCCAGCAGATCAGCCAATCCGACGTAGAGTCCATTCGCCGCAGTTGCCCGCGAGGTTGGATCCTGGCGTGAGATCGGATCACTCATGGACGTAGAGAAGTCGCACATCAGCACCACGCCGGTGTCGATGCCTCGCGCATGCGACTTGTTGGTCAACACCCGCAAGTCGCAAGTGGGAACGCGATTCAAGTGCCGGCTGCTCAGTCGCTTGCCCACCAGTCCAACATGGCGACCAGCGTGGGTCATGGTTTTGAGCACGTCGATGATGTCTTCCGAACGACTTGCGATTCGATTCGCGAGGGCCAAGGTTGCTGGCTGGGCATCGACCAATGTTTGCCATTCACCGCAAGTCGGATTGCTGACAGCCTTGCGGGTGTGCTTGGAATCGTTCATCTCTTGCGAGGCCGCTTCCGTGATTTCCACCACTGGCATTGCATCGTTCGACTGCTCCAGGAGCTTTCGAGCGGCTGACTGGATCTGCTCTCCGTCAGCGCTTCCAGCGCCGGCGCCGCGGCCTTTGCTGGGTTTGCTGCCCTTGCCCTTGCCTTTGCCTTTGCCTTGGTCTTCGGTCTGACCATCGCCGGCGCCATCCCCATCACCACCCTGCTCTTCGGCAGATTCGGCCTCACCTTTGCCCTTCGCTTTGGCTTTACCTTTGGCTTTGCCTTTGCCCATCCCCGCCCCTTGGTTTTCGCTTTGGGCAGACTCGGGCTCTCCAGCTTCCCCGTTGGGTTCGCCGTCCGACGGTTGCGGTAGCTTGCCGACGGCCGCGGCTTCGACGAGCCGCTTGATCTGCAGGGTCAGCTCCAGCGTGTCCTGTGTGGACTGCGCCGAGGCGGACTTGGCTGCAATCGCGTAGATCTGCGTCCACAGCGGGCCAAAAGCCTGCTGGCAGAGCTTTTCATAGGCAGCTGCGCGCGAGCCCAGGTATTGAGCCTGGCCTGGCAGCAAGTTCGACCGACAGACGATGAGCAGTGCGTTGACGAGCATGGTTGGGGTTCGGGGGATCACAGCGAACGCAGCTGGTCGATCGAGCACAAGTGCAGGTTCTTTTCGCCAGGCTCATAGCTCAAGACGGCGCTCACTGCGGCGATGGAAGGGGTCAAACCGCCGCCTGGATGCTCCACGATGCACCGCACCTGTGCGATGCCACGCTCATCCTTGTGGACATCAAACATGAGTTTCTGCACCCCTTCCTTGAGCACGAGTTCGCGTTTGTAGGGAACCAGCCAACCATCACCTCGCACCAGCGAGTACCTGTTGGCATCGCCTACCCGCTCGGCATCACCTCCTTCGTTTTCAAGGAGCTGACCATGCGCTACGACACCTGGTCAACCACGCCAGGTGGCTCGGCCGACGACGGCGGCTTCGCGGAAAAAGGCCTGGAGGGCTACTTCTCGCCGCTCAAGACCATGCTGCGGGTGCAGAAGCTCGCACTTCCCCCAGTCATCCTCCAGAACATCCGCACGATCTCCACATGCGATGGCATTGAGGGACGCATGGCCATGGTGAACGAAGGTGGTCTCAACGGCGCGCTGAACATGCTCGACCAAGGACCAGGCGTCTCTGGCAGTGTACGGATCAAGGTCAAGACGGCCGATGGCTACAAGAACTTTGATGTGCCCTGCGCGACCGCGCTGCGCACGGTCTTTGCTCAGATGCAGGCATTCGTCGTCAACGAAGCTGCCACGATGTCTTCTCCGATGGCCAGATCCATTGTCACGAGCAGTGGCATGGGCGAAGCAATGGGCATCAACAAAGGTGCCACTGAGCGGGCCAAGCAGATTCAGAAAGAGCTGGACGGGGTCGTGAGCCAGTTGCTGGAGTTGACTGGAGCAAGCTCGTCAACGAGCACAGCGAAAACCGAGCAAGATCTCGAAACCATCATGACCGGCGCAAACGGGAACCCTGCCCAGATGGCCCGCGCGTTCGAAAACCAAACAGCTGTTACGGCCGCCAACACCATGGCGAACGCCGTGTTTTCGCGGGTCATGGCCGCCTGTGGCACACGAAATTCATCGGAGTGCAACCAAGCCACCTACAGCTCTTCCGAAGCGATTGCTCGGGGCGCCGTGAACGCGGCCGGGGAAGCCAGCGTGTTCAGCGCCTTCATGTCGCACGCCATGAACGCCCTGCTCTACATCTACGTCATCCTGTCGCCGATCATCCTGATGGTGGGTGTGATCATGGGTGTCGCCGGCCTCAAGATCTGGGGCGCGTATGGGCTGCACCGGCGAAACACTCACCCGCGCAACGTGTCCGCCATCGCCTGGAACGCTGTCCGCGATGGAAATGGAATCACTGTCCGCCATCAGTGGAATGCGCAGTTTTGATCTTTGCCCGCGGTTGAAGGAACTCAAACAGCGCCACCTCTTTGTGCCACGCGGCACCAAAGTGCCCGCAGAAATCGCTGCGGTGTTCCACCTGCTCTCCAAGCTCTACGAGCGAACGAGCGTGGTGATCACCACCAACCTCACCTTCTCGGAATGGAGCAGCGTCTTCGGCGACGCCAAGATGACAACCGCCTTGCTCGACCGCCTCACGCACCACTGCCACATCGTGGAGACAGGCAATGAGAGCTGGCGATTCAAGCACTCCAGTGCCGCTGGCGCGGCACCGTCCAAGCCACGTGCAAAAGCTCAGAAAGGAGATCGAAAAGCAGCAGACCCGATAGACTTATCCACAACCGAGTAGCCAGAACATCCATCAACCCAGTGGCTCAGTATTCGACGTGATCACTGGCTCAGTTGTGCTGATGAATCAACAGGCACGTATCGTTTTTCCTAACAGCGCACCCGTCCTTGATGGACGGCTCCGAAGATACATCTCAAACAGTCCACAAACCGTCTACTAAAGCCATTTGAACCAGCGAAAGACCGCTACCAACCCAACACTCATTAGTAAGCAAAGACCTACCAACACCCAGAAGCCATTGGTGGCATCTGCGAACGGCAGTCCCAGAAGATTGGCGCCAAACAGGCCAGTGACAAAGTTCAAGGGCAAGAAGATTGTGGATACCACGGCAAAAACATAAGAGCTTTGATTCAGCTGTCGCTCCTGAATGCGGTTTGCCTGGTCACTGAGGATATCGATACGGTCACGCAAATTCTCCAGCGTTTCGAGCAACCGCAACAGCTGGTTCAGGTGCTCCTCCAGTCGGCCTCGGTGATTTATATTCAGCGGCGGGACGACGAGAGTTGTCAACGTTTGAAGAACGGCTCGCTGGGGGCCAAGATGACGAAGAAAGCCAGAGATCGCGGTCTGGGTATTGGCCATGCTCGGGCATGCCGCTTCCGTCTGGTGCTGAACCAGAAGGCCGCCGATCAGATCCACCCCATCCTCCAGCATCTCGACCTGCTCGGAAACTTCCGCGAGGTGCTCTTCGATGAGATCGCAAAGGAAGTCACCTGGCGTTGCAGGGCCGCGCCCCTGAGAGATGTCTTCTGCAAGTTCGAGGATGGGATCCACATCCTCCTCGCGGGTCGTGATAACCCGACGCTCATCAATCCAGATTCGCATGGACACCATGTCCTCTGGATGCCCCACTCCATCAGCTCTCAGATGCATCGCTTTGAGCAGAACCATCACACCCTGCCCGTGGACGCGCAACCGCGACCGGGTATCTTCAGAGACCATCGCTGCGGCGATCAGCTTGTCCAGGCCGGTCGCGCTCGAGAGAAAACCTTCCGTCTCGCGGTGGTGGATGCACATGTGCAACCACGACGCACCGCCGGTCATCTGGAGAAGATGGAGGAACCCAGGCGTACGCTCTGCTTCGATCATGGCTCTCAGCCCACGGTGGATTCAACGTCAAGGTTAACGGTATCTCCAACCCGTAGCACGCCACCTACGACGATCCGTGCCGTGGCGCCCCCGTGACCACGCAGCGCGGCGTAACCGCCTTCACCGAGCTCGTCCTCCATGCGTGAACAAGGAGGACATGGCCCCGTGATTTCAATGCGGACCGAACCGCCAATTCGCCAGACAAAGCGCTCTTCCCGGAAAGGTGAATGCATCGCGGCGATGTTGATCCCCGAGATCACGAGGTTGCGCCGCAAACGCTCCGGGGCAATTGGGGCTTGCCCCGTCCAGACCCCGAGCAAGCTGAGGTGCTCAGCCTGGATCAGACTCAGCTCGCGATGGCGTTGCGCATCCGACTGACGAAGCCGCAGGGAGCGGTGATCGCCAATCAGCCCGAGACCCGGTTCGGCCCTGGCCTCCTGCACGGACACAGCGTCCTTGAGGCGATCCGGGCGCAGAACGATGGCACCAAGTCGACCTGTGCCATGAAAGCGCCGGACCAAGTCGCGCAGCGTGCCGCCCATCGTTCAGACTCGAATGAGGTGCATCACAAGACTTCCTCTATGTGCAGTTCGCGTTGCCGGAAGCTGACAACATCACCGGCTCGGGCATTTGCGATCGCTGCGTAGATGGGCGCCTGGGTGGAAATTCCCATGTAGGTGTTGCCGTCGCACTGGAAGGCATCGCTAGCAACCGCAATCACGAACCAACGCCCGTCGATGCGAACCACGGCGCCTGTCTCCACCGAATCCCGGGGACCGAAATCGATCTGACGTAAGACTTCCAGGGCCTCCTGATGATCGTGAATGGGGCATTCGAACGCCTGCGCCAGAGCGGCATTGTTGACGGCCCGCGACGCCGCATCGCTTTCACTGGGTTCATCTCCGCGGCCCGCCGCACCGACCAGGTATTGCGCATAGGTCTGTTCAGCAAACCGCAGGCGCCCTTCGGCAAGGTCCAGCATGGTCTGGCGCAGATGGGTCTTGTTGCTCATTAGGACTCCTTTTTCAGGTCGACGTTTGTTGCGTTGGGGTGAACGGTAGCCGGTGCCAGACGGTGATGGCGTACCAGCCTCGGGGGTCGGTCAGGGTGCAGGTGTTGTCAAACCCGCTTCGGCGTGCGAGGTGTTCGATTGAAGCCAGGGAGTATTTCTGGGATTGCTCTGTATAGATGGTCTCCCCGGCATGGAATACAAACCCTCGGTCAAGGGTTCTGCTGTGGACCACCTGGTCAACTTGGCTCACCAGAAAGCTTCTGGCCACGTGTTCCAGCGGACAGTAGCTGGCGTAGTGCCGAAATTTCGTCAGATCGAAGTCCATGCCCAACTCGCGATTCAACCGCGTCAGCAGATTCAAATTGAACGCAGCGGTCACGCCCTGTGAATCGTCGTATGCTGCGCGCAACATGGCCGGGTCCTTGACCAGATCCAGACCAAGCAGCACAAGGTCACCCGGGCGCAAATGCGAATGCACCCGCTGCAGCAGCTTGACGGCACCGTGTTCGTCGAGGTTGCCCAGATTGCTGCCCAGCAACATTGCAACCTGGCGTCGCCCTTCGGCAATCTGAGGCCAATGCTCGAAATAGTCTCCCAGCACCGGTTCGATGGCCATGCGGGGGAGGTACGTGTCAAAGCGGCGGCTCAGATCCGCTAGGGCGTGTGCGGACACATCCATAGGCCTGTAGATGCAATCCACTTCACGTTGCGCCAGTGCCTGGCACAGCGACAGCGTTTTGGCCCCGTCGCCGCTGCCCAGTTCAATCAGATCGATCGGGCTGCACCGAGGATCTATCCACCGGGAAAGCTCATCCGCGCGTGAGCGCAGCAGCTCGTGCTCAAGGCGTGTGAGGTAGTACTCGGGCAGCGCCATGATCTGCTGAAACAGGCGCGAGCCCTCATCGTCGTAGAACCAAGCGGATGAGAGCGCCTTCTGTGGTCGCGTCAACCCTTGCAGAACATGCTCCGTCAGTCTGTCCCGATCAGTCATGCGGACTCCCGCGAGCGAACAGGACGGATGCCCGTGAACTGCCAACGCAACGGAGCGTGAAAGAAGTTCCGGTATGTCAAACGGGCGTGGCCCGGCGATGTGGCCCAGGACGCTCCGCGCAAGACCTGCTGGTTCACCATGAACTTCCCGTTGTATTCGCCCACTGCGCCCTCGCTGCGGGCAAAACCGGGATAGGGCTGATAGGCACTGCGCGTCCATTCCCATCGACGCCCCCAGTCGAACCGGCTTGCCGCTGCTTCCCACTCGAACTCGGTGGGCAATCGCCACCCCGCCCAATCGCAGAAAGCGTGTGCCTCGTAGTAACTGACATGCGTGACTGGTGCCTGACTGGTCAGCGGCATCACCCCCTGGAGCGTGTAATGACCCCATCCGTCAGGCTGGTTAGGGTCGGGCTGCCAGTACATCGGCGCACGGAATTTAAGCGTTTGCACCCAGTCCCAGCCTTCCGCATGCCAGAGCGAATGGCGCTGATATCCTCCGTCGCGCATGAACTGAAGGTATTCATCATTGGTGACTAGCGCCACACGGATGTCTACTCCTTGAATGAGCGCCAAATGCGATGGCGACTCGTTGTCGAAGGCGAACCCTGGCCCCTGGTGGCCCATGCGAATCGTCTGCCCTTCGACGCTAAGCCAATCGTCCAGTGGTGGGCAGGTTCCATCATGTTCGGCCGTCACATCTTGGGGACCGATGCCCAGAGGGTCATACGCCGGATGCAATGGGTTGTGGCCCAGGATGTACTTGATGTCTGTGATCAGCAACTCCTGATGCTGTTGTTCATGCTGCATGCCCAGCTCTACCAAGGCCGCGACCGCGGGCTCCAGTGGTTCCTTCAGCATACGGCGCATGGACTCGTCCACATGCGCGCGATACGCCATCACCTCAGCCACCGTCGGGCGACTCAAGCTCCCTCGCTGCGGGCGTGCCAGGTGAGCGCCCTCCGATTCGTAGTAGCTGTTGAACAGGTAGCCATACAGAGGATGGAACAGTCGATAGTCCGGCTGTTGTTTCGCGAGGACAAAAGTCTCGAAGAACCACGTGGTGTGGGCCAAGTGCCACTTCGGCGGACTGACGTCGGAAACCGGTTGGGGAACATGGTCCTCGGCACTCAGAGGGGCACACAGACGTTCGCTGCGCGAACGGACAGAGACGTATCGGGTTAGGGTCACGGCAGATGAGAAAAAAGAGAGTCAACTTCCGAAGCGCTCGGTGCGGATGGAGACCTCGGGCACATTTAGCCCGGTGACCATATGAACGATGGACTCGACAAAGTCATTACGCCCGCAGATGAAAACCTGCGCAGATTCGGTCGCCACATCACCCAATTGCTGCAATGCCCAAGCAACATCGGCTCCATCAATGCGGCCAACGTGGTCCTGTGCGCGCGGGGCACAGGTATCCCGCGAGAGCGCCAGTCGGCTGCGAAACCGCGGCGTAAACGCTTCCCATCGCTGCAGGGTGGGCCAGAGCAACACTTCGTCAAGATGGCGTGCGGCAACCAACAGCGTTGTATGCGCTTGGCTGTATGCACCCACGCGTTGCGCTGCCATGGACAAAAGGGGAACGACGCCAGATCCTCCCCCAATCAGCAAGGCTGGTCGTGTGTTCGACTCGTCAAGCACAAAATGACCTCCAACCGGTCCGAGGACTTCAATCGTTTCGCCGTGCTGGGCCTTGTCGTGAAACCAGGTGGATACTTCGCCATCGTCCAAACGCTCAATGCCAAGCTCATAGAGCCCGGTACGTTGAGGAGGTGAGAGGAGTGAATAGCTCCGTTGTGCCTGATAGCCGTCTTCCGCTGTCAGTCGGACATCCAAATGCTGGCCCGGCCTCGGGCGAACCCATCTGTCAGGACGCAGCACCACCCGCATGACGCGTGGAGTCAGTGCCTGCAACGCATCGATGCGTGCGGTCTGCCAGCTCAGCCGGTGTTGACCAACAGCCTCATCCATAGCGCTCTTCCTTGAAAGGGTCGCCTCGCATGTGATAGCCCCGCAGTTCCCAGAACCCGGCCTCGTCGCGCTCGTTGAACTGCAGCGCATTGACCCACTTGGCCGACTTCCAGAAGTAGAGATGCGGCACCAACAGGCGTGCCGGTCCCCCGTGCTCGGGCGCGAGCGGTCGGTCGTCGTAGTGCGTTGCGATCATTGCGCGCCCTTGTGTCAGATCGGCCAACGGCACGTTGGTGGAGTAGCCGTCCTGAGAATGCGCCAACACCCAAGGCGTGGGCGCTTCCAGTCCGGCCGCCTGCAACAAGGTGTCCAACGTCACACCGCGCCAGCGGGTGTCGAATTTCGACCAGGTGGTAACGCAATGGATATCGACCACCTGCTCGGTCTGGGGCAGGGCCTGGAATTCGCTCCAGGTCCAAACGCGAACCGGCCGCACACCGACCTTCAAGGTCAAGCGCCAATCGCCAAGCGCCAAGGCTTTTGGGGTGGGGCCCGCAGTCAGCACGGGAAAACCTTCCGTCAGGGACTGTCCTGGCGGAAGTCGACCGCCGTGGTTGTGGACATCGCGATTGCGGCCGCTGAATGAGCGGTTGATGGGCATGGTGTGGGTCCTCCGGCTCACCCAGGACTTGCGGTCAAGGGCTTGCGTCGATCAATGATGGTGGGCAGGAACTCGGTGACCGTCGGGTGAACGGGCAATGCATCCCGGACCACCTTCCAGGTGCCGCCACTGGCCATCACCAGACCGATCGCCTGGATGATCTCGTCCGACTGGATCCCGAGCATGGTCGCTCCGAGGAAATGACCACTGTCCTCATCGATGAGGAGCTTGATCTTGCCCACGGTTTCGCCTTCTTCCTTCGCGCGACTGACGTCCTTCATGGCGTGAACCGCCTGGGAAATGCGTCGCCCTTCGGTCACGAGTTTTCGCGCGTCGGCCTCATAAAGACCGACGTGGGCCAGCGGAGGATCGGTAAACATGGCATAAATGCCGACGCGCGCGGCGGCGCTGCGTTGCCCTCCGGCCAGGTTCTCCGCCACGATGTCCTGATCGTGGTAGCTGGTGTGGGTAAAGGCCCCGCGCTGATTGATGTCACCCAGCGCCCAGATGCCGGGAACCGCGGTTTCGAGCCGGTCGTTGGTGACCAGGTAGCCTCGCGCACTGACCTCCAGGCCCACCGTTTCCAGGCCCAGACAGTCGGTGTTCGGTATTCGCCCGGTGGCCACCAGCAGGTGGCTGCCATCCACGCTGCGGCCACCAGCCAACTGCACCCGCACGCCAGCGTCGTTGTCCGCCTTGCCGACCCGCTCAATGCGCACGCCGGTGTTCACTTCGATGCCTTCCGCTGTCAGCATTCCGGTCACAGCGGCTGCAATGTCCTCGTCCTCGCGGGCCGTGAGGCGGGGCCCTGTTTCCAGAATGGCAACCTCACTTCCCAGCCGCCGAAAGATCTGAGCCATCTCCAGGCTGATGTATCCACCGCCGATGATCACCAGCCTGGACGGTAATTCACGCAGCGCCAACAGCCGTTCGTTGTCCAGGAACGGCAGCTCGTCCAGCCCAGGCACCGGCGGAACAAAGGGACGTGTGCCGGTGTTCAGCACCACCTTGGGCGCCACCAGCTGATGCTCGCCGGCCAGCACCACGAACTGTTCGCCGTCACGGCCCGCCAGGCGACCGCGCGCCTTGATGATGGTGAGTCCTTCCAACTGGCCCAGCCAGGCCTGCAGGCCAGAGCGAGCCTCCTCCACCCGGCGTTGCATGCGCTCCATCGCTGCCCTGAAGTTGACCTGGACCGACCCGGTTTGCACACCGAATTCGCTGGCCCGGCGCGCCATGTGAGCCACACGAGCCGACTTGCGTAGGGTCTTGGTTGGGGTGCAGCCCCGATTGACACAGGTACCACCCAGGTCACGCTCCTCGATGAGCGCCACCTTCATACCCCGGGCAACGAGTGTCGCGCCCAGAAAGGGACCGGCCTGACCGGCTCCGATCACGATCGCGTCGAACCTCTGTTCCCCGCTCATGGCCGCACCTCGACACCGCGCCAGAACGCCACCCTGCCGGTCACCGCCTCCGCACCAGCCTTGGGCGACGGGTAGTACCACGCCGCGTCAGCGTTCACGTCTTCGCCGACCACCACGTCGTAGTAGCTGGCCCGCCCCTTCCATGGACAGGTGGTGTGCGTATCGCTTGGTTTGAAATGTTCCGGGCGCAACGCGTCGTGTGGGAAATAGGCGTTGCCTTCAACTTCCACGATGTCATCGCTCTCAGCGATGGTGGTGCCTTTCCAGATGGCTCTCATGCTCCGTCTCCTTCGTTTGTGTGTGGTTGGGATCAGTCCCGAATCAGTGTGGTGGTGATCACCGGATGGTTCTCCAGCGTTCGATGCACGGGGCAACGATCGGCGATGCGCAACAGGTCCTGTCGCTGGCTTTCACTCAACGGTCCGCTCAGCAGGAGCTGCCGCGTGACGTGGTCAACCTGTCCCGAGCGATCCCCGCACTCCTGGCAATCGGTCGCGTGCGCGCGCTCATGACGCAACCTGACCTGGACATCCTTGAGCGCATAGCCTTTTCGCTTGGCGTACTGGCGCAATGTCATGGACGTGCAGGCGCCCAGCGACATCAGCAGAAGTTCATAAGGATCGGGCCCGCGTTCGCCACCACCCACTTCCTTGGGCTCATCGGCGTCGAGGTGGTGCGGACCTGCTCGCATCGATCGCCAGAAGGCGTGATCGTGCTCCCCCACCCACACCTCGCCCGCACGAAGGTCCGACGGCGCATCGTTTCGCTCGGCTCGCATCGGCAGAAACCGCGAGGCCCAGGCGCCAATCAGGTCAGCCGCATACTGCGCATCGGCCGGGCGCGTGAGCAGATGGTCCGCATCGTCCAGGCTGATGAAACTCTTAGGATGTCTGGCCGCCTTGAACAGGTCCTGTGCCTCGCCGATGTCCACCACCGCGTCACTTGGCGCGTGCATAACCAGCAAGGCCGCGCGAAGCCCCTTGACCGGGTTCTCGTGGGCTTGGGCCTGGAGCTCTTCAATGAAGGCCGGCGCGATCCTGAACGCCCGGCCGCCCAGGTCGACCTGGATCTGCCCATCCTCTTCGGACTTGGTCGGACCGAAGTGACGAAGCACATGGTCGGCCGTCGCGGGTGCGCCCAGCGTGCAAACCGCCCGTATGCCGTCGAGGCGGGCAGCCGCCGCGATGGCCGCCGTCCCCCCCAGGCTGTGTCCGACCAACAGTGCAGGCATGCCGATCGTGCTCTGCATCCAGTGCACCGCCGCCACAATGTCCGCCACGCTGGACGAAAAGCCACCGCGCCCGAAGTCGCCTTCGCTCTCGCCCAGACCGGTGAAATCAAAGCGCAGCGTGGCGATGCCCTGCTGAGCCAGCGCCCGGCTGATGCGGGTCGCGGCGAGAGAGTTCTTTCCGCAGGTAAAGCAGTGGGCAAACACCGCCAGGGCTTGTAACGGTGCATGGTCCGGGCGTTCCAAGACACCCACCAGCAGACCCTGGCTGCTGCCAGCGAAGCCTACCTTTTCGCTGCTCATGCTTTCTCCAGTGCCAGGGCGTTGATGCAGTAGCGCAGACCGCTGGGCTTGGGTCCGTCGGGAAACACGTGACCCAGGTGGGCGTCGCAGACGTTGCACGTCGTCTCCACCCGCACCATGCCGTGGCTGTTGTCTCCGTGATAGCCCACCAGACCCGGGGCAATGGCCTGCGTGAAGCTGGGCCAGCCGCTGCGGCTGTCATATTTGGTCGACGCATCGAATAGTTCAGTGCCGCAGCACACGCACCGGTAGATCCCGGGCGAAAACAGCGTACACATCGAGGAGCTGTGCGCCCGTTCGGTGCCCTTGAGCCGCGTGATTCGGAACTGCTCGGGCGTCAGCTGTTGGGCCCACTCGGCTTCGCTGCGCTCAACTCGGCGCGGTGGCGTCGGGTTGCCCGTTTCCACCAGTTGAATCACTCCTTTCCAAGTCAACATGTCGGGCCCAGGCTCCGGTGCCGCCGGTTCGTTTTCCAGCCGCTTGAGAAAGGTGACGAGCTTGTCGGCGTCGATTCGGAAATGGTTGTAGACCACTCTGCCATCGGGATCGATCAGGATGAACCAGGGTGTGCCGCCGTTGCGGTAGCGGCGCATCAGCTCCGAACCCGCGCCGTCCTGTTCGTCACCGGCGTCGTGCCCGAAGGGAATGCCCAGCGCGTAGCGGGAGTGATTGGCCAGCATGCGCTCCCAGGTGTTCGAACCGAAGTCCTCGAACACGGTCTGGACTGCGGCGAACCCGACGAAGTCGCTCCCCCGAAACGCGTCGACCACCCGGGCAAGCGCCGGAAAGCCGGTCGCATGGCACCCCGGGCAGGCGTCCTGAAAACAGAAGATGAGCTTGAACCGGCCGGGCATGCGGTCCAGGTCGAAGTGTTCCAGCGCCTGGCCCGACGCGTCCACCCACCGGGTCACACCCAGGGGAGCGGCCGCTTCGCCAAGGACACCGGGTTCCTGTTTCGTTGTGGTCATGCGAAGTCTCCTTTCAGAAATCGTTGGGTACCCCAATCAGGTGCCGCAGAAGGTGCGGTGGGCTGCGGCCACTTCGGGCGAGGCCGGCAGCGTGAATGGCCGCGCGGACTCCACCGTCTCGTACGGCCGCCCCAGCACCGCCAGCAGGCGCTCGAACGGACCGAGGTCGGCCTCGTCCACGGCACTCGACAGCGCCGCCTCCACCTGGTGATTGCGCGGGATCACGAAGGGATTGACCGACCACGCCGTTGCGGCGCAGTCCTGCAAGGTCCTTCCCTCCCGGGCCATGCGCTGGCGCCAGCGCGCCAGCCAGTCCGAGAGCGCCGGGCGCTCCCGTCCGAACAGGTCGTGCAGTGCGGCATCCGGCCCCGTGATGGCGTCGGACAGGAGGCGGAACGCCAGCGTGAAGTCCACCTTTTCCCGCTGCAGCAGCTGCAGGAAGTCGTCCGCCAGGGCGCGGTCGTCCGGCTCTTCAGCGGCCAAGCCCAGCTTGGCGCGCAGCTGCCCGGTCCAATGCCGGTCAAAGCGCACGGCAAACCCGGCCACCACCTGTTCCACCCGTTCCACGACGTCGATATCGCGGGCGTCCAGAACCGGCAGCAACGCTTCGGCCAGACGGGCCAGGTTCCATTGCGCCATGGCCGGCTGCTGGCCGTAGGCATATCGCCCCTGACGGTCGATCGAGCTGAACACCGTGGCCGGATCGAAACCCTCCATGAACGCACACGGACCATAGTCGATGGTCTCGCCCGAAATGCTCATGTTGTCGGTGTTCATCACCCCGTGGATGAAGCCCACGCCCATCCAGCGTGCAATCAGCTGCGCCTGCCGCTCACAGACGGCCTCCAGCATCGGAATGGGCTTGTCGGAAAGCTTGGCGAGGGCGGGGTCATGCCGCGCCACGGCATAGTCGAGCAGCCGCCGAAGCATCACCTCCTCCTCCCGCGCCGCGAAGAACTCAAAAGTGCCCACCCGCAAGTGGCTGGCCGCCACGCGCACCAAGATCGCCCCGGGGGGCGAGCCCTCGCGGTTCACCCGCTCACCGGTCCGGATCAGGGTTTCAACCAGGAAGCCGCCCGTGCCGCACGATGAATCCAGCACGCGCTCGTGTTCCTTGGGGGCGAGCATTTGCACTACGAGGCGAATGGCGCCACGGGGGGTGAAGTATTGGCCACGATCCCCACGCAGGTTGGTGCCCACGATTTCCTGGTAGGCCGTGCCCTTGGCATCGACATCGGTGCGGCCAAAGTCATAGCGTGCCAGCTCGGAAACGATGAAGGCGAGCGCCCGGTCGGACAGGGTGATTTCTTCGTTACCCTTGAACAGGCCGTGGTACTTCTTCTTGACCGCCTCGAAAAGCGGCTTGATGCGCTTGCGGATTTGTTCACGGCCAGCAGGGTCAAAGGGCTCGAACGCGCCTACCCAGAACTGCCGCGCTTCGTTGGGCTGCTGTTCGTCATACATCTTGCAGAAGATGAGATACAGAAACTGCCAGAACGCAGCGTCCTTGGGCATGCCTTCATTGCCGTGGATGTAGTTGTGGCAGCGCCGGAAGGCGATGCGCAGCATTTCCGGCTCGGCACGGCGCAAGCGCCCCATGGAACGGCCTTCGACGCTGAAGGTGTCATCACCCAGGGGCCAGTCACCGATGGGCTTGAACTTGGTGTCGAAGCGGGTGACTTCCTTCTTGAAGAAGAAAAATTCCAGGCCATTAGTCCACAGGCCGTAGTCGCAGCTATCGACTTCGGCCATCACGGTTTCGAGCAGCTCAAACTCTTTGCGCGCCTCTTCCGGGTCACGCATGCGGTAAGCGCCCTTGGTGCCGATCTTGGGCTCTTTCTCGACCACAACGGCGCGGTAGAGGTTGTCTTCGGTGTGAGGTTGCCCTGGCTTGAAGATGGCAATATCAATCTTGCGGTTCTTGCCGTGCAGCTTGACCTTGAAGTCCGGCTCCATGTCTTCGGCGGCAATGCCGTATTCATGAATGATGGCGCGGGCAATGCGTTGACGCACCCGCTCCTTGTCGGTTTCTTTGACTTGCTTGCCAGTGATGTAGTCAAAGACCTTACCCTCTTCGAGCGCACTCTCGGGCGCTTGGGCTTCTAGATCGAGGTCACTCATATCGCTGTTGTCCTGTGTGGGGCGCTGCTTAGGCATTGCGCGGCTCCTTGTCGTCAAAGTCGTCGCTGCCAGAGGCGGCACCGCCTTCCCGCACCCAGGCGTCCACGTCTTCTTTCTTGAACTTCCAGAAGCGCCCGACCTTGTGCCCCGGCATGCCTTTGGAGGTGACCCAGGAGTAAATGGTGTCCCTGGCAACGCCAAGATAGTCAGCGATTTCATCCACGGAAAGCCAGCGGTCGTCCATATCAATATCCATGCACATGTGAACGGAAACGTACCGTGACAACGGCGACAGTTGAACACAGTGTAAGCCAGCCTGACGAGGCTGAAGCCGGTTTGACCAGGTTTGAGCCGAATGAGACCGTTTGAACCTGCGGTGGAATCATCATCGACTTGGTTGACTGACCACTCCAGCACCATGGTGACACCAAACTGCTCCTTCGCAGCACGCAATTGACACCGCGATGAACCAACTCGCCCCCTTGGTGGCACCCACACGGCACGCTCACGGCACCGTGACGACACACAAGTCGCAAATGGCACGGGGCACGGCAGCACCACGAGAGCACCCAACGAGCACACATACGGCTCCGTCATGGCTCCTTGACGACACGCTGCCAGAGACAGGCCTCGCTTTCTGCACTCCAGCACCATGGAGGCTCTCTCCCAACACCACTGCGGCACGCTGGCAGCGCCTATGTGGCACCTTTGTAGCACCGCACCTGGACGCAAAAGCCACAAAGAACACCTGTCCCCAGCGCCAATCGCCCCCATTCTTTGTGCTGGTCGATGAAGCACAAAGAATGGGGCCGCTGGGTCAGATTTCGGGAGAAATCGGGCACGGCGGCATCCTGGGGACAAAACCGCTCTCTCCTGCGTCCAAGGTGATCGCTTCATTTGCGGCCACTTGCCGCGTTGCCGCCACACGCGGTCTTGTGGCCTGAAACGATGGCGTTACCCTGGCACCAGCCAAGCCATGCAGAATTGCGAATCCCTCAGATTGTCAGGATTTATCCTTCCATAGCGTCGGATTCCCAAGAATCCACACAATCGTAAGGATTCGTTGTCAAACGCTCCAGCATGATAGAAAATCCTCTCAAACGCGAGGATTAACCATGCACATACCCATCCCCAACGCCGCCGCCATCGGTCAGGTGGTGCGCGCCAGCCGCAAGGTGCAGAAGATCCGCCAGGACGACGCCGCAGGCAGCATCGGCGTGAGCGAAAACTTCCTGGGCAAGATCGAGCACGGCGGCGAGACGGTGCAGTGGGGCAAGCTGTTTCAGGTGCTGGAGGGCCTGGGCATCCGGGTCATGGTGGACGTGCCCGAGAGCGTGGCGGCTTATCTGAACGACCCGGCCAATCACAAGGACAAGGGCAAGCCATGAGTGGCCGCTCTTTGCGCGCATCGATCAATCAGCAGGAAGTTGGCAGTTTGCAGGAAGTGGCAGGGCTGTGGAGTTTTCAGTACACCCCGGACTGGCTGGCCAACCCCAAGGGCTTTGCGCTCAGCCCGCACATTCCCTTGTCTGCGCAACCTTTGCTGGATGGCGCCAGCCAGCGCCCGGTGCAGTGGTACTTTGACAACCTGCTGCCGGAAGAAGATCAGCGGGTGCTGCTGGCCAAGGATGCCCGGCTGGATGCAGCGGACGCCTTTGGCCTGCTGGCCTGGTACGGTGCGGAATCCGCCGGGTCGGTGACCTTGCTGCCGCCAGAGGCCGCGCCGCAAACCATCGAGCTCTTGCGCCCCTTGCCGGACGATGCGCTGCAGGCGCGCATCCGCCAGTTGCCCAAGTCACCGCTGACGCATGCTGCCATCAAGCGCATGTCGCTGGCCGGTGCGCAGCACAAGCTGGCTGTTGTTCTGGAAGATGGCGCACTGTTTGAACCGGCGGGCGCTACGCCCTCCACCCACATCCTCAAGCCAGATCACCCGGACGCGGACTACCCGCATTCCGTGATCAACGAATGGTTTGTGATGCGCCTGGCCAGGCGGCTGGGCCTGGATGTGCCTGAGGTGCATCGGCGCTACGTGCCGTCACCGGTGTACCTGATCGATCGCTTTGACCGGGTTGCCGGTGCGCAAGGCTGGCAGCGCCGCCATGCGATCGACGCCTGCCAGCTGCTGGGGCTGGATCGCAGTTTCAAATACACCCAAGGCAGCATGGACAGCCTGGCCGCGCTGGCCAATGCCTGCCGCAGCCCGGCGGTGGCGCGCTCGCGACTGTTTGGCTGGCTGGTATTCAACGTGCTCGTCGGCAACAGCGACGCACACCTAAAAAACCTCAGCTTTCTGGTGTCGCACGAGGGCGTTCAGCTGGCGCCGTTCTACGACCTGCTGAGCGTCGCCACGTATGACTCACCGGCCTTCGACAAAAGCGGCTGGCCTGCGCAAACCCAATTGGCTTGGCCGATCCTGGGCGTGCGGCACTTCTCGGACATCCGCCGGGGCCTGTTGCTAGAGGCCGGTGTGGCGCTGAATCTGGTCAAAGGCACGGCCGAGCGCCTGCTGGAGAATTTGCGCAGCCGCATCGTTTCCGAGGCTGAAGCGTTGTATGCCGAGGTCGAGGCCGAGAACGCCAGGATCGCCCATGCACGCCCTGAGCTGGCAGCCACGATGGCGGGTGAGTCCCGCTGTGTCAGGGCCATTCCGCATACCGTCATCAAGGAGATGGCCCGGCAGATTCAATGACGGTTGTACGAGTCGCAATGCGCCCTTATTTTTCACCGCCCTGGCCTGGCGCGTTCATCCGCCGAGGCTGTGTTTGCCTCGTTGCAGATTCCAAAAGTCCCTGCAAACGAGCCAGTGCCGCAGGATCGCCCAACCCTTGTTGCGGATCGGTCTGGATCAGCCGACCATGGTCAGCTTCTGCCCACCCCTCAGGGGCATCATCAATGGCAAGCCAGTTCTCCAGTTGCGCCCTATCCACGTAGCGCCGAATTTGTTGATAGCGGGTCGCTCGATCCCACCATGTATTTCTGTTTCGGGTGCGGAAATCGCCATAGTCATTGGATGCCATGCGGCTGTGCCATGTTGCACCGATGACGCGCTGTTGCAGTTCAGGCGGCAGGAAGCTGCGTGCCTTCGTGAACCTCAATTCCCGCGCCCAGCTCGTGCTGAGGACGATCTGCACGTCAGGGGAATTTTTCAGCGTGTCCACCAGCAGCGGTGCCCACATGAACAGAGCACCTTCTGCGCGCAGCACTGGACGACCCTTGACCAAGTACGCCTCATCAGGGTGCAAGACTCCATCAAAATCCAGGAACAGAATCACCTTGATCTTTCAAGAAATGTTCTTCGGATTGCACCTGCATGCCGGAGCCATCTTCGTGTGTTGTCACCGCACGCAGTGCAGAAGTCACCCATCACCGTGATTTCGACCTTGTCGGCGTAGGGCAAGTCATCCATTCCTTTACCGCAGGCGCCCTGCCCGCACATGGTCAAACTTCCCCGGCTGAATGCAACCGCCGTTCATGTCGGTCACCCCGCAAAACCCCACACCAAAGGCCGCAAACCCCAGTCGCACCTGATCGCGGCCGTAGTCCAGGCAGTCATGGTGGTGGCCATGGAACGCCTTGCCCACACGCAGGCTGCGCGCCAGTTCATCAATCGCATCAAAGCCATGCGGGTGCGCGCTGGGCGCCTCGTGCGTCACCAGAATATCGGCACGTTGCGAGACTAGGCGAAAGTAGTCCTCCGGAAAGATCGAGCTGCGGTGCTTGCGCGGCAGGCCGTCGCGCCAGCGATTGCCCCTGCCGCAGCGCGCGGTGAATTCCTTGGATGACTCGTAGAGCCAGTCCACGGGCGGCGTCCACACCTGCCCCCGGAATACGCCACCGAGCCCGGCTATGCGCACGCCATCGACCACGGCGACGCGGCCATGCAGATTTCTGTCTGCCAGTGCCGAACCAAACAGGTGGTCATAGTCGGCATCCGAGTCCGTGTCGTGATTGCCGTGGATGAACCACACTTCGGTCAGCCCCAGGATGGATTCCAGCTCCACGTCCAGCGGTCGCTGCGCCTGCAAATCGCCCAGAAAGACGATGGCTGCGGGTCGATCCCTGGAGACGACCTCCAGCACATGCCGGAAGTGGCCGTGGGTGTCGCCAAAGAAGTAAATCATGGCGCCCTCCCCGTCCGCAATTTGCGCTCCACCCAACCCTCCCAGTCCCAAGCGTAGGCAGCACGTTCCACCCCCTCGACGATGGGACGCCCGGAGCCATGAAGCGCCACCCAGAATTCCTCCCGCCATGGCTGCGGGATGTCTGCCAGATCGACGTAGAAGCGCCCGCCTTCCGCGTTGCGGATGGGCACGCTGGCGAGCAATTCCTGCCGAGTCAATCCCCGTGGCAAGGCCTGACCCGCTTGCAGCAGCAGGGTGGCGATTTCAACCTGTCGGGCCATCTTTTGCGCTGGTGTCCATTGGCTGGCGTAGCCCATCTTGAGCAGCAACGCCCATTCCCGACGTAGAGCGTCCGCCTGCTTCTGGCTCATGGGCTGGGCATCGTTGGCTGTCATGTTCATCTCCCGAAAAGGATTGTTGTCACAAGCATGGGCTTGCGTGGAACGGCAATTTCATGGATAGTTAGTTTAACTAGTGTTGTTAATTAAACAAGCATGTCACGTCCACGAACCGGCAGGCAGACCTCCGCCGAATACCAACGCCGCTACCGCGAGCGCAAGAAGGCCCAGGGCGCCATGGCGCAAACCAACTGGATGCTGGACGTGCGCCTGGCGGATGCGATCCGCCACGAAGCCAAGGCCCGAGGCCTGCGCGAGTCTGAGCTCGCCACGGACATCCTGGGTGACTGGTACGAAGCGCGGTTTGGCGGGCGGTTGCCACTAGCACAGCCCGAACCGCCCCCGGACACCGCTGCGCCCACCCCGCCAACGACCTCCATCAATGCCACAGTCGAGCTGCTGCTGGGCAAGCTGGAGGAGTTGGGTTTCATCATTCCGCTACAGGGCATGGCCACGCAGTGCCTGCATGGAGACGAGCACAATGGCCTGTGGGCCACGGTCACCCTCAACGGGCTGGATGCCATCGAGTTCGGCCTGGTCGAGCGCACCGACGGCCTGGCTCAGAACATCCTGCATTGCGTGGTGGACACGGTGGCGCGCCATGCCTGGCTGACCAGCGACGCCTACGGCGAGCTGAACCAGGACAGGGACATCGGCACAAAGATCAGCACCAAAGGCCTGCAGGCACTCGACGATGTGTTTGCACGGTTGCGCGAGTTCATCATGGCCAAGCGCAAGCCGCTGCACTATGAAGAAACGCTTGCTGCCCTGCCGAACTACCTTGACCAGGAGCCGTCACGCTCGCTGCTGGCTCTGGCATTTCAGCGCGTGGGCCTGGAGCTGGTGCATGTGGCGCCCACCGATCTGGTGATCTCTGCGGCTGAGCCACCAGAAAACATTGCGCTGCATGACCTGCAAGCCCTGGCGCAGTACGTGCGGCAGGAATTCCTGCGCATGGGGAAAACGGTCTGCACCTTCCCGCTGTGGGATGGCGGAGAACTCATCGCCTTCGCCCCCGAGGAACGGGCTGTCGTATATGCCGGGCTGCGGATGCAGTTACCTGATACCGAGGGGGGCAATCCATGAACACCACCGAAGCCGCCGAGCTGGCGGCCGAGCTGCGCAAGGCCGCACAAGACCTGCTGCTGTGCGTCAATGTCATCGTGGGGCAGGAGAAGTCCCTGGCCGCTGATCTGTTGAGGCATTTTCCGGGGCGGCTGGAATTGCTGGCCTTGCGTGTGACGCCGCGCCCCGAGCGCGATCTGCCGCCGGAGTGGCCGCAGTGGAATGCGCCCGGTGAAACCCATTTTCAAGCCCTGCTGGAACGCCAGCAGTGGAGGTTGCAACGTCGTTCAGAAAGGAACTCGTCATGATTCAGAACCTGCGCGCTCTGCGTCGCTGGATTGCTGGCGGCCTGGCTGTGCTTGGCATTGGCCTGGCGTGGGCACAAATGCCAGTGCCGCTGCTCGACGCCGCTATCGCACCCGCCACTGTGCAGCAGCTCGAAGCCTTGCTGCAATGCAAAGCCGGAACGGTATTGAAGACCGATGAAGTGGAATCCGGGCTTCGCGCTATCGGGCTGGTCAAAGGGGCCGATGGCTTTTTTGTACCCCCACGAAAAAGCCCTCGACCATCGCTGTTTGGGGACGAAGTGGTGGCCGCGCTGGTGACTGCCGCAGAAGGCGAGAAAAAAGCGACCGTCTATCTGAAACGCCAGACGGGCAAGCAGATGGCGAAACGGCTGGGCGTCAGCCAGATCGACGAACAGGCGGACACCGACGAGCCGTCCTACTTCAAGCAGCCCAGCAAGAAAAACACTTTACTGGTTGGTGCGGCATCCGAAGTGTTTGTGGGTAACGACAGCATCAAGTACCGGTCAGCGGTGACTTGTCAGCGCGCGGCGCGTTGATCGCCTGGGAAACGGGGATGGCTGTCAATCGCTGCATCAAAACGCAGAAACCATCACTTAATCCACCACAAAGTCGTCAAGGTATAAAAAATCCGAAGCTAATGCCGCCGTGTATTTCAGTTTCCTGTCTTCGCCGTCCTTGCCTGAGCCACGCCAGACGCGATGAAGCGCGTTCGCTCCAGCGTTGCGCGCAAGTTTCGAAAGGCGATGAAGTGCCTTCGGAGAGTGCGTACCAAATCCTATTGGTACGCTCAGCACATCCATCGAAGGCACCTTCCATTGGTACATCGCCGCGCCGTACACACCAGGCAAAACCATCGTCTCGAATCGCTCGAACCTCGCAATCGACGGTCCGAGGTAAACTTTACTAAAGCCAGCATCCAAGAGAAGATTGCCTCTTTTGCGTATGCGTTCGACCGGTTCGTCTTGAGGCGCAGGGGCAATTCCCACAACCTCAACTGGCTCGCCCCATACCTTGGCAATGGTAGCGCTCAGCCTCTCGATGAATCGGCGCACAAGCTCAGTACGCCCCCACAAGTCCGTTTCGGGAATCACCCAGAGCATTTCAAGCGGGTAGCTCGTGTCGGCAGTGGCTGCCCTCTTGAAGTGGTCGGCTGCGGCGGAGAGAGCCTCGACCAAACGATCCTGGTTCTTCGGCATATAGAGGGCGCCGAGCAGAGCGCGACTCTGCTTATCGTCATAGACCTCACCGTCCGCTCCACCATGGACCTCTCGTACATAGCGCTGGAAGTCGAAGTCCAGAGGCTTGCGCAAGACCAGCTTGTGCCCGGATTGAATGACAGAGCTCGCCGACTTCCCGTCGGCTCTGCTAACAGGCAGGTATCGCAACAGGAGCGCGTCCTCGAAGAAGTCCACGAACCCCTTGAAGTAGTCGCTGTGCGCCTTGAGGCTACCGATACGATCTGCCGTGAGTCGCCGAACCCGCGAACGCAGTTCGTCAGGAAGGAGATCAAGTTGCGTGTCAACATCGAACTCAACGTTCCCATCGAGATCCACCTCGAAGTGAACCGGGAGCGGGACATTGAAAGGCCGCCCGGACGTGACGTTATCCACCTTGTAGCAGGAGAACGCCCGCCGCCATTCTTCGTCTTGCTGAAAACGCTCGATGTCGAGAAAGTGCTGATGGAAGGCTGCCTCCGCGCGCTCGACGGTTTGACCATGCGCCTCGTCGTTCGATGCCCATTCGAGTTCGAGTGCGTTGTCCCAATACGTTCCAGATAGCGCCTTCGGGATGGGCGTGTACGAGAGAAGCTCGAAGACCGGCCTGCTCTGGCGTTCAACGATCCTGGTGAACCTCGGCAGGTCATCGCTAGAACCAACAAAGCGGCCCTCAGCATAGGATGTGAGGGAGTACCGACCGCCAGACTCTTCGACGAGGCCCTCGCTGCGCAGCAGGTCGATGAGGTCGATGGTCTGGTTGCTACTGAGACCGAAGTACTCCTGCATGGCATTGATTTCAAGCGGCCCAGTGAGATGCAGTAGCCGAACGGCGAAGTCCGTCATTATGGGAACCTGTCGTTCGATCGAGACATGGCAACGCACGTGAAACTGCTGCGCCGGAATGGCGACCGCAACGGTGTTGAAGCGCTCACGCATGGGCAACGCTCCGCTTTAAATCTTGCGAAGGTACGAAAGCCGCGTTGTCGCTGGCAGCGAGTTTCCTAATTTCCTCTAGCACGCTGTGCATGGGTGACCTTGGATGCGACTGCCACATCGCCGATGAACTGACCACGATGAGTCGATCCTTCGCTCTTGACATTGCGACGTTGATACGCTCGGGGTCAGAGAGGAAGCCGATTGTCCTTGAAGTGTCGTTGCGTACCACGGACAAGATGATGATTCGATTTTCCTTGCCTTGATAGCTATCAACCGTGCCCACGCTGTACAGGTCGCGGATGTCTGCAGCCCAGTCAGCCTGCTCCAGCTTACGTCGAACAAGGTCTCGCTGCGCGGCATACATGGCAATGATCCCGATTGGTGGGTGCGTATCTCCATCCAATTCACGAACACGCCGGAGGAAGTCGCCTGACTTGGCAATGCTCCTAACGATGTCAACGACTGCCACGGCTTCGGCTTCGTTCTCCAGTGCGCCTTCATGCGTTCCCGCACTGCGGTGGAAGGCGCTGCGCGCCTGATCGCTGGTGTCCACCCAAACGACCTGCTTAGCCAGATAGCCAGGCAGTTCATCGTACTCGGGGCCGGGCGCGTCTCTGCCGACCTCCAGAGCATTCTTGTAGAAGCAGTGCGATACGACTTGATTGATTGCAGAAGCCATGCGGTATTGACGCAAGAGCGTGCGGCCAACTGCCTTACCATAGTTCGACGAGAACGCCCTCTGAAAGTTGTTCATCCGGCGGAACTCCCCGCGCGAAATACCCAGCATCTGCGCAGCGTTCTCTTCCACCGCAACGGGATAAGTTGGTGGCAATTGCAGATGATCTCCAACCATGAGCACTCGCTTTCCAGCCTGCATCGCGACGACGAGTTCCATAGGAGACGCCCGTGCAGCCTCGTCCACGATGACCCAGTCATAGGCCAGATCCACAATGCCCAGCGCGTGCTTGCCAACCCCGACGCACGTACCGGCAACCACGCTGGCGCTACGTGTCAGGAAAGCAGTGAAATTCGAACGCGGATTACGTAGGACTTGGGAGAATTCGGTGGATAGCCTTGCAATCTGACCGAGCCGTAAGCACTTTGCAGGACTCGGCGAATCATGCAGAGTGGCCAAATCGGCCAACTCGGCTTCTAGGACGGCCCCCAGATCATCGGTCGATGCGAGTTCAATGCCGAATCGTGCCGAGGCAATCTCAACGAACACTTCGCGCAGGCGCTGTATGTGGGTCGAAGATGCCTCCGAACCATCCTCATTGTTGTTTTGCGCTCGCTCAATGTAGCAAATGCGCTCTAGCAGAGTCCCGAGGCTCGTGTGCATCTCGACTGCGGCTCGGACGTACTCTTGCGGCAGGCCCATCGCGTAGCCCACGGTGCGCACGCGCTGCTTCAACTCAGCGTCGAAGGCCTCGCGGTAGCGTTGTCGAAGCGCATCCTCTTGAATGTGCCTCAGCTGCGGTGAAACCATCGACGGCAACCCAATGCGGACCATCGTGTCGTTCATACCGCTTTTGATGCTTAGATCAACCACCTTCTCCATCGCGTTGTTGACGGCTTCGTGCGACTGGCTGACCAACAAAACGTTGCTGGCCAAGCCGCGCGAAAGAACGAGATTCACGAAGGACGCTATGAATTTCGTCTTGCCAGTGCCCGGTGGCCCCTGGAGCAGTGACACCGGACCGAACGAGATGGCAGTGCGCAGCGCCTCGGCCTGCTGGTCATTCAACTCGTACTTGGACAAATCTCCCAAGTCTGCGACCTCCGCTCGGTATGGCATCAGTTCCGTGCCGGGATCAAAGTAATCAACGATTCGGGGAATGAGTGCGCCACCCGCCAGAACCCGGTTCATGGCGGCCACTCGGCGCTCCGATGCCGATCGCTCCAATGCGCCGCGCAGAAACAGCGATATACCTTCCTTGGGACCAAAGCGAAGACTCGTCTGCTGAACACGAATGACATCCTTGCCAATGTCTGGCGCGACGATACCAACTGTGTACCAGCGATCGCCGCCGTCAATCGGGTCGTGGCCGCGTTCGAGCAGTTCGATGCGCTCGTCCTCGGAGAAGTCAAGAACACCGCCATCGAGGTCGAAGGGAATGAGCCAGCTGCCGCTTCCTTCTGGAACTTGCCGCGCACCAGCTCGAACAGTAATGGATGCGCCGTTCATGTCGTCGGTGCTGGCCAAAGCGCTCCAGAGTTCACCTGTAGTGATGCTCCTGGAGTCATCTGTACGCGTTGCACCTTGGGCATAGGGATCGATAGTCGGTCGGCGCCACCCGGCGTCTTGGACGCCACTTTCTGGCAGGCTGTCGATGTACAGCTCATACAAGTCTTCGCCCAACGCCGTGGCATCGGCTGTGTCGTGCCATGCGACGTGAATTTTCGCGCGCAATACAAAGCTACGACGCTTGTACGCGCTCACGAACTCCTGATGGCCAATCTCCTTCAATGTCGCATGCACAGCAATTTTTCTTGTCAAATCGAACTTGATGAATAGCTGCTGCCTTACACCTGTCACGATGAACCGTTGCTCGCCTGCATACTCATCGCGAACGACACCGATTGAGAACTCGCCGTTATTGCTGTCCAAGTCCAGAGGTGGCGAAACATCGCGGCCACGACGTCTAAGTAAGACCAAATACGTTGGTGCCGTATCGATCCGGGGTGATAGTTCACCCTTCAGCGTCTCGGCCAAGAGTTCGACCGGAGGCAATGCGTCTCCAAGCTCGAACGCACGTTCGGCATCTCTACGGGTGTTCGGAAATTCGTCCGTGAGCAGATCGAGACCAATTTGCGTAACGGCATAGAGGTCGCGATGCTGCGGCGAGGCTGATTCCAAAACGGGTGGCACACTGCCGACTGTCAGCCCCTCGTCGCCGTCGGCGCTAAGGTCCGGTACGTCGAGCAGGATGGCGCGTTCGTCCTCACTTTCGCTAGCCATGGCAATGACAATGTTGTCGGCCTTCAAGTCCCCATGGCTCAAGCCCAACGCGTGCAATCGGCATACTGCGTTAAAGAGGGACAAGGCTACGACCGCGCGCCGACGTGCGCTGGGCTCTGTCCCCAACCATGTCGCCAGGGTGCTGCCCTCTACCCAACGGGTGACCAAGATCAGGCCGAACTGCCCCATGCCAAAATCCAGGACATCCGGAGCGGCATCGAAACCAGATTGACGCAACGATCTCGCTTGTTGTAGGAATCCAAGGAGCCGCAAGTTGCGGGCTCCGTACTTGGGGTCGTACTTCAGATTCGTCCAGCACTTCACCAAGACCTTGACTCCGTCGCGCTCGGACAGGTAAACCATCTTGCCGCAGCCCGACGAGATTTGTTCCTTCATCGGCAAAGTGAACGGACTAGCCTCGGTGCGGTACGCATCGAAATCGGACTCGGATACTGTGGGACCACTCTCGACCGCAAAGCAGTCATTTAGGGCATCCAACGCCTCGACGGCCGACCGGAACCGCGCCGATGGCTCCCAGTCCATTGCACGCTCGTACCATTGGGCGAGGGCTGGTAATTGAAGCGGCAGCTTGGCGTCGTAGAGCGGAACGCGATTGACCCGCTCTAACTCCTTGCGTTCCAGCATCTCGTACACCAGCACGCCGAGCAGGAAAACATCGCGGGCGAATGGATCGCTGGACGACTTCCGCTCATCAGCACCGTCGTCTTCAGGGAGGTCGATGGAGCCAGTCTCCAACTCGAACCGATGTACGCCGACAGTCAAGGTCTCGGGGACGCGAGCGGCAGCGAATGTCGAAAGGATCACGCGAGCCGGTTCCATGACCCACAGGGTTTTCTTCGTGATGTCCCGGTGGGCGATGCCCAGCGTGTGTAGTTTTGCGAATCGGGCCAGGATGCTCAGTGCCAGCGCACGCCGCTCCTCAAGCGCCATGTTCGGTTGACGCGAGAGATGCTCCGCAAGCCGCTCGATGCTTCCGGGTAATCGGTATGCCTCGACGAAATTGGTGGTGACATCATCGACAGTGGCGGGCGCCACTGGCTCCAGCAAGTCCGCATGCAGTTCTGGCGCCTGCACGCGCAGCATTTCGTTCAAGCGCAGTTCGCGCAGCCCGATGGTTTGTCGCTCCACGGACGTGGTGCCACCGCCAGCCAACTCCTGGAAGTTCCACTTGCGCAGCAGTGCTTTGGAACCACGATTTTCTCGGTGCTCAGCACGGAATTCAGTCCAGATTTTCTTCGGGTGGTCGTAGTCTGCGGTTGTGTCCGCCTGCTCGAAGCCGTGCAGAACCATGCGGCGCTCAAGAATACCCTCGCTCTGGTTGGAGAAGATTCGCTCGTACTTCTGGCGATCGGGCAATGGATCTTTCGACCGATATGGCTGTCCCACAGGGGTATCGGGAAATTTCGCCTTGTAGCGGACAGGGTCTGAGGCCGCGTGGCAGAAGTCGGCCAGCGTCATGACAAAGCGCCTCTCCTCATCCGGAAAACGCACGAGCCGACATTGCGGGTGGCACAGAACAACGACATTCTCGATGAAGGGCACCGTCAATGCGGAGTTCTTGTCCTTGATAAACCCCTTGAGAACGCGTGCCTTGTTGTCGTTGACTTCTACTGGCGACTTCTTTGGCGTTCCCTTGTGAATCCACTGTCCTGCCGAGTATTCGATGTCGCCGGCCCAGTTCTTCAACTCGACGACAAGAATGCGGTTGTAAGTAAGGATCAAGAGATCCACATCCAAAGGGAGCTTCGATCCTCTGGCGAGCAGCCTAAACGCTGCGAAACCCATCCAGTCGCGGGGGAGACTGCGCTCCAACTCGCGCAACGCGCCTTGCTCTACTTCAAGAACGCCCTGGGCGCTCAGATAGTGAATTCGCACTCTTCTTGACTCCCTTTCCAATCGTGCAACTATAGAGGCAACAACTACGCGAGATGGAATTTGAACTTCGCCTGTGGAGCGATTCAGGTGGCACTCTTTGCCCACCGACGCATCGTCGCCCGCAACGTCTGCTGCGCCTTGGCATTCAGGGGCATGTGGCCCACGAGCACCAAGGCGGCTTCCAGGCTCACGTAGCCGTACTGCAGCAGCGCAATGCAGAACTCCCGATCCTTCTCCCGCGCAGCCACAGCCTTGGCGAGGAAGAGGTCGAGAACATCCAGACAGTACCCAATGCGATCCTGAGTATTGCGGTTCTGGATGCGATGCACCCGTTGCATCCAGTCTGCGGGCAAGCAAGCCGTCTCCGGCCCGACGCCTTGCGCGTAGTAGCCGTAGGTTTCGTGGAACTGCGAGCCTTCGCCGATGGCCCCGTCGATCTTGTCGGCCAGCTCCGGCGTCAGCAAGGGATAGATATCGGCCTCCATGGACACCGTGAACACATCCTCGGGCCGGGGCACCGCGCCCAGGATGGATTGGCTGCCGACGATGACAAATTCGTACTGGTCGGTGATGTCACCGCTGGCACGGATGATGTGCTCCAACTCCTCTCGGGTCATAGCTGATCCTCGGGTGCATCTCCCATCTCGTCTCCCATCTCGTCGCCCATCTCGACACCCTTCCGGAGTTCGCCCACCTGCCGCAGGATGGCCTGACGGGTCTCGGGCGGCAGGATCGTGACCAGCGGTGATGCCTGGCGCAGCTGCTGCGCGCGGCGGGTGCGGGCCAACACCTTGCGCCAGGCGCCCGCCTTCAGGATGTCCTCCCACTCACGCCACAAGGCTGCAGAGCGAACATCTCCAGTAGCCAGCCAGCGCTGGAGCGTGTCCTTTGCCTGCTGAACCTGAGCAGGGTCGGCCTTGGCCAGCCGCACGGCTTCTTCATGCAGGGCCAGGCTTTGCAAGTCCTGCAGCTGGTGCCTGGTTGGGTCGGCGCGCACGCGCACATGCACCACGGGCGCGGGATGCCGGGAACGTGCGGCGGCGGAGCCCGCAGGCGCCGGTTGCAAGACATCGCCTGCCAGCAACGCCAGATCGCCACCAACGCCCAAAATGGACATGACGCGCAGGTAGGTGCCGATGGATGGTGCGGGGTCGCCCGACTCGACCGCGCGCAGGGTGTTGCGCGTCATGCCTGCGCGCGCCGCAAGCTCTACCGTGCCCAGGCGCTGGGTCTTGCGCAGGCGCTTGAGACGGTCGCCAAGCTGCAGAAGCAGTTGGCGTTCAAGGAGGACATGCGATTCATGAGAACTCATTTGATCATTAATTTAACCAATTTCCATTTTTTGGTCAAATTATTGATCATTTTTTTATACGCTTCACGAACCTCTACAACAACCCTGCATCCCCATCCCACTGTCGGCAAGGTCGGCTTGGTTTGGCTGCGCCACCTGAACCGCTACAGGCTGTCCAGGAATCCACCCGCCACGGCCACGCAGTGGTCGAAGCTGGGTGTGTAATCCAGCGTAGCGATAGCGCCAAACGCAGCCTGCAGACTGGCATGCGGCTGCCGAATCTGAGTCAGGAAGGCACTCCGATGGCGCAACAAGAATGGCTTTGCCACCAAAAGCTGCTGCGGCTCTCGCTCGATCACCAACGCCAAATCAAACAGGTCACGTGCAGTGGCACGGTCGCCACGGTGATACATCTTCTTGGCAATGATCTCTGCAGCCGTTTCCACTTTGACGGCGCGGCCTCCGATGTCCCAGGTATCCCAGGCGTCATCGAGCAGATTGGGGGCGGATACGAAGTCCACCTCACCCTCTTCGAACTGGAGCTTGACGAACATGCCCGGCTGTTCCGTGTAGTCCTCGGTCATATCCGCCGCCGTATCGCTCAGCCGTGGGGTGACAAAGCCCAGGTACTGCGGATCAGGCACAAAAATGTCGATGTCCTTGCTGAGCCGGTGGCGGTAGCGGAACATCAACACGGTTCCACCGCCCAAGGTCCAGAACGGGTTCGCTATGCCGCCGTACCTGCTGATGTCGTCGATCAACGCCAACGCACGCGGAAACAGGCTCTGCCAAGCCCCGCTGGGCAGCGAATCGACTTTCATGCCCACAGCGCCCGACGGTGAACAGATAGCGACTGCGCGAGTTTTGCGACGTTGCGCCAGACCTGCCGAGGCGGCAGGTGCGCATGCGCTGCGGCCTCTTCCACCGCCATCACAACGGTGGGCACCGGTGCCTCATCGAGCAGATGGGTCAGGTGTGGTGCGAACGAAGGCGGTACATCGCCACCGGCCAGGACTTGCTCCAGCACCTCGGGGGCAAGTTCATCCGCATAGCTGACACTGGCCGTCTTGGCCGCCATCCACAAGCCGCGCTTTTTGCGCCGCGCCTGGGTATCCGGCTGGGCGCTATCCAGCCCCAGCACCGCCATGACCTGTCCAACACGATTGACACCCAAATCACTCAAGGTGCCGTTTTCCAGCCCAACCAAGGTCTGGCGCGACAGGCCGCTTAGGTGTGCCAGTTGCGCCTGGGTCAGTCCCAACTCGGCGCGTCGGGCGCCCACGACATGGCCAATTTCGATCAGGTTCATGGTTGGCGGTGAATTTGAGAATGTCTGAAATATTTTACATATTAGACCGTGGCACGCTTGCGGACAATTGAGCCTGACCTGCCCCAGCCAACCCGCAGACTTTTCCACCGAAACTGCAAGCGCTACCAGCAAAAACTATAGGAAATCTATAGGAACACCCTATAGGTATAGACAAGGGGTGATCTATCGAACCAACAAGGGGCGATCTAAGGAAGATCTGCATAACACCCGCCGCAGCGTGAGTTGATGCACTCGATTTCGGATGGCGACGATTTCAGGCTTGCATGGTCGGTTTGAAGGCCGATTTCGCCCCGATTCACGGCTCTCTGGCCGCATTTGGACGCACTCATCCCCGCATCTCCTGCAGCAACGTGCGCCGCACCATCCACAGGTTGGACAGCGCAAACAGCGTGTGCAATTGCGCCGTGTTCTTGGCCAGTCCGCGGTAACGCACCTTCACATGCCCAAACTGGCGCTTGATCACCCGGAACGGGTGTTCAACCTTGGCCCGGATGCTCGCCTTGGCCCGCTCCAGCTGATCCAGGATCGCACCCATCGGCGTGCTCTTGTCCAGCACCTTGCGCTTGCCCGGCCGCATGGCCACGTGCCAGTTGACGTTGATCTCTTGCGTTTCATCGCGCTTGCCCACGCCCTGGTAGCCCGCGTCGGCAAAGACGTCGGTTTCCGCTCCGTGCACCAACGCATGGGCCTGCGTCACGTCGTTGACGTTGGCCGCCGTGCCCACCACGGTGTGCACCAGACCCGAGTCGGCATCGACACCAATGTGCGCCTTCATGCCGAAATGCCACTGGTTGCCCTTCTTGGTCTGGTGCATCTCGGGGTCGCGTTCGCCGCTGCTGTTCTTGGTCGAACTCGGTGCGGCGATCAGCGTGGCATCGACCACCGTGCCGCTCTTCAAGAGCAGACCCTTGGCTGCCAGCGTGGCGTTGACGGTGGCCAGGATCTGCGAGCTCAGGTTGTGAGCTTCGAGCAGGTGGCGAAACCGAAGAATGGTGCTCTCGTCGGGCAGGTTGTCTTCCCCGGCATCCAGCCCCACGAACTCACGGAACAGCGCCATGTCGTACAGCGCCTCTTCCATGGCCGGGTCCGAGAGGTTGAACCACTGCTGCAGGAAGTGAATGCGCAGCATGGTCTCCACGGCAAACGGTGGGCGTCCGCCCTTGGCGCCAGGAGTGGGTGCGTGTGGCGCGATCAGCGACACCAGCTCCGCCCAGGGCACCACCAGGTTCATCTCGTCCAGGAACTCGCGCTTGCGAGTCCTCTTGGTCTTGCGCTCGAATCCGCTCCCACCCAGGCTCATTTGCTTCATGTCGTCAATGTCTCACATCGCGCCAGCACGGCCGAGGTTGTGCAGACCTTCCCTAACGAACCCTGCCCCAGAACCCAATCAGGGGCGATGTATCGAGCCATCAAGGGGCGATGTAACGAGGACAACCCGTGCAGAACACAGCCTTGTCCACAGTCCAGGCGGCCTATCTACCCCAGCTTTTTCGCGAGGTCTTCGGCACGGGGGTGGTAGTAACGCTTGAGCATGCGCAAGTCCTTGTGACCGGTCACGGCGGACAGCTCCAGGACGTTGCTCAGCTTTTCCGACAAGCGCGATGCAGCTTCGTGGCGGGTGTCATGGAAATGGACATCCTCCAGAAAGCCACGAACAGGGCGTTTACTGGCTGCTCGGCAGTCTTCCTTGTACTGCTGCTGGGCACGTTCCAGGGCGCGCTTGAATCCTTTGCGCAGCGCCATTGCTGTCGTCTGGAACACCGGCCCCTCATGGGCATTGTTTGCACCAGCCAAGCCCTGTAACTCCTGCAGGATCGCCACAGCCTTGCGCGACAAGGGCACCATACGCGAATCGCCATTCTTGGTGTCGGGCAGGAAGGCCGTCTGCCTGTCCAGATTCACACACTCCCAACGCAATGACAACAGCTCCCCTCGGCGCATGGCCGTCTCCACGGCCAGCTCCACCAGAGGCTGCAGCCACGGGTTGCGAGCCCCCTTGCTGAACGTACCATCGGACAGACGCTCACCGCCCGTCAAAGCGGCGAGCAGGTACACCATCTCTTCATCCGAGAAGCGCCTGTCCCTGGCTTTGGCCTTCTCCGGTCGCCGCACCAAGGGGATGGGGTTTTCGATATGAATGCCCCACTCACGCCGCGCGTGGTTGATCGCCGCCGACAGAATGTCGATCTCACGGTTGACCGTTGCCCCGCTGACCTGCTTGAGGCGGCGGTCACGCCAGGCGGCGACAATCGAACTGCTCAAGGCTGAAGTCTTGATCTGGGTAAGGGCGGCATCCCTGAGCAAGAGCTTGATCTTGGTGGACTCCATCACTGCGGATTTCTTCTGCGGCGTGACTTCCTTCTCATACCGTAAAAGGATGTCGGCCAAGGTGTTGCGCTCGGCCTCCCGGCGGTCGATGAAACCGGTCGTCTCCAGCTCGCGCTCCATCGCCCGAACCCAGCGTTCGGCGTCCTCTTTGTAGGAGAAGGTTCGTGACTGCGCAGGGAAGCCACGGCGTCTGACCTTGGCCTGCCACTGCAGCTCTCCGCGTTTTGTAATAGTGCCCACCGGCCCGTGTCCCCGAAGTGTCCCAAATAATGGGTTTCATCGTACAACACATTGATTTTATTGGCAATAAATAGGCGTTCGGGACGTAGAGGCCGGAGGTTCGAATCCTCTCACCCCGACCATGTCGGGATTCCCCAGTTTATTGAGCCAATGCAAGAGCGTTGCATTGATGCCAGTCATAGGCCTTGCACGCATGTGATTGACATGTAAGGAATGGTAGGATCAACCTTCTTTTCTTACGAAGATTGATCAATGGCTGCTGCCGATTCGCTGCCCAAAAACCCTCCAGCTCCTATCGCTATTCCCGGCCTGGGACGTGCGCTGATCTCGGCTGGCAAGGTCTCTCAGCAGGCAGCGGAGGCTGCTGCCAAAAAAGCAGCAGGCAGCAAAACCCCTTTCATCTCGGAACTGAGCCAGTCCGGCGAAATCAGCGCATTGGAGATTGCCGAGACAATCTCCACCATGTTCAGCACACCGCTGCTGGACCTCAATGCGGTTGACACCACGCAGCTCCCCCGCGAGCTGCTGGACCCCAAGATCAGCAGCACCTACCGTGTTCTGGCCCTGAGCAAACGGGGCAATCGCATCACTGTTGCCACTGCCGACCCCACCCAGCAGGAAGTCGCCGAACAAATCAAGTTCACGACGCAGATGTTTGTGGACTGGGTGGTTGTTGAGGCCGACAAGCTTCACAAGCTACTTGAGCACACCGGCAAAAGTGTCAGCGAGTCTCTGGAGACTTACTCCAGCTCGGGCGACTTCGACTTTGACGATGTCAAGATTGAAGATGCACCTGACGAAAAAGACAACGCCATTGGTGCCGAGGTTGAAGACGCTCCCGTCGTCAAGTTTCTGCACAAGATGCTGCTTGATGCATTCAATATGCGTGCTTCGGACTTGCACTTCGAGCCGTACGAACACAATTACCGAGTCCGCTTTCGTATCGACGGCGAATTGCGTGAAATTGCCTCGCCACCCATTGCCATCAAGGACAAGCTGGCTTCGCGCATCAAGGTGATCTCGCGCCTGGATATTTCGGAAAAACGCATTCCCCAAGACGGACGCATGAAGCTCAAGGTGGGACCAGATCGCGTCATCGACTTCCGTGTCAGCACCTTGCCCACGCTGTTTGGCGAAAAGATCGTGATCCGTATTCTGGATCCCAGCTCCGCCAAGATGGGCATTGATGCGCTGGGCTACGAGCCCGAGGAAAAAGAGCGCCTCCTCTCCGCCATCAAGCGCCCCTACGGCATGATTCTGGTCACCGGCCCCACAGGGTCGGGCAAGACCGTGTCGCTCTATACCTGTCTGAATCTGCTCAATCAGCCAGGCGTGAACATTGCCACCGCAGAAGACCCCTCCGAAATCAACATGCCTGGCGTTAACCAGGTCAATGTGAACGAGAAGGCAGGTCTGACTTTTGCCGCGGCACTCAAATCCTTTCTGCGCCAGGATCCGGACATCATCATGGTTGGTGAAATTCGCGACCTGGAAACGGCCGACATCTCCATCAAGGCCGCGCAGACTGGTCACTTGGTGCTATCAACACTGCACACCAACGATGCACCCACCACGCTGACCCGGATGCGCAATATGGGCATCGCCCCCTTCAATATTGCCTCCAGCGTGATTTTGATTACCGCCCAGCGCCTGGCACGCCGCCTGTGTGCGCAGTGCAAGCAGCCTGCCGACATTCCGCATGAGGCCTTGCTGGATGCCGGATACAGCGAAGAGGAAGTCGATGGCAGCTGGGTCAGCTACAAGCCCGTGGGCTGCGCTGCCTGCAACAATGGCTATAAAGGGCGAGTCGGCATCTACCAGGTCATGCCTATCAGCGAGGAAATTCAGCGCATCATCTTGCGCGATGGCAGCGCAATGGATATTGCTGCACAGGCCAAGCTGGAAGGCGTGCGCTCCTTGCGTGGGTCTGGCCTGCACAAAGTAAAGCTGGGCCTGACCTCGCTTGAAGAAGTGCTGGCCGTGACCAACGAGTAAAACAGAGAATCAGTGAGGGAATGCCATGGCGACAGCAGCGTCCAGCAGTGTGAAAGAATTTGTCTTCGAGTGGGAAGGCAAGGACAGACACGGCAAGATCGTGCGCGGCGAAACCCGTGCCGGTGGCGAAAACCAGATTCAAGCCATGCTGCGCCGCCAGGGCGTCACCCCCTCCAAGATCAAAAAGCGCAGAACCCGCAGCGGCAAGAAGATCAAGCCCAAGGATATTGCGCTGTTCACCCGCCAGCTGGCAACCATGATGAAGGCGGGCGTTCCTCTGCTGCAGGCCTTCGACATCGTGGGCCGCGGCAACAACAACCCCAGCGTTACCAAGCTGCTCAATGACATTCGCTCGGACGTGGAAACGGGCACATCCCTGAGCGCCGCCTTTCGCAAGTTCCCGCTGTACTTCAACAGCCTGTACTGCAATCTTGTCGAAGCAGGTGAAGCCGCCGGTATTCTGGAGTCCCTGCTGGACCGTCTGGCCACCTATATGGAAAAGACGGAGAACATCAAGTCCAAGATCAAATCAGCCCTGATGTACCCCATTTCCGTGGTGATCGTGGCCTTTGTCGTGGTGACGGTCATCATGATCTTCGTGATTCCAGCCTTCAAGGAGGTGTTCACATCCTTCGGAGCGGATCTTCCTGCACCCACACTGTTCGTGATGGGCATCAGCGATTATTTTGTGCAGTACTGGTGGTTGATCTTCGGCGTTCTGGGTGGTGGCATCTACTTTTTCATGCAGGCATGGAAACGCAATGAGCGCGTCCAGCAATTCATGGACCGCACCACGCTCAAGATGCCAGTATTTGGCGTATTGATTGAAAAATCCTGCGTTGCTCGCTGGACGCGCACCTTGTCCACCATGTTTGCAGCGGGTGTCCCCCTGGTGGAAGCACTGGACTCCGTGGGTGGAGCTGCTGGCAACTATCTCTATAAAAACGCTACAGAGAAAATCCAGCAGGAAGTCTCCACCGGCACCAGCCTGACGGTGGCCATGGTCAACGCCAATATTTTCCCCTCCATGGTGATTCAGATGTGTGCCATTGGCGAAGAATCTGGCTCCATTGACCACATGCTAGGCAAGGCAGCCGACTTTTACGAAGAAGAAGTGGACGACATGGTGGCGGGTCTATCCAGCCTGATGGAGCCCATCATCATCGTGTTCCTGGGCACTTTGATTGGTGGCATTGTGGTGTCCATGTATCTGCCTATCTTCAAACTGGGTCAAGTCGTCTGATGATTTCCGAAGTTGCAAGCAATGCCGCCATCGGTGGCGTGTTCGGACTGCTGATTGGCAGTTTTCTCAATGTAGTCATCCACCGCTTGCCTCGCATGATGGAGCAGGAGTGGAATGCCGAAGGCGCGCAATGGGTTGAAGAGCAAGTCGAGAAAGGCGCCAAGATTCAGCTACCGCCTGCGGCTGAGCCCATCACTCTCAGCAAGCCTCGCTCTCGCTGCCCGCACTGCGGCCACCAGATTGCCTGGTACGAAAACATTCCTGTTCTGAGCTATCTCTTTTTGCGCGGACGCTGCGCAGAGTGCAAAAAACCCATCAGCCTGCGCTACCCCATGGTGGAACTGGTTTGTGCTGCGCTGTTTGCCTTCTGCCTCAGCCGTGATGGACTCACGCCCACAGGCTTTGCCTGGTGCGGCTTCAGTGCAGCGCTGCTGGCTCTGGCCCTTATCGACTGGGACACCACGTTTTTGCCAGACTCCATGACGCTGCCCCTGCTTTGGGCAGGCCTGATTGCCTCTGCGCTGCAATGGACTGCGGTGCCACTTTCGCAATCATTGTGGGGCGCAGTGGCAGGCTATATGTCGCTGTGGCTGATTTTCTGGGCCTTCAAACTTGCCACAGGCAAGGAAGGCATGGGCTATGGCGACTTCAAGCTGTTCGCCGCGCTTGGCGCTTGGTTTGGCTGGCAGGCACTGGTGCCCATCATCCTCATGGCCTCAGTGGTAGGCGCCATCATCGGCATTGCCCTCAAAATCAATAGCAAGCTGCGCGAAGGTGGGTATGTGCCCTTTGGCCCATTCCTTGCTGGCGGTGGCTTTGTTGCCCTGATCTGGGGGCCGCAGGCAGTGCTGGGCTGGGTGGGCCTTTAAGACACTTCGATGAGCAAAGCATCAAACACACCATTTCGCCTGGGCCTGACGGGCGGTATCGGCAGCGGCAAAAGCACAGTTGCCCAGCGGCTGGCCGAGCGTGGCGCCACGGTGATTGATGCGGATGCCATCTCTCGCAGCCTGACGGCTGCCGGCGGCGCAGCCTTGCCCGCCATCGCTCAGCAGTTTGGCGATGATCTGCTTGATGCCAGCGGCGCTCTCAACCGCGCCCGCATGCGCGAACTGGTCTTTGCCAATGCCCAGACCCGCCAGCAACTGGAGGCGATTCTTCACCCGCTGATTGCTCAGCTATCCCTGCAGCAATACACCGCTGCGGTGACTGCAGGCTGCAAGCTGGTCGTGCACGATATTCCGCTGCTTGTGGAATCCGGCCACCGCCAAAGAGAGCTCGATGCCATCCTGGTGGTGGACTGCAGAGAAAGCACCCAGGTAGCACGCGTCATGGCCCGCAGCGGCCTGACTGCGCAAGCGGTTCAATCCATCATCGCCGCCCAGGCCAGCCGCCAGCAGCGCCTGGCTGCCGCTGACTGGGTCATCTACAACGATGAAGGCGTCACGATCGAAGCTCTCAACGCATATACCGATCAAATCACTGCATGGTTCGGGCTATGATGCGTATATGGCTTGGCCTGTGCGTGTGATCGCCGCATGTGCACGTTAACCGCTGTTCCTGTGTGCACCTAGGAGCCCAGCAAGCGTGATCCTGTACGAATATCCATTTAACGAGCGTCTGAGAACCTATCTGCGTCTGGAGCAGTTGTATCGCCGTCTGAGCGAACTGCTGACGCGCGCGCATCCCGTTGATCACCATTTCACCCTGATCACCATCTTCGAGATCATGGAAGTGGCATCGCGCAGCGATCTCAAGACCGACGTTCTCAAGGATCTGGAACGCCAGAAGAGCCTGCTCGAAGTCCTGCGCGACAACCCCGACATCTCTCAGCACATGCTGCACCAGGTGGCACGCCAGGTGGAGCATTGCTTCAAGCTCATCAACGAACAAAATGGCCGCACCGGCCAGGCACTGACCGAAAACGAATGGCTGATGTCCATTCGCAGCCGCGTGGGCATTCCGGGCGGCACCTGCGGCTTTGACCTGCCCTCCTATCACGCCTGGCTGAATCTGGACCCACGCTACCGCCAGCGCGATCTGGATGAATGGGCAACCGGGCTGATGCCACTGGGCCAGTCGCTGGAGCTGATTTTGCAGCTGCTGCGCGAAACCGGCATTCCCCAGCGCGTGGCTGCCGAACAAGGCATCTTCCAGCAAGCCATGCCCGCAGGCCGCACCTTCCAGCTGCTGCGCCTGCGCATGGACCCACAACTGAACCTGATTCCCGAGATCAGCGGCAACCGTCTGCTGGTGTCCATACGCCTGCTCAAACAGGAACATGGCTGCAAGCCCCAGCCCTGCACCGAAGACGCTTCTTTCGAGCTCACGCTCTGCGCCTGATTCACGCTGCAGCGCATGGCATAAGTCCACGCTGCACGTGCATATTCGGCCTGTGATACATCTAGACCATGAGCACTGACAATCCATCGCCCACCATGGTGCAATGCCCCACCTGCGGCGGCCCCAGCGTTTTTCTGCCTACCAACAAGTTCCGCCCCTTCTGCAGCGAGCGTTGCCGCAATATCGACCTGGGTGCCTGGGGCAATGAAGAGTTCCGGGTGCCTGCGCAAACTCCGCCTGAGGATGCGCCGTTCGGCGACCCCAAGACCGAGTCCTGAGCCCGTCAGCCTGCAAAAAACAAAGCGCCTTGCGCTTGCCAGCTAATAGATTTTAGTATTTTTCATACTGAAGTCCTTATCTGACAAGCGCAAGGCGCTCTTTATTTTGAAGCACTCAGCGAATCAAGCTGGCTGGCGTTCCTCGTAATACTGGGCATCAAAAGGCAGGTCACGCTCTTCGCTCAGCCACTGCAGCACTGGGTAGGAGCCGGGCAGCACCGGGTGCACATCCAGCGGCAACTGCTGCCAGGCCATTTGCTGGCTTTCGCGCATTTCAAACTCGCCCGTCCACTCAGTCACCTTGCACCAGTGCAAGCGCACCAGCGCATGCGGGTAGTCATGCTCAGTCACCTTCCAGGGGTGGGCCGTGCCAATGGTCACGCCCAGCTCCTCAATCAGCTCGCGGCGCAGGGCTTGCTCCACGGTCTCGCCCGCTTCCAGCTTGCCACCGGGAAACTCCCAGAAGCCCGCGTAAGGCTTGCCCGCAGGGCGGCTGGTAATCAGCAGCGCTCCATCGGATTCGCGCAGCAGCACGCCCACCGCTACTTCGGTGTGCTTGCGCGGCGCTTGTGCGGTGTTTTCAGCAGTCACTTGACTTCTCTTTCACTCAATCCAGATCGGCTTCCTCAGCCAGACCGTGTACATCTTCAATACGCTTGTTGCTGCTGGCAGGGCGCTCGCTGCGGCCTGCATAGTCACGCGCAAACTGGTGAGCGACACGACCGCTGCGCGAGCCGCGCTCCAGCGCCCAGACCAGCGCCTCTGGCCTTGCCGCCTCGATCGTGGCTTCATCCATGCCCAGCGCAGACAGCCACTGCGCCACCACGCGCAGGTATTCGTCCTGGCTGAAGGGGTAGAAACTCACCCACAGGCCAAAGCGCTCGGACAGGGAAATCTTCTCTTCCACCACCTCGCCGGGGTGAATCTCGCCGTTCTCGCTTTTTTGCTGCGCCAGGTTGTCCGTCATGTACTCGGGCAACAGGTGGCGGCGGTTGCTGGTGGCATAGACCAGCACATTGGGCGTGGCTGCAGAGACCGAGCCATCCAGCATGGACTTCATGGCCTTGTAGCCGGGCTCGCCCTCTTCAAAGCTCAGATCGTCGCAATAGATGATGAACTTCTCGGGTCGGCCAGCCACCACATCAACAATGTCGGGCAGCTCGGTCAGATCAGCCTTATCCACCTCAATCAAACGCAGACCTTGTGGCGCATAGCTGTGCAGGCAGGCACGAATCAGCGAAGACTTGCCCGTGCCGCGTGCGCCCGTCAGCAGCACGTTATTGGCCGTGCGGCCGCCGACAAACTGCTCGGTATTGCGTGCAATCTTTTCCTTTTGCACGTCGATATTCTGCAGATCCGACAGCTGCATGGCCCCCACATGGCGCACCGCCTCCAGTACGCCACAGCCGTTGGCACGCTTGCGATAACGCCAGGCAATCGCCGCATTCCAGTCCGCAGGCGCCTGCAAGGGCTGAGGCAACACCGATTCGATGCGCTGCATCAGTTGCTCGGCACGCTCGACCAAGCGTTCCAAAGGGTTCATCACATCTTGCACAAGCCAATCTCCATCTGTTTTTATAGCTGTCAGCGCTTGCTACTAATTGGTTTCACCACAGAAACTAGATAAAACCGAATAGAAACAAGCGCTAGCAGCTTCTAAATTTGTAGTACCGACCATCAGCGCACAGCTTAAAACTGGCGGGCCCCAAGCCAGAGACAGCGAGCAAGCGCCGCCGCGCAGCGAGGCTGTCGTCCCCCTCCGCGAAGCAGAGAGGGGGAAGCGGCGCAGCCGCTCAGGGGGTGACTCGTTTACGAACGATAGTCAGCGTTGATAGTCACATACTCGTGACTGAGGTCACAGGTCCACACAGTCTGCGCGGCATTGCCACGGCCCAGACCCACGCGCACCAGAATTTCCTGCTGCTTCATCACGCGCTGGCCGTCTTCTTCCTTGTACGAAGGGTTGCGGCCACCATCGACCACCACGTGCACATCGTCCAGGAACAGATCAATCTTGGTCTGATCCAGGTCGGCAATGCCGGCATAGCCTACAGCCGCCAGAATGCGGCCCAGGTTGGGGTCAGAGGCGAAGAATGCTGTCTTGACCAGAGGCGAGTGAGCGATGGAGTAAGCGGCCAGCCGGCACTCTTCTTCCGTCTTGCCGCCTTCGACCTTGACGGTAATAAATTTCGTAGCACCCTCCCCATCACGCACAATGGCTTGAGCCAGTTTTTGCGCCACTTCCAGCAGCGCAGCCTTGAGCTGTTCGCCCTCTGCGCTGCTCAGCGACGTGATCTGTGCATTGCCCGCCTTGTTCGTGGCAATCAGCACAAAGGAGTCATTGGTCGAGGTATCGCCATCAATCGTCACGCGGTTGAAAGAACCGTCAGCCAGTTCCTTGACCAGAGGCTGCAGCAGCTCGGCAGCAATCACGGCATCGGTGGCCAGAAAGCCCAGCATGGTGGCCATATTAGGGCGAATCATGCCCGCGCCCTTGCTGATGCCGGTGATGGAAACAGCCTTGCCACCAATGCTCACGCTGCGGCTGAAGGCCTTGGGCAGGGTGTCGGTAGTCATGATGCCTTCGGCAGCCACAGCCCAGTTGTCCTGCTTGGCAGCAGCAATCGCCTTGGGCATACCCGCCACGATACGGTCCACAGGCAGCTCTTCCATGATCACGCCGGTGGAGAAGGGCAGAATTTGAGCAGCCGCCAGATTCAGCTCCTTGGCCAGCGCATCGCAGGTAGCGCGCGTGCGCGCCAGACCGTCAGCACCTGTGCCCGCATTAGCATTGCCCGTGTTCACCACCATGGCGCGAATGCCTGTACCCGCCGCCAGATGCTCACGGCAAACCTGCACAGGCGCCGCGCAAAAGCGGTTTTGCGTGAACACGCCCGCCACCGCAGCGCCTTCGTCCAGCAGGAACACGGTCAAATCCTTGCGATTGGCCTTGCGTACACCAGCTTCGGTGATGCCGATGCGAACGCCGTTGATCGCCAGCAGATCAGCAGCAACAGGAGCGGAAAGATTCACGGGCATTGCAAATATCCTTGAGATTAAGTGACCCCCTGTGCCGCTACGCGGCTTCCCCCAAGGGGGACGACATCTTCGCCGCAAGGCGGCTCTTGCTCGATGTCTTGCACCGGCAAAGCACGCGCCCTTTGCAAGAGGCCTAGAGGGTAAAAGTTAAAGCGTTCGCCATTATCGGAACAATCAAAGCTGCGCCGAGCTTTATTGCCATTGCCCGAGTAAAAAGCCACCGCACAAACGCAAACACGGGCCTAAGCCCGTGTTGTGATTACTTTGCCAAACAGCTGACCCAAGTCAGGGACGCCAAGCAAGAGCCGCCTCGCGGCGATGGCGTCGTCCCCTCCCGAAGAGAGAGGGGAAGCGGCAAAGCCGCTCAGGGGTGTCAGGACAATTTGCCGTGGCAGAGCTTGAACTTCTTGCCGCTGCCGCATGGGCAAGGGTCGTTACGCCCCACATGCACACCTTCAGGCAGGGCCAGAGGCTCAGCCACCGCCACGTCGTCTTCGATGCTCATGCCTTCGGTATCTGAAGGAGAGGCATAGCTCATGTGCTCCAGACTTTGCGCACCGCGCTCGTTCATGGCTACGGCGGCTTCGTCCATTTCTTCACGAGAGCGCACCTGCACCGTCATCAGCACACGCGTAACTTCGGACTTGACCTGGTCGATCAGCTGACGGAAGAGCTCAAACGCTTCGCGCTTGTATTCCTGCTTGGGCTGCTTCTGGGCATAGCCACGCAGGTGAATGCCCTGGCGCAGATAGTCCAGCGCAGCCAGATGGTCGCGCCAGTTGGAGTCAAAGCTCTGCAGCAGCACAGCGCGCTGGAACTGGGTGAAGTTCTCCTGGCCGATCAGGGCCACCTTGGCATCGAACATCTCGTGCGAAGCCTTGAGCACCTTCTCCAGAATGTCTTCGTCGGTGATGGATTCCGAAGCCGCCACTTCCTGCTGCAAAGGCAGGTCCACCTGCCACTCGCTAGCCAGCGCCTTTTCCAGACCCGGAATGTCCCACTGCTCCTCCATGGACTCGGCAGGCACGTGCTGGTGCACCAGACCAGTAATCACATCATCGCGCATCGCAGCCAGCATGCCGGCCAGATCGCTGGAATCCAGAATGTCGTTGCGCTGCTGATAGATAACCTTGCGCTGGTCGTTGGCGACGTCGTCATACTCCAGCAGCTGCTTGCGCATGTCGAAGTTACGCGCTTCCACCTTGCGCTGGGCCGACTCGATGGAGCGGGTCACAATGCCTGCCTCGATGGCTTCGCCCTCAGGCATCTTCAGGCGATCCATGATGGCCTTGACGCGGTCGCCTGCGAAGATACGCATCAGCTGGTCGTCCAGGCTCAGATAGAAGCGCGAAGAACCGGGGTCACCCTGACGGCCCGAACGACCACGCAGCTGGTTGTCGATACGGCGCGACTCATGGCGCTCTGTCGCAATAATGCGCAGGCCACCCAGTGCAACGATCTTGTCGTGCGCCACACGCCAGTCGGCGCGCAGCTCCTCAATCTTTTGCTGACGTTGCTCGGGACTCAGGGCCTCGTCTGCCTCAATGGCAGAGATTTCCTTGTCGATATTGCCGCCCAGCACGATGTCGGTACCACGGCCAGCCATATTGGTGGCGATGGTGATCATGCCTTCGCTGCCCGCCTGGGCAATGATGTCCGCCTCGCGGTCATGCTGCTTGGCGTTCAGCACCTGGTGCGGCAACGCTTCGCGGGTCAGCAGCTCATCGATGATTTCCGAGTTTTCGATGGACGTTGTACCCACCAGCACGGGCTGGCCGCGCTCGTAGCATTCGCGGATGTCCTTGATGGCCGCGTCGTACTTTTCCTTGGTGGTCTTGTACACACGGTCCAGCTGGTCCTGGCGCTTGCTGGGCTTGTTGGGTGGAACAACCACGGTTTCCAGACCGTAGATTTCCTGGAATTCGTAGGCTTCGGTATCCGCTGTACCCGTCATACCCGACAGCTTGCGGTACAGACGGAAGTAGTTCTGGAAGGTGATCGAGGCCATGGTCTGGTTCTCGGCCTGAATCTGCACGCCTTCCTTGGCTTCCACAGCCTGGTGCAGACCATCGCTCCAGCGGCGGCCCGCCATCAGGCGGCCTGTGAACTCGTCAACGATAACGATTTCACCTTCCTGAACCACATAGTGCTGGTCGCGGAAATACAGCTGATTGGCACGCAGCGCGGCGTACAGATGGTGCACCAGCGAAATGTTCGAGGGGTCATACAGCGAGGAGCCTTCGGTAATCAGACCCGCATGGGCCAGCAGGCGCTCTGCAGCCTCATAGCCTTGATCGGTCAGATAAACCTGATGCGACTTTTCATCCACCGTGAAGTCACCGGGCCTGGTCACGCCTTCGCCTGTGCGGGGGTCAGCTTCCCCTTCCTGACGCACCAGGTTCGGCACGATCTGGTTCATGGCCACATAGGTAGCCGTGTGATCTTCGGCCGGACCGGAAATAATCAGCGGCGTGCGGGCCTCGTCGATCAGGATGGAGTCCACCTCGTCAACGATGGCGTAGTTCAGCACACGCTGCACGCGGTCCACAGGCTCGTAGACCATGTTGTCACGCAGATAGTCGAAGCCGTACTCGTTGTTCGTACCGTAGGTGATGTCGGAGTTGTAGGCAGCCTGCTTTTCCTCACGCGAGAGGTTGGGCAGGTTGATACCGACTGTCAGGCCCAGGAAGTTGTACAGGCGCGCCATGGTCTTGGCATCGCGGCTGGCTAGGTAATCGTTCACGGTCACCACATGCACGCCGTCGCCAGACAGTGCGTTCAGGTACACCGGCAGCGTAGCAGTCAGCGTCTTGCCTTCACCGGTGCGCATTTCGGCAATCTTGCCGTCATGCAGGGCCATCGCGCCCAGCATCTGCACATCGAAGTGACGCATCTTCATGACGCGCTTGGAGCCTTCGCGCACTACGGCAAAAGCCTCGGGCAGCAAGGCGTTCAGCGACTCGCCCTTGGCGACGCGGTCCTTGAATTCCTGTGTCTTGGCGCGTAATGCCTCATCGCTGAGCTTTTCGTACTCAGGCTCCATCGCATTGATGCGAGCGACTGTCTTGCGGTATTGCTTGAGCAACCGATCATTGCGGCTGCCGAACAGTTTGGTGAGGAAATTGGTGGCCATGCGTACAAAGGCACCCTGCCCTCATGCGCCACAGGCGCAGAGCACGATGCCCAGAATCCCTTGATTGTTGGTATTCAAATGGGGCCGTCCCAGCGGCAATCAAGAGCAGCTCTGCACAGCAAAGCCAGTCTGAGTTGCCAAAAACTGAAACACGGACCAAAAAATGATTCTAACCGCGCAAGCACTCTCAGGTTTTTCGCTGTTCTTGCGTCTGGACAGAGTGACCTCTCTTGCACTGTAGGTGAGCAGGCCATCCTGACTGGGATAAGCTTGGCTCTGCCCTCCCAACGCAACCACAGTCCATGAGCTTTGTTCGACGCAATCACTCCATTACAGCCATCACCGCGGTGGAAACATCCCCCACGCTGGCCAAGCTGGCTGCGTTGACCCAGGATTCGAGCCAGCGCCTCAAGACCGTGCAGGTACTGATACCGCCCATGCTGCGCGCCAGTGTGCAAGCGGGCCCCATTGAAGGCGATTGCTGGTGTCTGTTGGTCAAAAACAATGCCGCCGCCGCCAAAGTGCGCCAGCTGCTGCCGGCCATGGCGGCGCATTTGCGCAGCAAGGGCTGGAATGTGGCGAGCATTCGCCTCAAAGTACAGGCCTGAGCTTGGCCTGACACTGCTCTGGCGATCTGCATTTGCTGAGGCAGAAAACAAAAAAGGCCTCCGAGGAGACCTATTTGTTTGGTGCCGGTTGTCGGATTCGAACTGACGACCTACCGCTTACAAGGCGGGTGCTCTACCAACTGAGCTAAACCGGCGAAGTCTGAATTCTAACGGAGAAATTTGCTCTCAAAATCGAAAGCTGCAATTTCTTTGCAGATTCCTGCGTTTTGGAGCATCACCCCTCACTTGACCCGCTTGAGCGCCGGGCGCCCGCCAGCAGGCGGCGGTGTACGAGGCTTGTCGTCATCCGCGCCATCATCGGCCTTGGCGGTGACCAGTTGCACCACACGGTCTGCGGGCTCATCTGCATCGCTGGCTTCTGCATCTGCCTGGGCTGCGGAGTCTCCCGATTCCTCTTCAATGCCTTCGTCCAGATCCTCATCCTCAGGCGGGAAGGCCATGCCCTGGCCCGTCTCACGGGCGTAGATGGCCATGACATTGGCGACAGGCACCATGATTTCGCGGGGCTTGCCGCCAAAGCGAGCCGTGAACTGCACATAGTCGTTGCCGATCAGCAGGCCGCTTGTTGCGTCGTAGCTGATGTTGAGCACGATCTGGCCATCACGCACAAATTCCATGGGCACCTGGGTGTTTCGATCCACGCGCACGGCAATATGGGGAGTAAAGCCGTTATCGGTGCACCACTCCATCAGAGCGCGCAGCATATAGGGACGGGTCGATGTTGCTTCAGGGGCAGTCATATCGTTTCCTGACCAATCAAATCCGGAGATTTGCAAAGACAAAAAAGCGGGCAGTGAAGGTAGTCCCCTTCAGCATGCCCGCTAGGCGCTCATGTGCAATTACTTGCGCATGACCTTTTCGGAAGGTGTCAGCGCTTCAATGTATGCAGGACGCGAGAAGATGCGTTCTGCGTACTTGAGCAGAGGTGCAGCGTTCTTGGACAGCTCGATGCCGTAGTAGTCCAGGCGCCACAGCAGGGGAGCGATGGCCACGTCCAGCATGGAGAAGTTCTCGCCCATGATGTACTTGTTCTTCAGGAAGATGGGGGCCATCTGGGTCAGGCGGTCACGGATATGGGCGCGAGCCTTTTCCAGAGCCTTTTCGTTGCCCTTGACGTTGCGCTCTTCCAGAGCGCTCACGTGCACGAACAGTTCCTTCTCGAAGTTCAGCAGGAACAGGCGCACGCGTGCACGATCCACGGGATCGCCGGGCATAAGCTGGGGGTGAGGGAAACGCTCATCGATGTACTCATTGATGATGTTCGACTCATACAGGATCAGATCACGCTCAACCAGGATAGGCACCTGACCATAGGGATTCATCACGCTGATTTCTTCGGGCTTGCTGAACAAGTCCACATCGCGGATTTCGAAATCCATGCCTTTTTCAAACAGCACAAAGCGGCAGCGGTGTGAGAAGGGGCAGGTCGTTCCCGAATAAAGCACCATCATGGTGGAGGCTCCTAAAAATCAAAAAGAGTGGGTCGCCCACGGCGCCCCACTCTGCACTAACACGGTTTGGCTGCAGACAGCATCTGCACAGCAACAAGCTTACTTGACGTCTTTCCAGAACGCAGCGTTCAGGCGCCAGGCTACAAAGATGAAGAAAGCCAGGAAAATCAGCACGCCCACGCCAACCCGGGTACGGGTATTTTGGGCAGGCTCTCCCATCCACTGCAGGTAATTCACCAGATCGCCAACCGCCTGATCGTACTGCACTGCGGTCATCTTGCCAGGAGAGATCTGCTCCCAACCCTTGAAGACCTGGGTCTTAGTGCCGTGATCGTCGTGTTCTTCAAAGATGGCACGGCGCTCGCCTTGCAGCTCCCACAGCGCATGCGGCATGCCTACGCTGGGAAAGGCCAGATTATTCCAGCCTGTGGCTTTTGTGTCATCCCGGTAGAAAGTACGCAAGAAGGTATAGAGGTAATCCGCACCGCTGCCGCCCGAGCCCGCACGCGAGCGTGCTATCACGGTCAGATCCGGAGGATTGGCACCAAACCATTCCTTGGCTTCCTTCGGGTTGATGGCTGCCTTCATGGTTTCGCCCACCTTGTCGGTGGTGAAGAGCAGATTGTCCTTGATGTCCTGGTCTGTCAGGCCAATGTCTTTCAGGCGGTTGAAGCGCATGAAAGCAGCAGAGTGACAGCTCAGGCAGTAGTTGACAAAGATCTTTGCGCCGTTTTGCAGGGATGCGGTGTCGCTGGTGTTGACCGGCGCCTTGTCCCAGTGCATACCACCTTCGGACGCATGCGCACCGCCTACGATACCCAGGGCTGCAACCAGGGTCAGAATCAGTTTCTTCATTCTTGTTATCTCCCGGTTCAGTGAGGCTTGAAGGTCACGCGCTCTGGCACAGGCTTGGTTTCACCCAAGCGGCTCCACCAGGGCATGAGCAGGAAGAAGCCGAAGTAGAACAGCGTTCCGACCTGCGACACCTTCTCACCAATGGGCGATGGAGGCTGCACACCCAGATAACCCAGGATGACAAAGTTCACCACGAACACGGCATACACATACTTGTGCCAGCTTGGACGGTAGCGAATCGACTTGACCGGGCTGCAATCGAGCCATGGCAGGGCAAACAGGATGATGACCGCACCACCCATGACCACCACACCCCAGAACTTGGCGTCGATGGACAGCATCATGGCAATCGCGGCCAGTGCCACCACCGCCACTGCGCCCTTGGCAATACCAGGCAGGCGCGACTTCAGAATGCCGTAGCCAGCACCGAGCACCACGCAGGCAATCAGCACATACATCATCTCGCCAGTGATGGCACGCAGCATCGAATAGAAGGGCGTGAAGTACCAGACGGGAGCGATGTGGTTGGGCGTCTTGAGCGGATCGGCCGGGATGAAGTTGTTGTACTCCAAGAAGTAGCCGCCGAACTCAGGCGCAAAGAACACCACCGCCGAGAACAGGAACAGGAACACTGTCACGCCGAAGATGTCGTGCACCGTGTAGTAGGGATGGAACGGAATGCCATCGAGCGGATTGCCCTTGGCATCCTTTGGCGCGTTCGGACCCTTGATTTCAATGCCATCGGGGTTGTTGGAGCCCACATCGTGCAGCGCCAGCAAGTGCGCAACCACCAGACCCAGCAGCACCAGAGGCACGGCAATCACGTGGAAGCTGAAGAAGCGGTTCAGTGTCGCATCACCCACCACATAGTCGCCGCGAATCAGCAGCGCCAGGTCAGGACCGACGAAAGGAATCGCTGCAAACAGGTTCACGATCACCTGCGCGCCCCAGTACGACATCTGGCCCCATGGCAGCAGATAGCCCATGAAGGCTTCGGCCATCAGCACCAGGAAGATGGCGCAACCAAAGATCCAGACCAGCTCACGTGGCTTGCGGTAGGAACCGTAAAGCAGGCCGCGGAACATGTGCAGATAGACGACAACGAAGAACGCAGAGGCACCTGTGGAGTGCATGTAGCGGATCAGCCATCCCCAGGGCACATCACGCATGATGTATTCAACCGAGGCAAACGCCTTGTCTGCATCAGGCTTGTAGTGCATCACCAGGAAGATGCCGGTGACGATCTGGATCACCAGCACCAGCAGCGCCAGCGAGCCGAAGATGTACCAGAAGTTGAAATTCTTGGGAGCGTAGTACTCCGACATGTGGACGCGGTAGGCGTCAAACGCTGTCGGAAAACGGTTCTCCATCCAGTTCATGGCCTTCGCTCCAGTGGTGGAGTTCGGGTCAATTTGCTTGAATTCGTGGGCCATTGTTATCGTCTCCCTCAGGCGGTCTTCTTGTCTTCACCAATCAGAATCCTGGTGTCAGACAGATACATGTGCGGAGGCACCTGAAGGTTATCCGGCGCAGGCTTGTTCTTGAATACGCGGCCTGCCATGTCAAAGGTCGAGCCGTGGCAAGGGCACAGGAAACCGCCCTTCCAGTCGTTGGGCAGCGATGGCTGCGGACCGGAGTGGAACTTGTCGGTTGGCGAGCAGCCCAGGTGGGTGCAGATGCCGACGACCACAAGGATTTCCGGCTTGATGGAGCGTCCCTCGTTCTGGGCGTAGGCCGGCGTGAACTCGTCGGGATGGCGCAGGGACTTGGGGTCGGCGAGTTCACCGTCCAGTCCAGGCAGATCCTTGAGTTGCTCGGCAGTGCGTTTGATGATCCACACAGGCTTGCCGCGCCATTCCACGGTGAGTTTCTCACCGTCCTTGAGGCTGGAAATATCCACCTCGACTGCAGCACCTGCCGCTTTGGCTTTTTCAGAAGGCTGAAAGGAGCTCACAAAAGGGACGGCCGTTGCCACACCGCCCACGGCACCAGCACAGGCAGACGTGATGATCCACGTGCGCTTGCTGGAGTCGACTGGAGAGTCACTCATGGATTTCCTCGAAGTACATCGCTTGATTTGGGGTCAACTGCAAATTCTAGCGGCGGGGTTATGGTTATTCCAGCCTCTGTCTGACGTTGACAAGCGCCAAAGTCACGCAATACTGCGCTATCTCAAACTCTCAGTGACTGGAACTGCTTATGGGCATGATGCAAGAATTCCGCGAATTCGCAATCAAGGGAAACGTGATGGATCTCGCGGTGGGCGTGATCATTGGTGGCGCGTTTGGCAAGATTGTTGACTCTGTGGTCAGCGATCTGATCATGCCTTTGGTGGGCCTGATTTTCGGCAAGCTGGACTTCTCCAACCTGTTCGTGGTGCTGGGCACCATCCCCGACGGAATACCGCGTACTCTGGATGCCTTGAAGAAGGCCGGCGTTCCTGTTTTTGCCTACGGCAGCTTCATCACCGTGGCTGTGAACTTCCTGATTCTGGCCTTCATCATCTTCATGATGGTCAAGCAGATCAACCGCCTCAAGCGTGAAGCACCGGCCGCTCCAGAAGAAGCGCCCGCTACGCCTGAAGACATTCAGCTGCTGCGCGAAATCCGCGACAGTCTGAACCGCAAAGCCTGAGCCCAGATGCTCAAAAGCCTGAAAGCCTGCCACCCCGGCAGGCTTTTTTCATGGGGATCGAGAGAGTGACGCGACCCACTGCGATGCCTGAATCAAACCCATTGGCCTGATTCGATGCCTGTCGCATTAAGGCTCCATTACTGACAAATTTACGCAGAAATACCTGCGCAAATCAGCGCGCCAAACTGCGCGCCATGTGCACGGCCTGCAGCAGACTGGCCTCATCAGCGATGCCCTGCCCGGCGATATCGAAGGCCGTTCCGTGGTCCGGACTGGTGCGCACCAGGGGCAGGCCCAGCGTCACATTGACGCCATTCTCAACACCCAAATATTTGACAGGGATCAACCCTTGGTCGTGGTACATCGCCAACACTGCGTCAAATTCCCCTGGGTGCGCTCTTGTATTACGAGCACGCATGAACACGGTATCGGGCGCAAAAGGCCCGCAGGCATCGATGCCTTGCGCCTGTGCAGCGGCAATCGCCGGGGCAATGATCTCGATTTCCTCACGCCCGAAGATACCGCCCTCGCCTGCGTGCGGGTTCAGGCCAGCCACCGCAATGCGCGGGGCACGGCCCAGGCTTTTGCTCAGCGCCTCATGCGTGATGCGCAGGGTTTGCAGAATCTGCGGCTGGGTCACGGCAGCAATCGCATCACGCAAAGACACATGGATACTGACCAGCACGGTGCGCAACTCGTCATTGGCCAGCATCATGCGCACCGGCATTTGCGCGATGGAGACGCCGGCATGTCGGGCTGCTTCGGCCTGCAGCAGCTCGGTATGACCAGGGAAGCTGACACCCGCCAGGTGCAAGGCTTCCTTGTGCAGCGGTGCGGTGACCAGCGCCGCAATTTCCTGGCGCAGCGCCGCCTGTGCAGCCCAGACCACACATTGGGCTGCGGCGTCCCCCGCTGCGGCTGAAATTTGACCGTAGGGCTGAGGGCCGGGCAGCCCCGGCAGCTCCAGCAAGGCAATCGCGCCTTCGGGCACCGCCCATGCCTCATCAGGACTGGAAATCACTGCAATCGGCTGGGCAATACCCTGCTCACCTTCGGCCACTCTGGCGGCCAGCGCGGTTGCACGGCGCAATGTCTGCAACTCGCCCACAACAAAGCAGCCACGCAGCGCCTGCGGAGCAGAGCGAAAAGCCTTGGCAATGATTTCAGGGCCTATGCCTGCGCAATCTCCCTGGGTGATGGCGATCGGCAGTCCAGAGCTAGGCAGTCCAGCAGCAGGCGGGCGGGCTTGGTTTTCAGTTGCAGACATATCAAGAAATAAGCCTCTAGCGCAATACAGTCATGCGCTAGCAGCTATCAAATTTAAATCAGGCTGGATTATCGATCTCAATCCACTGGTGCTCTATGCCGCACTCGCGCGCCACATAGTCGGTCACCGCAGGGGCACCATAGCGCTCGGTTGCATGATGGCCAGCGGCGATAAAGCTCACGCCGGTTTCACGGGCCAGATGGGCCTGAGGCTCGGAGATCTCGCCAGTGATGAAAGCATCCGCCCCGGCAGCAATCGCAGCCTCGAAAAAGCCTTGCGCACCGCCTGTGCACCAGGCCAGCTTACGAACAGGGCGTGCCGCATCGGCATTGACCAAAGTAGTGCTGCGACCCAGAACAGTCTGCACATGGCTGTTGAGGGCATCGGCACTGGCAAAGTCGGCGTCGGCCAGCCAGCCCAGGTTCTGATCGCCAAACGCAGCCTGCCCCTTCACACCCAGCTTGAAGCCCAGTTGCGCGTTGTTGCCCAGTTCAGCATGGGCATCCAGCGGCAGATGGTAGGCAAACAGATTGATGTCATGTGCCAGCAGCAAGCGTATGCGTTCCTTGAGCCAGCCGGTAATGCGCCCATCCATACCGCGCCAGAACAGGCCGTGATGCACAAAGATGGCGTCAGCCCGGGCATCAATCGCAGCCTCAATCAGTGCACGGCTGGCCGTGACGCCGCTGACGATGCGGCGTATCTCGCTTTTGCCTTCCACTTGCAGGCCATTGGGGCCGTAGTCCTTGAATCGTTCGGGCTGCAGCAGCCCGTTGAAGACGGAAAGGAGGTTGTTTCGCTCAATGCTCATGCCCCGCATTGTGCCCAAGCCCACAAAAGCCATCACGGCACTGCACAACAAAAAAGAGCAGCCGAAACTGCTCTTTTGAATGGGACTCAAGTCAGGCTCAAGCCTTCTTGGCCTGCCACCCCTTGCAGGCCAGAGGCCAGAAAGCCATCACCACACCCAGCACACCCATGGCGGCCACATAGTGGGCAGGCGCCATCACGTCTGCCTGCTGCCAGACCGAGATGATGATGGGGGTAAGGCCGCCAAATACGGCGTAGGCCATGTTGTACGAGAAGGACAGGCCGGTAAAGCGCACTTCAGGCGGGAAGGCGCGCACGCCCACCACGGGTAGCAGCGAGATCGAGCCGACGAAGAAGCCCACGGTGGCATAGGTGCAGATCAGCGATGCGTTGGTGCCGGGCAGGTTCAGATAGAACATATACGCCGTCACTGCCATACCGCCCCAGCCGAGGATCATGGCAAGTTTGGTGCCGAATTTATCGGATAGCCAACCCCAGAACACGCAGCCAATGGTCAGCGTCACCGTGGCTACTGCATTGGCCTTGAGAGCATCAGCTGCAACGATGTGGAAAACTTTTTGCAGATAGCCGGGGGTCATCAGCACCACCACCACCACCACGGCGGTGGACAGAATCCAGGTCATCAGCGCCACGATCACGCTGGCTTCGCGGTGGTCACGCAAGATAGTCTTGATGGGCAACTCGCGGTCGGCAGCCTTGCGGGCCTGCAGTTCCTGGAAGATGGGGGTTTCATGCAGAAACCTGCGCAGATACACCGACACCAGACCAAACACGCCACCCAGGATGAAGGGGATGCGCCATGCCCAGTCGCTGATTTCGCTCTTGCTATAGCTGCTGTTGAGCCACACGCCAATGATGGAGCCCAGGAAAATACCGCCGGTGATGCCGGAAGTCAGCGCACCAATCGCAAAGCCATAGCGCTTTTCAGGGGCGTGCTCGGCCACAAACACCCAGGCGCCGGGCATTTCACCGCCAATGGCAGCGCCTTGCAGCACGCGCATCAGCAGCAGCAAGATAGGGGCGGCAATACCAATCGAGGCATAGGTGGGCAACAGGCCAATGACCAGCGTAGGCACGGCCATCAGGAACACCGACAGGGTGAACATCTTCTTGCGACCCAGAATGTCGCCGAAGTGGGCAATCAAGATGCCGCCAATGGGGCGGGCCAGATAGCCGGCCGCAAAGATGCCCAGCGTCTGCAGCTGGCGCATCCATTCAGGCATCTCGGCCGGAAAGAACAGCTGGCCAATGACATTGGCAAAAAAGACGAACACCACGAAGTCATAAAACTCCAGCGTTCCGCCCAGAGCCGATAGGCCCAGGGTCTTGTAGTCCTCCCGGTTCAGGGGACGATTTGTCGCAGCAGCCGGCGCGGTAGCCGGTGCAGCGTGGTCAGGCGTAGTCATGATGTTTCCTAGATCGAACAGCAAGACAGCGCGGATAAGGCCGCTGTCACGGGTCAACGTGCAGTGACAGACCGATTGAGGCAGCTTCAGGTACAAAGCCAAGCCAGGCCGAACATGAACACCTTGTGGGCAATCACTTCAGCAAACGGCGACGTAAGCGCAGTCGAAAAATCATTCTAGGGTTTACACCCATACTTGCCGCTTGCGGAAAACTTTAGATGGCTGCAGTCCTATAGCCAATGCGCGTGCAGGCGACAAAGCTTTGCGTTATGCAAATCCCTGCAAGCAAATGTTCGCACCCACAGCGGCGCGGGCCATGCTTCACAATGTGGGCTTGTTCCCCTTACTTCCTATACGCATTACATGAAACGCACCTGGTTGCTGTTTTCGCAGGTCGTCACCGTGCTGGTGGCTATCTATTTTGTAGTGGCTACCCTACAGCCCACTTGGCTTCAGCGCGGAAATGTTCGCAGCGGTGCTGGCGTCTCGCTGCTGCAGGCGCCGCCCACTCCGGCAGGAGAAGTCGCGCCCGGCAGCTTTGCGCCTGCCGCCCGCAAGGCCGCGCCCGCTGTGGTCAGCATCAACACCAGCAAGGCGGTGCGCCATCCACGCGCCAACGACCCCTGGTTCCAGTTCTTCTTTGGCGATCAGGGAACGCAGGAGCAATCTGGTTTGGGTAGCGGCGTCATCATCAGTCAAGATGGCTACATCCTGACCAACAACCATGTGGTCGAGGGCGCAGACGATATCGAGGTCACACTGACGGACAGCCGTCAGGCCAAGGCCAAGGTCATCGGCACCGATCCCGAGACCGATCTGGCCATTCTCAAAATTGAACTGGACAAGCTGCCCGTCATCGTGCTGGGCAATTCCGACCAGGTCGCCGTGGGCGACCGCGTGCTGGCCATTGGCAACCCCTTCGGCGTGGGCCAGACGGTCACCAGCGGCATCATCAGCGCGCTGGGTCGCAGCCAGCTGGGCATCAACACCTTCGAGAACTTCATCCAGACCGATGCGGCCATCAACCCCGGCAACTCCGGCGGCGCGCTGGTGGATGCCAATGGCAGCCTGCTGGGCATCAACACTGCCATCTATTCACGCTCTGGCGGCAGCATGGGCATTGGTTTTGCCATTCCCGTCTCCACCGCCAAGATGGTGCTGGACGGCATTGTGAAAGACGGCAAGGTCACACGCGGCTGGATTGGTGTGGAGCCCAATGAACTCTCGCCCGAGCTGGCCGAAACCTTTGGCGTGAAGGCCGATGCAGGCGTCATCATCACTGGCGTGCTGCAAGCTGGCCCTGCGGCCCAGGCGGGCATGCGCCCTGGCGACGTGATCGTGAAGGTGGGTGAAACCGCTATCCAGAATGTCTCGCAACTGCTGACTGCCGTGGCAGCCCTCAAGCCCGGCGAAGCTTCCAAGTTTGATGTGCGCCGTGGCGACAGCGAGGTCATGCTGGACGTGACCCCCGGCATTCGCCCTGCGGCCAGCACCTTGCAGCAAAACGGCAACCGCCGCCGCTAATCTGACGGGCAGCCGCCCTTGCCATGACCAAGCCAGCGTTCTGCGCTGGCTTTTTTATGTGCAAAATCAGCCTCAAGCCCTGATAGATAAAGCGCTGCCAGCTATCACATTCATAAAAACAAAAGCCCTTGAATCACTTCAAGGGCTTTTGTATTCAATGACTGGCTGATATCAGCTTTGGTCTGCGGGCTTGTCCACTTCGGTGCCCTCGGCGGCCTCGCCTTCGGGGCGGGACGCCTTGTTGAACCAGCGAGCACCAATGATGCCAATCTCATACAGCAGACACATGGGAATGGCCAGCGCCAGCTGAGAGATCACATCCGGCGGCGTGATGACCGCTGCAATCACAAAGGCCAGCACCACAAAGTAGCCGCGGAAGGACTTGAGCTTGTCGATCTCCACCAGTCCAAAGCGCACCAGCAGCATGACCACGATGGGCACCTGGAAGGCTGCAGCAAAGGCGATGTACAGCGACAGAATGGCTTCTACATAGGAGGCAATATCCGGCGTTGCCGCCACGCTGGCGGGCGTGAAGTGCTGGATGAACTTGAACATATTGCCCAGCACAAAGAACTGTACAAAGGCAATACCGGCATAGGCCAGCAGGCTGCCGAACAGAATCAGCGGCAGCGCAAACTTCTTCTCGTGGCTGTACAGGCCCGGGGCTACAAAAGCCCAGATCTGGTACATCAGCCAGGGCAGCGCCAGCAGCACGGCCACCATCATCAGCACCTTGAGCGGCACAAAGAACGGCGAGAACACGCCCACCGCAATCAGCTTGGCGCCGGGCGGCATATGTTCCTTGATGGGGTGAGCGATGAAATCGATCAGGCCATCCGGGCCGGGCCAGAAAAACAGAATGGCCAGCGCCACGCCAATGCCGTAGGTGCAGTACAGCAGGCGATCGCGCAGCTCCATCAGGTGCTGCACAAATGGCTGCTCGGAGCCGGCCAGTTCGTCTTCTTTAGAGGGTTCGGACATGGTGCAAAACCGCGTTGAAGCCGTAAAGGCTTCGCACGCTTGAAACAACAACGCCCGCAGACACGGGCAAACGGCAAACTGCCGGACAAACACCAGCGACCTCAGCGAGCACCCTCAGGGCCTGCATGCCGAGGTCACGCATGCTCAATGGAACTTCTTGGGCCGAAAACGCGCCACGCGTGCCGCGCCGGACTGAACCTTGGTGCGAACACCGGCACGGGCTTTGTACCACTGGGGCACGGCACCGCGCTTGAGGCGCCAGTTCTTGCGAGGATGGCTGTAGCTGGGCACCACGGCGCTGTGCGTGTCAGACTCGCCATAGCTGCCGTAGCCACCATCCGAGCCATAGGACTCAAAGGACGAGGCAGAGGTCATCTGCGCATCGTCGCGCAAGTCCTTGGTCGCATCGTTCCAGTCCTTTTCAAGGTCCGTAGCCTGATTGCGAACACTGGACTGCACGTCCCGGGCCGCAGTCTCGACCGTGTCCTTCATCTTGCGCAGCTCATCGAGCTCCATGGAGCGGTTGACTTCCGACTTGACGTCGGCCACATAGCGCTGCGCCCTGCCAAGCAGGGTGCCAACCATTCTGGCTACGCGTGGCAGCTTCTCGGGGCCGATGACCACCAGGGCCACCGCGCCGATCAGCGCCATTTTGGACAGACCAATATCAAACATCTAAATATCAGTCCTGCCGCTATCAGCTCTTTTGCTTGGCTTCCACGTCGATAGTGGCCTTGTCAGCCACCTGCTGGTTGGCCACCTGGCCAGCAGCAGCGCCGGATTCGGCGTCTGTCGCGCCGTCCTTCATGCCGTCCTTGAAGCCCTTGACGGCACCGCCCAGGTCAGAGCCGATGTTCTTGAGCTTCTTGGTGCCGAACACCAGAACCACGATGAGCAGCACGATTGCCCAGTGCCAAATAGAAAACGAGCCCATGAGAATCTCCTAGAAATTGCAAACCATTTTAGACGGGGCTTGTGACAGATACGCAGCAATGACCCAAAAAGCCTGCACTACCGCTATCTATCGCTGCATATCGTCGGTCAGGCCCGTGCTTGCTCAGCCTTTGAGCCAGGGACGAGGGCCGCCCATGACATGAAGGTGCAGGTGATGCACTTCCTGGCCACCTTCAGCGCCGGTGTTCACCACGATACGGAAACCGCCATCTGGATAAGGGTTGCAGCCCTGCTCCAGCGCCAGGCGGGGTGCCAGCGCCATCATGCGGCCCAGCAGGGGGGCATCTTCGGCCTGCACCTGTGCCATGGAGGCAATGTGCTTCTTGGGAACCATCAGAAAGTGCACAGGGGCCGCGGGGTTGATGTCATGAAAGGCAAAGACTTCCTCGTCTTCATAGACCTTGCGGGAAGGAATCTCACCCTTGGCAATGCGGCAAAAAAGGCAGTTGGCGTCGTAATCGTGGTTGTGCATGGGTGCTTATCAATTCAATGGTTGCGCCACTCACCCTTGTGAGCTTGGCGTGATCCAAGCCAGAGACGGCCAGCTAGGGCTACCCCAGCAAGGGCTGCCCCAGCAAAGGCCATCGTCGCCCCCTTGGGGAAGGCGTGCAGCGCCTCAGGGGCTTAGGCCATATTCTCGTTGAATCGCAAGGTCTGTTTGACACCCAGGTGCTGGCGGTTTTGCTTGAGCCACTGCTGAGCACGCTCGCGCCCGAGCTCGAACAGGTCGCGCACCAGCGTCATATCGGCCCGGGCCTTGCTGGAGGCGCCAAAGGGCTTGAGCACTTCGCCACCATCAATGCGGTGCATCAGCACATGTTTGTAGCGCCCGGCATCCAGACGCTTTTGCTCCAGCAGCCGCACCACGAACTCAATGGCGCGCAGCTCGGCCAGCAGGCCTGCGTTGAAGGTCACCTCGTTCATGCGGTCCATGATTTCGCTGGCGTTATCGGGCAGGTTGTCGGATTCCTTGGGGTTGATCTGCACCAGCAGAATGTCGCGGCTTTTGGTTTCGTACAGCAGCGGGTACAGCGCAGGGTTGCCCGAGAAGCCGCCATCCCAGTAATGCTCGCCCTCAATTTCCACGGCCTTGAACATCTGCGGCAGGCAGGCCGAGGCCATGATGGCGTCTGCCGTCACCTGCTCCCCGGTAAAAATCTTGCCGCGCCCAGTGCGCACATTGGTGGCACAAACAAAGAGCTTGGGCACCACTGCCGCATTTTCCGGATGCACCAACGTGTCAAAGTCCACCACCCGCGTTAGCAACTGGCGCAGCGGGTTGATATTGAGCGGATTGGTCTGGTAGGGCGACAGAAACTGGTTGAGCACGCCCATGATGGGCAGACTTGCCGCACCGGCCAGCGGCACGCCCCAGAGCAGGCTGCCCACGCTGCCCATGGTTCCCACGCCTTCCCACAGCTCGCGCAGGGCCTTGCGGGCCAGTTCGCGGCCCAGATGGCGGGCATCTTCGGCGTTTTTCTCCTGCGCTGCGGCCTGCGCAAAGCCATGGGCCAGCACCACGGCATTCATGGCCCCGGCGCTGGTGCCGCTGATGCCTTCAAAGATCAGACCATCGTCTTCCAGCAGCGCATCCAGCACACCCCAGGTCAGGGCGCCATGCGATCCCCCGCCCTGCAAGGCTAGATTGATTGTGTGCGGTGTTGCTGAAGCCATGCGCCATCCTGTGATTCGTAGAGATAACGGCACAGGTTAGCCGCTTGCCCGACTTTCGCCCAGCCACGAATGGCGCATGGCGCTGTCAGCGTTGTTCTGCTGCACTGCAGCATGAGTTGGAAACAAAAAAGCCCCTGCAGGTTAGTGCAGAGGCTTTCAATGTTTTTTCGACCCTCAGGACTGAATGGCCTGATCCTTGTTCATCGCCACCATGCCGCGCACGATGCGGTAGAGGAACCAGATGGAGATCAGCACCCAGGCAGGGTTGAAGATCAGCAGGCCCAGCAGGAAGAACGGGAAGGTGACGGCGTAGAGCACGATGGCCCACAGCACGCTGCGCAGACGCCAGGAGAAATGGCTCTCCTGCCAGGTGCCGCGTGCATCGTCGCGTTTGACCACGTCAATGATGACGGCAATGATCAGCAGAAACACGCTGACCTGCGCACCCGGCAGCACGGCCGCCACCGCCACGATCAGGTGCAGCAGATAGCTGACCCAGCCCCAGGCCTTGAGGCCTTGAATCTCGGCAGAGCTGCTGCTGTGAACATCGATGATGTTGCGGTCATCATTCATGCGGGGGTTCCTTTCTCTCTATTGGCCAGCCCCTTCCTGGGCTGCGCGTTCCTTGGCTTTGCGCAAGGCTTTTTCTTCCAGGCCGCTGGTGCCTTCACGGCGCTCCAGCTCGGCCACGACTTCTGCAGGTGTCAGCCCATAGTGCGACAGCGCGATCATGGAGTGAAACCACAAGTCCGCCACTTCATAAAGGATTTTTCCCTTATCGCCGCCGTAATCAACGTCCTTGGCCGCCATCACCACCTCGGTGGCTTCCTCACCAATCTTCTTCAGAAAGGCATCGGGGCCTTTGTGCAGCAGACGGGCGACATAGCTTTTTTCGGGGTCGCCACCGTTGATGACCTTGCGGCTTTCGATCACGGCGGCCAGACGGGCCAGTGCGCCTTCAACCGACGCAGTGTTTTGTTCAGACATGGCTTTATTTATAGATGGAAGCAGGATCTTTCAAGACCGGATCGACAGCAATCCACTGTCCGTCCTTGAAAACGCTGTAAAAGCACGAGTGGCGCCCGGTGTGGCAGGCAATGCCGGGATCATGCCCCTCTTGCGTAATTTTGAGCAAAACCACGTCGTTGTCGCAGTCGATGCGAATCTCGTGCACGGTCTGCACATGGCCGGATTCCTCGCCCTTGAACCACAGCTTGTTGCGCGAGCGGCTGAAGTACACGGCGCGACTCAGCTCAGCGGTTTTTTCCAGCGCCTCGCGGTTCATCCAGGCGAACATGACCACATCGCCGCTGCTTTGCTCCTGCGCAATCACGGGCACCAGGCCCTGCGCATCCCATTTGACTTGATCGAGCCAGCTCATGGCAGACCTTTGTTTTGTATAGCTGCCAGCGCAGGCCAGCCGCCAGTTTCAGACACAAAACATATTGAAAGCTACGTCTAACCTGCGCAAGCAGCTCTCAAAATAATGATTTAAAGACGCACAGGAATACCGCGTGCGCGCATGCATTCCTTGGCCTGCTGCACCGTGTACTCACCGTAGTGGAAGATGCTGGCGGCCAGCACCGCGTCCGCACCGCCAATGGTCACGCCATCGGCCAGATCGTCCAGATTGCCCACGCCGCCCGAGGCAATGACGGGCACACCCACGGCATCGGCCACGGCACGGGTCAGCTTCAGGTCGAAGCCGCTCTTGGTGCCATCCTTGTCCATGCTGGTCAGCAAAATCTCGCCCGCGCCGCGCTGCGCCATTTCGGCAGCCCAGCGCACCACATCCAGCCCCACATTCTTGCGGCCACCGTGGCTGTACACATCCCAGCCTGGGCCCATGGGCGTGCCGCCGGGGCCGATGCGCTGCTCGTCTTCAGGCGTGCGGCGCTTGGCGTCGATGGCGACAACAATGCACTGCGCGCCGTACTTGTCGCTGCAGGCGTTGATGGTGTCGGGGTTGGAGATCGCAGCGGAGTTGAAACTGGTCTTGTCAGCCCCTGCGTTGAGCAAACGGCGCACATCGTCCACCGTGCGCACACCACCACCCACCGTCAGCGGGATAAAGACCTGCGAGGCCACGGCTTCGATGATGGGCAGGATCAGATCACGGCCATCGCTGGTGGCGGTGATGTCCAGAAAAGTCAGCTCGTCCGCACCCTGCGCGTTGTAGCGCGCGGCAATTTCCACCGGGTCGCCCGCATCGCGCAGCTCCAGAAAGTTGACGCCCTTGACCACGCGGCCACCGGTCACGTCAAGGCAGGGAATGATGCGTTTGGCAAGCATGAGGAACTCTCTGAACGATGAAAAACAGGACTGCGCAGATCAACGCGCCGTCAGATGCTGGGCCGCCAGCCAGTGCTGGCCGGGCGCCACGGTGACCGGGGCATCAATGGCCGCAGCTTCCACACACAGCATGTGCTGCCAGCTGTCAGCAGCCATGTCATTGAGCGTGGCGCACAAAGCGGGGCCGGGGTTCCAGACCACCGACTCGGTCCACGCCGCGTCTTGTGCAATCTGCAGCCAGGGCTGCTTGCCGCACAGCAGTTGCAGCGGCTGCGCAGCGCGTGGATAGACGCGGTCGGTTTCCACACCAAAGCGCACTGCGCCTTGCTGCTGAGGATGGGTGTCGGCCACCGCGTCCCAGTACGTCAAATCCTGCAGACCTTGCAGCTGTGCCTGCTGCACATCGGGCACACGCAGATAGCTGTGCAGTGCGGCGGTGAACGGCAGGTCTTGTGTGCCACGGTTGTGCACATCCAGCTGCACGCTCAGCTGTCCGGGCGTGAGTTGCACTGTCAGCACAGCTTCAAAGGCGTGGGGCCAGACGGCGCGCGTGGCCTCGGTATCTTGCAGGCGCAGCGTGAGTTGCACGCCGTCGCTGCCCAGCGCCTGGGGCGCATCAGCCACCCAGGGCATGACACGCGCAAAGCCGTGCTTGACCAGCGGGCCGCGTTGGTTGAACTGGGGAAAGCAGACCGGAATGCCGCCGCGAATGGCGGTCTTGCCATCATGCGCAGCCAGCGGGCTGAGGAACAATCGCTCCTGCCCCTGGCTGACCCAGGACAGCACCTGCGCGCCTTGCAGGCAGATCAGGGCTGAGTCGCCCTGACCATCACCTTGCTTCAGCTTTAAAGCGATAGCAGGCAGCCCTTGCCAGTCAATGGCTTGGGCTTGAAATGTCGAATCATTCACCGGTCAGTTCGTCCGCACGTTCCTGGCCCGCAGCGAAGTCCAGATCGCCGGTATAGATGGCGCGACCGCAGATCACACCTTGCACGCCTTCGTCCTGCACCTTGCACAGGGCTTCGATGTCGGCCATGCCAGCCAGACCGCCCGATGCGATGACAGGAATCTTCAGCGACTGGGCCAGCTTGACGGTGGCATCCACATTGATGCCAGTCAGCATGCCGTCGCGGCCAATGTCGGTGTAGATGATGGATTCCACGCCCCAGTCTTCAAAGCGCTTGGCGGTTTCGATCACGTCCTGGCCGGTCAGCTTGCTCCAGCCGTCGATGGCAACCTTGCCGTCCTTGGCGTCCAGGCCCACGATGATGTGGCCGGGGAAGGCGCTGCAGGCGTCTTGCAGAAAGCCGGGGTTCTTCACGGCAGCGGTGCCGATGATCAGGTATTCGATGCCCAGATCGATATAGCGCTCGATGGTGTCCAGATCACGGATGCCGCCGCCCAGCTGCACGGGGATCTCGCCATCGACTTCCTTGAGGATGCTTTTGATGGCGCCCAGGTTCTTGGGCTGGCCCGCGAACGCGCCGTTCAAGTCCACCAGGTGCAGGCGGCGCGCACCGGCGTCCAGCCACTTGGCGGCCATGGCCGCGGGGTCTTCACCGAAAGTCGTGGACTGGTCCATATCACCCTGAATGAGGCGTACGCAGTGGCCGTCCTTGAGGTCGATAGCGGGGATGAGCAACATGATGGTGATCTGCTAGCAAAAGTGGCCGTCAGAAATGGCCATTACACAAAAGGAACTTCAGGGCTTCCAGCCGAGGAAGTTACGGAACAGCGCCAGCCCCTGGTCCGAGCTTTTCTCGGGGTGGAACTGGGTGGCAAAAATATTATCGCGTGCAACCGCACATGCAAAGCGGCCGCCGTAATCCGTCTCGGCGGCGCAATGCGCGCTTTGTTGCACCAGCGCATAAAAGCTGTGCACAAAGTAGTAGAAGCTGCCGTCGGGAATGCCCGCCCACAGCGCATGGGGCTTGCCGCCATGCTGTGTCTGGTGCACACGGTTCCAGCCCATCTGCGGCACTTTGAAGCGGCTGCCATCCGCCTGCGTCTTGCCTGCCAGATCGAACTTGCGCACATCGCCGGGAATCAGGCCCAGGCCCGGCACATCGCCTTCGTCGCTGTGGTCCAGCAACATCTGCATGCCCACGCACACGCCAAACAGCGGCTTGTTGGCAGCAGCATGCAGCACCGCCTCTTGCAGGCCGGATTCGCGCAGCTCGCGCATGCAGTCGGGCATGGCGCCCTGGCCGGGCAAAACCACGCGGTTGGCGGCAAGCACCACCTCAGGGTCTGCCGTGACGATCACATCCCAGCCCGTATCCGCAGCGGCCGTGCGCACGGCCTGCGAGACCGAGCGCAAATTGCCCATGCCGTAATCGACCACGGCCACGGTGTTGTTCTTCAAACTCATAGCAGCTACCGCTTATCGAAGTTGGGTTAGAGGCATAAAAGACCAGAAGTGGGGAGCTTAAAGCGCACCCTTGGTCGAAGGGATGACGCCCGCCATGCGCTCATCATGCTCCAGCGCAAAACGCACAGCACGGGCGAAGGCCTTGAAGATGGTTTCGCACTGGTGGTGGGCGTTGAAGCCTTTGAGGTTGTCGATGTGCAAGGTCACGCCCGCGTGGTTCACAAAGCCCTGGAAGAACTCGTACACCAGTTGCGTATCCAGCTGGCCAATGCTGCCAGCGGTGAACTTCACGTCCATGTGCAGGCTGGGGCGGCCCGAGAAGTCGATGACCACGCGGGAGAGCGCCTCGTCCAGCGGCACATAGGCGTGGCCGTACCGGCGGATGCCTTTTTTGTCGCCAATGGCCTTGGCAAAGGCCTGGCCCAGGGTGATGCCAATGTCTTCCACCGTGTGGTGGCCGTCGATGTGCAGGTCGCCTGCGCATTCGATGTCCATGTCGATCAGGCCGTGACGGGCGATCTGGTCCAGCATGTGGTCCAGAAAACCGATGCCGGAATTGAGGCTGGCTTTGCCCGTGCCATCAAGGTTGATGCGCACGGCCACGCGGGTTTCCGCCGTGTTGCGGGTTACTTCTGCAGTACGAGCCAGAGGCGCAGCCGCCGTGGTCACCAAATTGTTCATAAAGACTCCTTGAGGGCCGCCAGCATCTGGGCGTTTTCTTCGCGGGTACCTACGGTCAGGCGCAGGCAGTTATTGAGCAGCGGGTGCATGGCCGATACGTTTTTGACCAGCACGCCGCGCGCTTTCATCTCGGCTTGGGCTTTGCCCGCGTCTGCCACGCGCAGCAGCACCATATTGGCTTCGGAGGGCCAGATTTTTTCCACGCCGTTAATGGCAGCCAGCGCATCCATCAGCGGCTGGCGTTCGGCGCGGATGGCGGCGGCCTGCTCGGCGTAGAGCGATTCGTGCTCCAGCGCAAAAATGGCGGTTTCGCAGTTCAGCACGCTGATGTTGTAGGGCGGGCGCACCTTGTCCAGCTCGTTGACTATTGAACCGGGGCCAATCAGATAGCCCAGACGCGCACCGGCGAGGCCAAATTTGCTCAGCGTGCGCATCAGCAGCACATGGGCATTGCGCGCTGGCTCGGCCTTCATGCGGGTGACCCAGCTGCGGCTGGCGAAGGGCTGGTAGGCCTCATCCATCACCACCAGGCCGCCAATGTGCGCGACGGCGTCGATGACGGCTTGCACCTTGTCTTCAGCCCACAGCGTGGCCGTGGGGTTGTTGGGGTAGGCAATGTAGGTGATGGCGGGCTTGTGCTCCGCTATCGCGGCCTGCATGGCGGGCACGTCCAGGTCAAAGTCGGCGGTCAGGTTGACACCCACAAAATCCAGCCCCTGCAGCTTGGCGCTCAGCGGGTACATCACAAAGCCGGGCATGGGCGCCAGCATCTTGGCGCGTGCGCCTTCGGTCGGCTGCGCGGTGGCCAGCGCCAGCAAGGTGATGATTTCGTCCGAGCCATTGCCCAGCAGCACGGCGCTGCCTGCGGGGGCGCCAGCGTAGTCGGCCAGCATTTTTTTCAGCACTTCCAGGCGCTCGCCGGGGTAGCGGTTGATTTCGAGTGCGCCCAGTCGCTCGCCCAGTTGCTTTTGCAGATCGGCGCTCAGGCGGTACGGGTTCTCCATCGTGTCCATCTTGAGCAGGCCTTGCGAGGCCTGCACGTGGTAGCCCTGCATGGCGCGCACATCGGCGCGAATGCGTTGCAGGGCTTGGGTCTGGATGTCTTGAACAGTCATGGGTTTCACTCTTTCACTCACCGCGCTGGAGTTGGCCTTTGATGGTGTATTTACCTCGGGCACTCACAGCGTTTGATCTTGGGGCGCCGCCTCTTGCAAGGGGTGCAGCACCGTCACGCCGCCAAACTCGGCCCCGTGGGGCAGATGCAGGCTCAGCATATGGCTGCAGCCGCTGTGCTGGGCGCAGGCCACGGCCAAGCAGTCGCCAAAATCCAGCGCGTGGCGGGCTTGCACGGCCCAGGCGGTTTCCAGCGTGGCAGCGTCCGTCTTCCACGGCGTCCAGGTCTGGTAGCGGCGGATGGCGGCACGCGCATCGCCTTGCGGCATGGGCGTGGCGGCGGTGGTCACCTGGTCATAAAACTCGACCAGGGCCTGATTACCGGTGCGGCCCGTGCGGTCGCGCCACAGCACATCCAGCCAGGCCAGGGTGGCAGCGTAGAGCTCGCGGCTTGCCACGTCTTCTGCGGCGATCAGCACCGAGGTATCGACAAACACGGTTGTCATCACGCTCATGCTGCGGCTCCTGTCTTGGAGTCTTTTGGCAGCCCAGCGCGCCTGGGGTTTGCGCTGCGCGCTATGGTTTTTGAATTTTCTGCGGCACTGCCCTGCCAGCTGCGCTCATCGGTGCGCCAGGCCAGATAGGCGCGCTCGTACGAGTCTTCGCGGCGCTGCATTTCCGCCATGAAGTCACCCAGCATGCGCGAAACACTGGTACCGCGACGGGCGGCTTCCACGCGTGCCCATTCAAGCACGCTGTCTTCCACGGTGATGGTGACGTTCTTCATGCTTCGCATAGTACACGAAATTAGTGTCACACGAAATTCGTGTGCCTAACTCTCACGAGGAAAGCATCTGGCAGGCCATCTCGCCCACCCGCTGCAAAGCATGCCAGTGCGCCTGCGTCCAGTCACCACCCAGACCGATGCGCACCCCATGCCGAAAGCGTCCAGCCGTGGCAAACACGGTGCCAGGCGCTATCAATATCTGCTCCTGCAGGCAGGCCTCATGCAAGGCCATGGCATCAAGTCTGGCTGGCAGTTCCAGCCACAGCAGCAGGCCGCCCGGCGGATCGCTGACACGCGTGCCCTGCGGAAAAGACCGGGCGATGACCTGCCGCGCCTGCTCTACCCGCACCGCAATACCCGCCCTCAACTGGCGCATGGCAGCGGCATGCCCCGCCTGCGTGATCAGGTCGGCCAGCGCCAGTTCCAGCACGGCAGACTGGCCACCGGCCTGCATCTCCTTGATCTGCCGCAGCGCATCCGTCCAGCGCCCGGCCTCCAGCCAGCCCAGGCGCAGCCCCGGCGCCAGCGTTTTGGAAAATGAATGGCAAAGCATCACCTGGCCAGAGCTGTCATAGGACTTGAGCGTGCGGCGCATGGCATCGCCCTCTGCCAGATCGGCATAGATCGCGTCTTCAATCACCGGCAGGTTGTGCTGCTGCGCCATCTGCACCAGGCGCTTGCGTTCGGTCTGGGGCATGCAGCAGCCCAGCGGGTTGCTGAGCGTGGGCACCAGCAACAAGGCCTTGATAGGCTGGGTGTTCAGCGCCAGCTGCAGGGCATCCAGAGACAGGCCATGGCGCGGGTGCGTGGGAATTTCCAGCGCACGCAGCTGCAGCGCCTGCAGGACCTCCAGAAATGAAAAATGCGTGGGGGACTCCAGCGCCACCACATCTCCGGGCAGGGTCACGGTGCGCAGGCACAGGGCCACGCTATCCATACAGCCGCCGGTGATGATGATGCGCTCCGGGTCCAGACTGCAGCCCAGCCCCACGGCATAGCGAGCCAGCGCTTTGCGCGCATCTTCATGACCGTCTGAGCCGGGATAGGTGCACAGCAGTTGCCGGTGCTGCTGTACAGAGCGCGCAACCGCACGGCGAACACGATCTGCATTGAGCAAATCCAGCCCCGGCGTTCCGCTGCTGAAGGAAACCATGCCCTCCATCTGCTTTCGCCCCATGACACGCTGGCCCAGCCAGTCCAGCGACACCGCACGGGGGCGCTTCATGGGCCGGGAGATCTGCGGCTCGGGCAGCTCTACCAGTCGGCTGGCGACATAAAAGCCCGAGCGCGGCCTGGCAGTAATCAGCCGGGCATCCTCCAGCCAGTGATAGGCCTGCACCACCGTGGTCTGGGCTACGCCGTACTGACGAGCGGTTTCGCGCACCGACGGCAATTTTTCCCCGCGTGCCAGCGTTCCCTGCCGTATTGCCAGGCTCATTTGCCCAGCAATCTGCAGATACAGCGGGGTCGATTCAGCAAATTCCATCCCGCCATTCTGTACTGCATGCCATCAAAAGCATCAGTACAGATTGCGCCCAACCCGTACAGCACAGACAGACTGCCCGCCCGCTCTGTGCTGCTTCAGATGGCCTTCCTCTGTAGCTGGCCGGATGACTCGCGCTTGCGCACAGTAAGGGTCATGAAATCACTGCAGACCACTCCCCCACCCTCACCCCAGACCCGCTGGCAAAGGCTGGCACTGCAACCCGGTGCAGCCATACACACCCTGAATCTTCGCAAGGGCCAGACACTGGAGCTGGCCGTGCAAACCGGCCGCGTCTGGCTGACCCAGGAAGGCCTGCCGGACGACATCATTCTGCAGCCCTCACAGCGCATGCAGTTCTGCGGGCCTGCAAGACTGCATGTGGGCGCTGCAGATACCCAAACAGCACAGCTGCGCTGGGCAGATATTTCGACCACGAAGCTCACCCCAACCTTCGTGGCGCCAGCCGCCCTGCGGCGTGCATGAAAAAGGCCCGGATAAACCGGGCCTGCATTCACTGCTTTGTGGATAGCCTTCAGCGGCTGTAGCGCGGCGAAGGCACAGGCGGCGGTGCGTATCTGTCACCATCTGCCGGGAAAGCGCGCGGGTCGCGCAGCTCCACCTCCGGCGCACGGCGGCGGGGCAGATCGGGGTCGCGCTCGTTCAGGCGCACTTCAAACAAGGCCGTGCCAATCACCCCCACATTGCGCGCATCGCCCGCCGGTGTGTTGTTGGCATAGGCCCGGTCTTTGCCAGAGAAGCGAAAAGCCGCCACTTCACGGTCGTTCTTGCGAAAGCCATCAATCACCAGCCGCTCGCCAGGACGCAGCAGATAGCCATCGCTCTCGATGCTTCCGGGCTTGCCACTGAGCACATCCAGACCATCCACCGTCGCCACCACTTCGTAGTAGCGGTTGCTGCGGTTGATATAAATCAGCTCATAGCGGTCACCCTTGCGGCCTGCCACGTGATAGTCCTTCGCGCCACGTGTGGCGTAAACGCGGTAAACAGGACTGCCCTCCCCCGCGCCAATGGCCAGCTCCACATCGCCATCGGCCAACAGAACGTTGAGCTGGCGCTCAGCATACTTGCCCAGCACACGGCGAATGCTTTCTTCGTCCGAATAACGCAGCTGCCCCACGGCACGCGGGGTATCGGGCGTCAGGCGCGACGCCTGAACCACCTTGGTGACGGACTCGCGCCCCTCGCCCCATTGGGTGCCCAGTGTCGATTCGGCCTTGGCAGCCCGTGGAGCCGCCATCCTGGCATCCGCCGTGACTGAAGCCATTGGCGCGGGCGCAGGTGGTGCGGGCGCCACTTCGCTCATGACCTCTGTTTTGCTGGAGGGTGCTTGCGTGCTGCAGCCCGCCAGCACGGCCACCAGCAAAGCGCCCCAGATTGACTGCCACCAGCGCATGCGCCAGCTCGCCACCGATTGATGCATAGACCGCTCCTTCTATTGTTGGTGGCCGCCAGTGTGGCGAAATTTGCCCCAAAGCACGAGCACTAAAACATCTTGAGAGCAATTCATACAAGCGCAAACTGCAGCTGAAATTCGCAGTCTCTGCGCCCATAAAAAAAAGCCGCGCAGAGAATGTGCGGCTTGGGGTGATGCGGGCCAGAGCCAGCGTTTACACGCCAGCCCAGCACCTTTCATCTGTGGATGAATTACTTCTTGTCTGCGCTATCAGGCAGCGCGTAGGCAATCACGTAGTCACCCAGGTCAGGCGAGTGGCTTGCGCCGCCGGCCGAGATCACCACGTACTGCTTGCCCGTCTTGGGCGACTTGTAGATCAGCGGAGCGGCCACAGCGCCCACAGGCATACGGGCCTTCCACACTTCCTTGCCGGTCTTCGAATCCATGGCGCGCAGGTAGTAATCCTGAGTACCAGCGAAGAACACCAGGCCCGAAGCGGTGGAGGTAGGACCACCCAGCGTAGGCATGCCCAGAGGGATTTGCATATGGGTCTTGGTACCCATGGGGCCGGTGTCCTGCACGGTGCCCAGAGGCACTTGCCAGACCAGCTTTTGGGTATTCAGGTCAATACCGCTCATGCTGCCAAAGGGAGGCGTGTTGCAAGGCACACCCAGGGGCGATTGCATGATGTCGATCTTCACGCCGCCGTAGATACCGGCGATTTGAGGACGGATGGTGCCCATGAAGCCAGGGACTTCATCGGTGGTGACCTTGAACTTCTTGGCGTTTTCCTGCGTCACCAGCGACATGCGCAGCGGCATGCGCATGTCATTGACGAACATCATGCCGGTGTTCTCGTCGATCGAGATACCACCCCAGTTCATGCCGCCCAGCAGGCTAGGCCATTCGATGTAAGGCTTTTCGGTAGGAGGTGTGAAGGGGCCAACGTACACCGAGTCCTTGAACTTGATACGGCAGTACAGCTGGTCAAACATGGAAACACCCCACATGGCGCTTTCGCTCAGAGGCTCGACACCAATGGTAGGCATGCCCACCGAGTAAGGCTGTGTGGGCGACAGATGCTCGCCTTCGGCAGCGGGCGACGTCACCACAGGGCGCTCTTCCACCTTGGTGAAAGGCGTGCCATCACGGCGGTCCAGCACAAAGATGTGGCCGGTCTTGGTGGTCTGGATCAGCACAGGGGTCTTTTCACCCTTGTCGTTCTTCATGCTGTACAGCACAGGCTGCGAGGGAACGTCAAAGTCCCACACGTCGTGGTGCACGGTCTGGAACGTCCACTTTTCCTTACCGGTCGAGGCGTCCACGGCCACGATGGCAGAGCCGTACTTTTCCTTGATCTTGCTGCGGTCGCCGGCCCAGTAGTCAGGGGGGCCATTGCCGGTGGGCAGGTAGACCAGGTTCAGGTCTTTGTCAAAGGTAGGCACCGTCCAGACATTGGGCGTTTCCAGCGTGAACTGGTGGTCGGGGGCAGACACGTCGGCACCTTCGGGTGCGCCAATGTCCCAGGCCCAGGCGATCTTGCCGGTCAGCACGTCAAAGGCGCGCACGGCGCCCGAAGGCTCGCCAGCCACGATGTCGCGCACCCAGCCGCCCACCACAGCCAGGTGGTTCATCACCACAGGCACAGCGGTGGGGTGGTAACGCTTGCTGACCTCGGTGGGGCCCATGCCCTTTTTCAGGTCAATAAAGCCATGCTCGCCAAAGTCTTCGCAAGGCACGCCGGTATGGGCGTCCAGAGCAAACATGCGGGCGTCGATGGTCGAGACCAGAATACGCTGGCGGCATTGCTGCACGGTGGCGTAAGCGGCCTTGGTCACAGCGCTCAGGCTGTTGTCCTTGTCCATATCGTGGTAGCCCACGCCACGGCAAGTCACGTGCTCTTCGCTCTTGGCATGGGGGTCAAACTTCCACAGCTCCTTGCCCGAGTCGCCATCCACGGCGGCGACCACGTTCTCAGGCGTGCAGGTGTAGAGCACATTGCCGATCTGCAGGGGCGTGTTCTCATCCACACCAAAAGCGCTGCCGGTCGTGCGGCGGCCGGTGTGATAAGTCCAGGCGACTTGCAGGTCCTTCACATTCTCAGGCGTGATGTCCGAGTAAGGCGCAAACCGGGTGCCCGAGGCGCTGCGGCCATAGAACTCCCAGTTTTCAGGTGCTTTTTCGTCGTTGGACGAAGCCACGGCATCCTTGATGTCCTTGGCTGCGGCCACGGGGTTCAACGTGGTGCCGTGGGGAAAGAAAGCCGCCACCAGCGTGGCCAGCAGTGCCAGGAAGATGGCGCCACCAAAGCCATTGGCAGCACGGCGCGGAGCCGCTGCAGTGCCGGGCATTGCAGCGCCCACCCACAGACCTACCATCAGAATCAGGGCAGGCACCACCAGACGGGGCAGCAATTCCCAATAGCTGAAATGGACAACGTCACACAAAGCCCAGATCAAGGTTGCCACGAATATGACAACCGAAAATGGCAGCGCAATACGCTTGCGTGCCACAAATAGCCCGGCCAATACCAGATAAGCCAGGCCAGCGATCAAATAATATTTAGATCCACCTAATCCTGCCAGTTGAAAGCCCCCATAGATCAAGCCCAGGGAAACCAGTAAAACCAGCAGAGAGAAGACGATCCGAACGGTATTTCTGATTGAAACAGATCCCTTTTGAGGATGCTCAGCGTCAGTCATTGTTATATATTTCGTTGGTTGATGAAAAAAGTGCATAGGTCATATAGATGACTTGAATAGATAATCCATTCATCCCACAGTCATTCATATGCACGGGCGAAAAATATACCCATGGTTTACCTTTTAAAATCCATGCACTAAGGAACCAAAAATTTTAAACTTGATTAAGTTTTTATTAAGGGTTTACCCCATAAACCCTCTCAACACAGGGGCCGGGCATAAAACAACAAGAGCCTGCTAAAGCCTGCAACAAGCAGCAACTGAGCCCAAGCTTCAAGAACCCGCAAACAGCCAGATAGGCGCAGGCATAAAAAAACCGGGGCATTGCCCCGGTCAGCATCTTCAGCCATGGCTGGCTGGCAAGTTGGCTAGCAGGCTTGCGGCCCGCACTGCCCCTCGCGCATCAAGACTTCAAACGCATCTCCGCTGCTCGGGCGTGGCCCTGCAAGCCTTCGCCGTAAGCCAACACGGCCGCCGTCTTGCCCAGGATCTGCGCACCGGCTTCGCTGACTTCGATGATGGAGCTGCGCTTCTGGAAGTCGTACACGCCCAGCGGCGAGCTGAAGCGCGCCGTGCCGCTGGTGGGCAGCACGTGGTTGGGGCCGGCGCAGTAGTCGCCCAGGCTCTCCGACGTATAGGCACCCAGGAAGATAGCGCCGGCGTGCTTGAGCAGGGGTTCCCACTTGTGCGGATCGCGGCTGGAGACTTCCAAGTGCTCGGGCGCAATGCGGTTGCTGATGGCGCAGGCCTCTTCCATGTCCTTGGTCAGGATCAGTGCGCCACGGTCAGAGAGGCTCTTGGCGATGATGGCCTTGCGGGGCATTTCGGGCAGCAGGCGGTTGATCTCGGCCTGAACCGCGTCGATGTAGGCAGCGTCCGGGCACAGCAAGATGGACTGGGCCAGTTCGTCGTGCTCAGCCTGACTGAACAAATCCATCGCCACCCATTCAGGGGGCGTGGTACCGTCGGCCAGCACCAGAATTTCAGACGGGCCGGCAATCATGTCGATGCCCACCATGCCGAACACGCGCTTTTTGGCGCTGGCCACGTAGGCGTTGCCGGGGCCGGTGATCTTATCCACCTTGGGGATGGTGGCCGTGCCGTAGGCCAGCGCAGCCACGGCTTGCGCGCCACCAATAGTGAAAGCGCGGTGCACACCGGCCACATAGGCGGCGGCCAGCACCAGCGGGTTCTTGGCGCCTTGCGGGGTTGGAACGACCATGATGATGTCGCCCACACCGGCCACCTGGGCGGGGATGGCGTTCATCAGCACACTGCTGGGGTACGCCGCCTTGCCGCCGGGCACATAGATGCCCACGCGGTCTAGCGGCGTGACCTTTTGGCCCAGCAAGGTGCCGTCTTCGTCGCGGTAGCTCCAGCTTTCGCCGTTGGCCTTCTTTTGCGCCTCGTGGTAGCTGCGTACGCGACGGGCGGCGGATTCCAACGCTTCGCGCTCGGCCGTGGGCAGGCTGTCGAAGGCGGCTTTCAGCTCGGCCTGGGTCAGCTCCAGCGCCGCCATGGATTCCGCTTGCAGGCCATCAAAGCGGGCCGTGTACTCCAGCACGGCGGCGTCGCCACGCTTTTGCACATCGGCCAGGATGTCGGCCACGCGCTGTTCGATGGCCGCATCCGTGTCCGCCGACCAATGCAGACGCTGAGCAAAATCATGCTCAAAAGTGGCATCAGCGGTTGATAGACGGGCGGGAGCAGCTACGAATTCCATAGTATTTACCAGTGGGCTAGAAAAGAAACTCAGTTGTTCTTTGCGGCCACAGCGGCCGCAAACGAATCGATGATGTGGCGCAGCGGCGCTTGCTTGAGCTTGAGCGAGGCCTGATTGACCACCAGACGCGAGCTGATGTCCATGATGGGCTCGACCTCGACCAGATCATTGGCCTTGAGCGTGTTGCCGGTGGACACCAGGTCGACGATGGCATCGGCCATGCCGGTCAGCGGTGCCAGCTCCATGGAGCCGTACAGCTTGACCATGTCCACGTGCACGCCCTTCTTGGCAAAGAAGTGGCGGGCAATTTCGGGGTACTTGGTGGCAATGCGCAGGCGCGCGCCTTGCTTGACGGCGTGGGCATAGTCAAAGCCATTGCGCACGGCCACGCTGACGCGGCACTTGGCAATCTGCAGATCCAGCGGCTGGTACAGGCCCTGGCCGCCATGTTCGATCAGCGAATCCAGGCCCGACACGCCCAGGTCGGCACCGCCGTACTGCACGTACACCGGCACGTCAGAGGCGCGCACCAGCACCACGCGTACGTTGGGCTGGTTGGTGTCAAAAATCAGCTTGCGCGACTTTTCCACGTCTTCCGTCACCTCAATGCCGGCAGCAGCCAGCAGGGGCACGGTTTCTTCAAAGATGCGGCCCTTGGACAGGGCGATGGTCACAGGGGTGGTGACGGTGGTCATTGCGAAATTCTCTCGATATCGGCACCCAGGGCGCGCAGCTTGTCTTCCATGCGGTCGTAGCCACGGTCCAGGTGGTAAATGCGGTCCACCACGGTCTCGCCTTCAGCCACCAGGCCGGCGATCACCAGGCTGGCGGAGGCACGCAGGTCGGTGGCCATCACGGTGGCGCCCGACAGGCGCTTGCCGCCTTCGATGTGTGCCACGCGGCCATCGGTGGTGATGGCTGCGCCCAGGCGCACCATCTCGTTGACGTGCATAAAACGGTTTTCAAAAATCGTCTCGGTCACCACGCTATTGCCTTCGGCCACCAGGTTCAGGGCCATGAACTGGGCCTGCATGTCGGTGGGAAAGCCCGGGTATTCGGTGGTGCGGAAGCTCTGGGCCTTGAGCTTGCCGTTGGACGACACCTTCAGGCCCTGCGCCACGGATTCCACCGTCACGCCAGCGTCTTTGAGCTTGTCGATCACGGCACCCAGGTGCTCGGCACGGGCGTGGTGCAGCAGGGCTGCGCCACCCGTGGCCGCCACGGCGCACAGGAAGGTGCCGGCTTCAATGCGGTCGGCCACCACGTCGTGGGTGCAGCCGTGCAGCTTGTCCACGCCCTGAATCACGATGCGGCTGGTGCCGTGGCCGGTGATCTTGGCACCCATCTTGATCAGCATTTCGGCCAGATCAGGGATTTCGGGCTCCATGGCGGCGTTTTCCAGCACGGTCTCACCGTCGGCCAGGGCGGCGGCCATCAGGAAGTTCTCGGTACCGGTCACGGTCACCATATCGGTGGTGATGCGCGCACCCTTGAGCTTGGTCCAGCCCTCGGGCAGGCTGGCGTGCATATAGCCGTTTTCCACGGTGATGATGGCACCCATGGCCTGCAGGCCCTTGATGTGCTGGTCCACCGGGCGCGAGCCAATCGCGCAGCCGCCAGGCAGCGACACCTTGGCCTTGCCAAAGCGGGCCAGCAGCGGGCCCAGGGCAAGCACGGAGGCGCGCATGGTCTTGACCAGCTCGTAAGGGGCTTCGGGCGTCAGGCTGTCGGGGGCGACAAAGCTCATGCCGCCGCGCTCGCCGTGGGTTTCGGTCTGCACACCCATATTGGCCAGCAGCTTGCGCATGGTGGCCACGTCATGCAGACGGGGCACGTTGTGCAGATGCACGGGCTCGTTGGTGAGCAGCGCGGCGCACATTTCGGGCAGAGCGGCGTTCTTGGCTCCGGAGATGATGACTTCGCCTTGCAGCGAACGACCACCGCGAATCTTGAGTTTGTCCATGGCGTCAGGCCTTGAATCAATAAGGGATAAAAATACCGTCAATCGCTTATCTATAAAGCGCTGCGAGCTATCAAATCAGGGGGTTTCTGGCTGTTATTGCGAAGCTCAGGCCTGAGCGGCCGTCCACTCAGCAGGCGTATAGGTCTTCATGGACAGCGCATGCACCTCATCGGTGGCCATGCGGTTGCCCAGCGTTCCATAGACCAGACGCTGACGACCCAGCAAACGCTGGCCTTCAAACTGGGCGGAGACGATGGTGGCAAACCAATGTCGGCCATCGCCCTCCAGCGCAATATGTTCGCAGGGCAGGCCGGCGGCGATCAGGTCTTTGAGTTGGTCTGCAGTCATGAAAAAAGCCTTTTGGCGCACAGCGCACGAAACCGGTCATTGTCTCGCAAGCTGTGGCGCCTGAATCCTAAAAATCAGTTACGAATCTTGTAGCCGATGCGCAGCAGGTGCACCGCCAGCGCGCTCACAGCCAGCCAGGCTGCACCCACAATGGCAAAGCTCAGCCACGGAGAGACATCGCTTTGGCCAAAGAAGCCATAGCGAAAGCCGTCAATCATGTAGAAGAACGGGTTGATATGGCTGACGGTTTGCCAAAAACTGGGCAGCGAATGCACGGAATAGAACACGCCGGACAAGAACGTCAGCGGCATGATCAAAAAGTTCTGGAACGCAGCCATCTGGTCGAACTTCTCAGCCCACAGACCAGCGATCAGGCCCAGCGTGCCCATCAGCGCGCAGCCCAGAAAGCCAAAGACCAGAATCCACAGCGGCGCGGAAAAGTCGGGAATGGCAAAGAACAGCGTGACGATAAAAACGCCCAGCCCCACCAGCAGGCCACGCAAAATGGCGGCCCCCACATAGGCACTGAACCAGGCCCAGTGCGACAGCGGCGTGAGCAGCACAAAAATCATGTTGCCCATGATCTTGCTTTGCACCAGGCTGGACGAGCTGTTGGCAAAGGCGTTTTGCAGCATGCTCATCATCACCAGACCGGGAATCAGAAACGCGGTGTAGGGAATGGTGTCATAGACCTTGACGCGGCCTTCCAGCACATGGCCAAAGACCAGCAGATACAGCACTGCCGTCAGCACAGGCGCGGCGATGGTCTGAAAGCTCACCTTCCAGAAGCGCAGCACTTCCTTCTTGAGCAGGGTTTGCCAGCCGTTCATGCCGCACCTCCGGCCTGCTGGCCTTCTTGATTCATGACGTGGATAAACACGTCTTCCAGATCCGCACGGCGAATTTCCACATCTTCGGGCGTTACGCCGCCCTCGCGCAGCGCGGCCAGCAGTTGCTCCACATCCGCAGCATTGGCGGCAGGAATCTGCACAATCCGGCCTGTAATGCGGGCACGGTCAGCCAGGGGCTTGGGCAGTGCGCTATCTGTTTTGAACTGCAGCACATTGCTGGAGGCAGACTTGAGCAGATCGCTCATGGTCGAGAGCTTGATGATCTCGCCGTGCTTGAGCATGGCCACGCGGCTGCACAGCGCCTCGGCCTCTTCCAGATAGTGCGTCGTCAGCAGCACCGTGTGGCCCTGCTTGTTAAGCTTGGCAATGAAGTGCCACAGCATCTGGCGCAGCTCCACGTCCACACCGGCCGTGGGCTCGTCCAGCACGATGATGGGCGGCTTGTGCACCAGCGCCTGCGCCACCAGCACGCGTCGCTTCATGCCGCCCGAGAGCTGGCGCATATTGTTGTGCGCCTTGTCGGTCAGGCCCAGACTGTGCAGCAGCTCGTCAATCCAGTCGTCATTGTTCTTGACGCCGAAATAGCCGGACTGGAACTTGAGCGCCTCGCGCACGGTGAAGAAGGGGTCGAACACCAACTCCTGCGGCACGATGCCGAGCTTGCGGCGTGCATCGGCGTAATTCGCCTGCACATCGCTGCCCTGCACCAGCACGCGCCCGCCGGTCGCCCTGGACAGGCCCGCCAGAATGCTGATGAGCGTGGTCTTGCCTGCGCCGTTAGGGCCAAGCAGACCGAAGAATTCGCCTTCCTCAATATCCAGGCTCACCGATTTGAGCGCCTGGAATTCCCCCTTGGGGGTTTGGTAGGACTTGGAGACGGATTGGAATGAGACTGCGGACATGGAGCCCATGATTCTAGGACTTCGCCGCCGTTTGTGCCGCCGCGGGGAATCCGGGCGGTTTCCGGGTAACAGGCTGCCAATCAGCGCTGCTGCGCCGCTGTGGCATCGGCCTCTGCCGGGGGCAGCAGCAGGCCATCAACCCCATAGAGCACGGCCATGGACTTGAGGCCCTTGGGCAGCCCGCTGACCACCAGTTGCTTGCCCGCTTCCAGCGCCGCACGGCGGCAGGCCAGCAGCACGGCCAGCGCCGAGGAGTCGAACACCTTGACCGCGCTGGCGTCCACAGGCACCTGAGGCGCAGCAAATGCCGTGACCTGCGGGCGCAGGCTCAGCAGGCATTCACGCGCCTGGCGGTAGGTCAGCTCCCGAGGCAGCTGCAGCGTTTGGGAAGAGTTGTTTGCCATGTCTGCATGTGCAGGCTAACAGGCGCCGGTGGCGCCCATCCGCCTGTTACTGAGCCTTGCTCACATTGGCGGGCATGGAGCTGCGCGAAGCCAGGGTCTTGATCAGGCTGTCGATGCCGTTGGCATTGATTTCCTGCGCAAACTGATTGCGGTAGGTTTCCACCAGCCACACGCCCAGCACGTTCAGGTTGTAGATCTTCCAGCCTGTGGCCTGCTTTTCCAGACGGAAGTCCAGCTGCACAGGGTCGCCACGGCCATTGACCTGGGTGCGCACCAGCACGTCGGTGTCACCAGCGGCCATGCGCAGGGGCTTGACGGTAATGGTCTGATCGCCCACCTGGGACAGTGCACCCGAGTAGGTACGAATCAGCAGCGCCTTGAATTCATCCTGCAGACGCTGACGCTGGTCGGGCGTGGCCTGGCGCCATGCGGGGCCCACGGCAGCCGAAGTCATGCGGCGGAAGTCCACATAAGGCATGACTTTGTCATTGACCAGTGCGTTGATCTTGGTCGAGTCGCCATTGCGCAGGGACGCATCTTTCTTGATGGTTTCCAGCACATCGGCAGAAACGCGCTTGACCAGCAGATCAGGCGTTTCATCGGCAGCCTGCGCAGGCAGACCCAGATTCAGAACCAGCATGGCACCAGCGGTCATGCCCAGCATACGACGAGACAGTTTCATTGCATTTTCTCCTGGCCCGCTAGTGTCATCGCACTGGCGCGGCCTGTACATCATCTTTGTAACCAGCTGCTTATGCCGCCAGTCAACGCTTACTGGCCTTCTGGTGGCAGCTTGCCAGCGTTGTCGTCATCATAGTTTTCGAGACGACCATCGCCGCCAGACGCGGCGCCGCCGATGCGTGAGCGCAGATATACATCGCGCATCAGGCTGTACTTGTCCAGCGCTACGGAGTCCAGCATGTCGCCGGCCTTGAGCAGGTCGGCACGGCGGTTCACTACGCGTAGCCCGTAGAGGCTGTTGCGCCAGCGCACATCATCCACAGAGTTAGCGGGGTAGCCGTAGGCATCGACCACCATGCCCGCCGTGTCACGCACAGTGGAAGGGCCAAAGAACGGCAACACCAGGTAAGGGCCCGTAGGCACGCCCCAGCGGCCCAGCGTCTGACCGAAGTCCTGCTTGGCGCGCTGAATGCCGGCCTCGCTGGCCACGTCGAACAGACCGCCAATACCAAAGACGGTGTTGACGCTGAAACGCACCATGGAGTTGTAGGCGCCCTCGCCCTGCCCCTGCAGCACATTGTTCACAAACGACCAGGCATCGCCCAGGTTGTCAAAGAAGTTGGTCACGCCGGAACGGGCCAGGCGCGGAGTCACCGTCTGGTAGGCCGTGGCAACGGGCTTGAGCACCGCTGTATCCACCTTGTCATTGAAGGAGTAGATGCTGCGGTTCATGGATTCCAACGGGTCAGCCGGGTTGGCGGGGCCCGTTGTCGTGGCACAGCCCGTGAGCAAAGCTGCTACGGAAACAGTAGCTGCCAGCGCAATACGTTTAACGGGTTGAGCTTGATTTTGCTGATTTTTCATCATTTATTCGCTCCGGCATTGTTCGCAGAATCCGCAGAGTCACCACCGCCTTGTTCGGCGCGGCCATAGAGGAACTGACCAATCAGGTTTTCCAGCACCACTGCCGACTGGGTCGAAGTGAGACGGTCACCAGCCTTGAGGTTTTCTTCGCTGGCACCGGGCTCAATGCCAATGTACTGGTCGCCCAGCAGACCGCTTGTGAGAATTTTCAGCGAGCTGTCCTTGGGGAAGGCATAGCGGTTTTGCATCTTCAGCAGCACATCGGCCTGGAAGGTCTGGTCGTTGAAGGTAATGTTCTCCACACGGCCCACCACCACACCGGCGCTCTTGACGGCGGCCTTGGGCTTGAGCCCGCCGATATTGTCAAAGCGGGCGGTGACCGCATAGGTCTTTTCAAAGTTCAGGCTCAGCAAATTGGCCGACTGCAGGGCCAGAAACACCAGAGCCAGCACACCGATCAGCACGAACATGCCAACCCACACATCACTTTTGTTCTGTTGCATGATTTTTTTACCTTTTATCTGCTGCCAGCCTCAAATGCTGAACATGGTGGCCGTCATCAGAAAGTCGAGCCCCAGCACCGTGAGCGATGCCACCACCACGGTACGTGTGGTGGCCCGGGAAACACCTTCTGGCGTGGGCTTGGCCGTATAGCCTTCCAGCAGGGCCACGAAAGTCACGGCCAGACCGAAAACAAAGCTCTTCATGACGCCGTTGCCCAGATCAGCCCACCAGTCCACACCGGACTGCATCTGACCCCAGAAGGCGCCGCTGTCCACACCAATCATCACCACACCGACCAGCCAGCCGCCCATGATGCCGACGGCACTGAAGACTGCCGCCAGCAAAGGCATGGTGATCAGGCCTGCCCAGAAGCGCGGCGCCAGAATGCGCTTGACAGGGTCAACTGCCATCATTTCCATAGCAGACAGCTGTTCACCCGCCTTCATCAGGCCGATTTCAGCGGTCAACGCCGTGCCAGCACGACCGGCAAACAGCAGCGCCGTGACCACAGGGCCCAGTTCGCGCAGCAGGCTCAGCGCCACCATCATGCCCAGTGCCTCGGCCGAGCCGTAGCGCTGCAGGATGTAATAGCCCTGCAGACCCAGCACAAAGCCCACAAACAGGCCAGAGACGCCAATGATGGCCAGGGAATAGTTGCCCAGAAAGTGAATCTGGTCGCCAATCAGGCGGGGGCGCCTGAGTGCGGGCCCCATCAGGCAGATAAGCTGCCACAGCAGGCGGGCACCCATGCCCATATTGCTCAATTGCTTGCGCACGGCAGCACCTATGCGCGCGGGATGCAAAGCGTTCATGCGCGCCTCCGGCTTTCGGCCGAAACACCGAAGTCCTCTTCGGCACTGACGCCTGGATAGTGAAATGGCACGGGGCCGGTAGCGCGGGCGTGAATGAACTGCTGCACCAGCGGATCCGCATTGGCACGCACTTCATCAGGCGTTCCCTGCGCAGCCACGCCGCCGTTGCCCAGAATCACCACATGATCGGCCACGTTGAAGGTCTCTTCCACATCGTGCGACACCAGAATGGAAGTCAGGCCCATGGCGTCGTTGAGCTGGCGAATCAGCTGCGCGGCCGTACCCAGAGAAATCGGGTCCAGACCGGCAAAGGGCTCGTCATACATGATGAGTTCAGGGTCCAGCGCAATGGCGCGGGCCAGTGCCACACGCCGCGCCATGCCGCCCGAGATTTCGCTGGGCATGAGCTTGCGCGCACCGCGCAGGCCCACGGCATGCAACTTCATGAGCACGATGTCGCGAATCAGCGCTTCGGGCAGGTCGGTGTGCTCACGCAATGGGAAGGCCACGTTGTCGAGCACGCTCATGTCGGTGAACAAGGCACCGAACTGAAACAGCATGCCCATGCGGCGACGCGCGGCATAAAGCTGCTGCGTGTCCATCTGCGTGACGTCCTGACCATCAAACAGCACTTCACCCTTCTGGGCACGATTCTGGCCGCCGATCAGGCGCAGCACTGTGGTTTTGCCGCCACCGGAAGCCCCCATCAGAGCCGTGACCTTGCCGCGTGGCACCTGCAAAGACAGGTCGCGCAGGATGACGCGGTCACCATAGCCAAAGGTGACGTTGCGCAATTCCACAAAGGAAGCGTTGGAAGACATGCGGTGGAGGATGAGGCGAAGTAGAGATTGAACGCGTATTGTGCCGAGTCACCACCTAATTTGCAGGGACAAGCACGTAAAGAAACATACATTCATGAATGTTTCTTTGAATTATGCCATCAAAGCCTGCAAAAATCACTCCTGAATCAGGAGCTAGAACCGCATGACTGATTGCGCGTTCAGGCACTTTCACCCGAAATTACAAGCGGTGACACTCACCGCCTGCTTACAGCATGTTGTGCAAAAACGCCTTGGTGCGATCCTGTTGCGGCGCCGCAAAAAAGGTCTCGGCGGGCCCTTGTTCCACGATGTGACCGCCGTCCATGAAGATCACGCGGTTGGCCACTTCGCGGGCAAAGCCCATTTCGTGGGTCACCACCAGCATGGTCATATGCTCTTCGGCCAGCTCGCGCATGGTGCGCAGCACTTCGCCGGTGAGTTCAGGGTCCAGCGCCGAGGTGGGTTCGTCGAACAGCAGGATGTCCGGCTCCATGGCCAGGGCACGGGCAATGGCCACGCGCTGCTTCTGACCGCCAGAGAGGTGGTTGGGGTAAGCATCGCGCTTGGCCGCCAGACCCACCTTGCCCAGCAGGGCTTCGGCCTTGGGAATGATGTCTTCGCGCTTCATGCCCTTGACGATGATGGGCGCTTCAATGATGTTTTCCAGCACCGTCAGATGGGGAAACAGATTGAAGGACTGAAACACCATGCCCATCTTGCGGCCGATCTTGCGAATTTCGGCGTCGCTGACGTACTGAGCCCTGGCCTCCCCTTCGGACTTGGCCAGCACCTCGCCTTCGACGGTGATGGTGCCGCGGTCGATGGTTTCCAGGTGGTTCAGGCAGCGCAAAAACGTGCTCTTACCCGAGCCAGAAGGGCCAATCACGGCCACCACTTCGCCGCGCATCAAATCCAGCGATACACCACGCAGCACTTCGTTGCCGCCAAAGGCCTTGTGGATGCCTTTCGCAGAAATCATTACGTCAGATGCTGACACCATTACAAACTCTCCACAGCGCACAGCGCCCAAAACTGACTCAACTCCATCTGCGAGACGCCAAGCAAGAGCCGCCTCGCGGCGCAGCCGTACAAGGGGTCACGCTTCATACTTTGCATAGCGCTTTTCGAGATACTGGAAGCCCCAGGTCAGCACCAGGGTCATGATCAGATAGAAGGCCGCAGCCACGATAAAGGGCGTGAAGCTGAAGTCACGCTGCACCACACCACGCGCCACGCGCAGCAAGTCGTTGAGGGCCAGCACATAGATCAGCGAGGTGTCCTTGACCAGCGTAATGGTCTCGTTGCTGACAGGCGGCAGAATGCGCGCCCACATCTGGGGCAGCACGATGCGGCGCATGGTCTGTGCATAAGTCATGCCCAGCACCTTGGCGCCTTCGTACTGGCCACGGTCCACAGACTTGATGCCAGCACGGAAAATTTCTGCAAAGTAAGCCGCGTAGTTCAGCGCAAAGGCCACCACGGCAGCAGGAAAGTCGGGCAGGCGCACACCGATGTAGGGCACAAAGGGCAGCGCGAAATAGACAAACAGCAGCTGCAACATCAGCGGCGTGCCGCGCATCAGCCAGATATAGGCGCCCACGGCGCTGCTCAATGGCTTGATGCTGGAGATGCGCATCAGCGCCAGCGCCAGACCCAGAGGTATGGACAACGCCAGCGTGATGAAGAACAGCTTGAGAGTGACAAGGGCACCAGCCGACATGGGCCCCAAAAGCGAAATTACATAGTCCATGGTAGGCCTGCACCGGGAATGACACAGGGCCACCACGGCGAAACAAAAAACAAGGCGGTGCAAGCACCGCCCATCCCTCAACTGACTTGCCCCAACCCAGGGCACCCAGCAAGGGCCGCCCCGCAGCGCAGGCGCCTTCCCCCTTTCAGGGGGAAGGCGCGGGGCCGCTTAGGCCCAGCGCCACAGGGGGTAGTCAAATTAATGCTTGATAACGTCAGCGCCAAACCACTTCTGAGCGATTTCAGCAGCCTTGCCATCCTTCTTCATCTCGGTCAGCACGTCGTTGACCTTGTTGCGAGTGGCTTCGTCGTCCTTGCGGAAGCCCACGCCGTAGTCTTCAGTGCCGAAGTCATCGGCCAGCACGGTGTAGTTGTCAGGCTTCTTGGTGACGTAGTAGCGACCCACCACTTCGTCCACCACCACCACGTCCAGACGGCCAGCTTCCAGGTCCATCATGGCGGCGATGTTGTCACCGAACAGCTTAGTTTCCTTGAACTTGTCCGACAGTTCCTTGTCCTTGGCCATGGCGGTCACGGCGCTGGAGCCTTCCTGGGCGCCAACGATCTTGCCAGCCATGTCAGCCTTGGACTTGATGTCCGAGCCAGCCTTCACGATGATGATCTGCTTGTTCACCATGTAGGGGTCGGAGAACAGAATCTTTTCCTTGCGCTCTTCCAGAATGGTCAGGCCGTTCCACAGTGCGTCCACGCGCTTGCCCAGCAGCTCGGCTTCCTTGGCGTTCCAGTCGATAGGCTTGAATTCCACTTCGATGTTGGCGCGCTTGGCCACTTCACGGGCCATGTCGATGTCAAAACCGACCAGCTCGTTCTTCTCGTCACGGAAACCCATGGGCGGGAAGTTGTCGTCCAGACCCACCACCAGCTTGGTAGCAGCAGCCACAGGAGCCGGTGCGGGAGCTGCAGCGGGCGTGGCAGCAGGCTCGTTCTTGCCGCAGGCAGCCAAAATTGCAGTCAGGGCCACCGAGGCCAGCAGGGTACGTTTTTTCATGGCGTCAAAGTTTGAAGTGGAAAAAGCGGAGGCAGGAGGCTTTGTCTCCCGCCCGAGGCCACCACAGCAGCCTCGGAGCCGGGCTGCCGCCAGCGCCGAATCCGCTATTGTCGCGCAGACGGGCCACCACGTCACCCGCTGGCCGCAAAACCATGCATACGCTTCAAAAATCCGCCCATGAGTGCACCACAGACCACCTTGCTGCCCCTGGCACTGCAAGACGCCTACCGCGCCGCGCATTACCTGGTGCAGGCGAATCATGGCACCACCCAGACTTTGAGAGTGGGCCAGTACAGCGACTGGCTGGCCCTGCAGCTGAAAGACAGGGCGCCGCAAGGGGCCTGCTTTCTCACCGCCTGCAACCCCTGGGGGCAGTTGCTGAGCGCCGCAGAAAACTCAGCCCGCATGAGCGCACTGCGCCAAAGCCTGAGCCGCGAAGGGCTGCTGTACAGCAACGGCAGCGGCGAGGACCCGAACGGCCAGTGGCCCGGCGAAGACAGTGTGCTGATCTGGAATATGAATGCAACTGCCGCTTTGCAATGGGGTCAACAGTGGGAGCAGAACGCTGTGCTGTGGATGGGTGCTGATGCCACACCCCAGCTGTTATGGCTGCGTTGATTTCATTTTGATAGCTGCTTGCGCAAGCTATTTCTCAAAATATCTATCAAACAGCATTTGAAACCAGTCAATACAAGCGCTAGATGCTATGAAAAAAGGCATTCCTGAGAATGCCTTTTTGCTTGACGCGCGCCCGTGATTAACGAGGCAGCTCGCTCTCGCCCATCAGGAACTCATCCACAGCACGTGCTGCCTGACGGCCTTCACGGATAGCCCAGACGACCAAGGATTGACCACGGCGGATGTCGCCTGCGGCAAAGACTTTGTCCACATTGGTGGCGTAGCCGCCGTGGAACTCGGTCGTTGCCTTGGCATTGCCGCGTGCGTCCTTGTCCACACCAAAGGCATCCAGCACGGTGGCGACGGGGTGCACAAAGCCCATGGCCAGCAGCACCAGGTCGGCGGGCCAGACTTTTTCGGTGCCAGGCACTTCAGTCAGCTTGCCGTCCTTGAACTCGACCTGCACCGTGGTCAGGCTCTTGACCTTGCCCTTGTCGCCGGTGAATTCCTTGGTGGAGATGGCGAACTCGCGGACCACGCCTTCATCGTGGCTGGACGAAGTGCGCAGCTTGATCGGCCAGTAAGGCCAGACCAGCGGCTTGTTCTCCTGCTCGGGCGGCATGGGCATGACTTCAAACTGGGTCACGCTCTTGGCGCCGTGGCGGTTGGAGGTGCCCACGCAGTCGGAGCCGGTATCGCCGCCACCGATGACGATGACATGCTTGCCATCGGCGCGGATCTGGCCTTTGAGCTTGTCGCCGGCGTTGATCTTGTTTTGCTGGGGCAGGAACTCCATGGCGTAGTGCACGCCATCGAGCTCACGACCGGGCACGGGCAGATCGCGCGAGTGCTCGGACCCGCCGGTCAGCAGCACGGCATCAAATTCGGCCTTGAGCTGCTCGGGCGAAATGGTTTCCTTGGCCCAGTTGGTGACCTTGGAGTCCTTGCCCAGACCGTCCTTGCCCGCAATCAGCACGCCGGTGCGCACCTTCAGGCCTTCGGCCACGAGCTGCTCCATGCGGCGGTCGATCAAGCCCTTGTCCAGCTTGAAGTCGGGGATGCCGTAGCGCAGCAGGCCGCCCACGCGGTCGTTCTTTTCAAACAGGGTCACGTCGTGGCCGGCACGCACCAGCTGCTGGGCTGCGGCCATGCCGGCAGGGCCGGCGCCGACCACGGCCACTTTCTTGCCGGTCTGGTGCTTGGGTGGCAGGGGCTTGACCCAGCCTTCGGCCCAGGCGCGGTCGATGATGGAGTGCTCAATCGACTTGATGCCGATGGCATCGCCATTGATATTGGCCACGCAGGCCGCTTCGCAGGGTGCGGGGCAGATGCGGCCCGTGAACTCGGGGAAGTTGTTGGTGCTGTGCAGCGTGGTGATGGCGTTTTTCCAGTCGCCGCGGTACACGAGGTCGTTGAAGTCCGGAATGATGTTGTTGACCGGGCAGCCGTTGTTGCAGAAAGGCGTGCCGCAATCCATGCAGCGCGCAGCCTGTACCTTGGCCTGCTCGTTCGTCAAACCGATGACGAATTCCTTGTAATGCTTGACGCGTTCCGCAACGGGGGCGTAGCCCTCTTCGATGCGTTCGTATTCCATGAAGCCGGTGGTCTTTCCCATGATCTTTAATCCTTGAAATCTGTGTTCGCGAGCAGTGCGGTGGCAACGTTTGCGCCACCGCGTCCAGCCTGTTTACTTGGCGGCTACTGCTTCTGTTTTGGAAGTGGCTTGCGCTTGCGCAGCTTGCTTTTCCTTCTGTTTGCGTTCATAGATCTCGCCGAGTGCACGCTGGTACTCGGTCGGGAACACCTTGACGAACTTGGCACGCGCTGCGGCCCAGTTGTCCAGCAGATCACGGGCACGGGTAGAGCCCGTCCAGCGGCTGTGCGACTCAATCAGGGCGCGCAGTTGCTGGTCATCGCTCTGGCCACGGTGCCAGATGCCGGGATCGACACGCGAGACAAACTCGTCGTGCGGCAGCACCTTCTCCAGCTTCACCGAAGCGGTGTTGCAACGCTCGGCAAACTTGCCGTCTTCGTCGTACACATAGGCCACGCCGCCGCTCATGCCAGCTGCGAAGTTACGACCCGTCTTGCCCAGCACGACCACGGTGCCGCCCGTCATGTATTCGCAGCCGTGGTCACCCACGCCTTCGACCACCGCTGTGGCGCCGGACAGGCGCACGGCAAAACGCTCGCCAGCCACACCGCTGAAGAAGGCTTCACCGCTGGTGGCGCCAAACATCACGGTGTTGCCCACGATGGTGTTGCTCACGCTGTTGCCACGGAATTCATGGCTGGGGTGCACCACCACGCGGCCGCCGGACAGGCCCTTGCCGGTGTAGTCGTTGGCTTCGCCGGTCAGGTTCAGCGTGATGCCGTTGCACAGGAAGGCACCGAAGGACTGGCCGCCCGTACCCTCAAAGTGGATGCGGATGGTGTCATCTGGCAAGCCTTCGGCGTGCTGCTTGGTCACCGCGCCGGAGAGCATGGCGCCCACGGAGCGGTTCACATTGCGCGCCACTTCCATGATGCGCACCTTCTCGCCATTGGCAATGGCGGGCTGGCAGCGCTCGATGAGCTTGACGTCCAGCGCCTTGTCCAGCAGGTGGTCTTGCGACTCGACATGGAAACGGGCCACGTCGGCAGGCACTTCGGGCTGGGCAAACAGACGGCTGAAGTCCAGGCCCTGGGCCTTCCAGTGTGCAATGCCCTTGCGGGTGTCAAGCAGGTCGGAGCGGCCAATCAGGTCGTCAAACTTGGCAATGCCCAGCTGGGCCATGATCTGGCGCACTTCTTCGGCGATGAAGAAGAAGTAGTTCACGACATGCTCGGGCTTGCCGGTGAATTTCTTGCGCAGCACGGGGTCTTGCGTGGCCACGCCCACGGGGCAGGTGTTCAGGTGGCACTTGCGCATCATGATGCAGCCTTCCACCACCAGCGGCGCGGTAGCGAAGCCAAATTCATCCGCACCCAGCAGCGCACCAATCACCACGTCACGGCCAGTCTTCATCTGACCGTCGGCCTGCACGCGCACACGGCCACGCAGGCGGTTGAGCACCAGCGTTTGCTGGGTTTCAGCCAGACCGATTTCCCAGGGGCCGCCGGCATGCTTGATGGAGGACCAGGGCGAAGCGCCGGTACCGCCATCGTGGCCGGCGATCACCAGGTGATCGCTCTTGCACTTGGTCACGCCTGCGGCAATCGTGCCCACACCGACTTCAGACACCAGCTTGGTGCTGATGCTGGCGTGCGGCGCCACGTTCTTCAGATCGTGAATCAGCTGTGCCAGGTCTTCGATCGAATAAATGTCGTGGTGAGGAGGAGGCGAAATCAAGCCCACACCAGGCACGGAGTGACGCAGTGCACCGATGTAGTCGGAGACCTTGCCGCCGGGCAGCTGACCACCTTCACCGGGCTTGGCGCCCTGGGCCATCTTGATCTGGATCTGGTCCGAAGAAGCCAGATATTCGGCCGTCACACCGAAGCGACCGGATGCGACCTGCTTGATCTTGGAGCGCAGCGAGTCTCCCGCCAGCAGTTCAATGTCGGATTCAACCTTGTCCTTGCCGATGATGGAGCCCAGAGTCTCGCCCTTGGTGATGGCGATACCCTTGAGCTCATTGCGGTAGCGCTTGGGGTCTTCGCCGCCTTCACCGGTGTTGCTCTTGCCGCCGATACGGTTCATGGCCACAGCCAGCGTAGCGTGGGCTTCGGTGGAGATCGAACCCAGCGACATGGCACCGGTGGCAAAGCGCTTGACAATTTCCTTAACCGATTCGACCTGCTCCACCGGAATGGCCTTGGCAGGGTCGAACTTGAACTCGAACAGGCCGCGCAGCGTCATGTGGCGCTTGCTCTGGTCGTTGATGAGCTGGGCGTATTCCTTGTAGGTGCTGAAGTTGTTGGAGCGGGTGGAGTGCTGCAGCTTGGCAATCACTTCCGGCGTCCACATATGCTCTTCACCACGGGCACGCCAGGCGTATTCGCCACCGGTGTCCAGCATGGTTTCCAGCACGGGGTCATCGCTGAACGCAGCAGTGTGGTTGCGGATGGTTTCTTCGGCAATCTCGAAGACGCCGATGCCTTCCACACGGCTGGCCGTGCCGGTGAAGTACTTGTCCACGGTTTCGCTGTTCAGGCCCACGGCTTCAAACAGCTGCGCACCGCAGTACGACATATAGGTGGACACGCCCATCTTGGACATGATCTTGGACAGGCCCTTGCCGATGGCCTTCACATAGTGATAGATGGCCTTTTCGGCAGAGATAGGAGCACCTTCACGACCGAAGATGTCTTCCAGGGTCTCCAGTGCCAGGTAGGGGTGCACAGCTTCTGCACCGTAGCCCGCCAGCACGGCAAAGTGGTGTACTTCGCGGGCTGTGCCGGTTTCCACCACCAGACCGGCGGTGGTGCGCAGACCTTCCTTGACCAGATGCTGGTGGATGGCCGACAGCGCCAGCAGCGCAGGAATGGCCACTTGCGTGGCGCTCAGGTTGCGGTCACTGATGATCAGGATGTTGGCGCCGCCCTTGATCTCGTCCACGGCGTGCGCGCACAGCGAAGCCAGCTTGGCTTCCACGCCCTGCTTGCCCCAGCTCAGCGGGTAGGTGATATCGATCGTGGCGCTCTTGAACTTGCCGTGCGTGTGCTTTTCGATTTCGCGCAGCTTGGCCATGCCTTCCACATCCAGCACGGGCTGCTGCAGCTCCAGGCGCATGGGCGGGTTGACCTGGTTGATGTCCAGCAGGTTGGGCTTGGGGCCAACGAAAGACACCAGCGACATCACGATCGCTTCACGGATCGGGTCGATGGGCGGGTTCGTCACCTGGGCGAACATCTGGCGGAAGTAGTTGTACAGCGGCTTGTTCTTGTCGGACAGCACGGCCAGCGGGCTGTCGTTACCCATGGAGCCAATGCCTTCTTCGCCCTTTTCAGCCATGGGTGTCAGCAGGAACTTGATGTCCTCCTGCGTGAAGCCAAAGGCCTGCTGGCGGTCCAGCAGAGACAGGTCCGCCTTGGCAGCGGGCGCGACGAAGTCGGCAGGAATTTCCACCTGATCGAGCTTGATGCGCAGGTTCTCGATCCACTGCTTGTAGGGCTTGGTGTTGACGACATTGGCCTTGAGCTCTTCGTCTTCAATCATGCGGCCTTGTTCCAGGTCGATCAGCAGCATCTTGCCGGGCTGCAGACGCCACTTGCGCACGATCTTGCTGTCGGGCACGGGCAGCACACCAGCTTCGGAAGCCAGGATGACCAGATCGTCATCGGTGATGCAGTAGCGCGAAGGACGCAGGCCATTGCGGTCCAGCGTGGCGCCAATCTGGCGGCCATCGGTGAACACGATGGAAGCTGGGCCATCCCAGGGCTCGATCATCGCAGCGTGGTATTCATAGAAAGCGCGGCGGCGCTCATCCATGGCTTCGTGCTGCTCCCAAGGCTCGGGAATCATCATCATCACGGCCTGGCTGATGGGGTAGCCCGCCATGGTCAGCAGTTCCAGGCAGTTGTCGAACGTGGCGGTGTCGGACTGGCCAGCAAAGCTGATGGGGTAGAGCTTTTGCAGGTCTTCGCCCAGCACGGGGGAAGCCATCACACCTTCGCGCGCCAGCATCCAGTTGTAGTTGCCACGCACGGTGTTGATTTCACCGTTGTGCGCCACATAGCGGTAGGGGTGGGCCAGAGGCCACTCTGGGAAAGTGTTGGTGGAGAAACGCTGGTGCACCAGACCGATGGCCGAGACGCAGCGCTCATCGGACAGATCCTTGTAGTACACGCCCACCTGGTCAGCCAGCAGCAGGCCCTTGTAGACCACGGTGCGGCTGCTCATGCTGGGAACGTAGTATTCCTTGCTGTGCTTGAGGCCCAGGTTCTGGATGGCTGCGGAGGCCGTCTTGCGGATCACGTACAGCTTGCGCTCCAGCGCATCCTGCACGATCACGTCCGTGCCACGGCCGATGAAGACCTGGCGCAGGATAGGTTCCTTTTCCTGCACAGTGGGCGACATGGGCATGTCGCGGTTCACCGGCACATCGCGCCAGCCCAGCAGCACCTGGCCTTCGGCCTTGATCGCGCGCTCCATCTCCTGCTGGCAGGCCAGACGGGAGGCGTGCTCCTTGGGCAGGAAGATCATGCCCACGCCATATTCACCAGCGGGCGGCAGCTCCACGCCCTGCCTGGCCATCTCTTCGCGGTAGAGCTGGTCCGGAATCTGAATCAGAATCCCCGCGCCGTCGCCCATCAGCGGGTCTGCACCCACGGCACCACGGTGGTCGATGTTTTCCAGAATCTTGAGCGCGCCCAGAACGATGTCATGGCGTTTGACACCCTTGATATGGGCGACAAAACCCAGACCACAGGCGTCATGCTCGTTGCTCTTGGAATACAGACCGTGGTCCTGGAGATGCTTGATCTCTGCAGCCGTCGTCATGGGGGAATCCTCTTATATCAATCGCGGGGAACGCAAGATTACGACACCGCATAGATCTATGCAATATTTTTTAATTGGGGTCAGATACCAATTAAATCAAAAAAACATATCATCATTTTAAATTGGGGACATATAAAATACACAAAGAAGATTCCAATAAAAACAAGAAGATAGAAACCCTCTTTTAGCTTTCTTGCACCGAATCTGTGCGATTTGAAGGCCGCCCTGCCTTCTCTCGCTTCACGCGGCGTTCGGTTTTTTGTTGCAATTTTTCAATGAAATCTGGATCACCCAGCGCCCAGCCACGCAAAGCGGCATGGCTGATTTGCTCTTGCGCATGAGAGCCCAGTCCTGCTTCGACGGCGCTGACATAGGCCGCATCTCGCGCAAACGGCGTATTCCCCAAAGCCCAGAAGGTTGCGTGAGGCGTGACCAGTGCATCGCTTTGCAAGCCTGCGTTGTGGGCATAGCTGGACCAGGGCCAGTCCACCGCACGCGGCACCAGCCCTGCCCGCACCGGGTTGAGGTCCATGGACACCATGGTCGGCAGCAGCCAAGGCTCCGCCTGCAGCACGGTGCCGCGATACCGACCTTCCCACAAGGTGCCGCTGCGCCCGTGACGATTATTGAAGTAGCGCACATAGCTGCGCCCCACCGCCTGCATGAACTGGGGCACGCCCTGCTCTGTCTTCGGCGTCAACAGCAAATGAAAGTGATTGGGCATGAGCACATAGGCGTGCACATCTACCTCAAAGCGCCGTGACATTTCGCGCAGCAAATCCAGCATGGTCAGGCGGTCCTGTGCGTCCACAAAAATCTCGCCGCTGTTGTTGCCGCGCTGAATGATGTGGTGCGGCATGTTTGCCAGTGTGAGACGGGGAAGTCGGGCCATGTTTGCAAGAGGTAGAGATCAGCCGCTTCATTATCCCGCCAGCGCCTGTCACCAGTGTGCACAGGCGTTCGTCGCTGAAACCTCTAGACTGTGGTGCGCTTTTCCCACATTCATCACCGTGCGATCAAGTTACCCGGAGACACTTATGGCAAGCAGCCCTCAGGCATTTATCTGCGATGCAATCCGCACCCCCATCGGGCGCTACGGCGGCGCGCTATCTGGCGTGCGCACAGATGATCTCGCTGCCCTGCCACTCAAGGCCTTGATGGAGCGCAACCCCGGCGTGGACTGGAAAGCCGTCACCGATGTGATCTATGGCTGTGCCAACCAGGCGGGTGAGGACAACCGCAACGTGGCGCATATGGCTTCATTGCTGGCTGGCCTGCCCATTGATGTACCTGGCGCCACCATTAACAGGCTTTGCGGCTCAGGTCTGGATGCTGTTGGCATTGCCGCTCGCGCCATCAAGGCGGGCGAGGCACGGCTCATGATTGCAGGCGGCGTGGAGAGCATGAGCCGTGCGCCCTTTGTCATGCCCAAGGCCGACTCTGCCTTTGCGCGTAGTAATGCCATCTATGACACCACCATTGGCTGGCGCTTTATCAATTCGCAGATGAAAGCCCAGTATGGCGTGGACTCCATGCCAGAAACCGCCGAAAACGTCGCCGTTGAATTCGGCATCGAACGCGCAGCGCAGGATCGCATGGCACAGGCCAGCCAGGAAAAGGCTGCCGCAGCCATTGCAGCGGGCTATCTGGCACGCGAGATCGTGCCCGTTCACATCCCTAGCAAGAAGGGCGATCCTGTTGTCGTCAGCCAGGACGAGCACCCCAGACTCGGCTCACTGGAGGCGCTGGGCAAACTCAAAGGCGTGGTGCGCCCGGATGGCTCTGTGACCGCTGGCAATGCCTCTGGCGTCAATGACGGTAGTTGCGCCTTGCTGCTGGCCAGCGAAGAAGCGGCCGAGCAATATGGGTTGACTCCCAAAGCTCGCGTCGTAGGCATGGCCGTAGCAGGAGTGGCGCCACGCATCATGGGCATAGGGCCCGCGCCCGCCACGCGCAAGGTGCTGGAGCTGACAGGCTTGACGCTTGCGCAGATGGACGTCATTGAACTCAATGAAGCCTTTGCCGCACAGGGCCTGGCTGTTCTGCGCGACCTGGGGCTCAAGGACGATGACCCACGCGTCAATCAATGGGGTGGCGCCATTGCCCTGGGCCACCCGCTGGGCGCATCAGGCGCGCGCCTGGCCACCACGGCAATCAACCAGTTGCACACTCTGGGTGGCCGCTATGCCCTGTGCACCATGTGCATCGGCGTGGGCCAGGGCATTGCCTTGATTCTTGAAAAGGTCTAATGCTCTCTTTTTGAGAGCTATTAGCCCGTGTAGCGCTTGGCTCTGAGGTTGTTTTTCATCTGCTCCAGCGCTGGCTGCAGCGCTGGGCCAATGCGCAAAGCCACACAGGTGGCCAGCACATCAATGATGAGCAGGTGCAGCAATCGCGACACCATGGGGCTGTAGCGGTCATAGCCCTCTGGGTGGTCGGCAGCCAGATGAACCTGGCAGGCGGATGCCAGCGGCGAGCCACTGGCCGTGATGGCGATTGTGGTTGCTCCGTTTTTGCGAGCTATATCCGCAGCATCCATAAGGTCCCGTGTGCGACCGGAGTTGGAAATAATGACCACGCAATCACCGGGTCCCAGCAGCGTGGCACTCATGACCTGCATATGCCCGTCGCTGGTGGCCAGACTGGTCACACCCAGACGGAAGAACTTGTGCTGCGCATCCAGCGCCACGATGCCGGAATTGCCTGCGCCATAAAACTCGATGCGCTTGCCGGTCTGCCAGGTGGCAGCAATGGCCTGGGCAGCCTGCTCAATGGCAGCCGTGCTGGCGGCATTGCGGTACTGCAGAAATGCGGCGACGGCGTTATCCACCACCTTGACCATCACATCGCTGGTTTTGTCGTCACTATCCACACTGCGGTGGATAAACGGCACGCCTTCGCTGACGCTGCCGGCCAGCTTGAGCTTGAAATCCGCCAGACCGTCATACCCCATGCTGCGGCAAAAGCGCACCACCGTGGGCTTGCTCACATGGGCACGGGCGGCCAACTCACGCACCGGAAGATGCGCAAATACACGAGGATCCGCCAGCACCAGACGGGCCACGCGCTGCTCTGCGGGCGCCAGGGATGGGAGAGATGCGGTGATGCGATCAAGCATAGGCGCGATAGTTTGAGCAGATGCCATTAATGAATGGGAGAAGCCGTGAAGCATAAGACCGAACCAGCGCCCAATGCTGCAGCGTTCCTGAAAATGCCCCGATTTCCGCAAATAAACCGTGAGTGTTTTGCCAGATTCACGAAATCAGCCGCGCATATCCAGACAAAAAAACATGACTTGCTCCGCACTCAGATGACGATTTCACGCTCTACACTTGTCTATTCGTCTGAATAACAGCAAAGGATGGACATGAATCAGTTGGAGGCGCTCAAGCAGTTCACCACCGTCGTCGCGGACACGGGGGATTTTCATCAATTGGCGCAATTTCAGCCTCAGGATGCGACCACGAATCCATCCCTGATTCTCAAAGCCGTTCAGAAGCCTGAATATGCCCCCCTGATGCGCGCCACCGTGGCGCAATTCAAAGACCGTGCGCAAGACGAAATCATGGACAGGATTCTGGTTCGCTTCGGCTGCGAGATTCTCAACACCATTCCCGGCCGGGTTTCCACAGAGGTTGATGCCCGCCTGTCCTTCGATACAGACGCGACCATTACACGCGCAGAACGCCTGATTGAGCTTTATCAGGCCTCCGGCATTCATACCGAGCGGGTGCTGATCAAAATTGCAGCCACCTGGGAAGGCATTGAAGCAGCCCGCATTCTGGAGCAGCGCGGCATCCACACCAATCTGACCCTGCTGTTCTCGTTCTGTCAGGCCGTGGCCTGCGGTCAGGCCAAAGTTCAGCTGATTTCGCCTTTTGTGGGCCGAATCTACGACTGGTATAAAAAACAGGCAGGTGCCCAATGGGATGAAGCCGCCATGTCCGGCGCCAACGACCCCGGCGTCAGCTCCGTCCGGGCGATCTACAATTACTACAAGCACTTTGACATTGCCACTGAAGTCATGGGTGCAAGCTTTCGTAACACGGGGCAGATTCTGGCACTGGCTGGCTGCGATCTGCTTACCATTGCCCCTGAACTGCTGGCGCAACTGTCTCAGCAAACCAGCGCCCCCACCGCCTTGTCGCGTGCGCTGGACCCCGCCAATGCCAAGGTGCAATCGCTTGAGCGCATTCATCTCAACGAAGCAGCATTCCGCTTCGCACTCAACGAAGATGCAATGGCTACGGAAAAGCTGGCCGAAGGCATTCGCGCTTTTACTGTCGACACACTCAAGCTGGAAGCACTGATGCAGCAAGCCGCTGCATGAGATGCATCACTGACTGGAATATCTTTTGACCACCTTGTGCCATGAACTGCCTGCCTGGCAGCAACTGAAAAAACATTATCAGGAGCGAATTCAATCTCTGGATTTGCGCCAGGCATTCGCACAGGATACGCAGCGTATCAACCAGCTGAGTATTCAGGCTCCCCATATCTTTGCAGACCTGTCCAAAAACCGCTGGACGCAGGAAACCGAGGCTCTGCTGCAGCAACTCGCCACCGAAAGCAGCATGACGCAAAAGCGCGATGCCATGCTGTCGGGGGAGCGCATCAACAACACTGAAAACCGCAGTGTCATGCACTGGCTGCTGCGCATGCCTGCAGACCAAGGGGCGCTTGCAAGATCACCTGTTGTTCGCGCCTGGTCGCCCGATATGCACCAGGCATTACAGGATGTACATGAATCTCTGGATCAAATGCTGGCTCTGGCAGATCAGATACGCAGCAATCCGGAGATCACCGATATCGTCAATATCGGTATTGGTGGCTCGCACCTGGGACCCGAAGTGGTGGTCAACGCACTGGAAGACTGGGTGGATGGCGACAAGCGCTTTCACTTCGTCTCCAATGTGGATGGGCACGAGCTAGGACATGTGCTCAGACGCATCAAGCCGGAAAGCACGCTGTTTCTGATCGCCTCCAAGTCCTTCACCACTGCCGAGACCATGCTCAATGCGCGCTCTGCACGTCAGTGGTTTCTGGAGAACGGTGGCAATGAAGCGCCAGAAGCCGATTGCTCCATCGATCAGCACTTTGTCGCCCTGACCACCAACAAAAATGCCGCTGCCGAGTTCGGAATTCAGCGCACCCTTGGATTCTGGGACTGGGTCGGCGGCCGCTTCTCACTCTGGTCTGCCATCGGACTCCCCATTGCGATTGCTATTGGTTCAGAGCAATTCAGAGCCATGCTTGATGGTGCACATGCAATGGATGCTCACTTTTTTGAAGCCCCTCTCGCAGAGAACCTTCCTGTACGCCTGGGCCTTCTCGATGTCTGGTATCGAGATTTCTGCGGACTATCCAGCCGTTGCATTGCCCCATACAGCCATGGCCTTCGCCGCCTGACGGCCTACCTCCAGCAACTGGAGATGGAGAGCAATGGCAAAAGTGTGACCCGCGACGGGCATGCCTTGAATGTTCCAACGGCTCCTGTAGTCTGGGGTGAGCCTGGCACCAATGGGCAACATGCCTTCTTTCAGATGCTGCACCAGGGGCCCGATGTGATTCCCGTTGAGTTCATCGCTTTGCGCGATGGCGGCAAATACCTGGGTGAACACCACCAGAGCCTGGTCATCAATGCGATTGCACAAGCACAGGCTTTGATGGTTGGACGTGATGGCGACGGTGCCGAGAAATTCTGCGCCGGCAATCGCCCCAGCAGTTTCCTGCTGCTGCAGCGACTTGACCCCGCCTCTTTGGGTGCGCTGATTGCTCTCTATGAGCACCGCATTTTTGTCTCCGGCGCCATCTGGAATATCAACAGCTTTGACCAGTGGGGGGTCGAGTTGGGCAAGAAACTGGCCACACAACTGCACTCTCACCTTGAGCGCGACGACTGGTCAGGCGTGGACCCATCCACGCAAGGGCTGATGAAGCGCCTTGCGCAGGCGAAACACTAACAGGACACTAATCAATCAGCAGCAATCTCCGCCTGAGCTCCCGGCTCGGGCAGTGATTCCGGCAAATGGGGATAGCGTGCTTTCGCCAGTGTTTCCAGCCCAAACTCCTTGAGCAACTCACGCAGACGCTGGGCGGCACTGCGCTTTTTCTGACCCGTGTAACGCGCCACGATCAGCTCATTTTTCATGCTGTGCTCCCAGCCCACCAGCTCGGTCACGGTGACCTGATAGCCACAAGCCTCCAGATAGAGACATCGCAGCACATTGGTGATCTGGCTGCCCATTTCCCGGGTGTGAATGGGATGGCGCCACAATTCGGCCAGCGGGGTGCGAGACAGGCTCATTGCCTTGGTCTGACGCAGACAGGCTGCCACCTCGGCCTGGCAGCAAGGCACCAGCACCATTGCCTTGGCTTTTTTCTCCAGGCCAAACGCAATGGCATCATCCGTTGCAGTGTCGCAGGCGTGCAAAGCTGTCACTACATCAAACTGAGCGGGCATGAAATCAACATGGGTGGACTCTGCCACCGACATGTTCAAAAACTCCATGCGCTCAAACCCCAGCTCCACCGCCAGTTTTTGAGAGGCTTCTACCAGCGGAGCGCGGGTTTCAATGCCATAGATACGCCCTTGCCCCGCAGCCTTGAAGTGCAGGTCATAAAGAATGAAACCCAGATAGGACTTGCCTGCTCCATGGTCTGCCAGCGTGACCGAAGCACCGTCTTTTGAGAGATCCTTCAGGATTGGCTCAATGAACTGATACAGGTGATAGACCTGCTTGAGCTTGCGACGCGAGTCCTGATTGAGCTTGCCCTCCCGCGTCAGGATATGCAGCGCCTTGAGCAGCTCAATACTCTGACCAGGTTTGAGATCGAGTTGTGCAGAAATATCCTGACCAGTAGCTGCCGGCTTCTTTCCCGCCAGCTTTTTGTCATTCTTGGCCATTACTGCTGCACCTTTGCTGCGACATGCCCGGTCACAGGGCAACGGGGACCCACATCCAGATCAAACCAGCCTTCGATGCCGATTTTTTCGAGTGTCTCCATATTGCGCTCATAAATGGTTTCCGCTTCAGGAAACACCTCCACAGCCTTGTCGATGCTGTCTTCGCGCAGCAGGTGCAAGATGGGATATGGCGCACGATTGGTGCAGTTAGTCACATCATCCACATCCGTGCCTTCAAACTGAAACTGCGGATGAAAGGATGCGACCTGCAAAATGCCGCCCAGGTCCAGCTCCTCAATCATGGCATCCGCCACCTCAAGAAAATCATTGAAGTCCAGAAAATCCTGCAAGGCGTGCGGCAGGATCAGCAGCGTGGTGTCGCGCTTTTCCGCATTGGCCTCTGCCAGTGCTTCCAGCTCACGGTACAAATCCTCGGCCACGGCTTCGGCATCCGTGGCCTGGCTGACAGCGTAGTGAATCTGCCCTTTGACATGCACACCCTTGGCGAAGGGGCAGAGGTTGAGCCCGATCACCGCCTTCTCCAGCCAGCGCACCGTGTCTTCAATGACAAGCTCAGGAGGAAACTCCTGATCCGCGACAGTAGAGATTTCAGTCATGACTCAGCCTTTAAAAATGCAAATGGGGGCAAGCGCCCCCTGATGTGATCCACGGAGCGCAAACACTGGCTCTGGCGTGTACCGGCAGGCATTTTAACGAGGCTCGCTAAAGACTGCTCAGCAGCCCGGTAAAGCTGGGCCCGCGCCTAACTCACCAGCAGGCGCAGCCCCGTCACTTGTTCATGCTCTCGAGCGGCATAACGGTCTGTCATGCCCGCAATAAAGTCCGCCACCACCCTGGCTCTATCGCTGATCTGATTGGCATCCCTGGCCCGCTGAACAAAGCGTGGCTTCATGCGCTCAGGCTCCTGCATATAGGCCGCGAACAAATCACGCACAACCTGCTGCGCGCTCTCCATGGTCTGCATGACCTGAGGGTGGCGGTAGAGCTGCTTGAAAAGAAATTGCTTGAGCACCAATGACTGATTCTTCATCGTTTCGCAAAAGCCAATCAGAGGTCTGGGGCACTGGCGTACATCAGCGGCGGAGGCAACCCCAGCCTGCTTGAGCTGAAGGCGAGACTGGTCAATGACGTCATAGACTTGATCGCTAAGCATGCGCCGTATTGATTCGTACAGCAGCTTGCGCTGCGCCTCTTCAGCGCGCAACTGGGGCCAGTCTGTCAGCGTGGCCTCAAAGTAACGCGCGAACAGCGGCACGGCCTCGCACAGCTGCGTCATGGAAATCAGGCCTGAACGCACACCGTCATCCACATCATGGGCGTTATAGGCAATTGCATCTGCCAGATTGCATAGCTGGGCCTCCAGCGAAGCCTGGGTGCCATCCAGAAAGCGCTGCGCCACGCCACCAGGTTCTCGGGCATTGATCAGCTCAGCATTGCTTCTTGAACAGTGCTTGAGAATCCCCTCCCGTGTCTCGAAGGTCAGATTCAAACCATCAAATGCAGGGTAGCGCTCCTCCAGCCTGTCGACGACGCGCAAACTCTGCAGATTGTGTTCAAAGCCGCCATGAAGCCGCATGCAGTCATTGAGCGCATCCTGACCTGCATGACCAAACGGCGTATGCCCCAGGTCGTGCGCCAGACAAATGGCCTCGACCAGATCCTCTTCCAGCTGCAGCGCCCTGGCAATGGAACGCCCCAGCTGGGTGACCTCCAGCGAATGCGTCAGCCGCGTGCGAAACAGGTCTCCCTCATGGTTCACAAAGACCTGGGTTTTGTAAACCAGACGCCTGAAGGCCGAAGAGTGAACAATGCGATCGCGGTCGCGCTGAAAATCACTGCGCGTGGGTGCAGCGGCTTCTTCATGGCGACGTCCGCGGCTGCGCTCAGGATTGCAGGCATAAGAGGCCAGAGAACTCATTTGGCAGCCTTCACAAATCATCAAAATGTGAAGACCACTCTATCAGCTCAGGCGCAGCAGCTGTCAATAACCTCGCGCACCAGCGCATCGGGGGCGGAGCGCATGACCGCTTTTCCGGGCCCGTCGATAAGCACAAAGCGAATCTCTCCAGCTTCGGATTTCTTGTCAACGCGCATCAGCTCAAGATAGCGGCCCGCATTGTCCTTGGCATCAATGACAGCGCCGCGCACGGGCAGACCGGCTCGTTCAATCAAGCGGCGCAGTCTTTGCACAAAGGCTTGATCTACCATTCCAAGGCGGCAAGACAGCTCTGCAGCCATCACCATGCCTGCGGCAACCCCCTCGCCGTGCAGCCAGTTGCCATAGCCCATGCCTGCTTCCATCGCATGACCAAAGGTGTGGCCAAAATTCAGAATCGCGCGCAGGCCCGACTCTTTTTCATCCTGCCCCACCACCCAGGCCTTGATTTCCACACTGCGCTTGACCGCATGCGACAGGGCCTTGCGATCACGGGCCAGCAGGGCATCCATATTGTCCTCAAGCCAGGCCAGAAACTGCATATCGGCAATGGGTCCATATTTGATGACCTCAGCCAGTCCTGCGCTCAGTTCACGCGCAGGCAAGGTATCCAGTGTCGTCAAATCACAAACCACCAGTTGAGGCTGATAGAAGGCCCCGATCATGTTCTTGCCCATGGGGTGGTTGATCGCAGTCTTGCCACCCACGGAAGAATCCACCTGAGACAGCAGCGTGGTGGGTACCTGCACAAAAGGCACGCCGCGCATATAGCTGGCAGCCGCAAAGCCGGTCATATCGCCAACAACTCCCCCCCCCAACGCAAACATCACCGTCTTGCGATCACAGCCATGGGTGAGCAGCGCATCAAAAATCAGATTCAGCGTCTGCCAGTCCTTGTGAGCCTCACCATCGGGCAGCACCACCGTGTGAACCTGCGCATATTGCGCACTCAGCACCTGCTTGAGTGAGAACAGATAGAGAGGTGCCACCACATCATTCGTCACGATCAGGGCAGTTGCAGACTTGGGCAACTCACTCCAAATTGAACTCTGCGTCAGCAAGCCCTCCGCAATTACGATGTGATAGCTGCGCTCGCCCAGATCAATGTGCACCGTTTCCACGTCCATATCCTCTCAAAATACATAGCAGCCAGCGCATATTCAACATACGCTAGAGGCACTTTTCACATAAATCAGGAATGCTGTCCCAATTCCACCTGCATCGCAACCCTCTGCGCCACCTGTGTAGCCGATAAGCCGCTGCCTGCCACGACAAAATTCGCCACTTCTTTGTAGAGCGGGTCTCTGATGACATGCAGATCCAGCAATCGCTGCAGTGGATTGTCCACCTGAAGCAGGGGGCGCTGCGTATCACGCTGCAGTCGCTTGGCAATCTCATGGGGCGATGCACTCAAGTACACCACCTGTGCATGTGCAGTCAGTTCCACCCGGTTTTCAGCCCGCAGAACAGCGCCGCCGCCCGTAGAAATCACCGACTTTTTGTCCTTGGCAAGCAGCTCTGCCAGAACCTCCTGCTCCACATCCCGAAAGCGCGCCTCGCCTTCCTTCGCAAAAAAATCTCGAATGCTGCAAGCAATGCGCTCTTCAATCACGGCATCCACATCCACAAAGGGAATGGACCAGCGCCTAGCTAGGTAGCGCCCTATGGTGGACTTGCCGCAGCCTGGCAGGCCGACCAGAGCGATATGCACATCTGTTTTCAACTTCGCTCCTCTCGCGTGCAGCACTCTGGCCGCACTTCACATTTCTTTTTGATATTGTCGCAGCCAAACGCATGCCCATAACAAAAAGGCCTGCACGATCAACATGCAGGCCTTTTTTAGTGAAGTGAGACTTCTTGAGAATTCCTTAGAAGATACTCACTTCCTCATTATTTGACACATCCTGCAAAAAGCGCTCCATAGGGGGATTGCAGGAAAGAGCCATCCTTTTCATCACCCTCAACAAACTCCGTCCAGAAAACACGCTCTGCACGTCCTTCCGAACCAGAGACATTGGAACTCACCGTCAGTTTATACGCCAACCATGTAGCGACATTTTGCGGATACTCCACTTGAATAGCCAACCGTCCATTCGCCCCTGTCTTCGAGCCGCTCAGATAGGACACTGCAATATCCGCCTTGGGAGGAGTCAGCTTACCATCCTTGTTTAAATCTTCTCCAACATCCAAGTTACCATTCCGATTTGTATCTTCATTCAGGCAATATCCTGAACCAAGATCATGTGCTGTCTTTGCAGCATTGAATGCGCCATACCCATATTGAAGCAAATCAACACTAACTGATGTTTCAGAACCGGAAACAGCTACGCCAGCAGCATCCACGACAGCCACATCGAACTTCTTGATATAGGTGAGATTATTGGCGCCTTTTTCCAACTCGTTATTATCACCAATAGTGATGGAAACTGGGTCCTCGGCCACTGTCAGGGTGCTCAATACTGGCGCAGAGCATTGATTATTTGCCACAGATGCATCTGTTAAACCATAGCACATGCGGATAGTCACGCCATTCGTAGGGCTTACACGTTTACCAGGAATATATTGTGCCAGAGCTATGCCACTGGCATTTGTAAGAACTGTCTGATCACCTGACGAAATAGCCTCACCATCGCCCAAGCCCGGCTTCACGATTTCGAAGCGAACACGCATGTTTGGAATTGCTCGGTTGTCCTTGTCCACGAACAGGGCGCGCAAATCCGCTGTGTTCGTTTTTCCACCATCCTTGTTTGGCTTCACCGTGTTAGGAGTAATGGCCAAGCTTGCTGCACTGACGACGCCTACAGCATCTGGCACCACGAACGAACCTCCGCCTGTCACCATCACCTGCTCGCTTTTGGCCACACCAGAAGCCTTGATCTGCAAGGTATACATCTGCGCAGTTACAGGAGCCTTGAAGGTCCAGGTTGCAATGCCCGCTGTATTCGTTTTGACCGAACTAGGAGCACTGCTCAACATGGAACCTGAAAGATTAACCTCCGTACCTGCAATGCCTGTGCCGCTCACATCAGAGACTTTGACTGTCGCCTCCACGTCCTGGCCTGGCACAGGTGGAGATGGAACCATATTCAGGACAATTTGACTACCGGTGACTGAAACCGAGCCAGAAGCCGACTGAGTGCCAGCCTTCAGCTGATACTTGATATCACGATTAGATTTATTCGCTCCGATCTCAATCTTTCCAGTCACCTGCCCTGAATCATCTGTCACCTTCGCATCTGGCTTAAAGACACCAGAATCCAAAGTCACGCTCACAGGAACATTTGCTACCGGATTTCGGTTACTGTCTAAAGCCAGTACTGTCAGCGTTGCAGCGTCACTGCCAGAATTGGTAATGACCGTCTTATCAAGCGAAACTTCAACAGATGCAGCATCTGCAGTACTAGTAGAACCTCCGCCAGTTGAACCACCTGTAGAGCCCCCACCAACCGGAGTTCCACCACTACCACCACCACCACCACAAGCCACCACCATCACTGCAATAGAAATTGCCGAAATCAAAAACCTCATCTCCACCGCTCCTTATTAATTACGAATACTAGCATTCGCGATCATTTTTGGTGTTATGAACACCAGCATTTCTCTTTTTGTTGACTGGCGAACACGACTTTTAAACAAATTTCCAAGCACCGGAATATCTCCCAGCAATGGAATTTTATTTTCCTGATTCGTTTCTTCCATTTCAAAAATACCACCAATCACAATGGTTCCGCCATTCTGAACCAAAATTTGGGTTTTTATGTGCTTTGTATCAATAGCAACACCTTGGGTGGTTGTCTCACCACGAGAGTCTTTATTAATATCCAGATCCAGAATAATATCCCCTTCAGGCGTAATTTGCGGAGTGACCTCCAGCTTCAGAACAGCCTTCTTGAAAGAGATTGTAGTTGCGCCATTAGGAGCCGTTACTGAATATGGATACTCGGTACCTTGCTCAATCAGGGCCTTAGTTTGATCTGCTGTAACCAACTTTGGACTGGATACAATTTTCCCCTGTCCATCGGCCTCCATTGCACTTAACTCGAGTGCCAGAAATCGATTAGCTGCCGAATTAAAAATAGAAACTGCAAAAGTGCCACCTCCAGTTACACCAGACAATGTTGCGGGCAAATTCACAAAATTGCCGGTGGTATCAACGGTGCTCCCCATACCACTGGATGCCACTGCATTGTTATAGCCAGTCCCAATTGCCAAACGGTTGTTTCCTGAGAGTCTGTATCCGCCGTCTCCACCTTGCTGGGCCCGGAGGTCACCGCCGCCCAAACGAACACCCAAAGCTCGTCCAAAAGTATCCCTTGCCTCAACAATTCGAGCTTCAATCAAAATCTGACGCACAGGCACGTCCAGCGTAGCCAGCAAGGCTTTCATCTCTTCCAGCTTGGAAGGGGTATCCGTCACAAACAGCTGATTGGTACGGGGTTCAGAAATGGCAGAGCCACGTGCTGACAGGAATCGCGTACTGACACCCGTTCCTCCTGCACCGCCACCAGACGAGGTGGTGATCTGAGTCAGGATATCGGCTGCCTTGGCGTAGTTCAGCTGAAAGCCCTGAGTGCGCAATGGCTCCAGCTTCTGGATTTCCATGGCTGCTTCATAGTCGCGCTTGGTGCGGGCGTCGATTTCATCCTTGGGTGCAATCCACAGTACCGAGCCCGATTTGCGCATGCCAAGTCCCTTGGCATCCATGATGATCTGCAGCGCCTGATCCCAAGGAACATCCTTGAGCCGCAAGGTCAGTGCACCGGTCACGGTATCGGACGTCACGATATTGAAGTTCGTAAAGTCGGCGATCACCTGCAGCAGCGAACGCACCTCAATATTCTGGAAATTGAGAGAGAGCTTTTCACCGCTGTAGCCAGGGCCTTGCGTCAGCTTGCTGGCATCGACCTTTTTCTGACGCACTTCCAGCACAAACTGGTTATCGCTCTGGTAGGCGCTATGCTCCCATTCGCCCAGAGGATCGATACGCATACGCACTCGATCGCCCTGCTGAGTGGTGGTAATGGTTTGAACAGGTGTTCCAAAGTCTGCAACATCCAGCTTGCGGCGCAGGTTTTCTGGCAATGCGGTTCTCAGGAAATCAACCGTCAGACCCTTGCCCTCCTGGCGCAGATCCACACCCACCTGACTATTGCTCAAGCTTACGACGACACGACCAGACCCATCGCTGCCGCGGCGGAAGTCCACCCCTTGAATTGGCGCAATATCGGAACTCGCCGTTTTGTTCTCAAACACATGAGCCACAGGGCTGGGTGCGGCATTGGTTGCTGCTGCGGCTGCACCCGCAGGGTCCAGCAGAATCAGCAGGCTTTTACCCTGTCGCTGCACCTTGTACGTGGTTGCTGTCTTGAGATTCAGCACCAGTCGCGAACGGCCTGACGCTTCCACAATATTGGCAGAGCGCAAATTGCCCTGATTGAAATCCACCAGAGATTTGCCGGAGGCATTGCTCACCCCGGGAAAATCCAGCGCGATACGCGCAGGCGACTGCACCACAAACCCCGTGGGATCAGCCGCCAGAGGCTCAGACATTTCGACACGGATGACCTCAGTGCCAGACTGCAAACCGCCAGTCACAGATTCAATACGTGCCTGCGCCCAGGCCGCCGAAGACAGCAGGAGCCCCCCGAGAGCGACGCCCCAATGGGCTTTCGCCAGAATACTGCGGTTAATGCCCATCATTTGCTACCCTCCTGCAACTCTAAAGTGCTCGTTCTTTCAATCCAGTCACCACCACCATCCTGAACAATTTCGCGCAATTGGATGGAGTTTTCAGTGATCTTGGTGATTTTTCCGTAGTTCTGACCCAAGTAGTTACCAACGCGAACCTGATACAGCAGCGTTCCAACTCTCAGCAGCGCGGTGGGAACGCCTTTTTTATCCAGGCTACCCACCATGGTCATCGCATCCAGTGGCTCAGCCTCCAGAGGCTCTTTGCGGCGATTGAGCTCTGGTGCCAGCAAATCCGTGCTGATATTGGCCTGCGCCGACTCTCTTCTCAGCACCTGGATCAGCTTCAATGGATTGAAGGGATCCATGCCTTCACCAGCCGTATAAGCCTGAGGCTTGAACGGCTTGGGCTCTTCCAGCGGCGTCACACGCGGCTTGGCATTGGCACGCTCTTGCGCCATCCAGGCACGCAGTTCATCCTCATCCGAGGCGGTGCAGCCTGCCAGCAAAGCACTGCCGATCAAAATCGCGCTCAGAGGAATAGTGATGTTTCTCATTTCTTCCCCTTGGCCGCCGCACGCTGCGCCTGAACTTCATCCGTATCCAGATAGCGGAAAGTTCTGGCCGTTGCATCCATGGTCAAAATGTCTGCATCCTTTCCGGCGGGCGCAATCGACAGGTTGTTCAGGGTCACGATACGAGACAGAAACGCAACATCAGAGGCAAACGCGCCAATATCGTGATAGCGCCCGGTCACTTTCAGAGTAATCGGCAACTCCGCGTAGTACTCCTTGGCCACCATGGCCCCAGGGCGGAAGACATCAAACTGCAGACTGCGGCCCAGACCTGCCTGATTGATATCAGACAGCAAGGCAGCCATTTCAGCCTTGCTGGGCAGTTGTTTCTCCAGCTGCGTCACATATTGCTCCACCTGCTCGCGCTGCTTCTTCAAGCCATCCAGGCTCACGGCCTTGATCAGCTTTTTCTGGTAATCCTCGCGCAGCGTCACCTCAGTCGCTCGCTCCTGCTCCAGCTCTGCTTCATAGTCTTTGAGCACAACAAACCACAGCAATGCGGCCACCGCAATGGCGACAGCCGCGTACAGCAATGCCTTAGGCAGCGCTGGCCAGACAGAAGGGTCATTGGGATCAAGATTTCGAAACTGACGCTGAATCTTTTCCTGCAGCGCCGAGAAATCAATGTTCAGAGATTTTTTTTGAGCCATTACTGCGCCTTTGCCGGAGTCGTTGGCGGGTTCACGCTTTTCTCTGCATCACTGGCTCTGGTCAGATTGAATTGCAGGGTAAATGCTGCAGCTCGGCGCTTTTCCTTGGCACTCACATCTACAGTCTTGGCCACAATTTCCTGCAGCTCAGGCTTGGAGAACCAGGGGGTACCGTCGGTCAGATTGCGCAGCATTTCGGAAATGCGTTCATTGGACTGCGCAGTGCCTTGCATGGTCACCAGCAAGCCATCTTGCTTGATGCTGGTGATATAGACCCCATCAGGCAGCTGCTTGACCAGTTCGTTAAGCATATGGACTGGCAGATTGCGGTCAGACTGCAGATCTTCCACCGCCTTCTGACGTGCACGCAAAGCCGTGATTTCGCTTTCCAGCCCTTCAATTTCCTTGATCTGTGCCTCCAGCACCTTGATCTCGGAGCGCAGCAGATTGTTTTTCTCCTGCTGGCCTTCGATCATGACCTGGAAATACCAATAGATCAGGCCTGCAATCAGCAGGCCTCCCAAGGCAGCCAGCACCATATTGACCTGAAACGCTTCTTTTCTGCGCTTCTTGGCGGCTTCGCGGTGCGGTAATAGATTGATTGAGATCACGCTGCAAACCTCCGCATTGCCAGGCCACAGGAGGTCAGATAAGAAGGCGCCTCACGCGCCATCTTTTTCAAGCGAACACTGCTGCCAATCTCCATGCCGTCAAAGGGATTGGCCAGACTGCACGCGCATCCCGTCTGCTGGCTCACCGCTTCCACCAGGCCCGGCAGCGAAGCAGAACCACCGGCCATCAAGATATGGTCAATGCGGTTGTAAGGGGTGCTGGTGAAGAAGAACTGCAGCGCCCGCGCCACTTCCTGGGTCAGGCTCTGCACAAAAGGCTTGAGCACGCCGGACGCGTAGTCCTCCGGCAACTCACCGCTGCGCTTCTTGGCTTCTGCTTCTTCCGGAGAAAAACCGTATTGGCGGGCAATCAGCTGGGTCAGCTGTGCACCGCCGAAAGCCTGATCGCGCTCATACAGCACATCATCGTTGCGCAGCACCTGCATGCTGGTCGTCATGGCTCCGACTTCAAACAGCGCAACAACCGCATCCCGCCCTTCATTGGGCAGACGTGAGACCAGCCGGGTCGCAGCCATGCGGGCAGCATAAGGCTCGATATCAACCACCACGGGCTTGAGCCCCGCTGCTTCTGCCAGACCCTGGCGATCCTGCACCTTTTCCTTACGTGATGCGGCAATCAGCACATCCACGTCGCCAGCAGACACTGCAGAAGGGCCAATAACGCAAAAATCCAGACTCACCTCGTCCAGTGAGAATGGAATGTATTGATTGGCTTCGGATTCCACCTGAACTTCCATCTCCAGATCAGTCAAACCTGCAGGAAGCGAAATTTTCTTGGTGATCACCGCAGCAGCGGGCAAAGCCATGGCCACATGCTTGGTGCGTGTACCGCTTTTTTTGACCAGACGGCGCACCGCTTCGGCCACCTCATCGAATTTTTCGATGTTGCCGTCGGTAATCCACCCTTTTTCGAGCGGCTCAATGGCGCAACGCTCCAGCTGCCACTCACCGCTTTTGCTTTTGCTCAGCTCAACCAGCTTCACACTGGAGGAGCTGATATCAATGCCTAGCAAAGGAGCAGGCTGACGGCTGAATAAAGAACTCAGAGCAATCAACATGCCCCCCTGTTTTGTAAAAATAGAAACAAAAGCCCACCGTATAACGTCATGCTAGCAGCAAGCTATAGCAGCGAACCCTTTGCTACAGGCTATCTCACCAAGATTAGTGGCTAAAAAAAGACATTTTTGCTCACGATCAAATGCAGCAACTGTTTCGACCATCATCAAAGCATTGCTAAGCCGGTGCATTAGGATTTCACAGGATCAGCCCAATTCGGCCGCCCTGTCCCGCTCTCAAGGGTGCATTTCTATAATGCCCTACCCTCTGTCATAACAGCGAAATGCCGCCCTCAGAATATTCAACCCATCAGGCTCCACCTCCTGGTCAGCCTGCTCCCAAAAAACGCATGCACTGGCTGCTGCGCTCCATCTTCTGGTTGTTCGGAATCGCCATCGCTGGCGCCCTGGCCCTTGTGCTGGCAATTGCTGTGGCACTGGCCATGGCCTACCCCAATCTGCCAGACGTGAGCGAACTGGCCGACTACCGGCCCAAGCTTCCCCTGCGCATCTACTCCAGCGAAGGGGCTCTGCTTGGCGAGTTTGGCGAAGAGCGCCGCACCCTCTCCCCGATCAAGGAGATCCCCAAGGTCATGACGGACGCGGTGCTGGCCATCGAAGACACCCGCTTCTTCGAGCACGGCGGCGTTGACTACAAGGGCATGCTGCGCGCTGCGCTGGCTAACCTCGGCAAGGTCAAGAGTCAGGGCGCTTCGACCATCACCATGCAGGTGGCGCGTAATGTGTACCTCTCCTCCGAGAAGACGTACACCCGCAAAATTTATGAAATCCTGCTGACCTTCAAGCTGGAGCACCTGCTGACCAAGGAACAGATCCTTGAGATCTACATGAACCAGATCTTCCTGGGCAACCGCGCCTATGGCTTTGCTGCTGCCAGCGAAGCCTACTTCGGCCACCCGCTCAAGGACATCACGGTTGCAGAAGCCGCCATGCTGGCCGGCCTGCCCAAGGCACCTTCGGCCTACAACCCCATCAGCAACCCCAAGCGGGCGCGCATCCGTCAGCTCTACATCATCGACCGCATGGAAGAAAACGGCTTCATCACAGCCGATCAAGCCAAGCAGGCCCGTGAAGAGCCGCTGAAGCTGCGCACCGCCAGCAACTCCACCCGCGTGCATGCGGAATATGTGGCAGAAATGGCGCGCCAGCTGATCTTTGCCCAATACGGCAACGAAGCCTATACACGCGGCCTGAACGTCTACACCACGCTGAACGCGGGTGAACAGGAAGCTGCCTACAAGGCTTTGCGCGAAGGCATCATGAGCTATGAACGCCGCCAGAAATACCGCGGCCCTGAAAAGTTCATCAACCTGCCCAGCAATGCGCAGGAGCGTGAAGACGCCATTGATGACGTGCTGGCCAACCACCCCGATAACGGCGATGTGATTGCCGCTGTGGTGCTGGATGCCTCTCCCCGCAAGATTGTGGCGGCGCGTGCGGACGGCGAGCATTTCGACATCACCGGCGAAGGCCTGCGCCCCGCCGAATCGGGACTGAGCCCCAAGGCTCCGCCCAACACCAAGATCCGCCCTGGTGCCGTGATTCGAGCCATCAAGACAGCCAAGGGCTCCTGGGAAATCACCCAGCTTCCCGAAGTGGAAGGTGCTTTTGTTGCCACATCGACTGAAACCGGCGCCATTCGCGCTCTGGTCGGTGGTTTTGACTTCGAGAAAAACAAGTTCAACCACGTAACCCAGGCCTGGCGTCAGCCTGGCTCCAGCTTCAAGCCAATCATTTATTCGGCTTCGCTGGAGCACGGCTTCTCGCCTGCCACCGTCATCAATGACGCGCCGATCTTCTTCAGCGCAGCAACAACCGGTGGTCAGCCCTGGGAACCCAAGAACTACGACGGCACCTACGCCGGCCCCATGACCATGCGCACGGGCTTGAACAAGTCCAAGAACATGATCTCCATTCGTCTGCTGCAGGCCATCGGCCCCAAGGCGGGCCAGGAATGGGCAACCCGCTTTGGCTTTGAAGCCGCCAAGCAGCCTGCCTATCTGACCATGGCTCTGGGTGCTGGCTCGGTCACGCCCTTGCAGATGGCCAGCGCCTACTCGGTGTTTGCCAATGGCGGCCACCGTGTCAACCCCTGGCTGATCGCCCGTGTCACTGACCACAAGGGTCGCGTGCTGTCTGAATTCACGCCGCCTCCCGTCAGCCAGCTGCCTCAGGCCATTCCCGCACGCAATGCCTTCCTCACGGGCACCATGCTCAATGATGTAGCGCGCGTAGGTACGGCGGCCAAGGCCCAGGCCACGCTCAAGCGCCCTGACCTCTATGGCAAGACCGGCACAACCAATGACTCTGTGGACGCGTGGTTCACGGGCTACCAGCCCTCTTTGGCAGCGGTTTCCTGGATTGGCTATGACACGCCGCGTAATCTGGGCTCCCGCGAAACCGGCGGTGGCCTGAGCCTGCCTATCTGGATCAGCTTCATGCAGCACGCACTCAAGGGCGTTCCTGTGGCCGAAGTTCATGCCCCACCCGGCGTCGTGAACATGGGCGGCGACTGGTACTACGAAGAAAATGCCCGTGGCGGTGGCGTGCCCAGCCTGGGCATGGAAAGCGCAGCGCCTGCCGACAATGGCGCAGGGGCTGGAGCAGGAGGCGCCACGCCAGCGCCAGCATCCGAGGAACGCAGCCGCATTCTGGACTTGTTCAGAAACTGATATCCGCTCTGCACCGCAGGCCCGCCAGGGTCTGCGCCCACAAAAAAAAGCCTGCCACCTCACGGTGACAGGCTTTTTTATTGAGAAGTGAGCCTCAGTTTCAGGCCAGAGCCTTGAACGCCAGCGTCAGGCCAGACTGCTCGCTCGCATGCTGGCTCAGGTTGGCAAAAAACTCGCCCGCACCCTTGGTATCCAGCCAGACTTGCTGTGCCTCGTCAAAGCGATAGTGAAACCCGCCCGCCTTGGAGGCCAGCCAGATTTCATGCAGGGGCTTTTGCTGGTTGATCACAATCTGGCTGCGGTTTGCAAACACCAGCGTCACCATGCCCCCCACGCGCTGCGCATCAAGGTCTGCATCGGTTTCATCGTTGATGCGGTCACAGCATTGCTCCACAGCCAGCAGAAGTTGGTCCGCGCGGTCCAGATATTCAAGGTCAGTCATTACAATTTGCCCATGTTGAAAGCCAATCAAATTCTAGTCAGGAGCATTGCCCTTGCAGCTTGTGCGGCGTCCCTGGCCGCACTATCTGCCTGCGGACAACGCGGCCCGCTCTATCTTCCGGTAGAGCCAGCGGCCCAGAATCGCGCCACTTTGCCTGAATCTCTGGGCATTTCATCGCGCTCCAGCACGCCGCAGCCTGCGTCTGCCGCAAAGCTGCCACCTCCACCCGCACCAGAAGAGGATGAAGCCAACCTTCCGGCTATCACCCAGCCAGTTCAGAGCCGGCCCTGAGGCTTGATACATATCAACATGCCACCGTGGGTTCAGCCCTAGAGTGCAGGCACATTGTCCTTTGACAAACTGCCTGCCATGCCCATAGAGCTCTATCGCGATAAAACCCATGCCTGCCTGATGTTTACCGACCTCATCGAAGAGGACGGTCAAGCCATTCAGGCCAATCAGTTCCTGATTGTGGACAACGGCACCGGCGCCATCATCGACCCCGGTGGCAACCTCGCTTTCAACGAGCTGTTCATGGGCATGTCGCGCCACTTTCAGCCGCAAAAGCTGGCTTATGTGGTGGCCTCGCATGCCGACCCGGACATCATCGCCTCGCTGGACCGCTGGATGACCAGCACCCGCGCCCAGCTGGTGATTTCACGCATCTGGGAGCGCTTTGCCCCCCACTTCACCAAGGTGGGCAAGACGGAAAACCGCGTGATTGGCGTGCCCGACTCTGGCGGCCGCCTGCCGCTGGGCAAGACCGAGCTGGTGCTGCTGCCCGCGCACTTTTTGCACGCAGAAGGCAATTTCCACTTCTACGATCCGATCAGCAAGATTCTGTTCACCGGCGATCTGGGTGTTTCGCTGACGACAGGTGCAGAGGCGCAGAAGCCGGTCACCGACCTCATGCCCCACATCGCACGCATGGAAGGCTTTCACCGCCGCTACATGGTCTCCAACAAGATCTTGCGTCTGTGGGTGCAGATGGCACGCCAGTTGCCCATCGACATGATCGTGCCCCAGCACGGCGCGCCCATCATGGGCAAGCCCGCCATTACCGACCTGTTCAACTGGCTGGAAGGCCTGCAGTGCGGTATCGACCTGTTTGACCAGCGCGCCTATCAGCTGCCTGCCGCCGAGATTGACCCGGTTTCGCGCCAGGTGCGCGCGCCGCAGGGCGCCACCGCCAGCTGATTATTTTTTGATAGCGCGCACCGCACGCCAGGCAAGCAGTACAGCCAGAATTACTGCATAGACAGCGACTTCTGCCAAATTATTCTTGCCTGCGCGCATCCAGAAAAAGTGCAGCAGCGCCAGCGGAACCACCGCATAGACCGTGCGGTGCAGCCACTGCCAGCGTTTGCCGCCCAGCGCCTTGACCACGACCTTGGGCGAAGTGACGGCCAGCACCAGCAAAACCGCCCAGGCCGCAAAGCCCACCAGAATGAATGGCCGCTTGGGAATATCGGCCACGATGTCGCCCCACTCCAGCCCCATGTCAAACCAGGCATAGCAAAGCAGGTGCAGACAGGCGTAGAAGAACACGTACAGACCCAGCATGCGCCGATAGCGCGCCAGCGCAGTCCAGCCGCTCAGCTGGCGCAGCGGTGTGACCGCCAGCACGATACAGAGAAAACGCAGCGTCCAGTCGCCCGTGCTGCGCAGCAAAGCCTCTGCCGGGTTGGCACCCAGCCCATCCGTCAAAGCCGCGTAGAACAGCCACGCACAGGGCAGCAGGCACAGCAAAAAGACCAGCGGCTTGACCCAGGGCTGCAGCAGCAATTTCTGCAAACTGGCCTGCATCAATAAAACTTCTTCAAATCCATGCCCGCGTACAGCTGCGCCACCTGCTCGGCATAGCCGTTGAACAGCAGCGTCTTGCGCTTTTTGGCAAACAGGCCACCTTCGCCAATGCGCCGCTCCGTCGCCTGGCTCCAGCGCGGGTGATCGACCTCGGGGTTCACATTGGAATAGAAGCCGTATTCATTGCGCGCAGCCTTGTTCCAGGCCGTGCCCGGCTCCTTGTCCGTCAGGCGAATGGCCACCAGCGATTTGGCGCTTTTAAAGCCGTACTTCCACGGCACCACCAGGCGCAGCGGTGCACCGTTCTGGTTGGGCAGCACCTCGCCGTACATGCCAAAGGCCAGCAGCGTCAGCGGGTGCATGGCTTCATCCAGCCGCAGGCCTTCCGTGTAGGGCCAGTCCAGCACGCCGCTTTTCAGACCAGGCATCTGCGCCTTGTCGGCCAGTGTGACAAATTCCACATACTTGGCATTGCCCAGCGGCTGCACTTTCTTGAGCAGCTCAGACAGCGAATAGCCCACCCACGGAATGACCATGGACCAGCCTTCCACACAGCGCAGGCGATAGATACGCTCTTCCATCGGTGCGAGCTTGAGCAGGCTGTCGATATCCAGCGTCTGCGGCTTTTGCACCAGACCTTCGATGCGCACTGTCCACGGCCGGGTCTTGAGCGTATGGGCGTTGCGGGCGGGCTCGTCCTTGTCCAGCCCGAACTCGTAGTAGTTGTTGTAGCCCGTCACATCCTGGTAGCTGGTCATCGCATCCATGGTCATGGCGCCCGCTACCTTGCTGGCCACACCCTTCAGGGCGGGCAGATGCACGCGGTCTGCCGCCGCCAGCGCATCGCGCCCAGCCCAGCCAGCCAAGGTGGCGCCCGCAGCCCCCATGGCCAGCGTCTGCATGAAGGCGCGGCGTTGCAAATACTGGGCCTGCGGCGTGATTTCGCTGCTCAGCGGGTGGTCAAAACCTTGGTGGCTATTGCGTATCAGCATGTGCGTGCTTTCTGATTGCGGACGATCAAGCGTATTGCGATTTCAGAACCGCCTGCGTCAGCAAAGTTCCGGGGCGCAGGCAAATAAAAAAGGAGCTGCTTGCGCCTGATATCAAAGCATCTCAAGGCCATACAACCCTGAAACCCTTATTCAACCAGCGCAAGCAGCTCCTTTTATCAGAGTGCTTGAATTAAGGCTTACAGCTCACCGTAGCTATGCAGACCCGAGAGGAACATGTTCACGCCCAGGAAGGCAAAGGTGGTGACGGCCAGACCCGCCAGCGCCCACCATGCGGATACCGTGCCGCGCAGGCCCTTCATCAAACGCATGTGCAGCCAGGCCGCGTAGTTGAGCCAGACGATCAGCGCCCAGGTTTCCTTGGGGTCCCAGCTCCAGTAGCCGCCCCAAGCCTCAGCCGCCCACAGCGCGCCCAGCACAGTGGCAATGGTGAAGAAGGCAAAGCCCACGGCAATGGCCTTGTACATCACGTCGTCCAAAATTTCGAAAGAAGGCAGACGTGCGGCAATGCGCTTGCGTGCCAGCAGAATACCGGCCACGATCAACGCGGAAATGCCGAAATAGACGATCCAGTAGCTGCCGCCATTGGCCGTCGCACCCTTGCGAAAGACGATGGGCTCAAAGCACAGCACAATGCCCAGCAGCCACAGCGGCGCGAGCTTGTACCACTTGGTCTCAGTGGCCTGCTGCTTGATGAGGTAGGCAAACGCCACCATGGCCGACAGTGCAAACGTGCCGTAACCAATGAAGTTGGCGGGCACGTGCAGCTTCATCCACCAGCTCTTCAGAGCAGGCACCAGAGGCTGAATTTCATGGGCCTGGCGCACCAGCGTGTACCAGAGCAAAAAGCCCACGGCCGCGCTGACCACCAGCATCACAAAGCCACCCAGAGCGCGGGTGTCGTAATGGTTCTCGTAGTACAGATAGAACAGCGCCGTCATCCAGCAGAACATCACGAACACTTCGTAGAGGTTGCTGACGGGGATGTGACCAATGTCCGGGCCCAGCAGATAGCTCTCGTACCAGCGCACCATGGTGCCGATCAGTGCCATGGCCACAGCCAGCCACGCCAGACGCGAGCCCAGCAGCGACATGACGGAGCGTTCACCCTTGGCAAAAATGCCAATCCAGTAAAACACCGTGCTGATGAAGAACACCATGCTCATCCACAGAATCGCGGACTGACTGGAGAGGAAGTATTTCAGGCCAAAGACCTGCTCTGAACGCGCAAGATCGCCGCCATCCGCCCCCTGATACAGGCCAACGGCCATGAGCGAGAAACCGGCCACCGCCAGCATCAGCACGGCCAGCGGCCGCCAGAACCAGCCCAGCCAGATCATGGCGGGAATAGAGGCCAGCAAAATGCCTTTCTCATACACGTCCATATAGCTGGCATAGCGCTGCAGCGCATAGCCCAGACCCACGGCCACCACGACCGCAAACAACCAGTCAAACCAGTTGCGGCGGGCGAAATAGCCTTCGTTCAGTGTCAATGTCGTCGTGGCGGTGTTCATACAGAACCTCCGGGAGTCTTCTTTTGCACGGGTTTGGCCCCGATCAGCTTATCAGCCAGCATGGTGAATTCGCGGTCACCATCCATGGTTTTGCGGTTGGTGGACAAAGCCATGTTCGCATGGCTTGCACCGTTTACGGGCGTCAGCCAGATCCAGATACGGCGATCACGCACGTACAGCATGGCAAACACGCCGATGATCAGGAACAGGCAGCCCAGATAAACAATATTCTTGCCAGGCGCACGCGCCACCTGGAAGACGCTGGCCTGCACCTGCTTGAAGTCGGTCATCATGAAGACCACAGGTGCAGGGTAGAACTGAGCGTCGCTGAGCGAGAAGACCGACTGCGTCATGAACGCCTGTGTTTTCTCGTCGCCTTCAAACGGCTTGAGCCCCGCCTGCGCACGCATCTGCTGGGCCAGCTCATACAGCACGCCGTTCAGAATACGCACCAGCACTTCGCCCGCACGCTCGCGCTCGGCTTCGGGCACATTGCTGTCCATGAAGTCCGAAATCGCCTGCAGACCGCCAAGCTGGCGGCCATCGGGGCCTTTGATCTTGCTGTCCTTGCCAGCAAACAGCTCCAGCGCCTTCAGGGCCGACTGGGTCAGCGGCTCGGCCAGCTCGGGCTTGGAAACATCCACAGCCTTCTGCACATAGGCGCGGGCGGCTTTTTCCGCCAGTTCCTTGTTCTGCATGGCCTGGCGCAGGCTCATGAAGGTGTTCATCGTGCCTTCCGGGTCTGCCGGCACGCGCAGATAGCGCATCTGGTCGGCCTGGTTTTCACGCACGCCCAGCAGGAAGACGGGCTGACCTTCGCCCGTATCCACAGGCAGCATGTAGTTCTGGAACTCACGCGCCTGACCTGAAGCATCGCGCAGCTTGTAGCCCACGCTGGGGCCGATATTGCGCAAATCCTTTTTCTCGGTGGTCTTGTGGCCTGCGCCCAGACGGTCGCCAATGGCCTGCTTCAAGTCCACCTTGCGCACATCAGTGCCGCCTGCACTGCCAGCTGAACCTTTGTCTTGACCACCAAAGTTTTCCACGTTGATGGTGCGCAGCGCCGTGTATTCCAGCGTGACCTTGTCTTCCTGGCCATCCGCCTGCTTGCGCACAAACTGGGTGGAGTTGCCAATCACGCCTTCCACATCAAAGGGCTGAGAGACGCCATCCATGGGCAGCGCATGCAGCTTCACGGTGGAGCCGCCGTCATCAAAGCTCGACTGATAGATCTCTATGCCCTTGTAGCTGGCCGGATGGTTCACTTCCACGCGCTTTTCCAGCTTTTCGCCGGTTTCGCGGTCGTGAATCACGATATCGCTGGCAAATAGCTTGGGCATGCCAGTGGAGTAGTACTCCACAATGAATTTCTTGAGTTCCACCGAAAATGGCAGCTCTTGCAGCAAGATGCCATCTGATTGATTCAGGATAGCGGTGCCAGACTGCGTTCCTTCGGACACCATCAGGTTGCCACGGAAGGTGGGATTTTTGGGCGAGAGACGGTGCTCAGGCGCCACTTCCGAGATCATGCCGCCGCCGGTAAAAGGTGTTTTGCCTCCCAGCAGCATCTGGGCGCGCACAATCAAGTCGCCGTCAAACAGGCCACCCAGGCAAATCAGAATAATGGCGCTGTGCGCCGCGATGTAACCCAGCTTGTTGGCTGCGCCCGACTTGGCAGCCAGCATCCAGCCTGTTCCCGGGCCTGCTGCGGTATCACGCTGCTGCAGCTTGACCTTCCAGCCCCCCGAAGCCAGTTGCTGCCCAAGGCGCTTGGCCGCTTCTTCGGTGGTGCCGGGCACATCCGCCTCAGCCCGGTGGCCAAAGGCCTTGAGGCTTTGCTCGCGAATGTTTTCCTTGTAAGTGCGGATATCAGCCAGATATTTGGGTGCATGGCGCGCCACGCACAGGCCGGTACTGACCACCAAAAACGCCAGAATCAGCAAAAACCACCAGGCGCTGTAAACGGCATTGAGCTTGAGCGACAGAAACAGCTGCGCCCAGAAGGGGCCGAACTGGTTGACGTAGTTGACCAGCGGCTCATGCTGCTTGAGCACCGTACCGATAACCGATGCGATGCAGATCACCGTCAGCAGTGAGATGGCAAAGCGCATCGAGGCCAGCAACTCCAGAGTCGCGCGCACTGCCGGTGAGCGAGAGGAGTCACGATCGCGAAGTGGAAGGTCTGACATGAACGATTTGAAATATCCGGACGCAAAAAGGCGGGTCCATCTGCTGATGCAGCCGATGGCCCGCCTGACTTGGGGGTTGCCTGAAGCCTGAAAGTTCCCGGATCACTCAGGCATCGCAGTGAAAGCTCTTTAACGCAAGCCAGCTATATAGTCTGCCACGGCCTTGATTTCGCGATCATTAAGCTTGGCAGCAACCTGAGCCATGGGAATGCTATTGCTGCGTTTGCCGTCACGGAAGTCCGTCAGAGATTTCACGGTGTAATCGGCGTGCTGACCCGACAGACGCGGGTACTGCGCTGGCAGGCCCGCACCATTGGGGCTGTGGCAGCTGGCACAGGCGGCGATCTGGCGATCCTGAATACCGCCGCGGTAGATGCGTTCACCCAGTGCCACCAGATCCTTCTCTTTGGAGAATCCGGTCTTGGGCGTCTGGGTGTGCAACCAGGCAGCAATGTTCTGCATATCGCCCTCGCTCAGCGAAGAGGCAAAGCCCTTCATCACGGGGTCGTTACGCTTGCCGTCCTTGAACTCGCGCAGTTGCTTGACCAGATATTCTGGATGCTGACCTGCGAGCTTGGGCTGCAAGGGGATGGTGGAATTACCATCAGCGGCGTGGCAAGAGGCGCAAACCGCCCCATAACTGGTCTGCCCTTTCGCGGCATCTGCCTTGACAGGTGTTTCTCCCGCTGAAAATGCAGGGAAGGCAGGTGCTGCGAAAATGGCAGCAGTCAGCAAAGAGGCAAGCAACTTCATATCGAGGGGCTGGGTCTATTGTTGAGAGTGCTAATCCTTCAAATTCTACAATGGGCCCCCCTGAAATAGTTACCGTCATGACCCATGCTTCCCCGGATACAGATCCCGGAAAAACACATTCTTTGATCGACAGCAAGCTTGCGATGGGCTGGATGCACACCGCACGCTTCTTCACGACCGCTGCCCAGCTCAATCAGCTGCCCAAGGTCGAAGTTCCTGAAATTGCTTTTGTGGGCCGCTCCAACGCGGGCAAGTCCACCGCCATCAACACGCTGACCCAGCAAAAGCAGCTGGCTTTTGCGTCCAAGAAGCCCGGCCGCACCCAGCACATCAACCTGTTTGCCCTGGGCAAGCAGGGCGTGACCGATGCCGTGCTGGCCGACTTGCCAGGCTACGGCTACGCTGCTGTGTCCCGCGAAGACAAGGCCCGCTGGCAGCGCGTGATGCTCAACTACCTGATGAGCCGCGAAAGCCTCTCGGCCGTGGTGCTGCTGTGCGACCCGCGCCTGGGCCTGACCGAGCTGGACGAAGCCCTGCTGGACGCGATTCGCCCCCGCGTGGAAGCGGGCTTGAAATTCCTGATCGTGCTGACCAAGGCCGACAAGCTGACCCGCGCCGAGCAGGCCAAGATTCTCTCCATCACCAAGCTCAACGCCGGTGGTGGCGAGGTGCGTTTGTTCTCTGCCCTCAAAAAGCAGGGCGTGGGCGATGTGGCCCAGCTGCTGTGGCACTGGTGCCACCCCGAGGGTTTGCCACAGGCAGAACCCGTCGCCCAAGCGACGCCCGCTGACAAAGCACCTGAGCAAAATCAGCCTTAGGCGCTTATTTGGCAAGCGCCAGAAGCTACAAAAAGGAGAGCTTCATGGTCGCAGCTTGCATGCACACTCTTCCCACAGGGGTTGAACTGGAATGCCGCACCAGCGGCCAGCCGGGTCAGCCCCTGTTGCTGTTTCTGCACGGTTTTCCCGAGGGCGCTTTCATCTGGGATAGCCTGCTGGCGCACTTTGGCAACTGCTACCGCTGCGTCGCGCCCAATCTGCGCGGCTACGGAAAATCCAGCCAGCCCACAGCCATCAGCGACTACCGCGCCAAACATCTGGTGGAAGATCTGGCCGCACTGATCACCATCGAAGGCGCGGGGAACGCCGCCTGCGTGATTGCCCACGACTGGGGCGGCGCCGTGGCCTGGGGGCTGGCCAATCGATACCCTGCGCAGGTTCAGCGCTTATTGATACTCAACTCCCCGCATCCCGGCGCTTTTCTGCGCGAACTTCAGAAAAATCCGCAGCAGCAGGCAGCGAGCCAGTACATGCATTTTCTGCGTCGCCCCGATGCCCCCGAGCTGCTGGCCGAAAACGACTGGAGCCGCATGCTGGGCTTTTTCCAGCACCCCGACGGCAGCCTGCCCGACTGGCTGACACCTGAGCGCCAGCAGCAATATCGCGATCACTGGAATCTGGGGGTGCATGGCGCCTGCATGTTCTATGCTGCCAGCCCCCTGGTGCCGCCGCGCCCCGAAGGCAGCGAAGACGAGCTGCAGGACATTCGCGGGCTGAGCCTGCCCGAGGAGATGCTGCATATTCCTGTGCCCGTGCGCATTCTGTGGGGAGACAGCGACCTTGCGCTACACCCTGCCCTGCTTGATGGGCTGGAGCAATGGGTGCCGCGCCTGCAGGTCGAGCACCTGAAAGGCTGCAGCCACTGGGTGGTGCATGAAAGGCCAGAGGCTGTGCGACATGCGCTGACAGACTTTCTGAGCCAGCATCACTCCTGAAAAAGAAGCTGGCAGCACTTTATTAACAATGGCTCCCGGCCATTTTTACGACTATTTTTTGGTGTACAGCGACGCCTCACCGTCCGGGCGCGTCTTGAAGCGCTTGTGCACCCAGTAGTACTGGGGAACCATGGTCATGATGGCCGCTTGCAGCTCGCGGTTCATGCGGGCGGTGTCGGCCACATGGTCATCCGTGGGGAAGTTTTCCCAGGCGGGCGTCAGCTCGGCCACATAGCCTTCAGGCGTCATGCGGTTGTACAGCGCCACCACTTTGGCCTTGCCCAGGCGGGCAAAGCGCGACAGCGAGGGGATGGTGGCCGTGCTCTCTACCGCGAAGAAGGGCACGAAGACCGAGTCGTTCTTGCCATAGTCCATATCCGGCAAAAGATAGAGCAGCCCGCCCTTGCGCACGCAAGAGATGATGGGCTTGACACCATCAGCACGGTTGAGCATCTTCACATGGCCAAAACGCTGGCGGCCCGCCATGAACCAGGCGTCCAGATCCGGATCGGGATTGGTCGCAAAAATCGAGGTGAACTCGCGCTCGGTGTTCAGCGGCAGCGCCAGCCCGCCCGCATCCATGCTGTAGAAGTGCGGCGCGAACACGATGGTGGGCATATCGCCTTCCAGCTCATGCGTGGCGCCCACCAGCTTGACGCGGCTGCGCACCAGCTCTTCCGAGCCAAACCACAGCCAGCTTCTGTCGAGAAACGTCTGGCAAAAGACTTCAAAAGACTCTTTCGCCCAGGCTTTGCGCTGGGCTTCGGGCACATCGGGAAAGCACAGTTCCAGATTGCGCAAAGCGATGCGACGGCGCTGACCGGCCACCACAAACAGCACGCGACCGATGAACTTGCCCAGACCGCGCAGCATGGGCAGCGGCAGCTTGGCCAGCACATGCATGAATCCAATGGCGATCTTGCTGGCACTCATGCCTTTCCCCCCTGCAATTTTTCTTCACGCGGCTGCTTGTAGCGGCCGTAGCCCCACAGGTATTGCTGCGGGCACTGGCGAATCGTGGCCTCCATGGCCTCGTTGATTTGCTGAACCGTGGCTTCCAGCGTCTGAGATTCGGGCACAGGCAATTCCTCTAAATACAGCGCATAGCCCCGCCCCCAGGACTTGCGTTCACACCGGGCCACGATCACCGTCGCACCGGTCTGCAGCACCAAGCGTGCTGCCAATGTCATCGTATACGCATCACGACCAAAGAATGGTGACCAGATGCCCTGCCCGTTGGGCGGCACCTGGTCAGGCAGCAGGCCCACGGCCTTGCCCTGGCGCAGCGATTTGATCATCTGCCGCACACCTGCCAGCGTGGTGGGCACGGCCTGCACGCCGGGGCGATTGCGGGCGGTTTCCAGAATCTCGGCCAGCCAGCCCTGGCGCGCAGGGCGGTACAGCACGGTGATATCGCCATGCTTGGCCGACCAGCGACGGGCCGCGGCCTGCACCGACATCTCAAAACAACCCAGGTGCGGTGTGAGATAGACAATGCCCTTGCCCTTTGCATAGGCCGCTTCTGCGCATTCGCCCCCCACGATGTCGCACGCAGGCAACTGGCCCAGCCAGATGCGCGGCATCTCGAACACCATGCGCCCCGCATGTCCCACGGCCGCGCTCAGTTGCCCGAAGCCATAGCCCGCCTGCGCGGCGTTAGCCGCAAATCGGCGCCGATAGGTGGGAGATAGCGCCCAGGTCACCCAGCCCATAGCTGCGCCAAGGCCATGCAATAGCCACAAAGGCAGTGCAGCAAACAGTCGAAACAGGGAAGGCATTAGAATAGAGGGGTCGCTGAGTTAAAGAGCAACTTGCAGGGCGACGTTAAAACAAAACTGCTAAAGCGTTCGCCAAGCTCCTGAAGGGCCCGGGCAACGCAATTGCCCAAGTTCTGAAGGAGTTTTTTCATTTATGGCAAACAGCGATTTTCTGTTCACTTCGGAATCGGTCTCTGAAGGCCATCCGGACAAGGTGGCGGACCAGATCTCCGACGCGATTCTGGACGCTATTTTCACCCAAGACCCGCACAGCCGCGTGGCAGCCGAGACACTGACCAACACCGGTCTGGTGGTATTGGCGGGTGAAATCACCACCGGCGCCAATGTCGACTACATCCAGGTCGCCCGCGACACCATCAAGCGCATCGGCTACGACAACACCGACTACGGCATCGACTACAAGGGTTGCGCCGTGCTGGTGGCTTACGACAAGCAAAGCCAGGACATCGCCCAGGGCGTGGACAAGGCCAGCGATGACGAGCTGAACACCGGCGCTGGCGACCAGGGCCTGATGTTTGGCTACGCCTGCGACGAAACGCCCGAGCTGATGCCCGCGCCCATCTACTACGCGCATCGTTTGGTCGAGCGCCAGGCCCAGCTGCGCAAGGACGGCCGCCTGCCCTTCCTGCGCCCCGATGCCAAGTCGCAAGTGACCATGCGCTATGTGGATGGCAAGCCTCACAGCATCGACACCGTGGTGCTGTCCACCCAGCACAGCCCCGACCAGTCGGAAACGGCTACCAAGATGAAGGCCTCGTTCACCGAAGCCATCATTGAAGAAATCATCAAGCCCGTGCTGCCATCCGAGTGGCTGCAGGACACCAAGTACCTGATCAACCCCACCGGCCGTTTCGTCGTGGGTGGCCCTCAGGGCGACTGCGGCCTGACCGGTCGCAAGATCATTGTGGACACCTACGGCGGTGCCTGCCCTCACGGCGGCGGTGCTTTCTCGGGTAAAGACCCAACCAAGGTGGACCGCTCGGCAGCCTACGCAGCCCGCTATGTGGCCAAGAACATTGTGGCTGCTGGTCTGGCCCGCCAGTGCCAGATTCAGGTCAGCTACGCCATTGGCGTGGCCCGCCCCATGAACATCACTGTGTACACCGAAGGTACCGGCGTGATTCCCGATGCGGAAATCGCCAAGCTGGTGGCTGCGCACTTTGACCTGCGCCCCAAGGGCATCATCCAGATGCTGGACCTGCTGCGCCCCATCTACAGCAAGACCGCTGCCTATGGCCACTTTGGCCGCGAAGAGCCTGAATTTACGTGGGAAAAGACGGACAAGGCAGCGGAGCTTCGCGCAGCTGCAGGCCTGAAAGGCTAACGAACGAAGTGAGCTTGTCCGGCTTTCGGCGCAGGCTCATTTCGCGCAGCGAAGTGAAGGGCCACAAGGCCCGTGCCGCAGCCAACGAACCGATAAGGCTGCGGAACTGCGTGCAGCAGCCGGTCTGAAGTAATTCAAAAGCCTCACCTCAAAAAGCCACTTTCGAGTGGCTTTTTTTATTTTCGGTCTGAACCTACGAAAAGACGCCAAAAAGACGCACTGCCCCATCGTCCGACACCGCCTAGCCTTGCTTATCAACGCAAACAAGGAGTCTTTATGCTCAAGTGGGCCATCATCTTTGCCGTCATCTCGCTGGTTGCTGGTGTCTTCGGCTTTACAGGCGTGGCAGCCGGTGCGGCTGGCATTGCCAAGATATTGTTCTTTATCTTTATTGCCATTGCCGTGATCTTTGTCGTGCTGGCCCTGCTGGGCATTGGCGCCGTCAGCTAGCCGGTTTGCACTCCATCAAAAAATGCCTGCAAGTACGCAGGCATTTTTTGATGGGCGGGTCATAGCCCTCTGGGGCTCAGCGCCAGTTCTTGCTTGAAGGCAGGTTTGACGCGATAGAGCTGCGCCGGTCTGTGCGCAGCGCCACTTTGCAAGGCACCAGGCACAGCCTCCAACCAGTCCATCTCATCCATCTTGCGTCTAAAGCTGACCTTGTTCAGCGGCTCGCCCAGGATGTTTTCATAGACCTGCTGCAGCTGCGGCAGCGTGAATGTTTCGCCGCACAGATGCACAGGCAGGGATGAATACAGGCTTTTGCTGCGCACCCGGGCCAGCGCGGCATCGACGATGGCCCGGTGGTCAAACGGCAGTTGCGGCAGCTGGGACACCGGCACCACGCTGATGTCTTCCGCAACTGCTGGCAGGTTCTGCTCTGGCAGCAAGGCGCAGTAGGCAATGGCGACAGACCAGCCACGCGGGTCACGTGCCGGGCCGGTGAAGGTCGCCAGTTGTTCCAGATACGCGCCCTCAATACCGACCTTGCTGCGCAGCACGCGCGCGGCGCTGGCCTGTGCATCGGCATCTTCCTCGGCATGGATATAGCCACCCGGCAAAGCCCAGACACCCGCAAACGGCGCTGCAGCGCGGCGCAGCAGGACGGCGTGAAGCTGCTGCGCGATCAGCGTGAGCAGCACCACGTCCACACTGACATGCACCGGCGGTCTGGCTTCAGCAGTTTGATTCATTTTTTTACCAAGTCTTTTCCTCTTGCAAAGATTATTTCACATCGGTCTTAATTTACTTAGTTGCAAATTTGTTTTAAGTAAATTAGACTGCAGCCATCGCACAATGCACGGAAGATGAAAATCATGAGCACTCACCGCACACAGCTACTCATCATTGATCCGCAAAACGACTTTTGCGATCTGCCGGACAACTGGCTGCCCGCTTACTCCCACCCCGGCCAGCACCCTGAGCCCGTTCAGGCCCCAGTGCTGCCAGTTGCAGGCGCACACGAAGACATGTTGCGACTGGCCGACTGGATCAGCGCCAACGCCGCCCGCATTGACCAGATTACGGTGACGCTGGATTCGCACCAGAGCTATGACATTGCCCACCCCGCCTTCTGGCAGCAGGGCAATGGCACGGCGGTGAACCCGTTCACGCAGATCACGGCAGCACAGGTGCGCGCTGGTGAGTTTGCGCCCCGCAACCGCGAGGAACTGGCCCGCGCCCTGGCCTATCTGGATCAGCTCGAAGCCCAGGGCAGTTACACGCTGATGGTCTGGCCCATGCACTGCGAAATCGGCAGCTGGGGCTATGGCGTGCACGCAGCCGTGCTCAAGGCCTATCGCAACTGGGAAGAAAGCCAGCTGCGCGCCGCCCGCCATGTCTTCAAGGGCATGAACCCGTTTACCGAGCACTACAGCGCCATCCGCGCCGAAGTGCCCGACCCGCAGGACCCTGAAACTGGCCTGAACACCGCCCTGCTGGCCCAACTGCGTGACTGCAGCCAGCTGGTGATTGCGGGCGAGGCCAGCAGCCACTGCGTGCGCGCCACCACTGAGCACATTGTGGAAAACTGGGGCAGCCATGACTTCTCGCGCATTGTTCTGCTGACAGACTGCATGAGCCCCGTTGGCGGCTTTGAATCTGCCCACACCGACTTCCTGCAGCGCATGCAGGCAATCGGTGTAAGGTGCGAAACCAGCGCCCGCTTTGGTTTATGAGACAAATTGACCTCTAGCGCTTATATATCAAGCGCTAGCAGCTCACATTTTTGAAAAGAAGAACGGCATGACTCCCATCATCACCAGCCTGCTGGATACCGACCTTTACAAGTTCACCATGTGGCAGGCCATGCTGCACCGCCACCCACAGACCGAGGCGGAGTATGAATTTGTCTGCCGCACGCCCACCGCCTTCCCGCTGACCGAGCTGCTGCCCGAGGTAGAGCGCGAGCTGGACGCCCTGTGCAGCCTGCGCTTTACGCAGGAAGATCTGGACTATCTGGCCAGCCTGCGCTTCATGAAGAGCGACTTCATCGACTTTCTGCGCATCTTCCAGTTTCAACGCTCCTTCATCAAAGCCTGGGCCGAGGGCGACACCCTGCACATCGTGGCGCGTGGCCCGCAGGTGCATGTGATGGGCTTCGAGATCTATGTGCTGGCCATCGTCAATGAACTGTATTTCCGCCGCTTCGATGCCGAGGCCGCGCTGATCGAAGGCCGCAAGCGCCTAGCGCTGAAGATTGAACAGCTCAAGCACCTGGCTGTGGAAGCCAAGCTGCGCAACCCCTTTGAGCTGTTTGACTTTGGCGTGCGCCGCCGCTTTTCCGGCCCCTGGCAGCGCGAGGTAGTGCAGGCTTTTGCCAAGGAGACCTCGCAGTGGTTCAAAGGCACATCCAACGTGCTGCTGGCCCGCGACCTCAACCTCGTTCCCATTGGCACCATGGCCCACGAATATCTGCAAAGCTACCAGGCGCTGGGCGTGCGCCTGCGCGACTTTCAGGTGGCCGCGCTGGAAGACTGGGTGCAGGAATACCGGGGCGATCTGGGCATTGCGCTGACCGATACCGTGGGCATGGATGCCTTTCTGGCCGACTTCGACATGTACTTTGCCAAGCTGTTCGACGGGCTGCGCCATGACTCTGGCGACCCTTTCGAGTGGGGCGAAAAAGCCCTGAACCACTACGCCAAGCTGCGCATAGACCCGCAGAACAAGCGTCTGGTGTTCTCGGACGGTCTGAACCTGGACACGGCGCTTGCCCTGTACCACCGCTTTGCCGATCGCATTCAGTGCGGCTTTGGCATTGGCACACGCCTGACCAACGACATGGGGCTGGAGACCATCAATATCGTGATGAAGCTCACCCACGCCAACGGCCAGCCCGTGGCCAAGATTTCGGACTCGCCCGGCAAGACGCTGTGCAACGATGAAACCTATCTGGCCTATCTGCGCCAGGTCTTCAGCATTCCCGAGCCTGCTGCAAAAACTTCCTGACAAGTCAGAAGAAGTCGCCTGAATCCACTGGAGAAGCAAACATGTTGAAAGTCACCCTGGCCCAGCTCAACTACATGGTGGGCGATATCAGCGGCAATATCCGCCGCATGAGCGAAGCCGCCGCCAAGGCAGCCGCTGACAAAGCCGATCTGGTCGTGTTCTCTGAGCTGTCGCTGTCGGGCTACTACCCCGGCGACATGCTGGACGAGCCCAGCTTTCTGCAGCGCCTGGACACTGGCCTGCAAGACCTGCTGGCCGCCACGCGCCAGCACCCCGATCTGCACTGGGTCGTGGGTGCGCCCACCCGCCACAAAGGGCCGGGCAAGCCGCTGCACAACAGCCTGCTGGTTCTGAAAGACGGGCAGATTCGCCTGCAGTACGACAAGCAGTTGCTGCCCACCTACAACATCTTTGACGAGCGCCGCCACTTCGAGCCCGGCGCCGACACCGCCAAGGTGCTGCGTGTGGGCAACTGCCAGGTGGGCTTTCTGGTCTGCGAAGACGGCTGGAACGATGAAGGCGCGGATTACGCCACCAATCCGTTTTCACGCATGGGCGATGCCGCACCCGACATGGTCATCAGCATCAATGCCAGCCCCAGCCACCTGGGCAAGCGCGAGCAGCGCCACGAAGTGTTTACGCAAGCGGCGACGCGCCACAAACTGTCCATCCTCTATGTGAACCAGATTGGCGGGCAGGACCAGATCGTGTTTGACGGCGCATCGTTTGCAGTCGAGCCCGAAGCCGGTGTGGTGTTTGAAGCCAAGCGCTTTGAAGAAGATGTCTACACGCTGGAGCTGGGCGACGACGGCCACTTCCAGCCTGTGGATGGCACATCGTTCCAGGCCGTGCCCGCACAGGGCCTGCCCACCATGGAGTTCTACCGCCAGCAAATCGTGCTGGGCCTGCGCGACTATGCACGCCGCTGCGGCTTCAAGCAGGTGGTGGTGGGTAGCTCGGGCGGCATTGATTCGGCGCTGACGCTGGCTCTGGCTGTCGATGCACTGGGCGCAAACAACGTGGTGGGCATCACCATGCCGTCCAACTATTCCTCGGCAGGCTCGGTCGATGATTCCGTGGACTTGTGCCGCAACCTGGGCATCAAGCTCTACGAGCACCCGATCAAGGAACTGGTCACCACCTATGCCCGCCAGTTCGAGGCCAGCTTTGGCGAGCCGCTCAAAGGCCTGGCACTGGAGAACCTGCAGGCCCGCGCACGCGGCACCACGCTGATGGAGTTTTCCAACGCCTTTGGCCACCTGCTGCTGACCACGGGCAACAAGTCCGAAGTGTCCGTGGGCTATTGCACTCTGTATGGCGACACCAACGGCGGCCTGGGCCTGCTGGGCGATCTGTACAAGACCGAAGTCTTTGAGCTGTCGCGCCACATCAACACCCATGCGGGGCGCGAGCTGATTCCGCAGGTCATCATCGACAAACCGCCATCGGCCGAACTGGCCCCCGGCCAGCGCGATGACGACAGCCTGCCGCCCTACCCCGTGCTGGACGAAATTCTGAAATGGCATGTGGAAGGCCAGCACCTTTCCAGCAAGGAATATGCGCAGGCCGCCGCTTTTGTGGAACAGCTCAGAACACAAGCGGGCGGCCCCGAGACCATTGCCCGCGTGCAAAAGCTGGTGTTTCGCAGCGAATACAAGCGCCGCCAGGCCCCGCCCATGCTGCGTGTGCGCCCACGCGCCTTTGGCACGGGCCGGCAAATGCCAATTGCGGCACACTACGAGTAAGCTGCCATCTATTAAAAAGTGAGCTGGTAGCGCTTACCCATCAAGCGCCACAGCCACTTTTTATCTATTTCCTGCCCTCAGGGGCCGTGTTTTCAGTACGGGTTTCGCTCACATGCCTCAAGCCAGTTCCCATACCGCCAGCAAGCGCGTTATCTCTGCCTCTCCCGAGACTTTGCCCACGTCCGTGCCCCTGCACACTGCGGTGCTGATTGGCCGCTTTCAGCCATTGCACAACGGCCATATGGCACTGCTGCACGCCGCGCTGGAGCGGGCCCGCCAGGTCGTCGTGGTGCTGGGCAGCGCCTGGCAGGCGCCCAACCCCAAGAACCCTTTTAGCTGGCAGGAACGCGCGCAGATGATGCGCGATGCGCTATCCAAAGAGGACGCCGAGCGCGTGCACTGCGTGCCTGTGCGCGACTATTACAACGAGCCGCTGTGGGTGCATGCCGTGCGCGACGCCGTGGCCACCCATGTGCCCGAGGGCGCCAGCGTGGCACTGGTGGGCCACTTCAAGGATTCCAGCAGCAGCTATCTCGCACGCTTTCCCGGCTGGGAACTCATCAGCCTGCCGCGCCTGGGCCAGTTTGATGCCACGCCGCTGCGCGAAATCTTCTTTGGCGAAGGCTCTGCCTCGCCCGAAGCCATGGAAGCGGCGCTGACCAAGCTTTCCACACAAATGCCTGCGAGCACTCTGGCCTTTTTGCGCCACTGGGCCCACACCCCCCTGTATGTGCGCATGCAAAAAGAATGGCACATGTTGCAGGCCTACAAGGAAGCCTGGGCCAAAGCGCCTTACTCGCCCGTGTTCGTCACGGTGGATGCCCTGCTGCGCTGCCACGCCAAGGGCAAGGACCAGGTGCTGCTGATTCAGCGCGGCCATGCGCCCGGCCAGGGCCTGTGGGCCATGCCCGGCGGCTTTCTGGAGCAGCGCGACAGCCTGTGGCAATCCTGCGTGCGCGAGTTGCGCGAGGAAACCTGTTCCGCCATCAGCGAAGCCGATCTGCTGGCAGCACTGCAGGCGGTTCAAGTGTTTGACCACCCTGATCGCAGCCTGCGCGGGCGTACCATTACCCATGTGCACTATCTGGACCTGGGCGTGCAACCCAGCCTGCCGCCGGTGCAGGGCGCTGACGATGCAGCCCTGGCCCGCTGGGTGCCGATTGCTGATCTGGCGCAAATGGAAGGCGACTTCTTTGAAGACCACTTCCAGATTCTGTGCCAGTTCCTGCCCATCACACTGGCCCACCACGAGCCAGCACGGCAACCGGCCTGAAGCGCACAGAATTTCAAAAACAATAGCTGACAGCGCTTATTAAATAAGGGCTTTCGCCACTTTTTACGGTAATTTCATGAGCCAACTGATTATTCGTCCCGCGACCGAGCAGGACATAGCCCTCATCCTGCACTTTGTGCGCGAACTCGCCATCTACGAAAAAGCAGAAGACGAAGCCAAGGCCACGCCCGAGCATATTCGCCGCACCCTGTTTTGCGAGCATCCAGCCGTCTTTGGGCTGATCTGCGAAGTGGATGGCAAGGCCGTCGGCTTTGCCGTGTACTTCTTCAACTTCTCCACCTGGCAAGGCCAGCACGGCCTGTACCTGGAAGACCTGTACGTGACGCCCGACGCCCGCGGCCACGGCGCCGGCAAGGCCCTGCTGCAGCGCCTGGCGCAGATTGCGCTGGAAAAAGACTGCGGCCGCTTTGAATGGAGCTGCCTGGACTGGAACACGCCATCTCTGAAGTTCTACGACAGTCTGGGTGCACTGCCCCAGACCGAGTGGATTCGCTACCGCATGACTGGCGATGCACTACAGACCCTGGCCCAGCCCAAAGCCTGAAACCCGGGCCTGGAACGCCAAAACGGCATCAATTCCCCGAAAAAACCCTTCAAACTGATGCATGGGCGCAGAACAAATGTGCCCTATGCAATATCCGGGCGGCCCGTAAATCGGCTTTCGGTGAAAATGAGGGGTTTGCCAAAACAAGAACAGAGGCGGCATATGCCGCCCTATCACACACAATGGGAATCCGTGGATGCCTAGCTATCAAGAACTCATGGCTCGCAAGAACGAGCTGGACAAGCGCATAGAAGAAGTGCGTGACACCGAAGCCAAAGAGGCTTTGGCCAATATCAAACAACTGATCAACACTTTTGGATTTACGGTCCAGCAGGTCTTCCCCTGGAAGCCTGAGGAAAAGAAAAAGGTCGAAGCCAAGTACTACGACCCCGAAAGTGGTGCGTCCTGGACTGGCCGTGGCAAGCCGCCCAAATGGATTGAAGGCAAGGATCGCAGTCAGTACGAGATCCAGAAGCCAACGTTCATTGACTTCGACGCCCCCCGCGACGAAAAAAACCCCTTCCCGGTGCAATAAGCGGCTGACGCCCTGTGCATCCGTGCATGCGGCCAGCACCGCCTACAGCGGTGCCTTGACCGCGCGCACCAAAGCCGCAACGCTCAGGCCTTGTATCAGCAGGCCTCCATCATTGGCATAGATCAGGTGCTGCACTAGCTGCTCTTGCAGGCCCGCCAAAGCGGGTGCCACTCGCAACTGTTCACTCTCGAAGCGCACCACGCCTTCAAGGTCGCTGACCAGCAAGCCCAGCCTGATGCCCTCGTGCTCCAGCACAATCACCTGGCTTTGTGCCGTTCGGGTCAAGGGCTTGCCAAACAGCAGCGCCCCCAGATCAAAAACCCAGACATACCCTGCCACAGCCCCCTGACTGCGCCGTGCCAGCGTGCCCACGCAATACGGCAAACGACCGGCCGATACAGGAGCAATGGCAGAGGCGCTCTGTGCCTCAAGCACACAGGCCGCATCGACCGCCAGCACGCTACGCCCCACAAAAAAGGTCGCCATCTCCAGGCCGGGTGCAGCGCTGCAGCTTTGCACCCGCGTATTGCGGCGCCAGACGGCTGCCAGCGCGTCACCCTGCACGGCACCAAACGCCTGAACAGACAGCGCGAGAACCTCTTCACAGTAGCCGTCGCTGCGCTTGAATTCCCGGTAGCCACTGCCCGCAGTGATCGCCACCACGCAGTACTGGTCCTGATACACCATGGCACGCGCCATGGTCTGGCCCGGCGCCAGGGCCAGCATCTGCGGCGGCAGCTCCAGCTTCATGCCCGGCTGCAGCGCCTCGTCAGAAGATGCCATGACCACGCCCAAGCGATTCAGATAAGCCACCCGCCTGCTGCTTGCACTTTCCTGCTGCACGCCCATCACACCTTCCAGCATGGCTTTGAATTCACGCTGCGCATGAAACACCAGGCCAATGCCGCCCAGCATCACACCATCGGCATTGCGTATGGGCGCGTAATAGACATAGGTTGAGCCGCCCTTTTCATGCTGCAGACATGGCCGCCATGGCGAGACGTGATAGGCCTGAGACGCGCCCAGCGCCAGAACTTGCTGCAGGCTGTCCGCTTCTATGTCGGTGCCCAGAAGGTCCTGAAACTCGGCGTCTGCCCGGCCCCGCTGGCTGCAGGCCACAACCCTGCCGCGCGTGTCATAGACCATGATTTGCTGATAGACCGTGTACAGCGCGTGAATGCCGGTGAGCAGCTCGCAAACTTCGTCCACCTGACTGGCACTCGCCTCTCCCAGCGCCTGATCCTCCAGCAGCGCCGATAGCTGCGGCGTCAAAGCCCACCAGCGACAGTCGTTGGCGCGCTCGTACAGATTACGGTCCAGCAAGTCCACCAGCAGGCTCGTCAGCAGGCTGTTGTCTCTCAATGCGGTATTGAGCACCGTGCCGTAAAGCGCATCAATGGATTGAGAAAACACCTCGTTGGTTCGCGCCCCGGTCTCGCCAATCTGCTCCAACATGGCCTGAAGCCGGGTGTTGTCCAGCTGCTTGCCAGCGGTCATGACACGCCCGTTCCAGACCACGCGACGTATGGTGTCCGCCGCGCTGTGAATGGCATGCAAAGGCGGGCAAAAGCGGTGTGCATGTGCCAGCAAGCCCTGCGCCACGGCAGCATCCAGCCCCTCCATGCCCGCTTGCGGCTGAAGCCCGAAGGCCAGCTCCAGTGGCGTCATGATCTGCGCCCGCCAGCCCTGTGGCCCCATATAGCCCTGATAGCCCGCCGAAGCCGCTGACTGCACCAGATAAGTGCGACCGCCATGAACATACAGCACACCCGCACCATCGCGGTGAGGTCGCAGCTTCGCACCCACACCAATCCAGTGCACATCGCTGCTGGCCAGAACCATTCCCTGGCCATCCAGTAGCAGAGCAATACGGGTCTGCGCCCCCTGCGCACTGCTGCTGTCCGCCTGCTCGCGCCCACTCCAGATGCCTTGCATCTCGCCTTCAAAGTCAAAGCACAGACACAGCACACCCATGGGCCGCCGACTGACCGGGTGCAGCATGCGCTGGGCATAGATCAGCCCATTGCGATGCCCCTGCAGTAAGTCAGTGGCACCAAAACGCTGCACAAAGCCCTGGCTTTGCAGGGCAGTGGCAATCAGCGAATCCTGACATGGCTGATCTGCGCCCTGCCTGCTCTCGTCTTCTTGAGCGCGCGCCTGCACCCGGCCTTCGGTATCCAGCAGCAAAATATCCTCATACACCGTGTATTTGCTGCGATAGGCGCGCAGGCGCTGCGTGACCGCTGCCTTATCGCCATCCAGCCCCGCCAGGAAACGGCACAGCACGGCATCGGTCGCCAGAAACCCCACATCGGCAGTGCGCTCGTAAAGATTACGCACCAGCGTATCCATCAAATGCTGCGCCTGGCTGGCCTGTCCTGCCGTAACGCCCGCCACCGCCTGTGCCACCATGGATTGCACCAGGTCCTGCTCCAGCCTCTCGAAGCCGCCACGCGTGGCGGCCATCATGGGCAGCAAGGCCTGTGCCTCCTGCGGGCAATTCATCTTGGCGGAGGACTCTATGAGCCGCCACATCAGGTTCAGCTCGCGCAGCGAGCTCTCGCAGCGCCCCACTCGGCGCATATGAGGAATGAAGGCGTCTGTCTGTAGCAGTTCACGGGCGCGCTGCGCCGGGGCAATCATGGTTTCTGGAGGCATGCTCTGGCAGAGCAAAAGCCAGGCCTATTTGTAAATTCGCGTTACAGATAGCTCAGAACAAACCCTGCGTCCTGACGGATTGCCCCTGCAATCGGCTGGAGCGAGGTCTTGAAAGCGCGGGAAATTGCCTTATTATTAGCACTCGAAGGGGTTGAGTGCTAACAGCTTGACCCTAGATATTCCGAATGTCGGCCAGGATGGCTGGCAAGTCTTGTTTCAACTTTGTTGATGTATTTAGGAGTTGGTATGAACCTGCGTCCCCTGCACGATCGCGTGATCGTCAAGCGCCTCGAAAACGAAACCAAGACAGCCTCGGGCATCGTGCTCCCTGATGCTGCCACCGAGAAGCCTGACCAGGGCGAAGTGCTGGCTGTGGGCCCCGGCAAGCGCAATGACAAGGGCGAACAAATCGCTCTGAACGTGAAGGTCGGTGACCGCGTTCTGTTCGGCAAGTACTCCGGCCAAGCCGTGAAGATCAACGGCGACGAGCTGCTGGTCATGAAGGAAGACGACCTGTTCGCAGTCGTCGAGAAGTAATTCGCTGCGCGAATTACCCCTTTCAAACATCGAATTTCATAGCTGCCAGCGCTTATTAGATAAGGGCTGGCAGGCAAATTGATCCAAATCTTTAGGAGCCACAAATGGCAGCAAAAGACGTAGTTTTCGGCGGTGAAGCACGTGCACGCATGGTTGAAGGCGTGAACATTCTGGCTAACGCAGTCAAGGTTACCCTGGGCCCCAAGGGTCGTAACGTGGTGCTGGAGCGCTCGTTCGGCGCCCCTACCGTGACCAAGGACGGTGTGTCCGTGGCCAAGGAAATCGAACTCAAGGACAAGCTGCAGAACATGGGCGCCCAGCTCGTGAAGGAAGTGGCCTCCAAGACCAACGACATCGCCGGTGACGGCACCACGACTGCTACCGTGCTGGCACAAGCCATCGTGCGCGAAGGCTCCAAGTACGTGGCCGCTGGTCTGAACCCCATGGACCTGAAGCGTGGTATCGACAAGGCTGTCGCTGCCCTGGTGGAAGAGCTGAAGAAGCAATCCAAGGCCACCACCACTTCCAAGGAAATCGCTCAAGTGGGCACGATCTCCGCTAACTCCGACGCTGACGTGGGCGAAATCATCGCTCAAGCCATGGACAAGGTCGGCAAGGAAGGCGTGATCACTGTTGAAGAAGGCAAGTCCCTGGCCAACGAACTGGATGTCGTCGAAGGCATGCAATTCGACCGTGGCTACCTGTCGCCCTACTTCATCAACAACCCCGAAAAGCAATCCGCGATTCTGGACAACCCCTTCGTGCTGCTGTTCGACAAGAAGATCAGCAACATCCGCGACCTGCTGCCTACCCTGGAAGCCGTTGCAAAGGCTGGCCGTCCTCTGCTGATCATTGCTGAAGACGTCGAAGGCGAAGCCCTGGCTACGCTGGTGGTCAACACCATCCGCGGCATCCTGAAGGTTGTGGCTGTGAAGGCTCCTGGCTTCGGCGACCGCCGCAAGGCCATGCTGGAAGACATCGCCATCCTGACTGGCGGCAAGGTCATCGCTGAAGAAGTGGGCCTGTCGCTGGACAAGGTGACTCTGGAAGACCTGGGCCAGGCTCAGCGCGTCGAAATCGGCAAGGAAAACACCACCATCATCGACGGTGCTGGCCAGGCTGACGAAATCGAAGCCCGCGTCAAGCAAATCCGCATCCAGATCGAAGAAGCCACTTCCGACTACGACCGCGAAAAACTGCAAGAACGCGTGGCCAAGCTGGCCGGCGGTGTTGCCGTGATCAAGGTTGGCGCTGCCACCGAAGTCGAAATGAAGGAAAAGAAGGCCCGCGTTGAAGACGCCCTGCACGCTACCCGCGCTGCTGTGGAAGAAGGCATCGTGGCCGGTGGCGGCGTGGCTCTGCTGCGCGCCAAGCAAGCTGTGGGCGCTCTGGCGACCGGCAATGCCGAGCAAGACGCTGGCATCAAGCTGGTGCTGAAGGCCGTGGAAGCTCCTCTGCGCGAAATCGTGGCCAACGCCGGTGGCGAGCCCTCCGTGGTGGTGGACTCCGTCCTGAAGGGCAACGGCAACTTCGGCTTCAACGCCGCCAACGACACCTACGGCGACATGCTGGAAATGGGTATCCTGGACCCCACCAAGGTAACTCGTACTGCTCTGCAGAACGCCGCTTCCGTGGCTTCCCTGCTGCTGACCACCGAGTGCATGATCGCTGACGCCCCCAAGGCTGAAGGCGCTGGTGCCCCTGACATGGGTGGCATGGGCGGCATGGGTGGCATGGGCGGCATGGGCATGTAATTGCCAGGCTGCTGACCGGGTGCTTCATTCACCCGGTTCTGCTCAAAAACAAAAAGGCCGCGAATGCGGCCTTTTTGTTTGGTCCCTGATTGAAAAATACCCGGCCAGTTTACACTGACCGGGTATTTTTAGATTAATTCAACACCATCAGAAACGGTGGCGTAGGCCAACTGTAATACCTGTGCGCTTTGTTGCTCCATTGCCATCCACAAACATCTTGCTGCCTCCGCTGACCTTTGTATGGTCTACACCGAAATAGGCATCTGTCCTCTTAGAGAAAGCATAGTCAACAACAGCAACCACAAAATCTGCTTTACCGTTATAGGCCCCGCTAGCCGAACCCGACTGCTTAGCATGGAAGTAATGAACACCTGCATTGACTTGCGGCGTAATTTGATAACCCACACCGATCTTAAACATCTCACGTTTATTTGCATCACCGGCACTAAAAGCACCATTTGCAGCAGCATAAACACCTGCAGTACCTTGCCACATTGAGGTCAGAACTGCAATATCAGTGGCACCCTTTACATCCTTGCGCTTATTTTGTGCATAGCCAAGATTGAAATAAAGGCCTCCAGTACGATAAGAACCACCCAAAGTCCAAGCATCAACCTTGGTACCCATTGGCAAAGTGGTTCCCAAGTAACCAAGCCCTGCTGAAATTCCACTCTGCGAATAGCGCAGATAACCACCTGCTGTCTTCATTGCGGCATTTGTCGGAGAGAAATTAGCTCCTGTATTTTTCTCATCAAAAGAATATTGCAATGCCCCACGCACTGGACCAAACTCCGCAACATACTTCAACATATTGTCTGCACGAGCCCCCATCGACATCCCAATTTCAGGCTTGTACGCCTCCATATAAGGGGAATATGGGAAGGATGAATATGTGGAGGTCACCAAGTCAAACAACATATTGTATTGGCGCCCCATGGTGATCTGACCAAAGCTCTTACTACGCAGTCCTACCCAGGACTGCTGAAAATAATTTGAGGAAGCCCCCGAGCCAGAGTCAGTCAAAAAGCGGTTCTCTAGGTTCGCAATAGCAGAAAGGCCGCCACCTAGGTCTTCTGTAACATTGATACCCCAGCGGCTCTGAGACATACCGCCACCAATCATTCTAGTCACGCCACTCTTATCAGCCCCCTCATTGGTTGTATGGCGAATGGCTGCATCCACAATGCCATAAAGCTGCACACTACTTTGCGCATAAGCCATGCCTCCCAAGGCACCCAATACAGCCAAAGCCAGCGTCTTTTTCACAAATGAAGTTGTCATTGTGTTGCCTCTCTCTTAGTTCACAAACAGTTGGTGGAAATTTCATTCTAAAAATCCATCCACACATTGCGTAACGATTGGCGCAAGCACAACACAGGCCTTTCCCTCGCGGATTTACCCTCTCAGTAATCACCCTTTCAGTTTTATCCGCAAAAATAGAAAAGGCCTGTCTTTCGACAGGCCTTTTAAGCTTTAAGCAATTACTGGCTTATGCCAGCAACTGATTAGAAAGCGTGACGCAGACCCACTTGGATACCGTGGTTGTTGCCGTTCACGCCAGTAGTGTAGCCGCCTGCACCGCTGTTGATCAGGGTCATAGCACGGCCATCCTTGTTCTTCATGTACGAGTATGTACCGTACAGAGCAGTGCGCTTGGACAGGTTGTGCACATAACCCAGGCTCAGTTGATGAGCCTTGCCATCACCTTGAGCAGCACCATTCTTGCCGTCGTACAGAGCGTACTGAGCCTTCACTTCACCCACGCCACCCACAGGAGCGGAAACACCCAAAGCGTAGCTGGTTTGCTTGGTGTTCACTGCTTGACCCTTTTCCTTGGCTTGCAGCACCAGACCGTTCACCTTGGCAACGCCAAAGTCGTAGGAGGCACCCAGACCGTAGGTTTCCACAGTGCTGTTAGCAAAACCGGCTTGAGCCAGCGAAGCGCCGTTCTTGTGATCAGCACCGATTGTGACGCTCAGAGGACCATTGTTGTAAGCAGCAAAGCCACCAACGTAACGGTTGTAAGCGCCACCTTGAGTGGATTCACCGAAAGCGTAGTTCACGCCAGCTGTGAAGCCAGAGAAGTTAGGCGTGAAGTAAGCGATCATGTTGTTTTGACGGATGCCGTCACCAACAGTGCTGTTCCAGCCGCGGAAGCCGCCAACGCCGATCACGCTGAAGTTGGAGTAAGCCGACAGCTTGTTGTAAGCAGCGGTTTCATCACGACCCAGGCGCACTTCACCGAAGTTACCCATCAGGCTCACAGTGGAGCGACGAGCAAATTCCAGACCATTGCCAGAAGCGCCAGCAGCAGCACCGTTACCGGTATCGCTGTTGAAGCCGGATTCCAGCCAGAAACCAGCCTTCAGACCGCCACCCAGATCTTCCACGCCGCGGAAGCCCAGACGAGAAGAAGCGTTGCCGCCTGTGGACAGGCCGTAGTTCTTAGTGCTGCCATCGCCAGTACCCTTCAGGTAGGCAACGCCAGTGTCGACCACACCAAACATGGTCACGGAAGATTGAGCCATTGCGGCGCCGGAAGCGGCCAGCACTGCCAGGGCGATCAGAGATTTTTTCATTACGAGTTACTCCAAGGTTTAGAAGGGCGCCGGTTCTATGGGAGAGAGACTTGAGCCTCGAGCTCCACCGGTTTCCCGCGCCAACCTCCTGGTGGGGAAGTTGGGTCTATTGCACCAGACCCCCGGCAGCAGCGCAAAGGAATTCACCCAAAACCGGCGGATTCCGGCGATTTTCGTTGCACTACCGCAACAAACAACTCTGACGCGCTATTAGGTGCGGCACTTAAGGGTTCCACCTTGGCATTGCCCCAGCGCAAGTTGCGGGTGAAGCACTCTGGTGTACCTTATGCACATTGGCACGATGCATGTGCCGCACCGTGTTGTTTCAAGAGCCATGGATAAATTTCTGACTGCTGCAGATGCAGCCCTTCGCACCCTGTTTGCTGACCCTCCTGCGGCCGAGCGCTCCCCGGCCTCCGGGATTGCCGAGGCCAGTCTCGATGAGAATCAGCGCCGCCTGTCTGGCGCATTGATGCGCGTCAACCATGTGGGAGAAGTCTGCGCGCAGGCTTTATACAACGCTCAGGCCATGGTGACCAAGGATGCAGAGTTGCGCGAGCATCTGTTGCATGCCGCACGCGAGGAAATGGATCACCTGGCCTGGACTCGTGAACGTCTGCATGCGCTGGGGGATCGCCCGTCGCTGCTGAACCCGCTGTGGTTTGCCGGTGCTTTTGCCATTGGCACGATTGCAGCCAAGGTCAGTGATGCGGCAAGTCTGGGCTTTGTCGTGGAAACCGAGAATCAGGTTTCAGCCCACCTGGCCAGCCATCTGGGCCGCCTGCCCGAAGAGGATGAAGCCTCGCGCGCCGTGGTGGAGCGCATGAAGGATGATGAAGAGCGCCACGCAGCAGCGGCCATTGATGAGGGTGCTGTACAGCTTCCTCCCGCGATACAAGGCTTGATGCGTGTTGCAGCCAAGGTCATGACAACAACTGCACACCGCATCTGACATCACCGCCATCCAACAAAAAACGGGTCCACACAGGACCCGTTTTTCATCAGCGATACCGCTCAGGCTTCGACGATGTCAAAACCGGTCGTGATTTCAGCCGTCTTGCCCAGCATGATGGTGGCCGAGCAGTATTTGTCGTGACTCATCTCGATGGCACGCTCCACTGCTGCAGCAGGCAGGTTCTTGCCGCTGACGGTGAACTGCATATGGATTTTCGTGAAGACCTTGGGATCCGTGTCTGCGCGCTCGGATGTCAGCTGAACGCTGCAGCCCTTCACATCGTGGCGGCCACGCTTGAGGATCAGCACCACGTCATAGGCGGTGCAGCCGCCAGCGCCTGCCAGCAGCATTTCCATGGGGCGCGGGGCCTGATTGCGGCCGCCGTTGGCCGGATTCCTCTCATCGGGCGCGCCATCCATGTTCACCACATGGCCGCTGCCAGTCTCTGCCACAAAACCCATGCCAGAGCGCATTCCAGTGGCCGCGCCTGTCCAACTAACTGTGCATTCCATCGTATTTCCTCTCAAAGCTGTTGCAATTTTGCATCAAATACATAAAAACCCGAATCTTTTGATGCACAGAAATTTCAAGACCCCTACAATACAACTCAAGCGTTACCTGTGAGGTCAAACCCGCAGATGGACCACAGATCTATGGAAAGCACTAGTCTGTATCGCACCACTTGTCTCCTCCACCTCCTCTAATGGTGGATTCAGCCCCTAGCTTCACAGCTGGGGGCTTTTTTTTGGCCGCCTGCCTCCTGCACCTTTGCAGTTCTCCATCAGACAGGACTCACCTCTTGAGGCAGTACTGCAGTGGCACACCCAAGCGCCTATGATGGCTGCAATCCTGCGCCCTGCCTCACGAACACAAGCTCTGTGACTGTGCCTCACTTGGGTGCCAGGCAATTGATCTGTTCTTTTTGCCCATGCCTCAAGCTCTGACTCCCGCCGATTATCTGACCCGCATCCTCAACGCCCGCGTCTATGACGTGGCCGTGGAATCTGATCTGCAGCCCGCCAAAAACCTCACGCGCCGCCTGCACAACAAGATTTTGCTCAAGCGCGAAGACCAGCAGCCCGTGTTCAGCTTCAAGCTGCGCGGCGCCTACAACAAGATGGCCAATCTGACGGCCGAGCAGCTGCAAAAAGGCGTGATTTGCGCCAGCGCCGGCAACCACGCCCAGGGCACGGCCATGAGTGCCAAGAAGCTAGGCTGCCGCGCCGTGATCGTGATGCCCACGACCACGCCCCAGGTCAAGGTGGATGCCGTGATGGCACTGGGCGGCGAAGCGGTCTTGTTTGGCGACAGCTATTCCGATGCCTACAAGCACTCGATCAAGCTGCAAAAAGAGCAGGGCCTGACCTTTGTTCACCCCTTCGACGACCCGGACGTGATTGCCGGCCAGGGCACCATCGCCATGGAAATGCTGCGCCAGCTGCAGCAACTGGGCAGCCAGCGCCTGGATGCGATTTTTGTACCCATCGGCGGCGGCGGCCTGATTGCCGGCATTGCCAACTACATCAAGGCCGTGCGCCCCGATGTGAAGGTGATCGGCGTACACACCAAGGACTCCAACGCCATGATGCAGTCGGTGCAAGCCGGTGAGCGCGTGGAACTGGCCGATGTGGGCCTGTTTGCCGACGGCACGGCTGTCAAGCTGGTGGGCGAGGAAACCTTCCGCATCACCAAGGGCCTGGTGGACGACTTTGTGACCGTGGACACCGACGCCGTCTGCGCCGCCATCAAGGACATCTTTACCGACACCCGCTCCATCGTGGAGCCCTCGGGCGCCCTGGGCGTGGCCGCTATCAAACAGTACGTAGCCAAGCACAAGACCAAGGGCGAGACCTATGCCGCCATCTTGAGCGGCGCGAACATGAACTTCGACCGCCTGCGCTTTGTGGCCGAGCGTGCCGAGGTGGGCGAGGAGCGCGAAGCCCTGTTTGCCGTGACCATCCCCGAAGAGCGCGGCAGCTTCAAGCGCTTTTGCGAGGTGGTAGGCAAGCTGCCCGGCGGCCCGCGCAATGTGACCGAGTTCAACTACCGCATCAGCCACGACAGCAAAGCCCATGTGTTTGTGGGCCTGACCACGCCCACCAAGGGCGAGAGCGAGAAGATCTGCAAGAACTTCCAGAAAAATGGCTTTGACGCGATTGACCTGACCTTTGACGAAATGGCCAAGGAGCATTTGCGCCACATGGTGGGCGGCCATTCGCCGCTGGCGCAAGACGAGCGCCTGCTGCGCTTTGTCTTCCCCGAACGTCCCGGTGCGCTGTTCAAATTTTTGAGCCTGATGGCCCCCACCTGGAACATCTCGCTGTTTCACTACCGCAACCAGGGCGCGGACTACGGCCGCATTCTGGTGGGCATGCAGGTGCCAGCCAAGGACAGCAAGAAGTTCGATGCCTTCCTCAAAAACCTGGGCTACCCCTGGGTGGAAGAAACCAACAACCCGGCTTATCAACTGTTCTTGAAATAAAAAAGAGGCCTTTAGGCCTCTTTCGCTTACTGGATATTCGCAAGCAGCTCACTTTTTTGAATCACCCATGAAAGCCCTGCGCCACTTTCTGCTGGCAGTGCAATTCTTCAGCCGCATTCCCGTCAACGGGCGGCTGGCCACCTGGGTCGGTTGGAGCCCCGAGATGCAGCGTGCCAGCGCCGCGCATCTGCCGGGCGTGGGCTGGCTGGTGGGCCTGTGGGCTGCGCTGCTGGTGGCACTGGTGCAGTGGCTGGTGCTGCACAGCCCCTGGACGCCGCTGCTGGCCGCCGTCATCAGCACTGCTGGCACGCTATGGCTGACGGGTGGATTTCACGAGGACGGGCTGGCCGATGTGGCAGACGGACTGGGTGGCTTTGTGCCGCCCGAGCGTGCGCTGGAGATCATGAAGGACTCGCGGCTGGGGTCCTATGGCGTGATGACGCTGGTGACGGTGCTGCTGACAAAAGTCACGCTGATTGCGGTACTGATGAACAGCCTCAAACCCTTCTGGAGCCCGCTGCCCATCATGGCCCTGCTGTGCAGCGCGCATGTGCTGTCGCGCTTCACACCGCTGGTGCTGATGCACTGCCTGCCCCATGTCGGCCTGGCGGCCAGCAGCAAGACTTTGAATGTGGCAGGCAAACAGCTGAACTGGCGTGGCTTGATAACAGGCGGCGTCTGGTGCCTGCCCGCTATTGCGCTGCTGTGGTGGCTGGGGTCTGGCGAGCTAGTACTGAAAGTCCTCATCGCCTGCGCCCTGACCACATGGCTGGTGCAGCGCTGGTTTCGCCAGCGTCTGGGTGGCATGACGGGCGACTGCCTGGGCGCTTGCCAGCAGCTCAATGAACTGGCGATCTTGCTGGCCGCCGCCGTGGCGGTGCACCAGATCGTATGAAGACGCTATGGCTGGTGCGCCATGCACGCCCCTTGATTGAGGCTGACCGCTGCTATGGCCGCCTGAATGTGCCTGCCGATGCACAGGCCACACAAGATGCGGCTCTAGCCTTATCGCAGGCTTTGCAGCCCTGGCGTGGCAATCTCCACATACAGCACTCGCCACTGCAAAGATGTGAGCAGCTAGCGTATGAATTGAAAGCGCTAGAACCTGATTTCATTACAAAGCCCGATGCGCGATTGCAGGAGATGGATTTCGGCAGCTGGGAGGGCGAAAGCTGGGATGCGATTGGCGAAGCAGCCATCAGCGCCTGGGCGCAAGACCTGGCCGCCCATGCCCCCGGCGGTGGCGAGTCACTCATGCAGATGCTCCATCGCGTGAATGCGGCGCTGCAGCAATCCCGTTTAGCCCCGCAGCCGCATCAGGTGTGGATCACCCATGCAGGTGTGGCCCGCTGTGTGCAATGGCTGCTGCAACACGGCAGTCGCCCACCGCAAAGCGCCGACTGGACGCTGCCTGCACCGGCCTGCGGGCAGTGGCTGAAACTAAGCCTTAGTTGAGGGCGGCAATCGCAGGCTTGGGCAATTCCAGCACCGTCGTTGCAGGCCCACTGACTGGGCCAAGGCGGGCTTCGCGCGTGCTCAGGGACTGCAGAATCACGCCCTCTTCCACTGCGTCACCTACTCGCACCGCTCTGGCTAGCTGGCCGCTCACGGCAATCACCACGGCACCCGCACCTGATTCGCGCCCTGCCACCACGCCCATCAAGGCATAGCGACTGGCCACAGGCGCAACCACCGGGCCTGCCGCAGGCAAAGCGACCGCGCCCAGCGCCTTGGCAAGAGCCTGTGCATTGGCCTGCACGGCTTGAGCGGCGGGCACCACCGGGCTGTGTGCATCGGCACTGCCAGCAAAGCGCAGCCCCCAGAACACCACAATTGCCGCAGCGCCTGCCCACAGCAGCGCGGTAGTGAGTTTGACGGGTAAGGAGCTGCCCTGACCAGAGCTGAAAGATAAGCGTCGCATTCGCAGATTATGATCGTGACGTACAGCATCCATCCTACAAGCGCCACATGACAATTTTCAGCCGACGCCATTTGAAAGCCATTCGCCATACGGCAACCCGTGGTTTCACCCTCATCGAACTCATGGTGGTGCTTGTCATCATTGGCGTGCTGGCCGCTCTGATCGTACCCAATGTGCTGGACCGCGCCGACGATGCGCGCGTGACAGCCGCCAAAACCGATATCGCCAATATCAACCAGGCCCTGAAGCTGTACCGGCTGGACAACCAGCGTTACCCCACAGGCGAGCAAGGCCTGCAGGCGCTGGTGACCAAACCCACCACCAGCCCTGTGCCCACCAACTGGAAGCCTTATCTGGAAAAGCTGCCCAACGATCCCTGGGGCAATCCGTACCAGTATCTGAACCCCGGCATCAAGAGCCCCATCGACATCATGTCGTTTGGCGCTGATGGCAAGGCCGGCGGTGAAGGCAAGGATGCGGATATTGGCTCCTGGCAATAACAATGAGCCCCCACGAGAGCATCGACCCCACGCTCCCTCACTGCGTGTGGTCGCTGCCCCCAAGGGGCCCTGACCGGCTAAAGCCGAGTTTCGCCTTGGGGCTGCCCGGCGGCGAAACATCCCCCGTCTAACCCGCTTCACATCAGAAACTCGGCCGCTCACTCCTTCATGGCTCAACTCAAACACGCTGGATTTACCTTGCTAGAGTTGCTGGTCGTGATTTCCATCATGGCGCTGGCAACGGCGGGCGTGAGCTTGGCCATTCGTGACAACGGCGGCCAACAACTGGAGCGCGAGGCCGAGCGCCTGGCTACGCTGCTGGAATCCGCGCGCGCCCAGGCCCGTGCGAATGGCACGCTGGTGGTCTGGCGCCCCATGCCTCAGGGCTTTCGGTTTGAAGGCCTGCCACCCGGTGTGAAGATGCCCATGCAGTGGCTGCAAACGCCTGTCACTGTGCAGCCCTCCACACCGGTTGTACTGGGGCCAGAGCCTTTGATTCCGCGCCAGACGATTACGCTTTCCCTGCCCGACAACTCATCGCCCGCGCTGCAACTGGTGACCGATGGCCTGCGCCCTTTCAAGGTGCAATCGCTGCAAGGCGGCAGGCCATGAAACCACGTTTCGTCCAGCAAGGCTTTACGCTGATCGAGGTGCTGGTTGCCGTAGGCATGGTGGCCGTGGCACTGCTGGCCGGGCTTCAGGCCAGCAGTGCACTGACACGCAATGCGCAGCGTCAGGCCGATGTCATTCTGGCCCAGACCTGCGCACAGAACGAACTGGTGCGCCTGCGCCTGATCAACCAGATGCCAGCCGTGGGCGATACCACGGTCAATTGCCCCCAGCTAGGCCGCCAGCTGCAAGTGCAGGTCAGCGTGCGCCCCACGCCCAACCCCAGCTTCCGGCGGGTGGATGCACAGGTCTTTGCCAACTCTGCCCCCATGCTGCAGGTTTCAACCATTGTGGGGAAATATTGATGGCCCCCCTGAGTCGCTTCGCGCCTTCCCCCCGCGGGGGGACGATGTCCGTTGCTTCGGTGCGGCCCTTGCTGGCCGTCTCCGACTTAGGCTGTGTCGGTTTTTTGTCTCGGCCACCTGTTTTCGCCTTCTCTAAAAAGCGGAATCGCGGTTTTACGCTGATTGAGTTGCTGGTGGCGCTGGCCGCCATGGCTTTGGTCGCGGTGATGAGCTGGCGCGGGCTGGATGGCATGATTCGCACGCAGGAAAGCACGCGCACGCAGGGCGAGCAGCAAGCCGTGCTGCAGACTGTGCTGGCACAGTGGAATGCCGACCTCAATGCCTTGATGCCGCTGGCCGGCCGCCAGGCGCTGGAGTGGGATGGCCAGGTCTTTCGCATGACGCGCAAAAGCAGCGGCCCTGTGGACAACGGTGCCTGGGTGGTGGCCTGGAGCCGCCGCAATGTGGACGGGCAGTTTCAGTGGGTGCGCTGGCAATCGCTGCCGCTGCGCACTGCAAGCGAATGGAATGACGCCTGGATACAGGCTGCGCAATGGGGCCGCAACCCATCCAGCGACCAGATGCGCCGCGAAACCGTGCTGCTGCCGCTGGACCAGTGGCGCGTGTATTACTACCGCAACAATGCCTGGACCAACCCGCAATCGAGCGAAGGCAGCAAGTCCGATGACGGCAGCCGCGCCCTGCCCACCTTGCCCGAAGGCATCCGGCTGGAGCTGACTTTGCCGCCAGGGCGCGCCATGAATGGCGTGCTGACGCTGGACTGGGTGAACCCGCTGCGCTCGAATAATCGATCATGACCCCCCCTGTGTCGCTTCGCTCCTTCCCCCCAAGGGGGACGACGCCTTCGCCGCAAGGCGGCTCTTGCTCGGCGTCCCTCACTTGGGCCGCGCCCTCTGCAAAGTTGCGCCAGCGCGGCGCAGCGCTGCTGGCGGCCATGCTGACGGTGGTGATGGTGGCCACGCTGGCTTCTGCGGCGCTGTGGCAGCAGTGGCGTGATGTGGAGGTGGAGACTGCCGAGCGCAATCGTGTGCAGGCCGCATGGCTGCTGCTGGGTGCGCTGGACTGGTCGCGGGTGGTGCTGCAGGAGGATTCCCGCGCCAACCGCAGCAATCCAATAGACCATCTGGGCGAGCCCTGGGCGGTGCCGCTGCAGGAAGCGCGTCTGTCCACCTTTCTCTCTGCCCAGAAAAATATCTCTCAGGTCGATAGCAGCATGGCCGATGTGCAGGATGCCTTTCTGTCTGGCGAAGTCATCGATATGCAGTCGCGCCTGAACCTGCGCAATCTCTACAAAGGGCTGAATCAGGAGATCTCTGCCGAGTCGCTCAAGCCCTTTACCCGCCTGCTCGACCGCCTGAACCTGCCCGCCAGTGCCGCCATGCAGCTTGCCAATGGCCTGCAGCAGGCTGCGCGCGGCACAGCCCAGAATGCGCCGCTGATGCCCCGCACCGTGCGCCAGCTGGTGTGGCTGGGTGTCGATCCACAGCTGATAGCCCGCATCGAACCCTATGTGTGCCTGCTGCCCGAGGCGACGCAGATCAACATCAACACGGCCAGCGCCGAGGTGCTGTACGCCAGCGACGAAGAGCTGGACTGGGCCAGCGCCAACCAGCTGGTGCAATTACGCGACAGTTCGCCCTTCAAATCGGTTGCAGCTGCACGCACTGCTCTGGGGCGCCCGAATGCCCTCAACAACAGCGCGCACAGCGTCACCACCTCGTACTTCGAGGCCCATGGAAGGCTGCGCCTTGGGGATAACGTACTGAGCCAGCGCTCACTGATTCAACGCAATGACATGACCGTCAACACGCTGTGGCAGGAACAGGCGGACTGGGGATTGCCCGCAATCCCGCAGCGCTGACGCCCGAATGTCATATTGCCCTCATAGAATGCTCCATCCCTCTCATGAGCAATTTGCTAATACAACTGCCAGCGGAATACGCCAGCGCAGGCGATGAATATTCCTACGTTCTGAGCAACGATGGCCTGCACATCCAGCGCAGCGGCCAGGCTTCGGCGTCCCTGCTTCCTGCTGCTGGCCGCGCCGCACAGGTCACAGCGGTCATTCCCGCATCGCGCCTTTCCTGGCATTGCGTCACTCTGCCGCCGGGCCTGCAGTTGCACAACCGCCGTCATCAGCAGCGTGTGCGCGCCGTGCTGGATGGTCTGCTGGAAGAAAAACTGCTGGACGACCCCGCCCAGTTGCATCTGGCGCTAGACGATGCCGCTGAAGCCGGTCAGCCCAGCTGGGTTGCCGCCTGTGACAAGGCCTGGCTGCAGGCACATCTGCAGGCACTGGAGTCCGCCGGTCATGCCGCCAGCCGCATTGCCCCTCTGCAATGGCCCAGTGCCACCCCGCAGCTGTGGCTGTCGGGTGATGCCAGCAGCGCACAGCTCACCGCCACTGGGCTGGAACAAAAATTCAGTCTGGCCCAGCTGCCGCTGCAGGCGGATGCCGCCTTGCTGCAATCGCTGCTGAGCCAGTTGCCCCCCGAGATTGCCTTGCTGACCGAGCCCCAGCACACGCGTGCGGCAGAGGCCCTGCAGCGCCCCGTCAGCATCTACACACCAGCCCAGCGCCTGCTGGCCGCCAGCCACTACAAGGGCGACCTGGCCCAGTTCGCGCTGGATCTGGGGGGCAATACCCGTTTGCGCCGCCGTTTGCTGGATGCCTGGAACAGCTTTGCCAAAGCCCCCCAGTGGCGCGCTGCGCGCTGGGCAACCGGGCTTGCCATCGTCGCCCAGCTGGTGGGCCTGAACGCCTGGGCGTTCAAGGAAAACCGCTCCATCACCCAGCGCCAGCAACAGGCCAAGCAGGTGCTCAAAGACACCTTCCCCCAGGTTCCTGTGGTGGTGGATGCCCCCGTACAAATGCAGCGCGAGCTGGACTTGCTGCGCAGCAACTCTGGCGCACTTTCCACCAGCGATGCAGAGGCCTTGCTGACGGCCAGCGCCAGCATCAGCGGTGTGCAAAATGCCAGCGCCCTGCAGTATCAGGACAAGCAGCTGCGTATCTCCGGCCTCAAGCTCGCACCTGAGGCACTGACTGACGCCCAGCAAAGCCTGCAGGCCATTGGCTACCAGCTCAACCCCGATGGTGCCGATCTGCTGCTCAGCGCCAAGACTTCGTCCAGCCAGCCATGAAGCAGCCCAACGCCCTTCAAACCGCCATCGCCCCGCTGCGCCAGCAATGGAGCGCACTGGCCCAGCGCGAGCAAAACCTGGTGCTGCTGGCCGCCTCCATCGTGCTACTGGCACTGGTCTGGTGGGTCGCACTGGCACCGGCCCTGCATAGCCTGCGCACCGCCCCGGCTCGCCATGCCGCTGCTGACCGCGAACTGCAAACCATGCTGCAGATGCAGGCACAGGCCCAGTTGCTGCGCCAGCAGCCGCAAAGCAGCAGCGCCGACTCCAAAGCCTTGTTGGAGCAATCCGTCACCGCCGAGCTGGGCGCCACCGCCAAGCTGCAGTGGCTAGGCCTGCGCGCCCAGATCACGCTGACCCAGACACCCGCACCAGCGCTTGCGCGCTGGCTGAGCCAGGCCAGAGACAACAGCCATGCCGCCGTGGCAGAGATGAAGCTCAACCGCCAGGCGGCCACCAGCACAGGTAGCAACGCCAGCGATGCCATCACGCGCTGGAGCGGCACCTTGCTGCTGGACCTGCCCGGCAGCACGGCTCAGTAAGCCCGCATCATGAAACCAAGCCTGATGCCCATCGCCCCGCCCCGTGCTGCCCGCGGTGTCAGCGCCCTGCGCTCACCACGCGGCTGGGCCGTGGCTGGTGCCGTCTGCGGTGCCTTGCTGGCAGCCGTGATCTGGGCCCCGGCAACCTGGCTGGTCTATGCCGTGCAAACCGCCTCCGAAGGCAAGGTGCTGCTGCAGGAAGCGCGGGGCACAGTCTGGAATGGCTCGGCCCGCCTGGTGCTAGCCGAAGGCGAAGGCAGCCGTGACCGCAGCAGCCTGCCCACACGCCTGCAGTGGACGCTACGCCCCGCACTCACCGGTCTGAACATTGCGCTGCAAAGCGACTGCTGCACTGCCACACCGCTGCAAGCACGCCTGAGCCCCGGCTGGAACGCCATGACCGCCCAGGTGCAGGACAGCGTGATCGAGCTGCCCGCCGAGCTGCTGGCCGGTCTGGGCACGCCCTGGAACACCGTGGCCCTGCAGGGACAGCTGCGCCTGTCCACCCAGAGCCTGCAACTGCATTACCGCGCAGGTCGCGCCAACAGCCAGGGCCTGACCCGGCTGGAAGCGCTGGCCGTATCCTCGCGCCTGTCGCCCCTCAAGCCACTGGGCAGTTACCGTCTGGATATTCAGGGCGGCGACAACCCCAAACTGCAGCTTTCCACGCTGGCTGGCGATCTGCAACTCAGCGGTCAGGGCCAGTGGGTGGACGCACGCCTGCATTTCAATGGAGAGGCCAGCGCCAGCCCCGAGCGCGAGGCCGCCCTCTCCAATCTGCTCAATATTCTGGGGCGCCGCCAAGGCACGCGCTCCATCATCACTTTTGGTTGACCTATGAATCAGCACCCGTGCTCCCCCTGGCGCAACACTCTTAAATCCATAGCTGCTGCCGCAATTGTGGTGTGCGCCAGCGGCCAAATTCATGCTCAATCCACGCCCAGTCTGCGCCCGGGCGAGCCCGTCACACTGAATTTCACCAACGCCGATATCGAAGCCGTATCGCGCGCCATGGCCGCCATCACCAACCGCAATGTGGTGGTAGACCCTCGTGTCAAAGGCCAGATCACGCTGCTGACGGACAAGGCTGTCTCTCCCGCCACCGCCTACCAGCAATACCTGGCCGCGCTGCGCATGCAGGGCTTCACCGTGGTCGAGTCCGCCGGGCTGTTCAAGGTCATTCCCGAGGCCGATGCCAAGCTGCAAACCAACGAGGTGGCCGTGGGCCGCGGCGGCCACAGCGGTGGCGGCATCGTCACCCAGATCTTCAAGCTCAACTACGAGAACGCCAACAATCTGGTGCCCGTGCTGCGCCCGCTGATCAGCCCCAACAACACCATCAACGTCAACCCCGGCAACAACTCGCTGGTCATCACCGACTATGCGGACAATCTGCAGCGCATCTCGCGCATCATTGCCAGCTCTGATGTCTCCAACGCCACCGATGTGGAAGTCATTCCGCTGCGCCACGCCGTCGCTGGCGACATGGTGGCGCTGGTGACCCGTCTGGTCGATGGCGGCTCTGCCACCACAGGCGCTGCGGCGCAGCCCGGTGGCGTGGCCGCTGCCGCCGGGCAAAGCGATACCAGCTTTCGCACATCCATCCTGGCCGAGCCGCGCAGCAACGCCGTGCTGATCCGCGCCTCCAACCCCGCCAAGCTGGCACAGATTCGCTCGCTGATTGCGCGTCTGGACCAACCCGCCATGATGGGCGGTGGCGATGAAGGCAATATTCATGTGGTGTATCTGAAGAATGCCGAGGCAACCTCTCTGGCGGCTACCTTGCGCGCCGCCATTGGCGCGCAGCAAACGGCCGCCAGCGCCACGGGCAATCAAACCGCAACCACCGCAACAACGGGTGGCGTGACTGGCAGCAGCAATTCACCTCAGCCTGTTGTTTCACGCAGCACCAGCGGTGGCGCCACCATCGGTTTGGGAAGCAGCGGCACCAGCGGCCCCAGCTCTAATTTTGGCCTAGCCCAGCAGCCTTCTACGGGCGGCATGATTCAGGCCGACCCCACCACCAACTCGCTGATCATTACCGCACCAGCCCCACTGTATCGCCAGCTGCGCGCGGTCATCGACAAGCTCGATGGGCGTCGTGCTCAGGTGCTGATTGAGGCCCTGATCGTTGAAGTCTCCGCAGACAAGGCGGCGCAGTTGGGCGTGCAGTGGAGTTCCATCATTCGCAACAACGGACGCGTAGTGGGCGTGCTGGGCAACGGCTCGCAGATCGCCGGCATTCCTAATATCTTCAGCATCTCCGGCGCTGTTGGCAGCCTGGTCAGCGGAACCACCTCCTCCAACACCGACACAGCTACCGCCAATAGCGCTGCCATCGCAGGCATGAAAGGCATGAATCTGGGCTTCACCCAGTCGGTGGGAGGCAATACGAGTCTTGGTGCTCTGGTCAATCTGATGCAGGGTGATGGCGATACCAATATCTTGTCGACACCTAACCTCATGACGCTGGACAACGAAGAAGCCAGCATCATGGTGGGCGAGAACATTCCTGTTCCCGGCACCACAACCCTAACCAGCACAAACAACCCATTCATCACCTATGAGCGCAAGGACGTGGGTACGTTGTTGAAAATTCGCCCGCAGATCAATGAAAACGGAACCATCAAAATGGCCGTTTATCAAGAAAACTCTGCAGTCAAAGCTGGCACGGCCGATGCCGCCAAGGGCGCGACAACCACCAAGCGTTCCATTGAATCCAACGTGCTCGTGGAAGACGGCGCGATTGTGGTGCTCGGCGGCTTGATTGCCGATGAGTACAGCCAGAGCCAGGAAAAAGTACCGCTGCTGGGCGATATTCCCTTGCTGGGCAACCTGTTCCGCAACACTAGCCGTTCCCGCAAAAAAACCAATCTGATGGTCTTCCTGCGCCCCACGGTGCTGCGCGATGCCACTTCAACCCAGCAGCTGTCTCAGGATCGCTACGAGGCCATTCGCGGCGTGCAGCAAAGTGCGCAGCCAGACCCGAACCTGCTGATGCGCAATGTCAATGCCGCCCCGGTGCTTCCCGGCTTTGGCGCGCCACTGCCGCCCACACAGCCCAATGTGGTCATCGTGCCCGGTTCCAAGCCCGAGCTGGTGGACTTCACCCGCCCCAACCGCCCCACGGTGGATGGCCAGCCTTTGAACGTGCCGCCCACCACAGCCCCAGTGCCCGCACCCGCCGTCACACCACAGCCCGCCGGCAGCGGGGCCACGGCACCGAATCTCCTGTAAGCAAAGGCCACGCATGCGCTACCCACTGCCCTATGCCTTTGCACGCAGCAGCCAGTTGCTGATTGAAGATGACGGCCAGGACACCGTGCTCTGGCACAGCCCGCAGCCCGACTGGTCAGCCGTCTCGGAAGTGCAGCGCAAGCATGGCGTACACCGCTGGCAAATTCTGGATTCCGCTGCACTGGCCCACCGCATCAGCGCGGCCTATGCGCAAAGCGACTCCAGCGCCGCCATGGTGGTCAGCGAGGTCGAATCCGATGCCGATCTGACGCGCATGATGCAGGACCTGCCCGCCGTTGAAGACTTGCTGGAAACGGCCGACGACGCACCCATCATCCGCATGCTCAACGCCTTGCTCACGCAGGCCGCGCGCGACGGCGCTTCGGACATCCATATCGAGCCTTACGAGCGCCATTCCAGCGTGCGCTTTCGTGTCGATGGCGACCTGCGCGAAGTCGTGCAGCCCAACCGTGCACTGCATGCCGCTTTGATCTCGCGCCTGAAGATCATGGCCGACCTGGACATCGCCGAAAAGCGCTTGCCGCAGGACGGCCGCATCAGCCTGCGCCTGGGCACCCGCGCCATTGACGTGCGCGTCTCCACCCTGCCCAGCGCCCATGGCGAACGCGCAGTGCTGCGTCTGCTGGACAAGAGCGAGAGCAAGCTCAGCCTTGAAGCCGTGGGCATGGGCGGGCAAACGCTGCAGCGCTTCACGCACCTGACGGCGCAGCCCCACGGCATTGTGCTGGTCACCGGCCCCACGGGCTCGGGCAAGACCACCACGCTGTACGCCGCGCTGCAGCGCATGGACGCCAGCCACAACAACATCATGACGGTGGAAGACCCCATCGAATATGAGCTGGGCGGAGTGGGCCAAACCCAGGTCAACAGCAAGATTGACCTGACCTTTGCCAAGGCCCTGCGTGCCATCCTGCGCCAGGACCCGGACGTCATCATGATCGGCGAAATCCGCGACTTCGAAACCGCGCAGATCGCCATTCAGGCCTCGCTCACCGGTCACCTGGTGCTGGCCACACTGCACACCAACGACGCGCCCAGCGCCGTTACGCGCCTCATCGACATGGGCGTGGAACCTTTCCTGCTGTCCTCGTCCCTGCTGGGCGTGCTGGCCCAGCGGCTGGTTAGAAAAATTGATAGCACTGAGCCTAGCGGATACAAGGGCCGCACCGGTATTTTCGAAATGCTGGTGGTGGATGATGCCATCCGAGCCCAGATTCACCGTGGCGCCAGCGAGGCAGAAATCCGCGAAACCGCGCAGGCCACAGGCATGCAGCTGATGCGCGAAGACGGCGAGCGTCTGGTGCGCGAAGGCATCACCACCGCCGAAGAGGTGATGCGCGTTACGCGAGATTGATTTGCGCCGGCTCCTGCCAACGCAGCATGGCAGGGCCGGTAAGCAGCACGCGCACAAAATCAGCCTGCCGACTCACTCCCACCTTGGCAGCGGCTGACTTGAACTGGCTGCGTGCCGTGTGAATGGAAACGCCTTGCCGGTCTGCAAACTCCTGCAGACTCCAGCCATTGATCAGAGACTGCGCCAGTTGTGCTTCGGCCAGCGTCAAGCGATACAGCCCTCTGAGCACCTCGTGCAAGCTGGGAATACCCAGCTCCGGATCGCTGATCAGCACCATGGCAGCGCAGCTTTCACCGTACGGTGAAGACCGGATAGGTAGCGGCGCCACCATGATCTGCAACTGCTGCCCTGCCAGCCCCCGAAAACGGCTGGCTCGCCCCACATGCGCGGCTTTGCTCAGCCCCGTGGCCACACATTCACGCATGGCTTTTTGCAGCCAGCGGTCATCTGCCGGATTCGCGGCTCTCAGGCCATTGCCGCCCGTCTCGCTAAGTAACTGGCTGCGCTGCATCAGGCTTTGTGCCCTGCGGTTGCGATGCATCACCTGCGCTCGCTCATCCAGCAACACCATGCCCATGGGCAACTCGTCCAGCACCGCCAGAGACGCATTCAACAAGGCTTGTGTCCTGTACAGCCTGCGATGAATGGAAAACGCCGTCTGCAAATGCGGCATCAGCTGCTGCACCAGCCCCAGCTCTTCGCGGCTGTACTCGCCGGCGCTGCGCGAGCGCAGCAGCGTCACATTGAAAGAGCGATCGTGCTGCACATCAACCACTGCCGCGCAGGAATAGAAAAGATCCTGCGGGCGCAGCCAGTCGCCATACCACTCTGTTGATGGCAGCTTCTGGTCGGAAAACAAGGCCGATGAGTTCACCACCGTTCCGGGGTGATGCAGGCAGGGGTCCTCCAGCCACACATTGCACTGGCAGTAGTGCGCGGCAAAGCTATTCATCTCAGCTGTCGCAAAGCCCTGCGTAGCTCCAAAGCTGCCAAAGCCCACATCAAGGTCCACCGTGCGCTGCGCAAAGTCATTGGCCCATATCTGACTGCCTGGAGAGCGCAGCACAGCACCGAACTTTTCCAGAAATCCGGTCCAGCGCTGCGGCTCCAGGGAAGCCTCGTAGATGGACGCAATCAATGCTGGCACCTGCTGCTGCAGGCTGAATGAAAGATGAGCGTCTGCCATTGACCCCCTCCTCAGGGCATGACGTTGCGATGAGTCGTTTCACACATTTACTCACAACTCCACATCAAAGCAAACCCTTCACCAATTTTGGTGATGTTTTCAGGAGACGGCCTTTCTATAACCGAGGTGGGAAATCCATCAAGAAACATTTGTTGAAAGACCTCCATGACACAACCATTTCCTCAGCCCCCACTGCCCCCATCCTTCAAAGCACCATCCCGTTTTTTTCTGGCCCCCACAGCTCTTGCCGTTGCACTTTTGCTCAGCTTGACGGCATGTGGAGGCGGAGATGGCGGCAGCAACTCGCCCCCCTCCAGCAATATTGATCCACCCGCACCGCCACCACCACCTTCCGTGTCACCACCTCCAAGCCAGCAATGGTCAGGCAAGGTATTCATCGACCAAAGCGTGCAAAAAGCCGTGGTCTGCGTGGACCTCAATGCCAACGGCAGCTGTGACAGCGACGAACCAGCCTCCGCCGCCACGGAAGCCGACGGAGCGTTTCAGATCAGCTATGCCCCCGCTGATGAAACAGCCGCCGGCGTCAGCAAAGCCGCAAGCTTGCTGGCCCAGATCAACACCGACTCTGTGGATAGCGCCAAGCCCAACGAAACCGCAGCGAGAAAGAAATTCACACTGTCTGCACCCGCAGAAAAGATCACGCAGATCAACCCGCTGACCACGCTGGTGCAGCGCCATATGCGCAGCAGCGGTGCCAGCTTGGCTGACGCAGAAGCCGCCGTGGCGCTGCAGCTGGGCATCCCGGTTGAACAAATCTACGACTACCAGTCATTGCCTGCATCTTCCAGCGCCGTATTGCCGGACAACGCCCGCACCGCCGCGCAGGTCACGTCATACGCCATTGAAATGGGGGCCGACTTGCGCACCTTTGCCAGGACTGATGCTGCAGAAGCACTTCAGCTTTTGACCCGGCTGGAATATAGAGACCCCACCAATTACTTCTTCGCGCTGGGCCAGACAGACGGGGCGGAAAACTCATCCGGACTGATCAGCCAGACCGACATCCGCGAGGGCAAAAACGCAGGCAACCCCATTCCTGCGGCTGCGCTGTATTCGCCTCCGGCATCGATTCCCAACTCTCTGTTCATCACCGAACAAGGCTGGCTGCGCTGCGATGGACAGACAGCCAGGCTGGTCCCACGCGGCACCCCCAACCGCAGCAACAGCTGCAATGGCACTTTCTATGCCTTCCAGTTCTCCAGCCGCGATGTTTCGGGCCTATCCATGGCTGATGTCGTGAGCAAGCTGCCTGGTGGCTCGGATGCCCTCAATCAGGAGGGTATCAAGTGGATGCAGAACATCTGGCTCAACCCTGCTCAGCTCGGCACCGCAACCTTCCCCAGCAAGTCGTCGCTGAAAACCATGGTCAACATTCAGACCCAGATGCCGCGCTTTATTCGCGACGTTGCAACCGACACGATTGGCAACTTCCCCAGTCTCAACGCACTGATCGCTGCACGACCTGCATCGGCTGTGGACCTGGCGACTGCCAGCGGCACCATCGGTGGACTGGGTGCCTTTGACCAGACGCATTCGGTGCGCGGCGCCTTTGTGGACGCCAGCACGATTGCGCTCTATCGCTGCGAGGCCGATCAGCCCAACTATGACAACCCGCGTAACTGCGCAGCCCTGGCCACATCACCCATCACAGTACGAACGATTGGTGGCTCCAAGGTGCTGAGCCTGGAAAGCTTCCCTCAAACAACCAGCCCCACCTTACGTGGTTACGCCGAATACAACGGCCGCGTCTACACCTATCACCAGAGCCGCCCACATCAGAGCGAAGACGATGCGCTCAGCTATGTGCAGCTGTTCGATGGCAACGCCTGGGCTGGAATGAAGTCCGCGCTTGGACTCTAAAAGCCCCTTCGGTGACGGTGCATGCCGTCACCAACAGCTCTCACCCTATCTCTCGCGCTGAAAAACTCTCTGAAAGGCTGTCATGACGACTTCCTCTGCCCAAGCACTCATCGCCCCCGCCCCTCAACCCGGCAAGCCAGCACCACTGAGCCTGAAACGGCATGCCTGCGCGCTGGCGGTAACCAGCCTGATTGCCACGCTCGCGGCTTGCGGTGGCGGCGGCTCCTCCTCTTCTGCGGAACCACCTCCACCACCCTCATCCCCGGCAACAACGCCCGTCAGCATGACAGTGGTGGACGGGCCACTGGAAAAAGCCTTGGTCTGCCTGGACCGCAACACCAACGGCCTGTGCGACCCAGGTGAGCTCAGTGCAACCACCGATAGCAAAGGCAGTGCCTCGCTGGATGTGCCCACTGCTGATGTGGGCAAGTTCCCCATCGTCGCAATGGTCGGCACAGATGCCAAGGATGCCGACACCGGCCCTGTCACCACGGCCTATATCCTCAAGGCACCACCTGATGCCACAGACGTGGTCAGCCCGCTGACTACGCTTGTGCAGACTCTGCGTGAAAGCACGGGCAGCAACACCGCAGATGCGGCAGCGGCCATACAGTCCCAGCTGGGACTGGAGGGCTCCGCACTGGCCAATTTCACAGAAGACAGTTCAGCCAGTGGAAAACTGGCTGCCACTCTGGCGCGGCTGATCGTGGTGACGGCGCAGACTCAGACCAAAAACACCGAGGGTGCTTTGGACGTGGATGGCAAGCCACTGAGCAATGCCCAGATCAGCAGCGTCATCCACCTGCAGTTGCTGCAGCAGCTACAGACCCTGGCAACCACGGTGCTGGACAACCCGACGCTCAGCGACACCAGCAAGTCCATCGCAGACAAGGAAAGCGCCATGTCTGCTGCGGCAAGCAAGCTGGCGGAAGCATCTGGCCTTAACAGCTCCAACGCGGGGCCTCTGCTTGCCTCTCAGACGCCAGGCAATGTCTCTGAGCCATCCACCCCCACAGACACCAGCAGCCTGCGCTGGCTCTGGTTCGGTGCCACCAACAATTACTATCTGCGCGTGTTTACAGCAACCGCTGCGCAGAACACGCCAGATGCCCAAGGCAAGCTCCATTTCTCGGAATACCGGAAAAGCATTTATGACGGCCAGGCCTCCCCCTGGGTGCGCCCCAACATCTACTGGACGGGTACTGAATGGTTCGACTGCCCCAACGACTTTGTGAATGAAATCACACCCTCCAGCACACCCGGGCAATTTGATTCTCTGTACTGCAAGTCCCTGCGCAGCACGACCAAGCAGAATGTGCGCGATATCTCCGGCTTGAGCATGCGCTCCATCGTGAAGGAAATTCAATCCTCGCCACTGCTGGACTCGTCTGAGGGCAGCTTTATGAGCTGGGGTGCAGACCCTGAAAGCATTCCCTCCACAGCCAAATGGCCTGCAGGCTCCACACTGGCCTACCACAACGTCATAGACTACAGCGCGGACTATTACTCGCGCAACACCACCATTTCGTTCCTCGATCCTGCAACTTCCAGCTGGCGCTCTGCCTCGCTGGCAGAGTTCACGTCCCAGAACGCTGGTGACTTTGCCCCCAATGTCTCGCTGGACCAATTGAACGGCAACAACGCCCGTGCATTAGTGCAAGGTCCCATCTATCTCAAGACCGACGGCAGCCTGGCGTACAAACGCTATCTGGTCGGTTTTGAAACCGGGGGCGCACAACGCGCGCGCTTCTATGAGTGCGAAGTTAGCGGCTCAGGCGAATCAGGCGGCTCAAGCGGATCAGGGGTAGCTCCAGCTCCTGCCCCAGCGACCCAGGTCAGCCAGAAGACCGATGCAGCCCCGGCCTGCACAACCATTCTGGAGAGCAGCTACAGCATCAGCGATCAGGGCGGTGCAAAAGTGCTGCGCTTCAAGGCAGAGCCCGCACAGCTCAATACCAGCAGCTTCCCCAGAGAACGCATCTTTGTGGAGCGCAATGGCGTCACGCATGTCGGCTTCAAGGACAAGCCCACCACCAGCTTCCAGCAACGCCTGAACAAGACGGCGACCAACGCACTGCTCGCCACGCTGGGTATCAACTAACTGCTCTCTGTCGCCAAGGTCTTAGGCCCGTCCACTGACGGGCCTTTTTTCATGACCTCGCCACGCAAAGCTCTTTTGGCTTTGCCACAATGAATCCATGCTTGAGAACCTTCGCTCCCTCGCTCAGCCCCACGGCGGCGATCTTTTTCTGCTGCTGATTGCGCTGGCCGTCATCAGTCTGGCGGTGCTGTTCAACATCCGCAAGCGCCTGCCGCTGGACCAGTTGCGCCGCGTGATTCGCGGCGCTGCGCTGGTGGCGCTGCTGGGCTCGGTCTTTGCCATGCAGGCGGGCGGCACTTACTACGCCATGGCCATCGTGCTGCTGGTCTGGGGCGTGCTGGCGGGTCTGATTTTCGGCAAAGAAATTGGCATGAGGCGCTGATCTATCAAACGCAAGCAGCTATTGAATTCAAAGCACTAAGGCAGCCATGAAATCACTGAACAACGTCAAGCTCTCTATGCTGGATCTGGTCGCCGTGCGCGAAGGCGGCACCGTGGCGGACGCTTTGCAAATCGCCGTGCGCACCGCCCAGCAGGCAGAAAAGCTGGGCTTTGCCCGCTACTGGCTGGCAGAGCACCACAACATGCCCGGCATTGCCAGCTCGGCCACTGCCGTGCTGATTGGCCACATTGCCGGTGCCACGCAAAGCATTCGCGTGGGCTCGGGCGGCATCATGCTGCCCAACCATGCGCCGCTGGTCGTGGCCGAGGCCTTCGGCACGCTGGCCGAGCTCTACCCCGGCCGCATCGACCTGGGCCTGGGCCGCGCGCCCGGCACCGATGGCCCCACCATGCGCGCCCTGCGCCGCGACCGGGTGGAGAGCGAAGAAGACTTCCCCGGCGATGTGCAAGAGCTGCAGCGCCTGCTGGGCGACGACCAGGACGGCGCCCGCATCATCGCCATGCCCGGTGCGGGCACCAATGTGCCCATCTGGCTGCTGGGCTCCAGCCTGTTCTCGGCCCAGCTGGCCGCGCACCTGGGCCTGCCCTATGCCTTTGCCTCGCACTTTGCGCCGCGCATGCTGCATCAGGCCCTCAGCATCTACCGCCAGATGTTCAAGCCCAGCGCCACGCTGGCCAAGCCTTACGCCATCGTGGGCGTGCCCGTGATTGCCGCACCCACCGATGAGGAAGCGCAGTTTCTGGCCAGCAGCACCCATCAGCGCGTGCTGGGCATCCTGACTGGCAACCGCAGCCGCCTGATGCCACCTGTGGAAAACTTCTGGGAACAACTCGACAGCCGTGCGCAAGCCGCCATCAGCGACTTTCTGGCCGTAGGCGTGATTGGCGGCCCTGAAACCGTGCGCCAGGGCCTGCAGAAGCTGGCCGATGAAACGCAGGCGGATGAGTTCATGCTGGTCAGCGATGTGTACGACGCCGATCTACGCCTGCGCAGTCTGGAAATCACCGCTGAGGCCAGGAACGCCTGAAGCCTCATCGAATGAGCCGGTCCGCCCGTCTGCTGCAGCTGCTCGATGCCCTGCGCTGCGCCCGCCAGCCGCAGACCGGGCCGCAGCTGGCCCAGTCCCTGGGCGTGAGCCTGCGCACCATTTACCGCGACATTGCCACCTTGCGCACGCAGGGGGCAGACATTCTGGGCGACCCGGGCCTGGGTTTTGAGATTCGGCCCGGCTTTTTGCTGCCGCCGCTGATGTTCAATGCCGACGAGCTGGAAGCCCTGCTGCTGGGTGCCAGTTGGGCCAGCCTGCAGGCCGACCCGCAACTGGCCCAGGCTGCCAGGGCCGCCATGGACCGCATCCGCAGCGCGCTGCCGCTGGAGTTGCGCATTGCCGTTGACACCAGCGGCCTGCTGGTGCCCAGCATGCAGCAGTCGCCCGAGCCAGAAACCTGGCAAACCGCGCTGCGTCGCGCCATCCGTGCCGAACACATTGTGGTGCTGCATTACGAAGACAGACATGGCGCGCTGACAGAGCGCCGGGTGTGGCCTTTTGCCATGGCGTATTTCGAGCGTGCCCGCGTAGTCTCCGCCTGGTGCGAGTTGCGCCAGGAGTTTCGCCACTTTCGCGCCGACCGTGTGCACGCCTTGCAGGACCTAGGCCAGCGCTACCCTGAGCGGCGCCAGACGCTGATACAGCGTTGGCTGGAGCAGACCGGCTACTCGATATAGGGCCCGGCAGCGGCCCTCTGTGCTGCTGACAAAAACTGTCAGCCCCCGCTCCTACATTGGCTGCATGGCGTTTTTGCCATGCCACAACCGCCCAACCAGGAGAGCCGCAATGTCCACACCCCACCCGCCCAAGCTGCGCTTTTTCAGCAACCCCAGGTCACGCGCCCGCATGGTGCGCTGGATGCTGGAGGAATGCGGTGCCGACTATGAAACCGTGAACCTGGAATTCGGCCCCGAGATGAAATCGCCCGAGTATCTGGCCATCAACCCCATGGGCAAGGTGCCTGCGCTGCAGCATGACGATGCCGTAATCACCGAAACCGGAGCCATCCTGGCCTATCTGGCCGAGCTTTTCCCGGATAAACAACTGGCCCCCGCCATGGGCAGCCCCGAGCGCGCCAGCTACCTGCGCTGGCTGTTCTTTGTGGCCGGGCCGGTGGAGGCATCCACCACCGCCCAGAAATCAGGCTGGCTGAAGTCGCAAACCCCTCAGCAAGCCCTGTCCGCCGGGTTTGGGCACTTTGACGATGTCGTGCGCACGCTGCAGCATGCGGTGCGCGGCAAACGCTATGTCTGCGGCGAGCACTTCACGGCCGCTGATCTGTATCTGGCCAGCTATATCGGCTGGAGCATGATGGATGGCACTTTGCCCAAGCTGCCCGAATTCGAGGCCTATGCCATGCCGCTGCTGCAGCGCGCAGCCGCGGTACGGGCCGACGAGATCGACAGCGATATGCAAGCCGCTTTCACGGCACCAGTGGCTTAAAGGTTTCTGGCCTGCAGCGCTTGCCAGTCAAGCGCTGTGCCATCAAAACCGATAGCAAGCCAGCACAGATATTTCAGCGCGCCAGATAGCCACCATCCACCGGGTAATAAGCGCCTGTCACAAACGATGCGCGGTCGCTGGCCAGCCAGGCCACCAATTCGGCAATTTCTTCGGGCTGGCCCAGTCGGCCTATGGGGTGCGCAGCCAGCAGCGCGGCATGGGTGGCAGGGTCTTGCTCCAGCCCGCTAATCATGGGGGTGTGAATAAAGCCCGGCCCCACGGCGTTCACGCGCACACCCTTGGCCGAGTATTCCAGCGCTGCAGCCTTGGTCAGGCCCAGCACGCCATGTTTGGCGGCGGTATAGGCGGGCGCGTTGGCAAAACCTGCAGCGCCCAGAATGGACGCCATATTGATGATGGAGCCGCCGCCCGTCTGCAGCATGGCGGCAATCTGGTATTTGCAGCCATAGAACACGCCCGACAGATTGATGCGCAGCACATCGTCCCAGGCGTCCAGCGGATAGTCTGCCGTGGGCGCACTGACGCCGCCAATACCTGCGTTATTGCAGGCAGCATCCAGCCGCCCGAAGTTGCGCAGCGTCTGCGCCACCAGCGCTTCGTTGTCAGCCGCCACGCCCGCATCAGCGCGCACAAACAAGGCTTCCGAGCCCAGCTCGCGCACCAGCGCAGCGGTTTCCTGGCCCTGCTCTTCATGGATATCAGAGACCACCACCCGTGCACCTTCACGCGCCCAAACCAGCGCCACTGCGCGACCTATGCCCGATGCAGCACCTGTAACCAACGCAACCTTGTCTTTGAGCATCTACGCCTCCGCAAAAAAGATCTATGACTTCATTGTGCCCAGCCGCCGAAAGCCGGCCATGACCTGCCTCAAGACAGACCGGCTTGTTCAAAAAGCCGCCGCGCTGACATCAATACTCGCTACCATCTGCGCTAACTCGTTACAAAGCCCTCGATTCGCGCATGCCCGCCTTTACCTTCGAAGCCCTTGATGCTCAGGGTCAGACCCGCAAGGGCACTCTGGAAGCCGACAACGCCCGCGCTGCCCGCAGCCAGTTGCGCAACCAGGCGCTGGTGCCGCTGCAGGTCGAGCCGGTCGCCGCAGGCCAGAGCAAGCGCGGCAGTGCATCAGACTGGTTCACGCGCCCGGTCTTCAACTCCACCAGTCTGGCGGTGTGGACGCGCCAGCTCTCGGGCCTGGTCAACTCCGGCCTGCCCATTGAGCGCGCCCTGGCCGCGCTGGCCGAAGAGGCTGAAGACGCCCGCCAGCACCAGTTGCTGGCCGCGCTGCGCGCTGAAGTGAATGCAGGATCGAGCTTTGCCCGCGCGCTGGAGCAGCACCCACGCGAGTTTTCCGACATCTTCTGCGCCGTGATTGGCGCGGGCGAATCCAGCGGCAGCCTGGGCGCCGTGCTGGACAATCTGGCCGACGACCTGGAAGCGCGCCAGGCCCTTCAGTCCAAGCTGATTGGCGCATCGCTGTACCCGGCCATCGTCACACTGGTGGCCATCGTCATCGTGATATTTCTGGTCAGCTATGTGGTGCCGCAGGTGGCCAGCGTGTTTGCGGGCACCAAGCGGTCGCTGCCCATTCTCACCGTCATGATGCTGGCCGTCAGCGACTTTGTGCGCAGCTACGGCTGGTTCATGCTGATTGCACTGGTGCTGGGCGCCATCGGCTTTCGCATCGCCCTGAAAAATGAAGGTTTTCGTGAGCGTTTCGACGCCCAGTGGCTGCACCTGCCGCTGGTGGGCCGCCTGGCCCGCAGCTATAACGCCGCCCGCTTTGCTGGCACGCTGGCCATGCTGGCGGGTGCAGGCGTACCCATTCTGAAAGCCTTGCAGGCCGCCGCCGAAACCCTGAACAACCGCGCCATGCGCGCCGACGCCATGGACGCGCTGGTGCTGGTGCGCGAAGGCGCGCCACTGGCCTCGGCCATTGCACAGAAAAAGCGCTTTCCGGGGCTGGTTGCCATGTTTGCCCGCCTGGGCGAGCAAACCGGCCAGCTGCCACTGATGCTGCAGCGCGCCGCCACCCAGCTCTCCACCGAAGTGCAGCGCCGCGCCATGCACATGGCCACCATTCTGGAGCCGCTGCTCATCGTCGCCATGGGGCTGGTGGTGATGCTGATTGTGCTGGCCGTGCTCATGCCCATCATTCAGCTCAACCAGTTCGTCAAATAGAGCGAACCCAGCGCACTCCAGACACAAAAAAGCCCGGCATGCACCGGGCTTTGTCACTCCTGGGCGAGCTGTCAGGGCCTCAAGCCCTCCATACTCGGCGCCAAAGTTTACTCAGGCACCAAAGTTCAGCAAACCAGCGGCTTCGGCTGCAGCGGCTTCCTGGCGCACTTGTTCGCGGCTCAGCGAGCTGCCTTTTTGTGCAGCAGGCACGACATAACGTTCACCTTGCACAGGCATGGTGTGGTTGGCCACAGCCTGCTTGACCTGATCCGACACTTGAGCGCGTGTCAGCTGGCTTTGCGATGGCACTTGAACAGGGTAGTGATCGCCGGTGAAGTCCAGGCCAGCAGCCTGAGCAGCCATAGCGGACACAGCCAGAGCGGCGACAGCGGCAAAACGGATAGTGTTTTTCATGATTTTCTCCAGACCTTCTTGTTCAATGGCTCGTTGACTGATGCTGAAATTGACCGGTTGCAGCGAGCCCATGACCTGAACTTTAGGCACTTCCAGACCCCGGAAAAACCCTAGGATTCACAACGCTTTATTTCAAAAATCGCAACAATAAAAAGCGTAAAGAGGCCACCAACAGCTATCACTTCCGCAGCAGATAGCGCAAACACGACAGGGAGATCACACCGTTTTCACCCTGGGTCAGGGCCTGCGTATGATTCCAGCCTGTCCTCTCACTTCAAACTGAACACACCATGGCCGTGACTCTGGACGACAAGCTGGTCGTCGCCATCTCCTCGCGCGCACTCTTTGACTTTGAAGAGGAAAACTCGGTCTTCGAGCGCAGCGACCCCAACACCTATCTGCGCCTGCAGCGCGAGCGGCTGGATGTTCCCGCCGCCCCCGGCGTAGCCTTGTCGCTGGTGAAAAAGCTGCTGGCTTTCAATACCGACAGCCTGCAGCGCGTGGAAGTGGTGCTGCTGTCGCGCAACGACCCGGTCAGCGGTATGCGGGTGTTTCGCAGCGCCAAGGCGCATGGGCTGCACAGCATCCAGCGCGGCGTGTTCACACAGGGGCGCGACCCGTTTGGCTATCTGCGCCCGCTGGGGGCACAGCTGTTTCTGTCAGCCAATGCCGATGACGTGACACAAGCCCTGCAACTGGGCTACCCGGCGGCCCATGTCTTCACCGACTCCATGCGCGCCAGCGGCCACCACCCGCAGGAAGTGCGCATTGCCTTTGACGGCGACGCCGTGCTGTTTTCCGACGAGGCCGAGCGTGTGTTTCAGTCCGAAGGGCTGGAAGCGTTTCAGAAGCACGAGCTGGAAAAAGCCGCCCAGCCCCTGCCCGAAGGCCCGTTCAAACCGCTGCTGGCTGCGCTGCACCGCCTGCAGCAGGTGGATGTGCCGGGCATGCGCATACGCACCGCCCTGGTGACCGCCCGCAGCGCCCCCGCGCATGAGCGTGCGCTGAACACGCTGATGGACTGGAAGATCGATGTGGACGAAGCCATGTTCCTGGGCGGCCTGGCCAAGGGCGAGTTTCTGCGTGAGTTCGAGCCCGACTTCTTCTTTGACGACCAGACCGGCCATGTGCGCAATGCCGCAAGCCATGTGCCATCTGGCCATGTGCGCAGTGGCATTGCGCACGAAAAGGCGCAAGCCCCTTCGTAAAGCCCCGGCAAAGCTTGGCAAGGGATTGCAAAAGGCTGACTGCGCAAGGCCAGTGCGCTTGAAAATGCCGCCATGGCCTTCACTTTCAAAGACATGCGTCAAGCCAAAACACACTCTCTGCCCCAGCGCAGCACCACCGTCGTCAAGGCGGCCATGGGCGTGCTGCTGACCAGCGCCTTCCTGCTGCTGCCCACCGCTCGCGCCGAAGATGCAACGGGCGAGAAGCCTGAAACGCAGCTGTCCAAGGGCGAAATCAAGGCCCAGCGCCAGTTCAAGATGCTGGACTTCAACCAGGATGGCAAGCTCAGCCGCAAGGAAGTCTCCTTCATCCCCAAGCTGGCCGCGGCCTTTGATGAAACCGATACCAACAAGGACGGTTTTGTGAGCTACGAAGAAGTGCGGGCCTACGCCGTCAAATACCGCGCCGAGCGGGGTCTGGACAAGGCCAAGACGGCCCAGGCGCCAGCGGCAGAATCCGCTCCCGCAGCGGAGTCAGCTGCTAGCCATTCAGAAGCTGCCAGCGTAGAGCCTGAAAGCAAATAAGCCCCTAAAACCAATTAAAGCGCTTAAAAATCAAGCACAAGTAGCTATCAAAAAGATAACTGCACTCCAAAACCGGCGCACTCCAACAAAGTGACAGCAAGCAAGCAAGCGCCGCCCCGCAGCGACGCTGTCGTCCCTCTCCCATAGCGCGCAGCGCGTAGAGAGAGGGGCGCCCGGCTAGGGCGTGTTCACATTAATAGTTGACTGCTCATGCAGGCGCTGACAATCCAGCGCCTGCATGTACATCTCTCGCTCTCAATTCAAGCGCATCCGCCATCTGTTACCTAAGCCCCGTGGCAGTCGTCGTATCAGCCACTATCGCTTGCTCAATGCGCTGGCTTACATGGCCAGTAACGGCTGTAAATGGCGCGCACTGCCAACTCGATTTGGCCCATGGCATACGATTTACATGCGTCTGTACCGATGGGCGCACAGCGGCGTCCTGGTGGAAGTACTTGCACATTTACAGCAGGACCGACTTAGCCAGTGGTGTGTCCAAGCGTTGAGTCTGGATTCAACCATCGTCAAAGTCCACCCTGATGGCTGCGGGGCTCGCAAAAAAACGGTCCACAAGCCATAGGCAGGAGCCGGGGTGGCTGGAGCAGCAAGATTCACATGGTGGCCGCCAGTTGTCGAGATGCTTTGGTATGGAGCCTGACAGCAGGCCAAGCCGGTGATGGCCCCGAAGGCCGTCACCTCATTGAAGTCATTGGCGTCCAAGACGCACCTGTGTATCTGCTGATGGACAGCGCCTACGGCGGCGGTGACTTGCGAGCTGAGGCACTGGAGCGCAACTTGATACCTGTCGTCCCTGCGCACCCACTGCGCAAACACCCTTGGCAATTGGACAAACGACGATACCGCCAGCGCAATGAGATCGAGCGCTTGTTCCGGCGGATCAAGGCTTACCGGCGCATCTTCACGCGCTATGACAAGCTCGATGTTGTGTACGCGACCTTTATCTCAATGGCTTTGATTTGCGAACACCTGAGGTAATGTGAACACGCCCTAGGGGGAAGGCGCGCAGCGCCTCAGGGGAGCTACTTCCGTTTAATTCGGGGCTCCGAATAGGTCAGCGGCTCACTGCGCGCCGTCTGCTTGTTCTGCAGCAAATCTTCGCTCTTGCTGCTTTCCTGCGCCTGATCCACCGCCTGGGCACTGGCGCGCCACATGGATTGGATGAACTCGATCAGCTGCTTGGAGATAGGCTCCTTGGGCGGCTCATCCACCTCTTCCTTTTGCTTGATCTCTTCGGCCAGCGTCCAGTCGCGGTTTTCCGTATCCGGGGCCGAAGGCTGCTCGGGCGTGCGTACCGTTCGCCCTTCGCCAATCTTGTCCACAGACTCCGTCGCGTTGACCGCATTCACGGGCCGCACCTGCGCTGCCCCCGAGGCGCCTGTGGAATACAAATCCGCACCCTGGGTACGCCAGGGCGTCTGTGTACGGTCTAGAGGTGAAATTTGCATGGCTTGGCCCTCGGCAGTTGAAAAGGTTCAGGCGGGAAAACAGCTATCTCGCCTTGTTATCGGCCATGCTTGAGAAATCTTGAGAACTTTTTACAGTTCAAGTTTGATAGCTGGCAGCGCATATTGGGCATAGGCCAGCGCGATATTTCATGTCAATTTCTGCGCAGACATCAAAAAAAAGACCTCGCCGGTTTCCCGCGAGGTCTTCATGTCAGCAAGATGGCTTGGCTCAACTCAGAGGAAGCGCTCCAGCAGCTTGCGTGATGGCTTGTCCAGCTTGTTGCTGTCGGGAATACGGTACTGCACGCCGTCCTGACCGGTGATCTGCAGCTTGGTGCGGCCCGCCAGCTTGCGGATGTCTTCCTCGGCCTTGAGCACCATCTGCGTCAGGCCACGATCGGTCTGCAAATCCCAGGTACTGGGCGTGGAGTAGCTGGAGACCTTGAGAATTCGCTCAATGGTGGGCACAAATTCGCGCACAGCCAAGTCTTGCTCAATCAACTGGCGATGTTCGGGCTGCAGGTCCGCCATGCGGGACACCCACAGAGCCTCTTTGCCATCCGAGGCAATCAGCGACAGACCTTCGGTAGGCGCAGCAATCGGGAAGGCGCGCACGGGCACCACGGCTTCGAACACCGTGCCATCGCCCAGCGTCAGCACCAGACGGCCATGGGCATTGCGCACCAGCTGCATGCCGGTCAGATTGGAATGGGGGGCTTCAATCATGCTTGCTCCTTGCTCTGCAGCTTCAGGCCAGCAGCCTGTGCATCTTCTTCGGCTCGTCGGGCCTGGGCGTCGTACAGACGGAAGTAGTGGCCCTTCAGGTCCATCAGCTCATCGTGCGGGCCGACTTCCACGATCTCGCCGCGATCCATCACCACCAGGCGGTCGGCCTTGCGCAGCGTAGACAGGCGGTGGGCAATGGCAATCGTCGTGCGGCCTTGCACCAGATTGTCCAGCGCCTTCTGGATTTCCTTTTCAGTCTCGGTATCCACGGCGGAGGTGGCTTCGTCCAGAATCAGGATGCGCGGGTCAATCAGCAGTGCGCGGGCGATGGAAATACGCTGACGCTCACCACCGGACAGACCCTGGCCGCGCTCGCCCACCAGCGAGTCATAGCCGTGGGGCAGACGCAGAATGAACTCGTGTGCATGGGCGGCGCGGGCTGCGGCCACGATTTCTTCGCGGGTGGCATCGGGCTTGCCGTAGGCAATGTTTTCGGCAATCGTGCCAAAGAACAGGAAGGGCTCCTGCAGCACCAGACCGATATTGCTGCGGTAGTCCGACACCGACATGCGGCGCACATCCACGCCGTCCAGCTGAATCGAGCCTTCGGACACGTCGTAAAAGCGGCAGATCAGGTTGACCAAGGTGCTCTTGCCCGAGCCGCTGTGGCCCACCAGGCCAATCATCTCACCGGGCTTGATTTGCAGATCCAGGTGCTTGATGACGGCGCGGCTGCCGTAGCGGAAGCTCACGTCTTCCATGGTGATGGCGCCCTTGGCCTTGCTGGGCAGCTTCACGGGGTTGCTTGGCTCAGGCACGTTGCTGACGTGGTCCAGAATGTCAAAAATGCGCTTGGCACCGGCTGCAGCCTTTTGCGTGACCGAGACAATGCGGCTCATCGAATCCAGACGCGTATAGAAGCGGCCGATATAGGCAATAAAAGCGGTCAAAACGCCCACAGTGATGGAGCCGCCTGCTACCAAATAGATACCAAATGCCCACACCACCAGAATGCCGACTTCGGTCAGCAGCGTGACGGTAGGGGTGAACACCGACCAGGTTTTGTTGACTTTGTCATTGGCTTGCAGATTGACCAGGTTGGCGTCGGCAAAGCGGTCGGCTTCGCGCTGCTCCTGGGCAAAGGCCTTGACCACGCGGATGCCGGGGATGGTGTCGGCCAGCACGTTAGTCACTTCGGACCAGACGCGGTCAATCTTCTCAAAGCCGGTGCGCAGCTTGTCGCGCACGGTGTGGATCATCCAGGCGATAAAGGGCAGCGGCACCAGGGTGACCAGCGCCAGCCAGGGGTTGATGGAGAACAGAATCGCCGATGTCATCACGATCATCAGCACGTCGGTCGCAAAATCGAGGGCGTTGAGCGAGAGGAACAGATTGATACGATCTGTTTCAGCGCCGATACGCGCCATCAGGTCACCCGTGCGCTTGCTGCCGTAATAGTCCACCGACAGGTTCAGCAGGTGGTTATAGGTGGTGGTGCGCAGGTTCGAGCCTATGCGCTCCGACACCTTGGCCAGCACAAACGTGCGTGCCCAGCCCAGTGCCCAGGCCACCAGTGCCGACAAAAGCAGCATTCCCAGGTAGAAAACGACCAAATCACGGTCAATTTTTTCGCCGTTCTGAAAGGGAATCAGAATTTTGTCCATCAGCGGGATGGTCAGGTACGGCGCCACCAGCTGCGCGGCCGTGGTGGCCAGCGTCAGCAAAAAGCCCAGCAACAGCTGGCCCTGGTAGGGCTTGGCAAAGCGCCACAGGCGCAGCAGCACCCAGGTGGACGTTTGCGGCGCCTGCTGGCGGGCGCAGGCGGGGCATTCCTCGGTATCGGGGGGCAGCACGGTGTGGCAGACCGGGCAATGCGCCTGGTTCTCATCACTGACGGCGCTGTAGGCCTCCTGCTTGGCAATGCGCTCGCGTTGGCGGTCAAACTGCTGCATCAGCTGCAACATCGAGGTCTGGTGCGTCAGCGTGATGAACCACTGCGCCAGACGGGCATCGTGGTCATGCAGCTCCAGATTACCCACCCCGCCATGGTCCTGCAGCTTCAGGCTCTGGTCCACGGCCAGCGGCCACTCAGCCCATTGATGGGTCTGGGAATCACAGGCCAGCAGACGGTCTTGCGTCAGGGCCAGAAGGCCGTTGCCAAACTGTAATTGCGCACTCAGGTCAACCGGGACGACAGCTAATACGTTTTCATGAGAAGCGAGCTTGGCTCGCAGTTCGTCCCCCAGGGGACCGGCAAAGACTGCCGAGGCGTCCACAGTATGGTGATGTTGCATATTGAGTTATTTTTCTCCGCCGATGACGGCTCCAAGAGTCATGCGAGTAAGCGCATCGACATGGTGAACGTGGCTGTGCCTGACGCCCAATACCCTCTGGTTAACGCGCCAACCTGCATTTAGGCTGACAAGCGACACAATGCAAATTCTGAGCGCACAATGCCAATCCATCTTGGACAGGATTCTAAAAAATCCTGTTCTCCCCCCATTTATCCGCTGATAAACATGGCGAAATTCAACGACATCCAACTCTTGCGCACTACTTTCCTGCGTGGCCCCAGTGTCTGGACCTACCGCCCGGTACTGGAAGTCTGGCTGGATCTGGGAGAGCTGGAAGACTTTCCGTCCAACAAGATTCCCGGCCTCAACGAGCGCCTGACCACCTGGCTGCCCGATCTGATCGAGCACACCTGCGGCGTGGGCGAGCGCGGCGGCTTTATCCAGCGCCTGGAAGGCGGCACCTGGATGGGTCACGTGCTGGAGCACGTCATCATCGAGCTGCTGAACCTGGCGGGCATGCCTGCCGAGTTTGGCCAGACGCGTGAAATCTCCAAGCGCGGCGTATACCGCATGGTGTTCCGCTGCCCCGAAGAGGCCGTGGCCCGCGTGGCGCTGGAATATGGCCACAAGCTGCTGATGGCGGCCATCAATGACGAGAGCTTTGAACTCAAGCCCGCCATTCACGCCATCAAGACTGCCATCAATGACCGCTACCTCGGCCCATCCACAGGCTGCATCGTTGATGCCGCTACCGAGCGCCGCATCCCCCACATTCGCCTGAACGACGGCAATCTGGTGCAACTGGGCTATGGCGCCGCACAGCGCCGCATCTGGACGGCTGAATCCGACCAGACCAGCGCCATTGCCGAAGGCATTGCCCAGGACAAGGACTTCACCAAGCGCCTGCTGACGGCCTGCGGCGTGCCCGTGCCCGAAGGCCAGATCGTGGCATCGCCCGAAGAAGCCTGGGAAGTGGCGCAGGACATTGGCTTTCCCGTCACTGTCAAGCCTTCAGACGGCAACCATGCCCGTGGCGTGACGCTGGAGTTGTACAAGGAAGCCGATATCAAGGCGGCCTTTGCGCTGGCCGAGCCCGAAGGCTCGGACGTGATCGTCGAAAAATTCATCGACGGTGTGGAACACCGCCTGCTGGTGGTCGGTGGCAAGGTTGTTGCCGCCACCAAGGGCGAGACCGTTTCCGTCTATGGCAACGGCAAGGCCACCCTGCGCGATCTGGTGGAAGTGCTGAACCAAGACCCCCGCCGCGGCCCCGAGCAGGAATACCCGCTGGACTGGATCAATATGGAAGCCGGTGCCGTCAAGCTGGAACTGAACCGCCAGCATGTGACGCCCGACAGCGTCGTCCCCCAAGGCCAGGCCGTGCTGCTGCAGCGCAATGGCAATATGGCCATTGACTGCCTGGACGACGTGCACCCCGATGTGGCGTACTACGCTGTGCTGGCCGCCAAGATTGTGGGTCTGGACATCGCAGGCATGGACATGATCCTGAAGGACGTCTCCAAGCCCATGCAGGGCCAGGGCGCCATTCTGGAAGTCAATGCAGGCCCAGGTCTGCTGATGCACCTCAAACCCACGAGCGGCGCACCCCGCCCTGTGGGCATGGCCATTGCCGACCACCTCTTCCCCCGTGAAGATGGCCCCGGCGCTGGTCGTATCCCCATCGCCGGTATCGTCGGCACACGCAACAACGCCTTCATCGCCCGTCTGGTGGGCTGGCTGCTGCAACTGTCGGGCAAGCTCACGGGCGTGGCCAGCAGCGAAGGCATGTTCATTGCCAACCGCCAGACGCAAAAGACCAACACCGGCAACTGGGCTGGCGCACACCGCCTGTTGACCAACCGCCTGGCCCAGGCTGCGGTCATTCAGACCACTGCCCGCTCCATTCTGGAAGAAGGCCTGGCCTATGACCGCTGTCTGGTGGGCGTGGTCACGGATATGGATGGCTTTGAAACCCTGGCCGACCATGATGTGCACGAAGCAGGCCAGATGCGCCGCGTGATCCGCACCCAGATTGACGTGGTGCTGGACGAAGGCGCAGGCGTGCTGAACGCCGACCTGCCTGAAGTGGCCGAGCTGGCCGAGCTGTGCGACGGTGAAGTGATTCTGTATTCGCTCAACGCCGCCAACGAAGCCGTTGCCGCCCACCGCGCCAACACCGAAGCTCAGCATGAAGGCGGCCGCGCCGTTTTCGTCAAGGGCAGCAATGTGGTGCTGGCCACCGGTGCGCAAGAGCGCGTGCTGGGCACGCTGGATGCACTGAGTCTGCCCGGCGGCAAAAAGCCTGATACCCCTGCACTGCTGGCCGCGATTGCCACGGCCTGGGCGCTTGACATCACGCCCGAGCTGATCGGCGCGGGCATCAAGACCTTTGAGTACCAGGCCTGATAGCTCATCAAACGCTTCAATAAATATAGCTGCTGGCGCTTATCACATAGGTGCCCAGCCAAGAAATAGCTTGATTTCCAGCTGAAAGAAAACTATGCAGATCACCCGCACACGAGCCCTGCGTGGCCCTAACCTCTGGACCCGCAGCACCGCCATCGAGTCCATCGTGCACTGCGAAGACAGCGAGCTGCTGTACACCGCCATGCCCGGCTTTGAAGAAAAGCTGCGCGCGCGCTTTCCCACCATCGGCACACTGCAGCCCCATGGCGCAGACCAGCGCCTGTCGCTGGCCCATGTGCTGGAAGTCGCCGCTCTGTCGCTGCAAGCCCAGGCAGGCTGCCCCGTCACCTTCAGCCGCACGCATGAGACCGTGGAGCACGGCACCTTCCAGGTGGTGGTCGAGTACACCGAAGAAGCCGTGGGCAAGCTGGCCATGGAACGCGCCGAGGCGCTGGTCCAGGCCGCGCTGAACGACACTGCTTTTGACGCCGAAGCCACCATCGCCGAGCTGCGCGAACTGGACGAAGACGACCGCATCGGCCCATCGACCGGCGCCATTGTGGACGCCGCCGTGGCCCGTGGCATTCCCTTCCGCCGCCTCACCACCGGTTCGCTGGTGCAGCTGGGCTGGGGCTCCAAGGCCCGCCGCTTCCAAGCGGCTGAGATTGATTCGACCAGCGCCGTGGCCGAATCGATTGCACAAGACAAAGACCTGACCAAGCGCCTGCTGCACGCCGCTGGCGTTCCCGTGCCCATGGGCCGCCCCGTGGTGGACGTGGACGACGCCTGGAATGTGGCCCTTGAAGTTGGCCTGCCCGTGGTGGTCAAACCGCAAGACGGCAACCAGGGCAAGGGCGTGGTGGTCAACATCACCACCCGCGAAGGCCTGGAAGCCGCGTTCAAAGTGGCTAGCGAATTTGGCGATGAAATCATGGTTGAGCGCTTTTTGCCCGGCCACGATTTCCGCATGCTGGTCGTCGGCGGCCAGCTGGTGGCGGCTGCCCGCCGCGAGCCGCCCCAAGTACTAGGCGACGGCACACACACCATCCGCGAGCTGGTCAATATCGTCAACCAGGACCCCCGCCGCGGCACCGGCCACGGCACAGCGCTGACCAAGATTCGCCTGGACGACATCGCCATTGCCCGCATTGCCAGCGAAGGCCTGACGCCCGAATCCGTGCCCGCCCAAGGCCAGCGCGTGGTGCTGCGCAACAACGCCAACCTGTCCACCGGCGGCAGCGCCACCGATGTGACGGACGACGTGCACCCCGAAATCGCCGCCCGCGCCATTGAAGCGGCCCAGACCATCGGCCTGCACATCTGCGGCGTGGACGTGGTGTGCGAAACCATGCTCAAGCCACTGGAAGAGCAAAGCGGCGGCATTGTGGAAGTGAACGCCGCCCCCGGCCTGCGCATGCACCTGGCGCCCTCTTTTGGTCGCCCTCGCAACGTGGGCGTGCCCATGGTCGATGAGCTGTTTGCGCCTGGCGACGATGGCCGCATCCCCGTAGTGGCCGTGACCGGAACCAACGGCAAGACCACCACCACCCGCGTGATCGCCCATCTGTTCACCTCGCACGGCTGGCGCACCGCCATGACCAACACCGACGGTGTTTACGTCAATGGCCGCCAGATCGACAGCGGCGATTGCTCCGGCCCCAAGAGCGCCCGCAACGCCCTGGCCCACCCAGAGACCGATGCTGCCGTGCTGGAATGCGCACGCGGCGGTATCTTGCGCGAAGGCCTGGGTTTTGACCGCTGCCAGGTGGCTGTGGTGACCAACGTGGGCGAAGGCGACCACCTGGGTCTGAACTTCATCACCACCAAGGAAGACGTGGCCGTGCTCAAGCGCGTCATCGTGCAGAACGTGGCAACCGATGGCTACGCCGTGCTGAACGCGGCCGACCCACTGGTGGCCAATATGGCCCATGTCTGCCCCGGTAAGGTCATCTTCTTTGCCGCCGACCGCCACCATCCCGTCATGGCCACGCACCGCGCCCAAGGCAGCCGTGTGGTCTATGTGGACGAAGGCAATATCGTGGCCGCAGAAGGCTCTTGGCGCGAATCGATCCCGCTGCGCGAGATTCCTCTGACCCGCAACGGCACCATCACCTTCCAGGTGGAAAACATCATGGCCTCCATCGGTGCTGCATGGGCATCCGGTCTGCCATGGCAAACCATCCGCCGCGGTCTGGCAGGCTTTTTGAACGACAGCGACAACGCTCCCGCACGCTTTAACGTGATGGACTACCGTGGCGCCACCATCATTGCCGACTACGGTCACAACCCCGACGCCATGCGCGCCCTGGTTCAAGCCGTGGAAGCCATGCCCGCCAAAAAGCGCAGCGTGGTGATCTCCGGCGCAGGTGACCGCCGCGATCAGGACATCGTGGAGCAGACCCAGATTCTGGGCAAAGTGTTCGACGACGTGATCCTGTACCAGGACGCTTGCCAGCGTGGCCGTGAAGACGGCGAAGTGCTGGCCCTGTTGCAACAAGGCTTGCAAGGCGCTCCACGCACCAGCTACATCACCGAAATCCACGGCGAGTTCATCGCCATCGACCACGCTCTGGAACGCCTGCAACCCGGCGACCTGTGCCTGGTGCTGGTGGACCAGGTGGAAGAGGCGCTGGAGCATCTGCGCAAGCACGTAGCAGCACAATAAGCGCTGCCGCACTCACAAAAAAAGCCCCTGCATCAGGGGCTTTTTCATGTGCGCTGGCACACCCTTGCGGTTATGCCAGGGGCTTGAATCCGGTATCAAAGGTGGACTGCACCTCAAGCCTTTGCTTGAGCAAGCCTGCCTTGACATAAAAATCGGCAGTGCGCTGCTGGTCGGCAATAACCTGCGCATCAATGTTTTGCCATCGCATGGCCCGGCGTTCAAATTGCAACTTGGCCGCTGCGACAGGAATACCGATGATTTTGGCAAGCGACTGCCCATAAGCGTTCGCATTGCGATAAGACCAGACCTGCGCTCTTGCCACTCTCAATCTGAAATCCTGCAAGGCTTCACGCTTTTCTTTCAGTGCCACATCCGTGGCTGCAAGAAAGCTCAATCCGCTCCAGAGTCCGCGTCCGCTCACCAGAACGCGTGCATGCTGACTGGTTTCCGCCAGCGCCGTATAAGGCTCCCATGTTGCCCACGCATCGACTGCCCCCTGAGTCAGAGCCAGTTTGGCATCGGCCGGTGGAATGAACTTTATTTGCACCGAATCCAGAGGAAGACCTGCTGCATCCAAGGCCTTGAGCACCACAAAATGGCCTATGGAGCCGCGATTGGTGGCAATGCTTTTACCCTTGAGATCAGCGATGGATTTGAATGCCGAATCTGGTCGAACCAGAATGGCCGTGCCATAGGCATCAGAGCGCTGCGCGGAAAAGGCCTTGACCTGACTGCCCGCAGCCAGGCTGAACAGCAGCGGCGCATCGCCAATCACGCCAAAATCTATGGCCCTGGCATTGAGAGCTTCCGCCAAGGGTGCCGCCGCCGGGAATTCACTCCATTTGATGTCATATGGCAGACCCTTGCTTTCCCCCGCAGCATCCAGCAAGGCCTTGAGCCCACCCTTTTGATCACCGGCACGCAGTTCTACACGATGCGTCTGTGCCTGCACTGCCTCAGACAGACTGACTCCTGCCAGCACGGAGCCCAGTAGTCCGGTGAATTGCCTTCTTTGCATAAATATCCTTGTCATTTTCGAAATGCAAGAACCATTGCAGCAGCCAAGGCACTTCAAGTGAAGCGAGTTATTTGCAGATGCTTATGCGTAAAACGATGTGCCTGAATCGCGGATACCCAAATTCAATAGCCACGGCTCAGATCCACCAGATCCAGCAGCGGCAGCGCATTGCGATAGCGCTGCAGATTTTCAGCAAACTTGGATCCTATTCTTGCCTGCACATCACCCGCAGCCCAGGAAATATGCGGTGTCAGCCTGATTTTGGGGTGACTGTACAGCCAGTGTTTTTCGGGCAGTGGCTCCGGCTCGGTCACATCCAGAGTCGCCGCAGCAAGCAGGCCGGAATCCAGCGCCTGCCGCAACGCCTCCTGCTTCACCAAGCCGCCACGCGCCACATTTACAAGATGCATTCCCGGCTTGCAATGCGCGAAGGCATCCGCATTGAGCAAATGCCTGCTCGCCTCCGTCAGTGGCAAGGCCAGCACAACATGATCGCTGCTGCCCAGCAGAGCCTGCAGGCTACTGGCGTATTCAGTTCCATCGTCCGCATGGGACGGCGATAGTTGCTGTGTTCTGCGCAGGGCCTGCACCTGCATGCCAAAAGCCTTGGCGCGATGCGCTACAGCCTTGCCTATGGCTCCATAGCCCACAATGCCCAGCCGCTGGTTGCGCAGCACAGCCATGGGTTGAGAAAAAACTCTGGCAGACTCTCGCCCCCAATCAGACGCGTTCTTCACCTGTCTGGCATTCAGGCCCAGAGACTGCTCCAGCAGGGCTGACAGCACGTAATCGGCAATAGGGCCAGCAGCGACTCCACGTGAGCAACTGACCTGCACATCGTCAAACAGCCATCGGGGAAAATAATCCATGCCTACCGAAGCCAGATGAATCCAGCGCAGCTGGCCCGGCCAGCCAGGTGGCTTCTCGCGAGGTGCACCATGCCAGCCACTTCGTGGAGCAGTGAGCAGCACATCCGCCTCCTGCATACGCTCCCACGCCCTGTCTCTGCCTGCATCCAGAACCTTCACCCCCCGCAAGGAGGACAGTACGTCGTGCCCCAGCTGGTTGAGCACTGTGACTTTTCGAGCAGACGCGGTCATACCGATGTTCTTCCTTTGCTCATCGTTTCAGAGCCCCAAAGCCTTGCGCCCTGCAGCCACCCACACACTGTCGTCCTGCGGGGTATGAATCCGCCCGCAAAGCACATCGCGCCAATGACGCTCCAAGGGGTTATGGCGAGTCAGCCCGTGATTGCTGGTCAGTGATTGCGCAATTTCTACTGCCTGAACGGCATTGTTGGTGCAAAGGCTCTTGATCAAGCCCGCTTCGTTTGCCAAAGGCAAAGCGCCGCCGTCGAGATCAGAGGCCAGACCTGCAATCAGGCGACGATTATTCAGCAGCAAGCCTTCAATTCGCCCTACATGCTCCTGCGCACGCGGCAAGCTCGCCAATGACGCCCCCAAGGAAGACGGCTTGCGTGCATGCAGGAACTCCAGCAGCCAGTCACGGGCAGCTTCTGCAACACCGGTGTAGAGCGCCGAAATCAGCACGGCAAGCTCGGCTTGCGCCTGCGGGTCCGCACCCACCCATTCATTGGGCAAACGCAGGTCTACCGCATTCTCCTGCGGCACCAGTACATCGTCGAACACCACATCATGACTTCCGCTGGCACGCAAGCCCAGATGGTCCCAGGTCTCCTCAATGCTGATACCAGCAAGACCTGCAGGCACCAGCAGATAGCCAACCCTTGGCTGCTCCTCATCAGTACGAGTCCACAGCGCATACCAGCTCAGGATAGGAGAGCCCGTGGAATACAGCTTTCGCCCGGAAACGCGCCAACCCTCGGGGGTTCGCCGCGCAATCGTGGCCGGCAATCCCCCGCGAGCAGGCGATCCCAGCTCTGGCTCTACACGCAAGGCATTGATCAACGCACCTTTTTCAACAGCATCCCGCACTACTTTCTGAGCCAGCTCTCTAGGCCAGCGATTGCCTTGGCGCCCCAGCCCACGGTGCTGCGTGAATTGCATGATGAGCACCAGCCCCGTGGCCGGATCACCTCGACCAATGGCGCCAATCACATCGCTGAGCTGCGCCAGTGTTGCCCCTTGTCCGCCCAGGGCGACAGGTGCGGCCAGATTCAATAATCCAGAGGCATGCAGATCCGCAAAGTTCTCAAATGGAAAACTGGCATCTCGATCATGTGCTGCAGCACGCTGTGCAAAATCAGCAGCCAGACCGCGCACCAGCTCCGGCAGGTTCAAGGCAGCGTTCATTGCAACACCTCTGCTTCATCTCGCACGATCACAGCAGCCAGGTCGCGGAAAGTATGAAATGCCCCACCCGGGCCACCAATCTGTGCATGCGTGCGCACTGCAACCTCATGCGAAATGGGCTGAGGTGTACCGGCGGCCTCTGCCAGCAACTGTGTATGGCAGACATTTTCCAGCGCGATATACCACCAGGCTGCCGCTTCGATAGAGGGGCCCGCCGTCAGGATTCCGTGATTTTTCAAAATCACGGCCTTTCGCTGGCCCAGTACCTGTGCAATGCGCTCACCTTCATCGGTTTCAAGCACCACGCCTGAGTAATCCTCGAACAGCGCGTGGTCCTCATAGAAAGAGCAGGCATCCTGCGTCAGCGGGTCAAGCAAGCGCCCCAGTGTGGACCAGGCCTTGCCATAAGTGGAATGCGTATGAGCAGCAGCAACCACATCGGGTCTGGCCTCATGCAGCGCGGCATGAATCGCAAACGCTGCACGATTGAGCGGCCCTTTGCCCACCACGATCTCGCCGGCCGAATTGACCAAAAGCAGGTCAGACACCTTGATCTGGGAAAAATTGATACCCAGTGGATTCACCCAGAAATGGTCGCTCCACTCAGGGTCACGTGCCGTAATGTGGCCAGCCATGCCGATATGCAGCCCGTGGCGGGCAAACAGCCTGAATGCGATGGCGAGCTGCTCACGGCGGTGTTGCCGCTCCTGCAACAAGCTGCGCTGGGGTAGAGGGCCTTCAAACCAGTCCTGGCGTCTGGGGTGTGGATTAAGGTTGAGCTGCTGGCCAGTCGCCAGCTCCTGCAAGGCAATCACAGTAGACATTTGCAATCCGTCAATATGAAAGTATCAGGCGGCCAGCGCGTGCTGGGCGGGCTGTGAAGCGTGAACAGCCACAGAGCTGCGCTTGCGCCTTGCAAGCTTGTCCTGAACCAGCGGCAGCAGCTCGCGCCCATAGCTCAGCACATCGGGTAAGGGGTCAAAACCGCGAATCAGAAAAGTGTGAATACCAAGGTCGTAGTACTTGAGCAATGCATCTGCCACCTGTTCAGCAGTGCCCACCAGCGATGTGGTGTTCGAGCGCCCCCCTGTTTCACGGGCAATAGCAGTCCACAGACGTTCGTCGACGCGGTCACCATGGGCCGCATCGGCCAGCAGACGGCGTGCACCTTCGCTTTGCTGCGGACCTCCACGCGCATAACTTTGCTCTGATCGGATACGTCTTGTTGTTTCCAGAATGTGCTGCGCTCGATCCCAGGCTTCGCCTTCTGTGGCGCCCAGAATCGGTCTGAAAGAGATGCTGAAATCAAGCTCTCTCTGGTGCTGCGCAGCCGCAGCCCGCACACGCTGCACCAGATCCGAAGCCTGAGCCAGCGACTCACCCCACAGCGCATACAGATCGGCATGGCGGCCAGCCACCTCCAGCGCCGGAGCGGAAGCACCACCGAAATAAATGGGAATGTGCGGTTGCTGCAGTGGTTTGACTTCAGACCATACCGCTTTGGCCTGGTAGTAGTGCCCGTGGTGGTCGAAGGGCTCATCTTCGGTCCAGACACGTCGCAGCAACTGCAAATACTCGTCTGTACGGGCATAGCGCTCGTCATGACTCAAAAAATCGCCGTCGCGCTGCTGGTCTTCGTCCGAGCCACCAGAAATGATATGAACCGCCACGCGACCGCCCGTGTAGTGATCCAGCGTAGCCAGTTGCCGGGCTGCCAATGTTGGCGCTACAAAGCCTGGCCTGTGCGCCAGCAAAAACTGAATCTTCTGGGTGGCTGCAGCGGCATAACTCACCGTCAGCAAAGTATCTGGAGCACTTCCACTGGCGGGCACCAGAATCCGATCAAACCCTGCATATTCATGTGCCTGAGCAAATGCACGCACATAGGCGGGGTCTACTGCCGGTCCTTTTTTTGTAAAGGTTTCTGAGACTTCGTGTGGCTGAATCATGCCTATGAATCGTGCGCTCATGTGTATTCCTTGAAAGTGGAGCAATGGCTGCAACCATAGGTCTCAGGCGCCAGTCCACCAACGAAGAAAAACGCGTAATCACATCCGCTTTTCGCATGAAGTAACCGTGCCAGCCATTCAATGCGCAAAGCCGGCGATCACGGCACGCACAGGTTCTGCATCCATGCGCCGAATCACCGCCTGCAAGCCATCCTGCGACGGTGGCTGGCCCAGCTCCACTTGCGCAGCATTAGTGCGGCACACCAGGTCATCCTCACTCCAGCCACCACTGCCAGGTCTGGACAACGCCCGTAACCAGCCTTGCCGATCCACCAGCCACTGATAGCCCGCCAGCTCGTGCACCTGCTGGCCCGTCAATATCGACAGCAAGCTGCGCGTATCAGCATCCGTACTGCTGCAATCAATACCATCCGCTGCTCCGATGGAGATCGTCACCAAACGAGGATCCTCGTGCAAAGCCTCCGTCCCCGGGAACACCACTCTCACAGTTTGCCCACGCCAATGGTCCGACCTGCGCTGCTGATGACCACAAACAACAGAGGATGCAGGCATGCGCACAGGAAAAGGCCACAGTCCTTCGCGCTGAAGTGACTGCCCCGCTGACTGTGCGCGAACAAAGTGCAGCACATCCCAGATTTCTTCATCGCTGAGATGCGCATCCGCAGCAGGCATGGTGATCCGCCCATACCTGTCGTGCATGCCGTGGCGCACGCTCCAGAACAGTTCACCTTCGAAGCGCTTCCACAGAAGTGACCGATTCAATGTTGGCGGCCACACCGGCTGCAGTTGCGCCAGCGCTCCATCGCCGTCACCTTGAGGCCCATGACATTCCAGGCAATGCGTCTGGTACAACTGCTGACCACGCACCACGCTATGTGCAGTCAGCGGCACCGCACTGTGATGAAACACGGTAGGCACAGTTGGTGCAAACAGCAGTGCCCACAAGGGCCAAGGCGTGCACAAACCAACGAGCAAAGACACCAGCAACAGCCCCAAGACCCGGCGCGGCTTTGTTCGCCACCAGATCATCAGCAGCGCCATCAGCAGCAAAGCCGTCGATGCGCAGGCAGCCCAGACCAAACGCTTTGCCTGACCGTGATCAAACAAGAGCTGCTCCGCCGCGAAGCGCTGGCTGAAGGGCCACGCCGCCTGGCCATGAACAACCTGAGTCAATCCCAGTGTTTCAAGCCCACTGGCTAGCCAGAGCTGGCCTTGCTGCAATATCTCAAGCAGCTTGGCCACCGCCTCATCCGTCATATCAACTGACTCCCAGCTAGCACCAAATTACCAGCTTGCATCCAGCCCCAGCAGCGTGAGCGCTTGATGACGCAGCTCAGTCAACTTCGGATGACTGCGCTGGCGAGGGTAAGGCAAGTCGTTGTTGAGCACTGCCCTGATGCGTGCCGGACGCTCCGACAGCACCACCACACGCTGGGCGAGGAAAAGCGCTTCCTCCACATCGTGGGTCACCATCAGCACCGAAAATTTTTGACGCTGCCAGAGCTGAAGAATCTCTGTCTGCATGCTCAACCGGGTCAGCGAATCCAGCTTGCCCAACGGCTCATCGAGAATCAACAGCTCCGGGTCGTTGACCAGCGCTCTGGCCAGCGCAGCACGCTGAGCCATACCGCCAGACAACTGGTGAGGAAATGCCTGCGCAAAGTCCTGCAAGCCCACCAGCGCCAGCGCTTGGTCAACACGTTCTGCATGCTGCTTCTGCAAACCTCTGGCCTGCAGGCCCAACAGGACATTGTCTCGGACCGTACGCCATGGGAAGAGCGTCGGGTCCTGAAAAACCAGCAGGCGCGATGGATCTGGATCCTCTACCCGCACATCATCATGGCTGATTTCGCCTGCCACCGGCCGCTCTAGCCCAGCAACCAGGCGCAGCAAACTGGATTTACCGCAACCACTGGGCCCCAGCAAGGCGACAAACTCACCAGGCGCAATACTCAGCGACAGCTCATCGAGCACCTGAAGCCGTTTTGCAGCATCGCCAAACCAGTGACTGACTGCATTGATTTCAATACGCGCGCCGACCTGCTCCAGCTCCGCCGCTGCACCTTCTGCACGGCTTTGAATCACTACCATTTCACCACTCCCCTTTGCCAGCGCAGCACACGGTCACGCACCAAAAACAGCAAGCTGATAAGCCCGGAAAACAGCAGCGCCATCACAATCAACGCGCCATACATATTGGGATAGGCGGCCCAGCCCTGCGCCCATGTCAGATACCAGCCCAGACCGGACTTCACGCCCAGCATCTCGGCAGCAACCAGCGTAGAAAATGCTGCGCCCAACCCCATGAAAAGTCCCACAAAAACCTGCGGCAAGGCAGCTGGAACTGCCACACGCAAAATCAGAAACCAAGGAGATGCCCCCATGGTTCGGGCCACGTCGTAGAAGTTCTTGTTGACACCCGATACTCCGGACCATGTCAGCACCGCCACAGGAAAGCCCGTACCCAGTGCAATCAGGAACACCGCCGTTGACCAACTCGAAGGAAAAAAGAAAAACGATACCGGCAGCAAGGCCGTAGTGGGAATGGGCCCCAGCACCCGCAGCACAGGGTGAATCCAGTAGCTGGCTTGGCGCGACCAGCCAATCCATACACCAACCAGAAAGCCCGTCAGCGCACCGAAACCAATACCCGCTGCCAGCAGCAGCAAAGAGTTGGCCGTGCTGTCGAACAACTTGCCTGCGTCCGTCGCAAAGACTTCAATCAGGCTCTGTGGCGGGGCAAAGAATGGCGTTGGCAGTTGCGCAAGCTTGGCAGTCAGAACCTCCCAGACAGCAAGCGCCGCGCCCAACACCACAAGCCACGGGCCCAGTGCCTTGATCCGTGCGGCCAGTTGCACACCTGCCAAAGGTAGCAACGCCAGCAGAAAAAGCCCCGCTGCCACAGCAACCGCCAGCCACCCAAACTCCGTCGTGTACGCCCAGTCGCTGAACCCTACAACCGTATTCGGCCAATACAAGGTGATTGCCGCAAGCACTCCCCAGGAAGCCGCGGCAAGCAGCCCTGTTTTCCAGATCGACTGACTCACATGTCTTGAACGCCATGACAGGTTGCTCGCGCCTTGTGGTGGAGCGACTTGCCTCAGCACATTCGAGATATTGACTGCACTCATGCGCTATCTCCTCAAGTCAGAACATCTGCATGGACATGGGCAGCAAATCTGGCAGGGTCCGTCCCAGGCTTGAGCACGCCAACCAGCTTGAAGTCGCGGGCGTAGAACTCAATTTCCTGCCGCAAGGCCTGTCCCTGAGGGTGATGCTTGTGCGTCAGCGTTGCCAGCACAGCTCGCAAATCAGCCTCTGACACCTTGGAATAGGCGCTGTAAATGCGTGCGGTTTCAGCGGGGTAGTTCGCAACAAAATCAGAGGCCTCATTGATCGCCCTGGCCAATGCGGCAGCCACTGGTTTTTCGTTGCGCACAAGCTTGCCAGTTACACCCACCACACAGCAGGTCTTGGTCGCGTACTCGCCACTCAGATTGGTGGCCAGCTCAACCAGCCCCTTGGTGCGTCGCTCGATGATGGCGAGATTGGGGTCTCCATCGGCAATTGCGTGGGCCTCACCTTTCTCCACAGCCACCCCCAGCATATCGCCAGGAAACTGCCTCCAGCTCACATCTTTCTCAGGGTCCAGCCCTGCCTTGAGCATCATGATCGAGAAGAAATTCTTACCCGGACTGTTGAGATCCGACACGGCAATCGTCTTGCCTTTGAGAGCCTGCAGTGACGTAGCACCTGCAGGCTTATAGCCCACCAGACGCACACAGCCGCCATGGCTGCTACCCACCAGTTTGACGTCAAACCCCGACTCCAGTGGCTTCAGCCAACGGTGAATCATGCCCACGCCCGCGTCCGCCTTGCCTGTGGCAATAGCCTCCAGCAACTGGTCTGTGGAGCCACTGAAATTGACCAGCTCCACATTCAGACCATGCTTCTCAAAAATGCCGCGCTGCACTGCCACAGGCGCTGGTGAAAGGCAGACTGCATTGGTGTTCCAGGCCAGCTTCAAATTGCGCACAGGTGGTGCAGCCAGCACCTGCCTGCCTCCGATTCCTGCCATTCCCAAAGCCCCCACAGCAGAAGCCGTGCGCAAGAAATTCCGCCGACCTGAACCCACTCCTTCGCTCCACTGCCCCGGTTCGAATACCGCCATAAACCCGCTCCTCTCGATATTGCCAAGCCCACATTGAACCCATGGCACCACCGGTGCATCAACGAAGAAAAACAAGAATCCTTATGCAAAAGTATTCGGTCTGTATCGCGCGTGCTTCTGCTGCAATCCTCTGAGCATTCACTTTTATTGAAGACGCCGATGAGTACCCACCACAACCCGGCCAGACTGCGCCGCTTTCTTGCGCAGCTGACACAACTGGTTCAGGACGAAACCGAAGAAGCACCACTGCTGCAGCGCGGCACATCACTGCTGCAAGAGCTGGTGCGCCATGACGACTGGCTGCCCGAGAACTATGCCCAGCCATCGCCAGAGCGCTACCAGCAATACCTGCTTTATGCAGATCCTCAAAATCGTTTCTCTGTCGTGAGCTTCGTCTGGGGGCCAGGGCAAACAACACCTGTTCACAACCACACGGTATGGGGACTGATCGGCATGCTGCGCGGGTCTGAGCAATCACAGGCCTTTACGCGTGATGCCTCCACACACTGGCAACGCAGCGGCCCAGCTCATGTACTCCAGCCCGGCGATGTGGAAGCTGTCTCACCCTCTATTGGGGATGTGCATCAGGTCAGCAATGCGCTGGCAGATCAGACCTCCATCAGCATCCATGTGTATGGAGCCAATATCGGCGCTGTGCGGCGCTCCGTCTTCAATGAAGATGGCCGCGAAGTGCAGTTCATCTCCGGCTACAGCAACGACACATTGCCCAACCTCTGGGATCTGTCTCGCGAAACTCCATCGCACCCCGCCACGTTTCATTGATCGCCCTCCCATGACCCAAGCTTTTACTCACACTACGACCGCACAGGTGCGCGAAGCCCTGCTTGCTCGCAATGAAATCGCACTACTGGATGTGCGCGAGGAAGATCTGTTTGCGCAGGGGCACCCTCTGTTCGCCGCCAACCTCCCTCTGGGTCGCCTGGAATTGGATGCCTATCTGCGTATTCCACGTCTGAACACCAACATCGTGGTCTATGACAATGGCGAAGGTCTGGCTGCCATTGCACTCCAGCGTCTGCAGGCTCTGGGATACACGCAAGTCAGCCTGCTGGAGAACGGTCTGCAGGGATGGCGCGATGCAGGCGCAGAAATTTTCATCGACGTCAACGTCCCCAGCAAGTCGTTTGGCGAGCTGGTGGAATCGAAGCGCCATACACCTTCGCTGGCAGCCGAAGAGGTCAAGGCATTGCTGGATCAGAACGCCGATGTAGTGGTGCTCGATGCCCGGCGCTTCGACGAATACCAGACCATGAATATTCCGGGCAGTACCAGCGTTCCCGGTGCAGAGCTGGTGCTGCGTGCACAGACTCTGGCCCCCAATCCTGCAACACGCATCGTGGTCAACTGCGCAGGGCGCACCCGCAGCATCATTGGCACGCAGTCTCTCGTCAATGCAGGCCTGCCCAACCCCATATCTGCCTTGCGCAATGGGACCATTGGCTGGACTCTGGCAGGCCAGGCACTGGAACATGGCGCCAGCCGCCGCGCACCTGAAACTGTAGCGCCCGAACAGTTGCTTGCAGCGGGTCTTCAGACCCGTAGCGTTGCAGACAAGGCGGGTGTACGCCGCGCTACCGCACAACAGATTCCTGGCTGGCGCAGTGATGGCCAGCGAACCACCTATTTTCTGGATGTCAGAACGCCCGAAGAATTTGCTGCCGGGCATATTGATGGGTTTCGCAGCGCACCAGGCGGCCAGCTGGTGCAGGAAACTGATTTCTCTGCCCCCGTGCGGGGCGCCAGAATTGTGCTGGCAGACGATGATGGTGTGCGGGCCAATATGACGGCGTCATGGCTGGCCCAGATGGGCTGGGAAACCCATGTGCTGGATGGGTTGTCTGCTGCAGATTTTTCCACCACCGGCCCTGCACCTCAGAACCTGCCTCAGCCCACTGCCGCCATTCACTGGATCAAGCCACAAGAGCTGGCCCAGGCCATTGCCCAGTCACCCATCGATAGCATTGCGGTGATTGATCTGACCACCAGCGCTAACCATGTGCGCCGCCACATTCCCGGCGCATGGTTTGCGCTGCGCACCGACCTCACGCAGGCGCTGGCACATATTCCCAGGGCCAGCCGCTATGTGCTGACCTGCGGCAGCAGCCTGCTGGCCAAGTACGCCGTGCAGGAATTTGCCGAAGCTACCGGAGCCACGGTGGAAGTTCTGGAAGGCGGCAACCAGGCGTGGGTCGAAGCTGGCCTGCCAGTGGAGTCTGGCGAGCAGCGCCTGGCCAGCCCGCGTGTGGACCGCTACCGTCGCCCCTATGAAGGCACGGACAATGCGCAACAAGCCATGCAGGCCTATCTGGACTGGGAGTTCGGGCTGGTAGAACAATTGGGGCGCGACGGCACCCACGGTTTCCGAGTCATCTGATCCCCAAGAAAAAGGCAGCTCGAAAGCTGCCTTTTTTCATGTCTGCATGCTCAGGCAACAGCGAGTCCGGCCAGTTCGGACCTGTGCTGAAAATCTCCCTCGGCAGCCTTCAAGCGCTTTGCGGTATTCCGGTTCACGGGTACACCCAGGCCCAGATTGCCGCGGAAGGTATCTGCCTCATATGCCTCGCGCCAGATGCCGCGTTGTTTGAGCAGAGGCACGACCAGCTCCACAAAGTCCTTGAGCGATGTATTGGGCAAGGCTTCAAAGAAATTAAAACCATCAGCCCCCTCGTGATTGAACCAGCGCTCAATCTCGTTAGCTACATGCTCTGCCGTGCCTACAAACGCTGTCTTGGGTGTGGCAAACCACTGCGCCACTTCACGCAAGGTCCAGCCATTGTCGCGCGCCACCTTCTTGATACGGTCGCTGGCGGCTTGCTGGCTGTTGCGCCCCAGATCGCCGAGGTCGGGAAACGACGCATCGAGCGCATACACGGAAAAGTCATGATCATTGAAAGGCCTAGCCAATGCTGCCAGTGCATTCTCTATAGGTACAAGGCTGGCAGCGATGCGGTATTTTTCCTGCGCTTCGGCTTCGGTACGACCCACAATGGGGCGAATGCCGGGCAGCAGAAACACCTGATCGGGGTTACGACCAAACCCTGCGACTCTCGCCTTCACATCGCGGTAATAGGCCTGCGCCTGCTCCAGTGTGTCGGCATGAAAGAAGATGGCATCCGAGCGGGATGCTGCAAAGTTCTTGCCGTCCTCTGATGCTCCGGCCTGAAATATCACCGGCTGCCCCTGACGTGAACGCGCGATATTGAGCGGCCCTTCAACCGCAAAGAACTCGCCCTTGTGGTCCAGCCTGTGCAGTTTCTTCTTGTCAAAAAACTGCCCACTGGCCTTATCACGCACCAGAGCATCGTCCTCCCAGGAGTCCCACAGGCCCTGCACCACATCCAGGTGCTCACCCGCCAGGCGGTAACGCACATCATGGGCATAGTGCTCAAGGCGGCTGTAATTGCGCGCACTGCCATCCAGCCACGACGTCACCACATTCCAGCCCGCACGACCGCCGCTGATATGGTCCAGCGATGCCAGCTGGCGAGCCACCGTAAATGGCTCGCTATAGCTGGCAGTAATGGTTGCAACCAGCCCGATATGAGAAGTCGCTCCGGCCAATGCAGACAGAATGGTCAGCGGCTCAAAACGGTTGAGGTAATGCGGACTGGAGCGCTCCGTGATGTGCACACTGTCCGCCACGAACAGAAATTCAAAGCCCGCTTTTTCGGCCAGTTGCGCCTGTTCGCGATAAAAGCTGAAATTCACGCTGCCATCGGTGACCGCGGCCTCATGGCGCCAATCGCCCCATCCCGCTCCCACGCCATGCAGAACAAAGCCTGCCTTCAGTTGTCGTTTTCCCATCTAACTTCTCCTTGCATCAGGCCTTCACGCCCAGATAACGGTTGAATGTCTTGTCCCACAGTGGCTTCACATCCGTGCCAGCTTCCAGCACGCCCATGGCCTGAAACGCATCCGCCACACGCTGGTGGCTCTCTATGGCCTTGTCGCTGATGGCGACCAGACTGCTGTTCTGGCTGCGGTTGTTGTAGATCTCGACCAGATCGCCAACGGGTACACGTGTTTGCGCAGACTGCGCTTTGGCATACACCAAAAAATTGCTATTGCCCCAGACATAGGCTTTTTGCAGACGCTGCAGCAAATCGGCCAAGGCCAGTTGGCGCCCGGCGTCCTCCACGGCCTTGGGGTTGGCATAAATCAGGAAGTTGCCAGACAAATAGCCCACCGCCGTCTTGAGGGTGCGGGCGCCGTGCTTTGTGCGTGCCAGCTGGCCGTTGTAGCCATAGATGGCCCAGGCATCGATATCTCCACGCGCAAATGCAGAAAGGCCATCGGCAGGCGAGAGATTGACCGCCTTGATGTCATCAAAGCTCAGCCCTGCTTCCTTGAGCTGCTGATACAGATACAGATGCGAAGTCGTGGCACGCACATAACCCACACGTTTGCCGCGCAGGTCTGCCACCTTATGGATGGGTGCATCCTTTTGCGCCAGCGTGACCTGATTGTTCAGGTCTTCGTGATAGACCCCGACCACCTTGACAGAGGCTTTTGCCTTGGCGGCAAATACAGCGGGTATCTCGCTTCCGGAACCCAGATCGAGTGCGTCAGCATTGATGCCCTCGATATGCAGCACGCCGGAGTTGAACTCCTTCCACTCAATCTGATAGGGCGTCTGCGCAAGGCCCGCTGTCTCCAGCAAAGTCTTGTGGCCACCTTTATAGGTAGCTACACGCAAGGTAATGCCGCGCAGATCACTCTGGGCAAAGGCAGCCCCGGGCAGCACGGATGCCAGAGACAAAGCACCTGCCCCTTGCAGCAGGCGGCGCCGGGATGGCAAAAACGAAGAATGTAGAAGCTGTTCCATAAAGCCGTTCAAGAAGCATTAGTCGACACCACCTCGCTCGGAAAATGATCGAGGTCAGCGACTCATGGAATGACTCTAGAAGTTTGGCCAGCGCCCGCGAAGGAAGGAAAACAGATATGGATATGCGCCAGCTTCAGGTGCATGCAGCTACTGTGCAGAACATCGCCTCGCTTATGATGCGCAAGCTCTTCGAACCTGCTGACCGACCTGTTTCCTCTTCATGGATTTGTTTCGCTTTCGCCAGATTGCTGTTCGCTTGCTGGGCCTCTGGGTTCTGGCATGGTTCACGCTGTCTGTAGGTGTGGCTGCGGCATCTCCACTGATTCAGGGAAAGGCTTTCGAGCTGATCTGCACCAGCACAGGTTCGGTCAAGTTGATCGTCAAAGGCAAAGACGGCAACAACACCTTGGGCGCAGGCCACCTGGACTGCCCCATGTGCCTGCCACTGGCCGCTCCACCACCGCCCGCGCTGCAATTGCCACCGCCTACCGAGTCACCGCTGTGGCATGCGCTGCAGCCGGTAGAACGCGCTCGCATTGCGGCCATCACTGCCGCACCTCTGCCCGCACGCGGGCCGCCACCTGCCCTTTTTTGAAGCATTTCCGGCTTAAGCCTAAGCATTGCTTGCGCTAGCCGCTATCAGTTTCATAGGAGCCAAACGCTCCGGGGTAAATTCATGAAAAAGCATTTTTTGCTACTCGTGGTGAGTGGTATCGCCTTGCCGTGCCTGGCGCAGAGCACAGCTGCATCCATCAACCTTCCCGAACGCAGTCGAGAGTTGGGCGTAGTCACCGTCAACGGTGGCCAGCCCAGTTCGCTGCCCACGCAGATTCCAACCACCATCGAGGGCATCACGCGCGAGGAAATCGAGACCCGCATCAACGCCACGGACAGCGAAGATGCTCTCAAGTACATGCCCAGTCTGCTGGTGCGCAAGCGCTATATCGGCGACTACAACCACGCCATCTTGTCCACACGCGCCTCGGGCACGGGCAATAGCGCACGCTCTGCCGTTTATGCGGATGGCATTCTGCTGTCCAACTATCTGGGCAATGGCATTGCCAATGGCAGCAACTACGCGCCGCGCTGGGGGCTGGTGACGCCCGAGGAAATCGAGCGTGTGGATGTGATGTACGGCCCGTTCTCTGCGGCCTACCCCGGCAACTCGGCCGGTGCGGTGGTTGACTATGTGACGCGCATGCCTGACAAGCTAGAAGCCCATGTGGCAGCGGGCTATTCGTCCCAGCCCAGCAGCGTTCTGGGCAGCAGCGGCCACTACAGCAGCTGGAACAGCAGTGCCTCCATCGGCAGCAGAAGCGGCCCCTGGTCGTTCTGGATCAATCTCAACCATACGGATAGCAACAGCCAGCCGCTGACCTTCCCGTTTGTGCTGCAGTCTGCAGGCGCCTCTGGCACAAAAGGTACCCCAGTCAGCGGGGCCATCTCTGGCCTGAACACTACGAACCAGCCCTGGTACCTCCTCGGTGCTGGCACGCAGTACCGCACACAGCAGGATCACGCCAAAATCAAGCTGGCCTATGACATCACGCCCACGCTACGCGCCAGCTACACACTGGGCTGGTGGCAGAACAGCGCCAAGGGCCGGTCGGAGAGCTATCTCAAAGGCCCAGACGGCCAGACCATTTACAGCGGCAATATCAATATCGACGGCAAAACCTACAAGCTAGCCGATACCGCGTTTGGCCAGAGCAACGACAGCCAGACGCACACCATGCATGGCGCATCGCTCAAAAGCCATACACAGGGCAACCTTGACTGGGAGCTCAGCGCCAGCCTGTATGACTACGGCAAGGACCAGCAACGCGTGCCCACCATTGCCCTGCCTGCCGCTGCCGCGGGCGGCGCAGGCACCTTGCAAGATCAAGACGGCACAGGCTGGAACACGCTGGCCGCCAAAGGCACCTGGCGCCCCGATGGTCTGCAAGGCACGCATATCGTGGACTTTGGCGCTGGCCGCGATGCCTACAAGCTGAACATCAGCAAATACGGTGTGCTGGGCGACTGGCAATCCGGTGCCGCCAATCCGCAGGCACTGGTCAGCCAGGTGGGCGGGCGCAGCGAGACCCGCTACCTCTGGGCGCAAGACAGCTGGAAGCTATCGCCCCAATGGAAAGCCGTGCTGGGCCTGCGCTGGGAAGACTGGACGGCCAGCGACGGCCACACCGCCACAGCCAGCAGCCAGCTGGGCAACGACAAGCGCAGCGAATCGCATTTTTCGCCCAAGGCCGCGCTGGCCTGGCAGGTGGCCAGCCACACCACGCTCAAGGCATCGCTGGGCCGATCTGTGCGCTTTCCCACTGTGGGCGAGCTGTATGGCGCGACTTCGGGTGGTGCGCTGTCATTTATCAACAACCCGAATCTTCGCCCTGAAAAATCTTGGACTAGCGAGCTATCTGCCGAACAGGATTTGGGCAATGGATTGCTGCGCGCCACGCTGTTTCACGAAAGCACACGCGATGCGCTTTACAGCCAGCTTATTCCCGGCACCACCACCTCTGCCGTGCAAAACGTGGACAAGGTGCGCACCACGGGGCTTGAGCTGGCGTATTCCGCCCAATCGGTATGGGTTCGCGGGCTGGATCTGGGCGCCAGCATGACTTTTGCAGATTCCAAAATCGTGGCCAATGCCGCCAACCCCGCCAGCGTGGGCAAATGGCAGCCCCGCGTGCCACGCTGGCGTGCCACGGCCTGGGCCACCTATCAGCCCACAGACCGCTGGGCACTGACGGTGGCTGCACGCTACAGCGGTCGCCAGTTCTCTAATCTGGACAACAGCGATGTCAATGCCAGCACCTATATGGGGGCCAGCAAATACTTCACTGTGGATCTGCGTGCACGCTATCAAATAGACAAACAGCTGTCGGCGGCCTTTGGCATAGACAACCTCAACAACTACCAGTACTGGAACTTTCACCCCTACCCGCAGCGGACCTACACGGCCTCGCTGCGCTGGGATCTTTAGACCCGCTAACACCACCCTTGATACGTCGTTGCTTCGTCGGGGGCGCCTAGCCTGGTCGTACTTTTCTGCCTGCGGCTTTGCCTGACGCGGCCCGGCGCCTCGTCTCAATCGCAAACCTTCGGTTTGCTGGGTGCTGTTACCGGCTCTTAAGCGGCTTGCAAACGGTGGGTCTTGCGCATGCTGAAAGTGCCAAGACCTGCCATCACCGCCAGCACCACACCCAGCGCACACGCGCCTTGCCAGCCATCCAGCCGCCAGGCCAGCGTACCCAGCGCCGAGCCTGCCGCTGCGCCCGTAAAGTAGCCCGTCATATAGACAGCATTCATGCGCCCACGCGCTGCGGGCAGCAGTTGCGCCACGGTGGCCTGATTGGTGATGTTCAGGCATTGCAGGCCCAGATCAATCACCACCATGCCCAGCACAAACCAGCCCAAGTGTGCGCCGCCCCACCACAGCATGGGCCAGGACAGCAGCAGGGCAAGCGCACCAATTGCGCAGCTGACACGGCCCAGTCCCTTGTCCACCAGCCGGCCCGCCTGCGTGGCCACCAGCGCACCGGCAGCGCCCGCCAGACCGATCAATCCAATCTGGCCATCATCCAGCCCCAACGGGCCCCTGGACAGCTGCAGCGCCATGGTGGAAAACAGCACGCTGACCGATGCAAACGCCAAAGCGCTCACCAGCGTGCGCTGGCGCAGGCCCGGCTGGCTGCGCAGCAACTGCCACATGCTGGCAAGCACCTGGGGATAACTCACAGGGCTGGGGTTGCGCGATGCAGGCAAGGCCTTCCACAGCCACAGCGCCACCACCGCCATCACCAGCGCCGCGCCCTGGTACACGGCCTGCCAGCCCCAGGTGTCTGACACCACACCGGCCACGCTGCGTGCCAGCAAAATGCCCAGCAGCAGCCCGCTCATCACCCAGCCCACGGCACGCCCGCTCTGCCCCGGTTGCGCCAGCGCCGCCGCCATAGGCACCAGCACCTGCGCCGCCACCGAGAACAGGCCCGCCATCAACGTGCCCAGCAAAAACAGGTTCAGATTGCCCGCCAGCCCGCACAGCGCCTGCCCCACAGCCGCCAGCAGCATCAGCGAGACGGCCAGCCCCCGGCGCTGCAGCTTGTCGCCCAGCGGCGCCAGCAGCAGCAAGCCGCAGGCATAGGCCACCTGCGCCAGCGTCACGCTGGTGGCGGCTGCGGACTCGGTCACCTCAAAATGCTGTGCGATGGAATGCAGCAGCGGCTGATTGAAATAATTGCCGCCCGCGCACAGGCCGCAGGCCAGCGCCATCAACACCAGAGAAGAAGCGCTCAGACCGGGCGCAGAAACAGAAGCCGACATAAAAACCCGCCACCACCTGACCGGTGTGACGCTGACAGAGAGGAAAAGCCGAAAAGCGCCCACCCGAGCGGGGGAGCGCATTCAAAAAGAGGGAGGGAAGGCCAGATACTGCGCAGCAGCCCGGCCCTGCTGAACATGAGCACACCTGTGCGCATAAAGCAGGTGCGGGGCCGTGAAAGCCAGCCCACCTGCTTGCTCGGCAGCAAGACTGACATTGTCGCGACTGCGCTTGGTCTACGATGCGCATCGTGCACAATGCCCTGCGAACACTCAAGGGTTAACCCTTAATCACCCATGCGAACCACCATGAAATTGCTCTCCGCCGTTTTGGCCGTTGCCGCCGCCACCGCAGGAACTCTGGCCTTTGTTGGCATGAGCCACGCTGAACAAATCGGCGCAGTGGATACCGTCTTCAAGTGGATTGGCCCTGACCACAAAATCGTGGTCGATGCCTATGACGACCCCAAGGTGCAAGGTGTGACCTGCTATGTCTCTCGCGCCAAGACGGGCGGCATCAAGGGCGGCCTGGGCCTGGCCGAAGATCGCAGCGAAGCCTCCATCGTCTGCCAGGCCACTGCGGCCATTCAGGTGACCGAGCCGCTCAAGCAGCAGGAAGAAGTGTTTACCGAGCGCACCTCGCTGCTCTTCAAACGCCTGCGCGTGGTGCGCATGGTGGACGCCAAGCGCAACGCGCTGGTCTATATGACGTACTCCGACCGCGTCATCGAAGGCTCGCCCCAGAACAGCGTGACTGCCGTGGCTGTGCCACATACAACGCCGATTCCGCTCAAAAAATAAGGGCGTGCTCAGCCCCTAGCTGTTTAGCCCCTGATCTGCCGAACAGGGGCCAGCAGCTTTTTTAGCTGAAAAGCAGCCCGCCTGCATCCAGCGCAGGCGGGCGCTGCAGGTCTTCATTCACGCCCATGGTCTGGCTGGCGCGCTCCACGGCCTGCCACAGCGGCGCGGGCATCTGCAAAATGGTTTCGGGGGAGTCAGCGCTGTCAATCCAGTGGCTGATCTGCGAATGCTGCTCTTGTGTCAGCAAGTCCAGGTGCAGCATTTCATCGATGGTTTTCATGGTGTCCTCCCAACAGATATCGCCCGGCGCTGCACGATGGTTGCCGGGCTTGTCTATGCAATATAGGGCCAAAAACTGCTGCCACAAGCGAAACCGTCATTGATAAAAACCATAGCTGACAGCGCCTATATCCAATGGACTATCGGGCGTTTTTATACCGAATCTTGCGGTGCACAGGCATGACAGGCGGATACAAATGCCTCCAGCGCAGGCGATCTGCGCTTGCCCGCACGCTGCACCAGCGAGAAATTGCGCCACATGCGCGGCAGCGTGGTGGGCAGAATCTCCAGCGCCTGCGTTTGCAGCAGCGACTGCACCAGCACCCGCGACAGGCAGCTGATGCCCAACCCCTGCTCCACACAGCGTGCAATCGCCTCTGAACTGCCCAGCGTGGCCGCCGCAGGCAACTGGTGCAGATGCGGCAGCAGGGCATGCTCCACCATCTCTCGTGTGCCCGAGCCTGCTTCGCGCAGCAGCCACTGGGCCTTGCGCAGCGCCTTCACATCCAGCGGCTTGCTGCGTGCCTGCTGCGCCAGCGCATGCTGGGGCGATGCGACGATCACCAGCTCATCGCGCAGCCACGGCTCCACCTCCAGCCCCTGCCAGTGGCTGCTGCCTTCAATCAGGCCCATGTCCACTTCCAGCGCCTGCACGGCCTCGCCCACTTCCTGCGTATTGGCAATCTGCAAATCCACCCGCACCAGTGGATGTGACTGCGCCAGCCGCGCCAGCACCTGGGGCAGCGCATAAGTGCCAATCGTGGTGCTGGCCGCCACGCGCAGGCGCACCGGCATATTCGTGGCCTTGGCGGAAAACGCCTGCTCAATGCACCGTGCCTGCTCCAGCATTGCCAGCGCCTGCGGCAGCAGGGCGCGCCCCGCATCGTTGAGGACCAAGCGCTTGCCCACGCGCTCAAACAGCGGCACGCCCAAGCCCGACTCCAGCTGCTGCAGCGCAGCACTGGTGGCAGACTGCGAAAGCGCTATCGCTTCTGCAGCAGCCACCGTAGTTCCTGACTGTGCTACAGCGCAAAAAATCTCAAACTGGCGCAAAGTCAGGTGCAGCATGGCTTATCGGTTTGACAGGTAGAAGAAGCAATCAAGGAACGTGTGAGCGAATATACGCGGTAACAAAACTCCAACAGCTGCTGCGCGGCTTCTCTCCTAAGATCTGCGGCCATGAGTGCCCTGCCGCCCCATAGCGCTGCTCCCGCTGAACCGTCCACCCCCTTCACCCTGCCCTCGCGCAGGCAGGCCCTGTGGTTCTGGCTGCGCATACGGCTGCTGACGGCCCAGCGCCTGGCGCAAGATGCCCTCTCGCCCCATGTGCGCCGCTGGCCCGCAGTGCCCGCCACGCAAAGCCCGCTGGCGCAGGCATCGGTGATTGCCGAGCTGCGCAGCCCGTTGTGGAGCGATGGGCGCAGCGATGAATTTGCGCTGGTGGCTGGCAAGGTGCACAACTTGCGCCAGGCCATTGCCGCCTTCGATGGGGTAGAGCTGCCTGCAGGCGCCATGCTCAGTTTCTGGCAGCAACTGAGCCGCATCAGCGCCCGCAAAGGCTTTGTGCTGGGCCGCGAAATTCGTGAAGGCTGCGTGGTGCCCACCATTGGCGGCGGCATCTGCCAGCTGAGCAATGCCCTGGCCACCGCCGCCACCCGCGCCGGGCTGACGCTGGTGGAGCGCCACGGCCACACTGCCCGCATTGAAGCAGCTGGCGTGCCCAGCAGCCAGGTCGATGCCACCGTGCTCTGGAAACATATAGACCTGCGCATTGCCACCGACCGCCCGTTGCGGCTGGAAGTGCAGATGGATGCCAGCCACCTCACGCTGCGGCTGCGCGCTCAGGCCCCAACCCTGATACCGCAATTCCCCATCCGCATTCACACCCGAGAGCGCTTAGCCAGCCAAGCCCCGGTGGTGCGCAGCTGCGTGACCTGCGATGAAACTAGCTGCTTTCGCCACCAACCCGATCTGGCGGGACTGGACAGCCAGCTGGGCAGCAGCGCCGCCCTGCTTGATGGGCTGACGCCCGAGCTGGCGCAATATCTGAAGCAGCACCCTCAGTTGCGCGACACCCTGCATTTGCCGCAGGCTGTGACGACTGGCCAGCGCCAGCAGGTGGCCCGCCATCTGGCTGCCAGCGACTGGACCTTGTCTGCCGAGACCTTTCCCGCCCGCATCGTCGCCCTGCGCCGCGCACTGTGGCTGCGCTGGAATGCCAAGTCTCAGGGGCGGCGGCAGGCCAGCGTGCTGGACGGCCAGCGCTGGCAGGCCCGCCATGCGCTGCGGCAGTTGCCCATCACTGCCACCACGCTGCTGGTCGATCAGGCCTATCTGCCTGAGCTATGGCGCAGCGGCCAGCTGGCGGGGCGCACTTTCAGCGTCTGGATGCCCGCCCTGCCCATGCAGGCCATCATTGCCCAGCTGGATGCTGCAGCGCAGCGCTGGCCCAACGAGCCCAGCCTGCGTGACTTTCGGCCTGATGCCGCGCTGGTGCAGGCCGAGTCGCACGCCTTGCAGCAGGCCCGCCAGATCATCACGCCCCACCATGCCGTGGCGCAGTGGGCACGCAGCCAGATTTCAGCGGAAGTGACAGAACTGGAATGGACACCCAAACCAGCCACAGCGCTTGATGGACAAGCGCAGACAGCTATCAAAACCATTGTGTTCCCGGCCAGCACCCTGGCCCGCAAAGGCTGGCGTGAGCTGTGCGCCGCTCTGGCGCAACTGCCGCAATTGCCCGCCCAGCCCCTGCAGCTGATCGTGCTGGGCACGGTGTTTGATACGCAGCATCTGCCGCCCCATGTGCAGCTACAGCGCATGGGCCACAGTGCCGACTGGATCAGCCAGGCCCAGGCCGTGGTGCTGCCCGCCCATGTGGAACACGCACCCCACGCGCTGCGCCGTGCGCTGGCCTGCGGCCTGCCGGTGATTACCACGCCGGCCTGCGGGCTGATGCCTCAGGCGGGGCTGACGCTGGTGCAGGAAGGTGATATCGCTGCACTTACACAGGCGCTGATTGCGCTGTGAAGCAGGCAGTCTTCTAGCAGGTTTCAAAGGAGATTCAGCCAGAATCTACCTGTTTTATCGATTGATCTTAGCCAAACTATTCGTTATACAAATATAACCAAGACATCTAAAGTCACCTCCAACGCTGCTAGCCACGCTTGGTGAGCATCTGGCAGCCGGAGGTCCCATGAACACAACAACACTCTCTGCCGCAGGCCAGCCCCAGAGCTGGATGCAAAAGGCGGGCGCCATGGTGCCCGGCCTGCTGCTGGCTGGCGTGATTGCCGCCGCAGCCACCTGGCTGGCCCAGTTTCCCGCTATCAAAAACAATGGCCTGAGCGCGCTGACGCTGGCCATTCTTATAGGCCTGGTCATTGGCAACACGGTCTATCCCTCCATTGCCAGCCAGTGCAGCAGTGGCATCGCCTTCACCAAAGCACGCCTGCTGCGCGCCGGTATCGTGCTCTACGGCCTGCGCCTGACGTTTCAGGACATTGGCCATGTCGGCATGGCCGGTGTGGTGATTGATGCACTGGTGCTGTCCAGCACCTTCCTGCTGGCGCAGTGGATTGGCCAGAAGCTGCTGGGCATGGACAAGCGCACCACGCTGCTGGTGGGCGCAGGCTCCTCCATCTGTGGCGCGGCCGCCGTGCTGGCCACCGAGCCTGTGGCCAAGGGCCGCGCCGAAGATGTGGCGGTGGCCGTGGCCACGGTGGTGGTGTTTGGCACTGTTGGCACTTTCCTCTACCCCGCGCTGTTTCACTGGAATGCCGAGTACGGCTGGCTCAACGTCAGCGCGCAGCAATACGGTGTCTTTGTCGGCTCCACCATTCACGAAGTGGCCCAGGTCGTGGCCGCTGGCGAAGCCATTGGCAGCCAGGCTGCCGATACGGCCGTGATCGCCAAGATGGTGCGCGTGATGATGCTGGCCCCCTTCCTGCTGGTGCTGTCCATGTGGCTGTCGCGCAGCGATCGCAAGAGCGGTGTGAGCGACGGTCAGGCGGGCGGCAAGATCACCATCCCCTGGTTTGCACTGGGCTTTGTGCTGATGGCTGGCTTTAACTCTCTGGACCTGCTGCCCAAGGAAGTCGTCAACGCAGGCATTCAGCTGGACAACGCGCTACTTGCACTGGCCATGGCCGCCCTGGGCCTGACCACCCATATCCGCGCCGTGCGGGCTGCGGGCACCAAGCCGCTGATTCTGGCACTGGCCCTGTTCGTCTGGCTGCTGGTTGCCGGTCTGGCTTTGAATCTGTGGATTCCCACGCTGTTTTGATAGCAGCCTGCGCTTGATGTAGCTGGATAGCTCAATAAAAACAGGCTAAAAGCCTTTGAAGGAGAGCGCAATGCGCTCTCTTTTTTTATGCGCCTGACCAATCAAGGGAATACCCTATATATCAATGCAGATTCAATTAGCTTGAATTGCAAATTAATTAGGTAAGAACCAAAATGGAGGGCTATGTCTTTTGTCGATGCCCCCTCCCGTGACCGCCTGGGTTTTCTCATGGTCACCCTCACCCGCCAATGGCGCCGCTTTGTGGAAGAGCAGCTGGCCGTCAGCGGCCTGACCGATGCCACCTGGACGCCGCTTTTGCACCTGCGCGCCTGGGGTGATGGGGTCACGCAGAAGGAACTGGCCGAGCGCGTGGGCCTGGACGGATCGAGCCTGGTGCGCCTGCTGGACATTCTGGAAGGCAAGGGCTGGGTAGAGCGCTGTGCCGACCCGGCAGACCGCCGCAGCAAGCGCATCTTTCTGACCGAGGAAGGCAATACCGCCGTGGACAGCATCCGCGCCACCATGCTGCAGGCTGAGCTGAGCATGCTGCAGGACCTGGATGACGCCGAGGTTGAAGCCATGCTGGGCGGCGTGCAGAAAATTCGCAGCCGCATCGACCAGATGCACGCCCAGCGCTACACCCAGTCCCACACTGAAGCCGAGGTACGCGCATGAGCATTGCTGCCTACGATCGCTTTCTGGAACGCGCGGCCCAATGGGGTTTTGACAGCGCCCGCCTGCGCCAGCATCTGCGCACCGCCTTTGCCGCCTGTATCGCCGTGTTTGCGGCCTGGGCGCTGGGGCTGGAGCACCCGCAATGGGCGGGCATGACGGTATGGGCCGCATCCCAGCCGCTGCGTGGCCAGTTGCTGGAGAAAAGTTTTTACCGCACCACGGGCACCATCATCGGCACCGCCGCCGGTGTGGCGCTGGTGCTGGTGGCCAATGGCAATCTGCTCTGGCTGGTCACCGGTCTGGCCGTGTGGATGGGTATTTGCGCAGGCCTTGGCAATCTGCAGCGCAGCTTTGCCAGCTACGGCACCATGCTGGCCGGTTATTCGGCCTCCATGGTCGCGCTGCTGGACAGCGGCAACCCCGCCCATGTCTATGAGCTGGGCTGGGACCGCCTCTTTACCGCGCTGACCGGCGTGGCTGCGGCCTTGATCGTGGGCTGGCTGTTCACCCCCGTGGGCGCAGAAATTCCCGGCAATGACAAGGTGCGCCGCCTGTGCGCCCGCCTGCTGCGCGATATTGCCGCCGCATCGCAAGCCGCCGCGCGTGGGCAAAGCGTGCTCAGCCCCAAGGATCTGGCCGAACGTCTGGCCGTCATGGCCGCCATTGAAGAAGGGCTGGACCCGCACGCCGCAGGCTCGCAGCGCTCGCGCCGCTCCGTGCGGGCACTGCGCCGCCTGATCAACACGCAGATTTCCGCCCTGCTGTGGCTGCGTGACAGCACCGGCAAGACGCTGACCGCAGAGTTCACCCCCGAACATGCGCAAACCATGAACAAGGCGCTGGAGCATGCCGCCAAGCTGCTGGAAACCCAGCCCCTGCCACTGGCCGCCATCGAATCCATTGCCACGGCCAGACAGGCCGCAGCGGGCTGGGGCCATGCCGAAGAGATTCTGACCAACCTGGGCCTAGCCCTGCAGGCCCACTTTGTGGCTGCCAGCGACCTGCCCCTGCCCGAGCATCACCGCGCACGCCAGTTGCCCGTGGTGCTGCACAGCGACTGGGTGGGCGCCCGCCGCGCCATGCTGCGCGCCTTCAGCGCCATCTTTCTGGTGGGCCTGATCTGGGTGGTGACCGGCTGGCATGGCGGCGCCTATATGCTGCTGGGCCTGTCGGTGATGATTACGGTGTTTTCCTCGTTCGAGAACCCGGTCTTCACCATGCGCTTTGTCACCATGGGTCAGGCCATGGGTGCGGGCGTGGCACTGGCCTGCCAGTGGTTTGCCTGGCCGTTTGCCACCAGCCAGTTGCAGATGGTGCTGATGATGCTGCCCTTTATCTTCATCGGCGCACTGCTCTTCAGCCACCGCCGCACCATGCTGGCGGGCTATGACTGCAATATGGTCATTTTGCTGGCGCTGTGGCCGCACTTTCCGTACCAGCTGGATGTGGGCCACTCGCTGTCCATGGCGTTTGCCATCGTCACCGGGCCGCTGGCCGGCTGGCTGGCCTATCGCTTTATCCTGCCCGTGACGGCTCAGGGCCGCCTTGACGGCCTGCGCGCCATGATGGTTCATGAAATTCAGGACATGGCTGCCGCCCCGCAACACGCCCGCGAAGTGCGTGTCTGGCGCGCACGTCTTTATCACCGCCTGCTGCGCCTGATTCGCGCCTCGGAAAAAGTCAGTGCCTCCAGCGCCCAGGAAGCGGCCGACTGCGGCCTGGCTGCCCTGCGCGTAGGCAAAGCCGTGCTGATCTTGCACACCCTTGAGGGTGATGTCCTTATGAGCGAAAGCACCTTGCGCAGCGTGCGCAGCGCGCTACAAAGATTGCAGCACCTGCCCAATTCACCCACCAAAGCCCTGCCCCTGCTACAAGGCGTGGCCGAGCGCATCCAACTGCGCCAGCCAGAAAATGCGCTGCAACTGCAACTGGCAGCCCAGGACATTGCCGAGCACAAGAAATTCTTTGCAACCACCGCAAAAATTGCCTGACACCCAACAGCAATCACCATAGAAAAAGCCGCTGCCAAAACAGCGGCTTTTTCATTCACAACACGCCAAAAAACTGGCGCCCTCCAACAAAGAGACGCCAAGCAAGTCCTAGGCGGCCCCGCCGCCTCGCGGCGATGGCGTCGTCCCCCTTCCGCGAAGCGAGAAAGGGGGAAGGCGCGAAGCGCCTCAGGGGGTTAAACACACGTTATAGCTACAGCCTTAGAAACCAGATACGCCTCCAGCGCCTCAGGCCCACCTTCGGAGCCATAGCCCGAATCCTTGATACCGCCAAATGGCAGCTCGGCCGAGGGCAATGCGGGCTGGTTGATCCACAGCATGCCGGCTTCCACATCCTGCGACAGCTGGTGCGCAGTCTTGAGCGAGCGCGTGAACGCATAGGCCGCCAAGCCATAAGACAGGCGGTTGGCCTCCTGAATCGCATCTTCAATCTTGTCGAAACCGCGAATGGCCGCCACGGGGCCAAAAGGCTCCTGATTGAAGATGTCGGCGGTCAGGGGCACATCGGCCAGCACGGTGGGGGCGAAGAAGTTGCCTGCGTCGCCAATGGCCTTGCCGCCGGTCAGCAGTTGGGCACCGCTTTGCTCGGCGTTGGCAATCAACTGCGTCAGCGCGGTCACGCGGCGTGGGTTGGCCAGCGGGCCCATCTGCACGCCTTTTTCCAGACCGTTGCCGACGTTGAGTCCTTCGGCATGCGCCACCATGGCGCGGGTAAATTCCTCACGCACGCTGTTGTGCACCAGAAAGCGCGTGGGCGAGATGCAGACCTGCCCCGCATTGCGGAACTTGGCAGCACCCGCAGCCTTCACGGCCAGCGCCACATCAGCGTCTTCAGCCACGATCACGGGGGCGTGGCCACCCAGCTCCATGGTGCAGCGTTTCATGTGCTGACCGGCCAGTGCCGCCAGTTGCTTGCCCACAGCGGTCGAACCCGTAAAGGTCACTTTGCGAATGACCGGGTGGGCAATCAGATACTCGGAAATCTGCGCGGGGTTGCCATAGACCAGACCCACCACACCGGCGGGAATGCCTGCGTCCACAAAGCACTTGAGCAGTGCGGCGGGCGAAGCCGGTGTTTCCTCAGGAGCCTTGCACAGGAAAGAGCAGCCCGAAGCCAGCGCCGCGCCAATCTTGCGCACGATCTGATTGACGGGGAAGTTCCAGGGGGTGAACGCCGCCACAGGGCCCACAGGGTCCTTGATGACCAGTTGCTGCTGCTCGGGCTTGCGCGAGGGCACGATGCGGCCATAGACGCGCAAGGCCTCCTCGGCAAACCATTCGATGATGCCTGCGCCCGCCACGATCTCGACCTTGGCTTCACCCAGCGGCTTGCCCTGCTCCTGCGTCAGCAGCGCGGCAATTTCATCGGCGCGCTCTTTCAGCAGGCTGGCCGCCTTGCGCATGATGGCACCGCGCTCGTGGGCCGACATCTTGCGCCAGACCTGAAAGCCTTTGTCTGCAGCGGCCAGCGCACGGTCCAGATCGGGAATATCGGCGTGGGCCACATGGCCGATCACCTCGCCCGTGGCCGGGTTGCGCACCTCAATTTTCTTGCCGCTGGCAGCGTCCTGCCACTGACCGTCGATCAAAAGCTGGGTATCAGGATATGCAGAGCTCATCGCATGTCTCATCTGTGCCGACCCTCATCCCCCTGCAGATGCGCAAGGCCGGGCGTGGTGAATGACCAGGGATTGAAAAAATTCTAGCCACTCATGCTAACTTGCTATGACAAGTATGGGACGCTTCCAAGGCAGAGTTAACCCTTGAAGGCCAGATATCTGGCCACTTTAATTCAGCTTGGGATCAGGAAACGGCAGCTTGTCCTGCGACACACTGGGCTGCACTTTCCAGCGCTTGCCCTGTTTGTAGAAATCCATCTGGTTCTCGCTGATCCCCGCTCCCAGCGTCACCGCTACCGTGCAAGCCACTTGTCCGGGGTGCGTAGCCTCAACCGCCGCAATGCAGGTGCCCAGTTTGACCTTGGAAGGTCTGGGCATACCCGTTCCAGAGAACATTTCGACAATGGCATCCGTCGCCTCGGGAATGCTGGGCAACACCAGACTCTGGGCTTGCGCCGCAACCATCGACCCCAGCAGCGCCGCAGCAGCCACACCACGCAACAAACCATGCTTCATGCATCACTCCATCCGTAAAGAGATGCGGGCCAGCTTAGCGGCAGAGGTCTTTCACTGTCTGTATCACTATGTGCAGATATCCAGCCACCGGGCATCACCAGATCAGCAACCGCCCTTTGGGGTATTTGCCGCCTTCCCAGCCGCAAGGCATATGCCCTGCCGCATAGACCTTGAGCAACACGTGAAAAAACTGCGGCAAGCCGCGCTGCTGGCGGTAAGCATGCTCCATGCACAGCGCCAGCACATCCCACTGCACGCTGTGCAGAAAGTTGGCATCCAACCCATGCTGCTGCGCATAGGGTTGCCAGAATTTTTCAGCCAGCGGCTGCGCCACTTCTGCCTTGGCCTGCCTTGTGATGATGTTCCATTGCTGGTAGGCATCGCGTGCCTGCACGGCCAGAAAGCCAGTCAACTCATTGCGCGCCTCCAGCGTCGCGTCCTCCCATTGCGAGGAGCCCCATTGGCGCATGGCTTTCTTCAAAGTGGCAACCGGAACGGCTTCAAACGGCAGACTTGAAAGCAGTGCATCGGGCAAGCTCTGTCCACAGCGCGAGAACCAGGCAATGGCATGCAACGACTGCACAAACTCCGAATCAAAGTGCGGCCCGCTATTCATCGTCATCCCATGATGGCAAAGGGCAGTCCTGCTCTACCCACTGCGCCAGATGCGGTGACAGCAGCTCACGACAGTCTTCAAAGAAGGCGCCCATGCCGCAGATCCAGACGGCACCCTGGCCGTCCACCAGAATGCCTTGGCCGCCGCTATCGTCGCCAATCATCAAATGATCTGGCAGATACTGCGCCACCTCATAGGTCTGGCTGCGCTCGGCAATCTGCTCGGGTGCATAGATCATCAGCCCATCATCGCGCGGCTCGCCCGTCTGGCATGCGGCAAATGCGGGCACGCTGGAGACATCAAACATCATGCAAAGCTCCGCCATGAAAACTGCATGGTAAACCGCCGACTCAGCGCCCCTGTCGCCCGCGCTGCCAGGCCCAATCTACTGCTGCACCCAGTGCAATGCCCACCACATAGGCCAGCAAATCCAGCGGATCAAAGCCATTACCCAGCACCAGATACGCCAGCTTGTTGGCGCGCAGCGCCTGCATCCATGGGGCTTGGTAGAGCTGCAGAAACTCAATGGCAAAGGCGATCAGCAGCGACCACCCGATCAACTTGGTTCGCGTGATGGCGGGCCGCACCCAGGCCACGCACAGCAGCACCACCCAAGCCCAGAGTGCATCACCGGGGTAGTTGCCAAGCGCTTCAGGGAATGGGAAATAGCCTCGGCGGGAGGCAAGGCCGAGGGCGATGATGACGAAAGAGAGGAGAGCAAGCCCGAGGCGGGAGCGGAAAATAATCCAAGACTTCACTGCAAATATACGTGCGTCACGCCTTAATCAGAAATAAATTCTCTAAGCTTCTTTTGATAATCTTCAAGCCTTTTTTGTGATGCTTTAATTCCATTCGAATATTTATTCATATCTCCGGCCATTTCACCCCATTGCTTGAGCGTCTCGATTCTCTGCTCTTCTTGAGAAATAACAACTGAAAGTGCATTCACTTTTGCAGCAGCTGCTTGAGACGTCAAACTCATCTCAATTAATTTAATCGCATTGGCTTGTTGAAGCAAACTGATTTTGACATTTTCAGCTGTAGTGCTTTGCTGTTCTAAAGCCGCCAGCGTTGCCTTTTCAAAGTCCATACTCTGCTTCTGCTGAAGAAGCATTGAATATATTGCTAATGCCAGAGCCAGTCCCGAAAAAAGTGCAGAAACCGCACCAAAACTTCCCCCAAAATTATTTGCCTCTTGCAAGTCCTTGGCAAAAAACAAAACCATAATGGCGGAAACAACCCACAAAACAACAAATAATGTAATGAGTGATTTTAGATTCAGTTTCATATCTACCTTCCGTTTTTATATTTTTATTATCATTGCAAAATAGCTAGGGTCTGTTGAGAATTGAGCGGGGTCGCGAAGGATTCTGGCCGCTAGCCAATCCAGGCGCGTGACGCCGTGCGGATGCCCACCCGCACAAGAAGCGCAACAACGAGTGGCGGGCGGCCAGATTCCTTCCCTTCGGGTTGCAGCGACAGGAGGCCGTCTGCGTTGTTGCATGCCCTCGCAAGGCATGAGCATTGCTTCTGTCATGCGCCTAGCATCCAGCCTCCTGTCGCTGCAACGCGATCCCCGCCTAAATCTCAACAGACCCTAGTGCAACAACACCAAGCCCGGCGGCAAACTATCCCCCAGGCTGCGCTTCTGGTCTTCAGCTTCCATCTGCACCACCTGTTCCACCATCGCCAGCCAGCGCTCTGGCGCGCCGCTGGTGCGCATTTTTTCCAGCACCTGGGCACGCATATCTTCCGACAGATCGCGCGTGCGGTCGCCCGTCATACGTGCCATTTGCACGGCGGCGAACATGGCGGTTTCGTTCTTGCGCCAGTCCTGGGCCAAGGTGGCATTCAAAAATTCCTGCGCTGCATCGGGCGGCATGACAAGATGGGCGTTGGCGGCCAGCGACTGGCGGGCGGCCAGGCGGCCAATGGCCCACCAGGTCTGCACGGTTTCATCAGCGCGCTTGAGGCGCTGCAGCATCCACTGGCCCATTTCCTGGCGGTACTGCCAGGGCACAGCTTCCATGGCGGCGAACAGGCGCAGCATGTCGTCGTAACTACCGTGGCTGCTTTTGCCACGCGTGTTCTGCTGCACGGCTTTTTGCATGTGGCCCGCCACGTCTTCCAGCAGCTCCATCTGCTGCGCCTCATTCAGGCCCGCTGCCACGCGGCGCCAGAAGACCCACCACTCCGTCCAGTTGGCGGTTTCCTTGGCATGGCCCAGGCCTTGCGCGTACAAAGCCCACACCTGCGCGATGCGCCAGCCGTCCAGCTCGGCCCCTACGCCGGGGCGCAGGCACCAGCCTGCGAGGTTGAGCCACACCCGCTCGTGATCTGCTGTGCGGCGACGGCGCTTGGCGCGGGCCAGCAGCGCATCAAACAGGGCGCGCAGCAGGCCCACGTCCCAGCTTTCACGGGGGCCCAGAATTTTTTCCAGCGACTGCCGCAGCTGACGCACTTCCCTTGCTGCAACGTCCTGCCCTTGCGTGCCAAAGATGCGGTCTATCAACGCCACGGCTTCAGGCAGTTTGGCGGCACCAGACTTCAAACCCTTTTGCCCTTCAGCGCTTTCTGCATCTGCGCTATCAGCTATGCTTTCTGAAGCATCCGCCACGCTTGCACCACGCAGCGCAAAAGGCAGCAACCAGGACTGGGCAGCATCCTGCACCGCCACGCAGCGCACTTCCAGCGTGCCCACTTCAGTCATGCTGGCTTGCAGCTGCACTTCAACTTGGGTCTGCGCCTTGCCTTCGGGCGCGGGCAGCACGGTGGATAGCGGCGGCAGCTCTACCCAGCCATCACCCGTCAACGCAGCGATCTGACCGGCTTGCATGGGCGCATGGCTCTGGCTATTGGCCAGCAGATTAAAGCGCACGGCCTGGCCGAGCTTGAGCGCAAAGCGCCGCCCCGAAAGCACGATGCGCACACCCTCTTCCGTGCCGCGTGGCAGCAGGCAAATGCCTTGCGGGGCATCGCCTTTTTTGCCGGGCAGCAGCAGCCAGTAGCTGCGCGCCGCGCCGCCGCCAATGCGGGGTACTATTTTTTTAATAGCTGCTGGCGCTTGTACTTCCTTGACCACAGCCTGATTTGACGGTGTTTGAGCCGCCAGCTCATCCTGCGCACGCGCCAGCCCATACGCTGCCGCGCCGCGTGCCACCGCCCAGTCGGGATGCGGGTTGTGCAGCACGCGCACCGGGCTGCCGCGCCAGGTGCAGAGCAAATCCGTCAGCCGCTGCACCAGCGCATGGGCATGAAACACGCCGCCATTGAGCAGCACCGTGTCTGGCAGCGCGCCATCTGCATGCACGCTCAGAAACTGCGCCAGATGGCGGCTGATGGCCGCATCTGCCGGGTATGGCAGGCCAAAGCCACGCAAAGCGCTCTGGCGTTTGGCGGGCATGTCCCCCATCGGCACAGATGGCAAAAAGCCCTCCACCACCGTGCTTTGCACCTGTGCGCGTGTGAGCTGAACCGACTGTGTTTGCGCCAGCAAACGGCTGCCAGCGCCCAGCAGGGTGATGCTGATTTGCTCTGGTGCATCGGCCGCCAGCAATTGCTCCTTGGCCATGCGGCAGCGCTGCACCAGTTGCGCGAAACGCTGCGCGGGCAGGCGCTGGCCTTCGCCTGCAAAAGCAGGTTCAAGCTGATGGGCCAGCGCCAGGTCCATGTTGTCTCCGCCCAGCATCAGGTGCTCGCCCACGGCGATGCGGGTCAGCGTGGGCAGCTCGTCGCTCTGCGAGGCCTGCACGCGAATCAGCGTCAGGTCGGTGGTGCCGCCGCCCACGTCCACCACCAGCACCAGGCGGCTGTGGGCCAGTTGCTGGGCCAACTGGTCGCCCTGCAGCAGCAGCCAGTCGTGAAAAGCGGCCTTGGGCTCTTCCAGCAATTGCACATCGGGCAGGCCTGCCAGTTTTGCGGCCTCCAGCGTCAGTGCCCGGGCGCCTTCGTCAAACGATGCAGGCACCGTCAGCACCACAGATTGATCGTGCAACAGGGCCGCGGGGTGCGCCTGATCCCACGCTGCTTTGACATGGGCCAGATACGAGCTTGAAGCCGCCAGCGGAGATACCTTGGCCACATCGTCACCCGCGCCCCAGGGCAGGATGGGCGCTGTGCGGTCCACCCCCTGGTGCGAGAGCCAGCTTTTGGCGCTGGCCACCAGCCGCCCCGGCACAGCGGCCCCCAGGTCACGCGCCCAGCGGCCAATGACGGCGGGCGCTTGTGCATCGGCACCTTGCGGTGGCCAGGGCTGCTGCCAGCTATCGCCCAGCTCCCCGGCTGCAGCCTGATAGCGCACCGAAGGCAGCAGGGGCTGAGCCAGCACCTCGCCTGCCGTGCTGCGCTGGGGAATGTTCAGCAGCGCAATGTCTGCAGCCGCCCCGGCCAGTGGAACGCTTGCCACGACCGTATGGCTGGTGCCCAGGTCAATGCCGACGGCGTAAGTAGTGCGGGATGGGTGCATGGAACGACAGGAAGGACTCGAAAACGGTGCGCCGATCGTAACAAGACCCGATGCCTGCAGCACACAACAGGACAGGCCACCGCGTGGCTCCAAGCCACCCCAAATCAGTGCATCGGTGCTGGCACGGGTTTTGCCTTGTAACAAATGCGCAGTTCCGCGCAAGTTTCATCGCAACGACCGAAGGCCATCTGCTCCATGCACGCAAGAACAACAACTCTGTCCCGCATCCTCATCGCGACCCTGGCCACCGCCGCATCCTCGGCCGCACTGGCCCAAAGCAGCGTCCAGATCTATGGCCGCATCAATACCTCTGCCGAGCACCAGAAAGTCGGCGGCAACAGTCTTACCGGGCTGTTCAACAACAACTCACGCTTTGGATTTGTGGGCAGCGAAGATCTGGGTGGCGGCCTCAAGGCGGGCTTTCAGCTGGAGTCAGGCTTTGACTCCGACACCGGCGCGGGCACTGGCAGCAGCGGCGCACTCGCCTTTCAGCGCCAGAGCGAAGTGAATCTCTCCGGAAACTGGGGCAAGCTGCGCGTGGGCCGCTTTGGTGCGGCCACCTATTTCGGCATTGCCGACTATGGTGCGCTGGACGAACCCAATCACGACACCGGCTCCATTGCCGATGCGCTGTACGACTATGTCATGCGCAACACCAACAAGATTGGCTACCGCAGCCCCGTCATGGGCGGGCTGACGGTGGAGGCCCAGGCCTCGCTGCACGAAAAAGCCGCTGGCGCGGTGCAGAAAAATGGCTACGACCTTTATGCCAACTGGGAGCGCGGCCCGCTGGCTCTGGGCGCGGGTTACACCCAGCTGGGTAACGATAAACAGTTCGGCCTGCGCGGCCACTACAGCTGGAGCGCGCTGCAAATCGGTGCCTACTATCAGCGCTCTGACAACGGCTCAGGCTCCATGTGCAGCAATGCAGGGGCAGGCTGCGGCACCCGCGATGCGGCCCGCGTAACGGCGGCATACCGGGTGGGCGCTTCAGAAGTTGCGCTCGGCTATGGCTGGGCCAGCCGCTGGAGCCATGTGCCCGGCAGCAGCGCCCGCCAGTGGATTCTTGGCTACAACCACCACCTGAGCAAACGCACCAAGCTGTACGCGGCCTACACCCATATCGACAACGGAAGCGGCGTAGCCTATGGCTACAACTTCAAGGGGGGCGTGGGCTACGGGCAAAATGCCAGCAGCTTCAGCGTGGGCCTGCGCCACGCGTTTTAAGCTGTTTCAAACCAGTTGCAGTGATAGGCGCGCACCATGTTCTGGTGGGGTGGTGCGCGCCTTTTTCACATCAAAAATATGAGCTGCTTGCGCTTGATAGATAAGCGACAGAGCCATATTCCAGCAGATAGCTTCACTGCAAGCCCTGCAACACAGAAGCTGCAGCAATCCCAACAAAAAAGCCTGCCAACCAGTCGGTCAGCAGGCTTCATAGGCCAAAGGGCAGCGCAGGTTTTACTCGTCAGCAGCGGTCTCCGCCCGCACATCCAGCTCCACCTTCCAGCGCTCCGTGCCACCCACGGGCACGGCGTTCAGCTCCAAGGTGCCGATATCGGTCACCCGCGCTGCCAATGTCACAGGCACCACCTCGCCAGCGGCGCGGCCTTCGGCGGGCAGATTCAGCTCAATTTCTTGCAGCTCGATCAGCTCTTCCGCGCCCCAGAAGTCCAGCATGGTGCCAACGGTGTCGGCGCGGCGCACGCTGGAGCCGAAGAAGCGCAGGCGCACGGGCTCGCCCACGACCAGGCCAAACTCCTCATCCGGCAGCGCCACTTCGGTGCCTTCTTCCATGCCGAACGGAGCCAGGCACAGGGCGGAAATGGGCGGCTCCATGCCGGGGATGGCGGGCATGTTCGATTCCACGCCCACGTAGTAGCTTTGCGCTGTGCCGCCGCGGATGCGCACGCCGCGGCCGCTGGTGGCAATGTGGCCGTAGTAGGCCGCGCCGCGTGCCACGGCCAGATCCAGATTGGCACCATCCAGCAGACGGGCGGGCTCGCAGGCCTCTTCGTCCAGCCAGCCGTTGATGACTTGCAGAATGCGCTGCTCGATCTGCGGAGCCTTGAGCACGCCGCCGTTGAACAGGATGGCCGTGGGGTGCAGAAAGGTGGAGCCTTCCACCTGGTCGCCGTTCAGCCCATCAATCTCGGCCAGAGCGTTGACCTGACGGGTCAGGAAGGCGGCCAGATGGCGCGTGACGGCGGCGTCTTGCGCATAGGGCAGGCCCAGCTGCGTGAGCGCGCCACGGGCGCGGGTTTTGGGCTTGTCGCTGACTGCCACCTTCGGGAAGAAGCCTTCGACCAGCATGGCCAGCACTTCGTCCCGCGTGACTTCGGTGCGGATGCTGCCGCCGATGAGCTTGCTGCCCCGGCTGGGCACGACCACGGGCACGGATTGCAGCGTGGCGTCGGCCAACAGTTGCTCCTTCGCAGCGCGGCAGCCGTGCGACAAGGCACGGGTCTGCCAGGCGTCCAGCTGCTTGCCCTCGGCGGCCAGCTTGCGCGCCACGCCGTAGGCCAGCGCCAAATCCATGTTGTCGCCACCCAGCAAGATGTGCTCGCCCACGGCAATGCGTTGCAGCTCCAGGTTGCCTTCGCGCTCCAGCACGGCGATCAGCGAGAGGTCGGTGGTGCCACCGCCCACGTCCACCACCAGGATGATGTCGCCATGCTTGACCTGCTTGCGCCAGTTGCCGCCGCTGGCCTGAATCCAGCTGTACAGCGCGGCCTGCGGCTCTTCCAGCAGCGTGAGGTTGGCAAAGCCTGCGGCCTTGCAGGCCTCGGCCGTCAACTCGCGCGCGGCGGGGTCGAAGGACGCGGGGATGGTGACGGTGATGTCTTGCTGGGCAAACGGTGCCTCGGGGTGGGCTTGCTCCCAGGCCCAGCGCAGGTGCTCCAGATAGCGGATGGAGGCCGTCAATGGCGAGATGCGGCTGACTTCCTCGGGCGCATCGGCCGGCAAGATGCCTGCGCGGCGGTCCACGCCGGGGTGGCAAAGCCAGCTCTTGGCGCTGCTCACCAAGCGGATGGGCGTGGCCGCGCCACGGCTGCGGGCAAATTCGCCGGTGATGAAGTTTTGCGCCGCTGCGCCGGGCAAGCGGCGCTCGGCCTCGGTCAGCTCGCTTTCATGCGGCAGGTACAAAAAGGACGGCAGCAGCGGCAGGGCTTGCACACTGGCGGGCGCCGTGAGCTGGGGAATGTCCAGCACGCCTTGCACCACCTTCTCGCCATCGCTGGCGGTCTTGTTGACGAAGGACAGCGCGCAGTGCGTGGTGCCCAGGTCGATACCGATGCTGTAGTGCGCGGCTGTCGATTTCACATCGTTTTGGCCTGTAGCGCTTGCTGCAGGCGCTGGAGCAGCTACGGAATTGGTAGTTTCACCCTGGGATGCGGCGGCGCTGCCCGACTGGGCGATGGAGGAAAAAACGCTCATGGTTTACAGCTCCACTTCCGCCTGGGCGATCACATTGGCGGCCTTGCTGTCGGTCAGCTGTGGCAGCTTCACTTCGGTGGCCTGCCAACCGCGGTGGCCCAAGGTGCCAGTGAACGGAGCCTGGCCCACGACGTTGCCGGTCAGGCGCACGGCAGCGGCGTCAAAACCGGCGGGCAAGGTGATGCGACTGCCTTCGGCTTCGGTACGCACGGGGGCAATGGTGAAGTTGTCGCGCAGCACCTTGCGGCAGCCTTCGTGCACCACGCGGGCAGCGGCGCCAATTTCGGCATCGGTATAGGGCGCCACGTCTTCCTGGATGAAATCGACAAAGCGCGCCTCGCGCTGCATCAGGCCCAGCAACTGCAGGGCGGCGGCGTTGTTGGTGACCTCGATGGTTTTTTCGACCAGTTTTTCCACCGGGACTTCGACGCGCTTTTCTACGACTTTTTCGACAATCTTCTCAACAGGCACCTCGATGCGCGTTTCCACAATTTTTTCCACGATCTTCTCGACCGGAACTTCGACGCGCACTTCCTTGGGCGCCACATCGGCGGCAAAGGCTTCACCCGCGCGAACGCGGGTCACGTCGGCGGCCAGGCGGCCGTTGCCGAGGATGGCAAAAAAGCTGCCGATCGCAATGGCGATGCGGCTCAAAAAAGATGGGGGGGTGTTGTTCATGAAAGCACCAGCAGGCGCCCGTTCTCTGGCCCAGATGGCATTGACAGCCAGCCAGTCACGGACGATTCAAAATCAGTGAGGGGCGCACAGTGGCAGCCCGTCGAAGCGTCTGATTTTAAGGGTTGGGCCTATGCCCCGCTGCAGACGGGGTAGCACAGGCGCTCTGGTGCCATGCGCTCAGTCCAGATCAGAACCGTACCCGGGCTCCCAGACCCAGCCCCAGCCGGGTGTTGTCGTTGCCGTAAAACGGCGTGGCAAAGCCGGGCTGAGTGGCCACATTCATCCACTCGCCGCTCAGGTGGGTGTAGTCAATCACGCCATACAGCGTCGCACTCTTGGAGAGCGCATATTCCAGCACGCCGCCCGCCACCATGCGTTTGCCGCTGCCTTGTGCATGCTGCATGCGATCGACCATGGCCGTGCCGATCAAGGTCACACGCGCTGAAACCGGCATATTCATGCCGACGGTGACGGCATTATTGGCATAGCCTGCGTTGTCCAGACGATGGCGGTTGAAGCTGAAGAAGAGCTTGGTTTTCTGGATGTCGTAAGTGCCGCCCAGCGAGTAGAAGTCTTCCCGGCTCTCCGCCACTGCCGTGCCCAGATAGGTGCTGACGTTGTTGCTGCGCTGCAGTGTGCCGCCAATGCGCAGCGGGCCATTTTTGTAGGCAGCAGCAAGCGCCTTGGTTGCGCCTTTCTGCCCCGACCCGGCCTGTTCGCCAAAAGTCCAGCCCGCAATCAGCGAGACGGGGCCGAAGTTGCCTGCATAGCGCAGCAGATTGTCCTGGCGCAGATTGGTGTATCCGGACTGGAAGCCCAGCAAAGAGTTGTTGGCAATGCCCAGCGCCTCATAGCTTGCAGCCATTTCATGGGCCACGGTGTACTGGCGGCCTGCCGTGACCTGCCCCCATGCACCTTGCAAACCAATCAGCGACTGGCGCCCAAAGGCTCTGCCGCCCTGCAGCAGCTGGCCGGTGCCGGTGTCAAAGCCAGATTCCAGAATGCTGAATGCGGAGAGACCGCCACCCAGGTCTTCCTTCATGCGCAGGCCCCAGCGGCTGCCGGTGATGGGGCCGCCCGCATCCATCTGCGTCTTGCTGCCACCCGATGCGTTTTCGTGTGTACTCACGCGCACATTGGTGTCCACCACACCGTAAAGCGTGACGGAAGAGCCAGAGCTGGAATCTGCGGCAAACGCGCCCTGCACGCTGAAGACGGCCAGAAAAGCAGCGGCAATATGCGCTGCCTGTGAGTGTTTTTTCATTTTTTCAATCAAGGTGAGTTGAGAGCGCAAAGACAATCGCCCACCGCGAAATACCTTCGAGGTGGGCGAAACGGAGACTTTCGCTCTTGTGTTTTGTGAAACCTGCAAAGTCACCGCAACCTGCAGACACAGGCCACGGTGAAATGGGGCTTATTTTTTGGCTTGCTTGGGCAGTGCATAACCCACCAGGTAGTCCCCTGGCTGGGTCTGCATCAGGTTGTGGCCGCCAGCGGCGATCACCACAAACTGTCGGCCGCTTTCCTTGGACTCATAGGTCATCGGTGTGGCATTACCACCGGCTGGCAGGCGCCCCTTCCAGACTACATCGCCTGTTTTCAAGTCTAGGGCGCGCAGCGATTGCTCGCCCGAAGCAGCCACAAACACCAGACCACCCTTGGTGGTAATGGAGCCACCCAGGCCCGGCACGCCCATGGGGATGGGCAGGTGCGTGCGGATACCGGCCACGCCAGAGTCTTCAGCCGTTCCGCTGCGGCGTTCCCAGATCACTTTCTGGGTGTTCAGGTCAATGGCGGTTACCAGTGCAAAAGGAGGAGCAATACACGGTGCACCCATGGGCGACAGAAAGGGCTTCAAGTCTGCGGCGTAAGGCACGCCTTCTTGCGGCACAGCACCGCCCACCGAGGTTCCGGGCGAACCATCGGCAGCCTTGAGTCCACGTTTGTTGGCTTCTTCGCGGTCAATCAGCTTGAGCAGCATGGGCACGCGGTTCCAGTTGCCCACCATGATCTGGCGCTCGGGGTCAAACGAGACACTGCCCCAGTTCGATCCGCCCAGCGAGCCTGGGAAGAAGAACACGGTGTCTTTGCCTGCGGGTGTCATCGGACCTTCCCAGCGGGCCTTCTTGAACTGGATGCGGCACCACATCTGGTCCAGCATGGTCATGCCCCACATGTCCTTTTCGCCCACACCATAGGTTTCGTTGGGGTCCAGACCGGCAAAAGTTGGCATGCCCGTGGAATGCGGCTGGGTCTTGGACAGACGGGCCGGGTCTTCAATACCACCCTGGGGCACAGGCAATTCCTGCACATCAAACACGGGCTTGCCGGTGCGGCGATCCAGCACAAAGTTCTGGCCGCGCTTGGTGGGTTGCACCAACACGGGCACGGTTTCACCCTTGACCTTCAGGTCCAGCAAGCTGGGCTGCGAAGCCACGTCGTAATCCCACACGTCGTAGTGCGTGGTCTGGAAGTTCCACACTAGGTTGCCGTTGTCGGCATTGATGGCCAGCACCGAGCCGCTGAACTTGTTGTCCAGTTCGGTGCGGTGGCCGGCGTAGTAGTCAGGCGTGGCGTTGCCGGTGGGGATGTAAACCATGCCCAGCTTGTCGTCAGCACTGATGGGCGCCCAGGAGTTGGGCGTGCCACGGGTGTAGTGCTCGCCCTCGGCAGGCTCGCCGTGGAAGTCTGGCTTGCCCATGTCAAACGCCCAGGAGAAGGCACCGGTCTTGGCATCAAACGCGCGGATCACGCCCGAGGGCTCGCCCGTCATCTGACCGTCGGACACCCAGCCGCCCATCACCACCTTGCCGCGCACGACCTGGGGCATGGAGCTGACGTAGTAATAGCCGGGGATGATGTCGCCCATACCCTTCTTCAGATCAACCTGGCCATTCACACCAAAGTCGGCACAAGGCTGGCCGGTCTTGGCATCCACTGCCAGCAGGCGGGCATCCACCGTGGGGCCATAAATGCGTTCCTGGCACACGCCATTGGGCTGCGGCTCAGGCAGCTTCGTATAGGCCACACCACGGCAGGCGGCAGAACCCGTCACGCCGCGCAGATTGACCTTGGCGTTGAAGCGCCAGCGCTCTTCACCCGTTTCAGCATTCAGCGCCACGATGTCGTTGCGCGGTGTGCAGAAGTACAGGCTGTCGCCAATCTTCAGCGGGGTGGCTTCAAAACGGCGCTTGGGGCCTTCGCTGGGCGGATAGTCACCGGTGCGATAAGTCCAGGCCACTTCCAGGCCCTTGACGTTCTCGGGTGTCAGTTGCTCCAGCGGTGAAAAGCGCTGGCCACCCTGGTTGTTGCCGTAGTAGTGCCACTCATCCTGCGCGGCTTCCTGCGCAGCAGCCTGCTGAATTTCAGGCAAAGCCTGCGCCGCCTTGGTTTCATGCTTGTCGCCCTTGGCCAGACCAACCACGACTACAGCAGCCATGGCCACGGTCAGCACACCGGCTGCAGCCTTGCCGCCCTGTGCAGAGACAGGGCCGGTCACCACACTGCGGCGGTACAGCGGCGTCAGCAGCCACAGGCCCAGCACAAACAGCAGTGCCAGACGTGGCAGCAGCGTCCAGAAATCCAGACCCACTTCGGCCAGCGACCACACCAGCGTCCAGGCCAGCATTGCGGCATACAGCCAGCCGCCCAGCGCATTGCCACGCCAGATCAACACGCTGCTGGCAAGCAGCGCCACGCCGGTAATCAGGTAGTACCAGGAGCCACCCAGGCCCGCGAGCTGGCCGCCGCCAATGGCGAGCACCAGGCCCAGTAAAAAGAATATGACCGGAAACAGGCGTGCAGGCTTGTGGCCTGACGCCTTGCCGGCCTCAGAACGAAGTGTTGTCATCTCTCGCTTTCAAGGGAATCTGGAACGCCACGGCAATTGCGCAATGGCATGGCAACGCAAGACAAGGGTTCCGCTGGCAATGACGCCGCGTTTCGCGGCGCCCAGCACCTGTCTTCTACAAGAGTTGCAGCCCGATTCTATTCAAAATGAGACTTCATGGTTTTATTTTAAAGAAACCCTTTGACGGCACTGCCTGATGCCGGCCCTATGCGCTGAGCCACAATCCATGGCATGCGCGACCACAAAGACAGCCAGAAGCAGCCCCGCAAGACCCCGGAAAAGACCGATTCGGCCAAACCTGCACGCACGCCGCGCGGGCCAAGCCCGCAAAAAACGGATGCCACACGTCTCTCCATCATTGATGCGGCATACGCTGACTTTCTGGAGCGCGGCTACGCTCGCACCACCATGCTTGGCGTTGCCCAGCGGGCGCAGCTGTCCAAGGCAACCATGTTTCGCTACTTTGAAACCAAGGAAGCCCTGTTCGACGCGGTGATTCAGCGGCACATTGCATCTGCGGCCTTCACCATGCAGCAGCTTGAGCCTTCCGAAGGCGAGCTGGTGGGCGACTTTCTGCTGCGCGTGCTGGCCCCCGTCATGGCGCAACTGGAAAAAAGCGGGCGCGCAGCCACGGCGCGATTTGTTGTTGCAGAAGGTCTGGAATTTCCCCTGCTTGCCCAGATGTATGCCCGCCACGCGCATCTGCCCCTGGTCGAGCGCATACGCAGCCTGACAAAACTGGCGGATGACAGGGGCGAGCTCAAAAACCCGCTCATTCTTCAGTACCCGGAACAATTGCTGGCGCCCCTGTGGCTGGGCATGATGAACAACGAAGTCATTCAGCCCCGGCACAAGCTGCCCACCAGCGAAATGTTCAAGCTGCAGATAGCGCTCATGTTCCAGACCAGCCATTGATGGATAACTCAGCGCCGCACTGCAAAAAAGCAGTGCGGGCATAATTGGGGGCACTCCTTCTTCTTATCCCCATGGCCATCAAGCACCTGTCCACCGCTGCCCGCCTGCGCCGCTTTGCCCTTCAGGCAGAGCTGCCCGCATGTGGCTGCGTGCTGCGTGCTCTGCACACCCGCCGCCATGGCATTCCGACCGCATTCGTGAGCCTGAGCGGTGTCACGGCCATGCTTTCCGCCGCCGTGCGGATGGCTTGAAGCACCACAGCTCACATCCTCCGCACGGCCTTCCAGAACAGCACAACCCCAGGTGCAAGGGGCAGGTACGTCCACGACCGCAAGGTCACGTCCTGCCACGCGCCGCATTTGCTCAACGGACGATCCGGAGGTCAGCCATGGACATGGAACTCACTCAAAATTTCTTGCGCGGCAAAAACCCTTGCGCCATGGGTTACCGCTGGTTTGTGCGCAACAACCTGGCTGGGGGCGACTATCAGGCCGCCATGGACACCCAGGTGGCTGCCGGGCGCGTTGAAGACGCTCGCTGGCTGCTGGAGAACTTCGGCTCTACCAACAGCGTGCTGGAGCTTGAGCATCTGGAAGCCGATAACTTTGTCTATGCCGGAACGCTGATCGTGCATGGCGATGTGCGCGTGCCCGGCCAGTTGCTGGTCGGCCGCAGCCTGCAGGCGGGCGGCGGCATTCGCGCAGGCAAGCTGGAAGTGGGTGAAGACATCCAGTGCGGCGGCGCCATCTTTGCCGATGAACTGCTGCAGGCTGGCGGCAGTATCAAGACCGCCTGGAGCATGGAAGTGCAAGGCGATATTCGCGCCGAAGACCTGCGCACCGGCTGGGAGCTGCGCTGCGAGGGCAACGTCAAGCTCAAAGGCAGTGCCCATATTGGCCGGGAAGTCGATGTGCAAGGCGATATGCAATGCGCCAAGGGCCTTCGTGCAGGCGATGCCGTCGAGGTGCAAGGCCTGCTGGAAGTGGGCCACGGCATTGCCAGCAATAGCCACATCGAGTGCGGCAACCACATTCAGGCGGGCTGGGGCATCAAGGCGCTGGGCGATATTCGCGCGGCCTGCAGCATCCGCACGGGCGAGACGCTGCAATCCGATGGCGAAATTTCCGCAGGCGATGGCTATGGCGTATTTGCAGGCATGAATGTGCAGATGGATGCATGGCCTGACTGCGCCTGGGTGCGGGCGATGAAAAAGCCCAAGGGGCTTATCAGCGGCTTCTGGGAGCCTCAGGCCTCCTTCGCCTGAACCCAGTCAGGTTACCCGGCAAGCAGGCAAAATAGCTTTTTTGACCTGCTGAGAAGAGAGTCCACCCGTGTTTACCGGCATCATTCAGGCCGTGGCAACCATTGCCGCGCTGCGCGACCAGGATGGTCTGCGCACCTTCACCATGGAATTTCCCGCAGGCTTTTGCGAAAACCTGGCCATTGGCGCCAGCGTCTCGCACGATGGCGTATGCCTGACGGTGACGGAAAACCTCTCCCCCACCAGCGCCACCTTTGATGTGATGCTACAAAGCCTGAACATCACCACACTGGGCCAGTACCAGGTGGGCGATGCCATCAACGTGGAACGCGCCGCCAAGGATGGCGCCGAGATTGGCGGCCACCCACTGTCCGGCCATGTGGACTTCACCGCACCGCTGCTGGAAATCGTCAAGACCGACACCAATCACAAGATTCGCTTTGGCATTCCCGAAGCGTTCCGCCCCTACGTATTTGCCAAGGGCTATATCGCCGTCAACGGTGCCAGCCTGACGGTGGCCGAAGTCAACCGCAAAGAAGGCTGGTTCGAGGTCTGGCTGATTCCCGAGACACTGCGCATGACAGTGTTTGGCGCCAAGAAGGTGGGCGATCAGGTCAATATCGAGATCGAGCGCAGCACCCAAGTTGTGGTCGATACCGTGCGCGAAACCGTAGAGGCCAGCCTGGGCCGCCTGAAGCCCGTACTGGAAGCGCTGCTGGCCGAAAAGGGGTTGAGCCTGGATGACTTTGTGGACGTTCCCAAAATTTCCTCTTGAGACGTTGCCGCAGCCATGAGTATTCACAGCTACGAGCCCCGCAACGGTCACCGCCTGCCGCATGACCCGTTCAACGCCATCATCGGCCCGCGCCCGATTGGCTGGATCTCCAGCCAGAGTGCTGACGGCGTGCTGAACCTGGCACCCTACAGCTTCTTCAACGCCTTCAACTATGTGCCGCCCATCATTGGCTTTGCCAGCATCGGGCGCAAAGATTCGCTGAGCAATATCGAAGCCACGGGCGAGTTTGTCTGGAATCTGGCCAGCGAACCGCTGGCCCAGCAGATGAACCAGAGCTGCGCCGCCGTTGCACCTGATGTCAACGAATTTGAACTCACAGGCCTTGCGACCGAGCCATCCCTGCTCATCCAACCACCCCGCGTGCAAGCCAGCCCTGTAAGCATGGAGTGCCGCTGCACGCAGATTCTGCAGTTGCAAGGCCTTGATGGCAGCAAGGTGCCAACCTGGCTGGTGCTGGGCGAAGTGGTGATGGTGCATATCGATGAGCGCCTGCTCAAGGACGGTATCTATCAGACCGCCGCAGGCCAGCCCTTGTTGCGTGGCGGTGGCCCGGCCGATTACTTCACCGTCAGCGATACGCAGAAGCTGCTGATGTACCGGCCACGTTAAAAGACTGCGGGCCGGACAAGAAATGTCCAGCCTGACAGTTTTTTCACTAAAAATTGCCGCAACACCTTGTACTTCAAGCGTAGAAAGCTATCTATTAAATAGCAAACTCACTACATTCTGTGTACTGCAACACAGGCCTTCAGCAGGCTTTGACCCGGGCGTGAGCTGATCTGCAGTTCGCCCCCAATGCGTCGCACGCGCAGCTGCATGCTGCGCATGCCCACCCCCATGCTGGCCGCAAGCACGGCATCCACATCAAAGCCTAGGCCGTTGTCCTCCACGCTCAGCTCCAGCAGATTGGCATCTGGCATGGTGCAAATCACACACACCTCCGTCGCGCGGCTGTGCTTGATGATGTTGGTGAACGCCTCTTCCAGAAAACGGGCCAGCCCCATGCATTGCAAGGTGCTGGGTGGCTGCTTCCACTGCGCTTCTACCTGCCAGTGCGTGGAGATATTCATTTCATCCAGCACCTGCGTAAACCGGTGGCGCAGCGGTGCCAGCCATTGCACAGGACTTTCCGGTACCGCTGCACCGCCACTGGAGCCCGAGTCAATGACCTGGCGCAAGTCATCGCGCAGCGTCTTGAGCAGCGACATCACGCGCTCATTGCTCAGTTGCTGCGGCGCCTGCTCTACCAGCGCCATGGAACGCACCAGACTGCCACCCAGCCCGTCGTGCAGGTCATGGGCCAGTTGCACCCGCTCCTGCAGCTTGGCACTTTGCAAATCCTTGGCGTGCTGTCGCTCAAGAAACTGCGCCAGTTCGGCACGGGCCTGGGCCACATGCGCGGTCAGCTCTTCGTTGAAGTGCTCCATGCGGCGCATGTACTGGGCCACCCGCCAGCCCAGCAGCACAGCCAGAACCAGCATATTCAAAGGCCAGATAAAATACGACCAGGTCAGGTCGTTGTCCCAGCGGCGCAGTGCCACTTCAATATCGTGCACCGCCACCACCACCATTGCGGCGCAGGCAGCGCCCAGCAGAAGGTTCTGAGGTGCCCGCACGCGCAAGGCCCTGTAGATGGCATACAGGCAGCCTGCATTGAACACCACCACACCCCACACCAAGGACAGCTCGCCAATCAATCGCATGCGGCTGGAATCCACCGTGATATAGACAATCCAGACCGCCAACGCCGTCCATGCGGCACGCTCCAGCCAGCGCTTGCGTTGCCCGTGAAAGCGCAGCACAAAGATCAAGAAGCAATGGCCATAGAGCATGAAAAAGACCAGGTTCAGCAGCGAAAGCGTGCCACTGCTGATGCCCGGCCATCCCTTCAGGCTGAGGACAACCGACAGGTACAGTGTCCAGCACAGCTGCATCAGTCCCATCCAGAGATACAGCTTTTCACTGCGCCGCCACAGCCACACCACCAAGGCCACGCAGGCGATGGTCAGCGACAGCCCGGCCGTGAGCACATAGCTGGTGCGCTGGCGCCAGAAGCGGGCGTCATATTCTTCCTGGATCGCAGCGACAGGCCCCAGCTTCACATAGCCTATGCCGGTCAGCTCCGCCTGCGGGGACACCACGCGCACCCACACGGTTTGCACGGCGTTGACGTTGTGCACCGACACCGGCCACCATCGCGGCATATTCCAGCTGCGCGAAAACGGCTCCACCAATGAACGATCACTCCACAGCAGCGCATCGTTCCAGTACACCGTGCCTGCCAGCCGTATGCCCGCAATCGCCAGCGCCAGTTGTGCATCGCTCGCCGCTGCGCCGGGCTGGCAATGGAGCTGCCAATCCAGGCGGTACCAGACCGGCCCGCTCCAGTCGACCCAAGTCTGGGTGGCTGCATGGGGGATTTTCAAGGCCTGCCAACCATCCGCAGGCCGCTGACCATCGACGGTTTCTTGAGCGCCCCAGCTGCCCAGGAGCTGTGGCGCGCAAGCGGGTGCTGTCGCCGCCGCTGCGGCCTGCACACTACCGCAAAGCAAGGCCCACAGCAGCGCCATGCCCCACAGGCCACGCTGCAGCAGCCCCCAAAAACAAGGCATCCGCACTGCGGATGCCCGAGAAATTCGACCTGTCATAGCCCGCATCGTAGATCAAGACCTTCTGCGCTCTATGACAGGCGCAGCCTGACTGCGTTTACAGCGGTGCTTTGAAGCGCTTGAGCCGCAGCGCATTACTCAGCACAAACACGCTGGACAGCGCCATGGCCCCCGCTGCAAACACGGGCGACAGCAGCGTGCCGTTGAATGGGTACAGCAGGCCGGCGGCCACCGGAATCAGCGCCACGTTATAGGCAAAGGCCCAGAACAGGTTTTCGCCAATGTTCTTCATCGTGGCCTTGGACAGCGCAATCGCATTGGGCACGCCCGACAGATCGCCCGACATCAGCACCACATCGGCCGCTTCAATCGCGATATCGGTGCCCGTACCAATGGCGATGCCCACATCCGCCTCGGCCAGCGCGGGCGCATCGTTGATGCCATCGCCCACATAGGCCAGCGTGCCGTGCTCGGCCTTGAGGCGCTGCACGGTATCGACCTTGCCGCCTGGCAGCACTTCGGCCACCACCTCGTCAATACCCAGCTGCTTGGCAATCGCTTCGGCGGTGTGGCGGTTGTCGCCGGTGATCATGGCCACCTTCAAGCCCAGCGCATGCAGCGCGTCAATCGCGGGCTTGGTGGTGGGCTTGATAGGGTCGGCCACGGCAATCATGGCGGCCAGCTGGCCGTTGATGGCGGCGTACAGCGGCGTCTTGCCTTCGCTGCCCAGGCGCTGGGCTTCGGCAGCAAAGCCGTCCACGCTCAGGCCCAACTCACGCATAAAGCGATCGGCACCGATCTCCACCTTGCTGCCGTCCACGACGGCGCGCACACCAAAGCCAGTGACGGATTCAAAGTCGCTGATAGCGGGAATCTGCAGGCCCTCGGCCTTGGCCGCATCCACAATGGCGCGGGCAATCGGGTGCTCGCTGCGGTCTTCCACGGCAGCCACCTGCACCAGCACGGTGCTGCGCTGCAAGCCATCGGCCAACACCAGATCGGTCAGCTCGGGACGGCCCTTGGTCAAGGTGCCGGTCTTGTCCACCGCCACCACCTTGGCATCTTTGAGCTGTTGCAGCGCCTCACCCTTGCGCAGCAGCACACCCATTTGGGCGGCGCGGCCCGTACCCACCATGATGGACGTGGGCGTGGCCAGCCCCATGGCACATGGGCAGGCGATGATGAGCACGGCCACCGCATTGACCAGCGCAAAACTCAGCGCGGGGTCGGGGCCCCAGATCAGCCAGACCATAAAGGTGATCAGCGCCGCTGTCATCACCGCAGGCACAAACCACATGGTGATCTTGTCCACCAGCGCCTGGATGGGCAGCTTGCTGCCCTGGGCCTGCTCCACCATGCGGATGATCTGCGCCAGCAAGGTATCGGCACCCACCTTGGTGGCCTTGAAAGCCAGCGCACCGTTCTGGTTGACGGTGCCGCCCACCACTTCAGCGCCCACGGCTTTTTCGACCGGCACGGGCTCGCCGCTGATCATGGATTCATCAACAAAGCTCTGGCCTTCAATGACCTCGCCATCCACGGGAATGCGCTCACCGGGGCGCACTTCGATCACATCACCACTGCGCACCAGGGCGATGTCCAGCTCCTGCACTGCGCCATCGCGGCGCACGCGGGCTGTCTTGGCTTGCAGCTGCACCAGGCGCCGGATCGCCTCGGACGTATTGCCCTTGGCCCGTGCCTCCATAAAGCGGCCCAGCAGGATCAACGCCACGATGACGGCGGCGGCTTCGTAATACACATTCACCGTGCCTGCGGGCAGCAAGCTCGGGATAAAAGTGGCCACCACCGAAAAGGCAAAGGCCGCCGTGGTGCCTACTGCCACCAGCGAATTCATGTCCGGCGCGCCACGCAGCAAGGCAGGCACGCCCTTTTCAAAGAAACGACGGCCCGGACCGAACAGCACAATCGCCGTCAACACGAACTGGATGTACCAGCTGTTTTGCGTGCCAATGGAGTGCGCAATCCAGTGGTGAAACGCGGGCACCATGTGCCCCCCCATTTCCAGCAGAAACACGGGCAGCGCAAACACGGTGGCAAAGATCAGCGATTTTTTGAGTGCGTCGCGCTCTGCCGCCTGGCGCTGGGCCGTGGCGTCTTCCACGGCTTGGCCCTCACCCGCCTTGGGCACTGGCGCTGCTTCGTAACCGGCCTTGGCAATGGCGGCAATCAGCGCGCCCACGTCGGTGCCGTCGCTGATCTGCACGCTGGCGCGTTCGGTGGCCAAGTTCACCACGGCGTTTTGCACGCCCGGCACTTTTTTCAGCGCCCGTTCCACACGGCCTACGCAGGATGCGCAAGTCATGCCATCCACCTGCAAATCCACGTTTTGCGCTGGAACGGCGTAACCCGCTTTTTCAATCGCAGCCACCGCCAATGGCAGCACAGCAGCGGCCTGTGCGGGGTCATCCACCGTCAGGCTGGCTTTCTCGGTGGCCAGGTTGACCACCGCGTTCTGCACACCGGGCACCTTCTTGAGCGCACGCTCCACCCGGCCCACGCAGGATGCGCAGGTCATTCCTTCCACCGACAGCTCGAAAGCGCTCGTCTTGCTCAGTGCATTCATCACGTTCTCCATTCACATGGCATGCACTGTAGAGATTGACATCATGTAAAGGTCAAGCGCTTTTCGATGTCCTCATTTCAAGCCTCAGCTTGCGACTTCAGGCATGGAGAAGTGCTCCAGCAAATGGTCCTGCGCCTGCTGAACCATGGCCTGCAACCCTTGCTGGGTGGAGCTGGCCATATGCGGCGTCACAACCACATTGCTCAGGCTGCACAAGGACTGCGAAACCTGCGGTTCATTGGCAAACACATCCAGCGCTGCCGCTGCAATTGTTCTGCTCTGCAATGCATGCTGCAGTGCAACTTCATCGACGATGGAGCCACGACCAATGTTGACCAATACACCATCCGGGCCCAAAGCCTCTAACACCGCTGCATTGATCATTCCCTGTGTTTCAGCCCCGCCACTGGCGCAAACCACCAGAAAGTCCACATGGTGTGCCAGCGCCTCAACATCGGCATACCAGTGATAGGCAACATCAGGCTTGGGCGAGCGTCCGGTATAGGCAATCGACAAATCAAAGGCCTGTGCCCGCCTGGCCACTGCGCGCCCAATGCACCCCAACCCCACGATACCCAGACGCCTGCCCCAGAACCTGGGGGTGGGTGCAAAGCGCCCCCACGCCCACTCGCCTTGCTGCACAAACTGATGGGCTTGCACCACTTTCCGTGTGGCGGCCAGCAGCAAAGCCATGGTGTGGTCTGCAATGTCTTCGGTCGAGACATCGGGCGTGTTGCGCACGGTGATGTTTCGCTCAGCCGCCGCCTCCAGATCAATGCCATCCATGCCTACGCCAATCACGGAGATCAACTCCAGCGCGGGCCATTGCTGCATCTGCACCTTGCTGACCACTGATTGCGCATTGCACAGCAGCGCACGGACTTGGGTTGAAAGCGCCCTCCGCTCTGCCTCATCGAGCAAGGCATCGTCATGCAATGCAAAGCGCTGCTCCAGCGTGGCTCGCATCGCAGGCGGCACGGGCGTGAACAACAGCAGGTGCGGGGTCGCGGCCTGACAGATCATGGCTTGTACTTTCAAAAAATAGATCTTCTTGCCCCCCATCCGCAATGCGATGGGAGGCAATGCAGTGCTTACTCCAGAACCGACGGATCGCGCCGGACTTCTTCGCGGCACATGGCCTCCCAGAGGAACGGGAAGCCATTGAGGTCGGTGCGCCCACCCGTGGCCTGCACCACCGCAGGCGACAGCGGCTTGCCGCCGCCCAGCGCCTCAACCCGCCATGCCAGGCGGCAACGCCACTCCAGCGTGATGGCGCGCAGATGCAGCTGACGAATACTGGAGCCCACCACCACCGCACCATGGTTGGCCAGCAGCGCCCATTTCTCCTGCCCCAATGCATTAGCCGCCGCATTGCCCAGTTCGCGCTGTTCCACCGTGCCGCGGTACTCGTCGTAGACCACGGGATCGGTATCGACCAGGGCCGATGTCTGGTCATATACAGGAGGAATGCGGCCTGTAGCGGACCAGACAGAGCTCCACTCCGGGTGGTTGTGAATCACCACCCGCACATCGTGACGCTTGTCATGAATGTCCATGTGCAGCTGAATGGCTGGGGTGATATTCCAGTCCCCTTCGATGACATTACCCTTGGCATCGAGCCGCAAGATGTCGGAGGCGGTCAATTCGCTCCAGGTCAGCTCCCAGGGGTTGGCCAGATATGTTCCGTCATCCAGTCGCAGCGTGACATGGCCTGCAATATGGTCGTTATAGCCTTCACGCGAGAGCACACGGCATAGCAGTGCCACCTGCTGGCGCTCAGTCAGCTCCTGCAGCAAAGGCTTGCGCCCCGGACGCGGTGCATAGCGGGCCAGCAATTCGTGGTTCAAACCGTCGTGGCGCATGCGGCCTCCTTGTCTTGTGGAGCAGATGTGGTTTCAGGCTGGCGTGCAAACACCGATGCACGGTGCATGCGGCGCTGGTGCGGCTTGTAATCAAGGATGGCGTTGTGAATCACGCTGCGGTTGTCCCAGATGACCATGTCACCCTGTGTCCAGCGGTGCTTGAACAGAAATTCAACCTGCATGCAATGCTGATGCAGATACTCCAGAATGGCGCGGCTCTCTGCAGGCGGCACGCCATCAATGTGCGTGACATAGGTGGGACTGATGTACAGCGCCTTGCGCCCGGTGATCGGATGCACACGCACCATGGGGTGCAGATGGCGGCGGTTCTGCGCCACCACCTGCACATAGCGCTCATGGGTGACAACGCCCTGCTGCAGCGCTGCGGTCATGGGCGCATTCATGTCATGCCAGGCACTCAGCCCATCCAGGTACTGCTTCATGCGCGGCGACAGCGCATCGTAGGCACTGGTCATGCTGATCCAGCAGGTATCGCCACCTGTGGGGGGCAGAATCTGCGCATGGGTCATGGTGACGATGGGCGGGCTGGGTAAAAAGCTCTCATCGTGGTGCCACATATCGGCGCGGTCGCCCAGCTTGGAGTCGATGACCGTAATCTGCTCATAGCCACCACCCAGGTTCGGGTAGAAGGTGTGAACTTCTGACTCACCAAAATGGCTGGCGATGGCCAGATGCTGATCGGGCGTCATTTCCGGCACATGCAGCACCAGCGCTTCATGCTTGATCAGGGCCGCTTCCAGCGCCTGCAAGGTCTGCTCGGAAAGCTTGCCCGCCAGATCCAGCTGCAAGGCCTCTGCGCCTATGCGCGGACCCAGTGGATTGAGGGTGAATGGGGTTGGCACGGTGTAATGTCTCCTCTTGATTCCAGGTACTTTTTATCCATACTGGCGGCCGCTCTTTACCGCTAGGATTCAGGGCTGCCACGGACAAAGTCTAGAGAGCTCAAAGAGGTTTTTCCACTCGCATTGCCAGCCAAAATAATGCAATGCAAGCTGTTGATAAACATTGCTTTTATGGACTTTTCACGCCACTAGATTCATAGCACTTGCATTTCATGGACGCCACCTCCGCCCCAAGCCCCAAGCACCAGTTGCCCCAGCCTCGCAAGCAGCCTGTGCAGGCACGCTCGCGGGCGCTGGTCGATGCCATCGCCGAAGCCTGTTTACGCATTCTGGAAAAGGAAGGTGAAGATGCGCTGACGGTCAACCGGATTGCCGAGGTTTCGGGCGCCACCGTCGGCTCCATCTACCAGTACTTCCCGCACAAGGAATCAATGATTGCGGCGGTGTACGAGCGCATCCTCGATCAGGAGTCAAGCCAGCTCTACGAAATGCGCGAGCAGCTCAAAGGCCTGCAGCTGCAGGCCATATTGCGCCAGGTCTTCGCCAATATGATTCGCGTGGAGCTGCGCCTGCGTGACCTGAGCCAGGGCTTTCACATGCGCTACAGCACCGCCTTGCATCTGGGTCAGTGGCATGCACCGCGTGGCAGCACACAGGAATTTATCAACACCACCTGGCTGCCGCTTTTGCAGATGCATGCCAGCGAAGTGCAGACTGATACGCCAGAACTGGCGGCCTACCTGCTGGGCAAAGGTCTGCGTGAAATCATTCACAGCGCCGTGCAGGATGTTCCCGAACTTGCACGAGGTGATGCCTTTCTGGACATGCTGGTCGCCATGGCCATGAGCTGCGTGCAAACAAAAACGCGGCCCTAGAAATTTTCCAGGGCCGCGTTGCGCTGAGAGCAAAAAAGATCAGCGGATATGCGCAATCACCGCGCCCAGCGCCTGTGCAGTGCCCGCCTGTGCGGCCAGCGAAATGCGGCCCGCCTTGTGCGCAGAGACCTGCATCTCCATTTTCATGGCTTCCATCACGGCGATCACATCGCCTTCCTTGACTTCATCGCCATCAGCGACTTTCCACGCATGCAGATTGCCAGCGATGGGCGAGGCCACTGCGGCCGGGTCGATCGTTTCTTTTTCTGCAGCTGCAGTGACGCCGCCATTAGCGCCTGCTGCCAAGCCCTGCAGCAGCACGGCCGGCAAGCCCAGGGTTACGCGGCGGCCGTCGATTTCGATAGCGGTGCGCAGCAAGCTGGTGTCGGCCAGTGGCTCGGCACGCACGGCAGCGGCCAGCGGTTCGGCAAAGTCGGATTCGATCCAGCGCGTATGCACCTTGAAGCCATCAGTACCCACAAAGTCGGGGTGATCCATGACCGCCTTGTGAAACGGCAGCACCGAGGCCACGCCTTCGATCTGAAACTCGCGCAGCGCGCGGCGGGCACGGGCCATGGCCTGCTCGCGCGTGGCGCCGGTGACGATGAGCTTGGCCATCATCGAATCAAAAGTGCCAGGAATGATGGAGCCCGATTCCACCCCCGAATCCACGCGCACACCGGGGCCTGATGGCGGGAGGAATTTCACCACCGGGCCGGGCGTGGGCAGAAAGCCGCGCCCCACATCTTCGGCATTGATGCGGAATTCAATGGAGTGCGCACGCGGCGCTGGCGTTGCAGTGATGGACAGCGGCAGGCCATCGGCCACACGCAGCTGCTCAATCACCAGATCCACGCCCGTGGTTTCCTCGGTCACCGTGTGCTCCACCTGCAGCCGGGTGTTCACTTCGAGGAAAGAGATAGCGCCATTGGCAGACAGCAAAAACTCCACGGTTCCCGCGCTGATATAGCCAGCCTCGGCGCAGATATTGCGTGCAGCGCTATGAATTTTTTCGCGCTGCTCTTCAGTGATGAAAGGTGCAGGCGCCTCTTCCACCAGTTTCTGGTTGCGCCGCTGCAGCGAGCAGTCGCGCGTGCCCATTACCACCACATGGCCGTGCGTATCGGCAATCACCTGGGCTTCGATATGGCGCGGCTTGTCGAGGAACTGCTCGACAAAGCATTCGCCACGGCCAAAAGCGGTCACGGCTTCGCGCACGGCCGACTCGTACAGCTCAGCCACCTCATCCATGCGCCACGCGATCTTCATGCCGCGCCCGCCGCCGCCAAACGCGGCCTTGATGATGATGGGCAGGCCGTGCTGTTGCGCAAACGCCAGCACCTCGTCGGCGTTTTTCACGGGGTCGGCCGTGCCCGCCACCAGCGGCGCCCCCACCTTGAGCGCAATCTTGCGTGCCTCGACCTTGTCGCCCAGCTGGGCAATGGTGTCGGGGCGCGGGCCAATCCAGATCAGGCCGGCATCCAGCACGGCGCGCGCAAAGGCTTCGCTCTCCGACAGAAAGCCGTAGCCGGGGTGCACGGCGTCGGCACCGGATTTTTTGGCAATGGCAATCAGCTTGTCGATATTCAGATAGCTGTCTGCAGGCTTGTCGCCATCCAGACCAAACGCTTCATCGGCCATGCGTGCATGCAGGGCGTCGATATCGGCATTGGCGTAAACGGCTACGGACTTCACGCCATAGTCGGCGCAGGCGCGGGCGATACGGACGGCGATCTCACCACGGTTGGCAATCAGAACTTTAGAAATCATGGAAGGACCTCACGGGGCGGGAGTGAGTTCTTCAAAAGAACGTACAGGGTTAAAACGAATCCAGGCGCCAACGGGAATTTGCCCCGCCAGATCCAGGTGGTGCGGCGCCACACAGCCGATTACGGGGTAGCCGCCGGTCAATGGGTGATCGGCCAGAAACAGCACGGGCTGGCCGCTTGCGGGCACCTGAATCGCGCCCAGTGGCGTGCCTTCGCTGGGCAGCTCGGCGGTGATAGCGCGGGTCAGTGCCACATCTCCCGCCAGGCGCAGGCCCACGCGGTTGGATTGCGGAGTGACTTGCCAGCGCTGGCTGGCCAGCAGGGCCACGGCCTCGGGCGTGAACCAGTCGGTGCGCGGGCCCAATTCCACATCCAGCACGACTTCTGCATCCACGGCTGGCAGATGCGCAGGCGGCAGCTCCGGCGCAGCCGTCACCGCATGCGCGGCGGGCTGCACGGCCAGTAACTGCCCTGCTTGCAAAGCGGGTGGGCCAACATGGGCCAGCGTGTCGGTAGCGGCGCTGCCCAACACCGGTGCAACCTGGTAGCCGCCACGCACTGCCACATAGCAGCGGGCGCCAGCCACCGGTTGGCCCACGGTCAAGGTATCGCCATCGGCCAGTGCCACGGCGGCGTAAGACGGTGCGCTCCAGCGCTGGCCTTGGGCGGTGGTAATGGTCAGCGGTGCATCGGCCCCGGTGACGGCCACCACGTTCTCGCCCACGCTTTGCAGCGCCAGACCGCCACCCACGGTTTCGAGTGCGGGCAGATTGCTGGCATTGCCCACCAGACGATTGGCCGATTTGAGCGCGGCCTGGTCCATGGCGCCGGAGGCGGATACACCCTGCCCGGCCTGACCGTGGCGACCCAGATCCTGGAACACGGTGAGCAGGCCCGTGGCCCGCACGCGCAATGCAGCGCACTCTTTTTCAGGAGCAGGTTCAGCGCACCCGCTCTCGATTTCCATATCTTTTGACAAGGAAAGGTTTAATTCAGGCGCTGAAGCAGCTATGGTTTTCTCTGCATCCACAAAGCGCACGCGGTACCCAGGCTGCAGCAGCGCAGGCAGATCACGCTCCAGGTCCCACATGGCCGTATCCGTCACGCCAATGATCTGCCAGCCGCCGGGGCTGGCCTGCGGGTAGACCGCGCTGAAGGTACCGGCCAGCGCCACGGCGCCCGCAGGCACCTTGGTGCGCGGTGTGGCGCGGCGCGGCACATTGAAGGTGGCGTCGCCTCCGCTCAGGTACGCAAAGCCCGGCGCAAATCCGGTGAAGGCCACCGACCATTCGCTGCCCGTATGGCGGCGCACCACTTCATCGGCGCTGATACCCAGGATCTGCGCCACTTCGGCAAGGTCTTCGCCGTCGTAGTGCACGGGGATTTCCACCAGCACATCCGAGCGCTGGACCGATCCCTGCAGGTCGCGACCGGCAATGGCCTGCACCAGTGCTGCGGCGGTAATACGTTGCGGCGAGAAATACACGAGGATGGTGCGTGCAGCGGGCACCAGTTCCTGCACGCCTTCAATGGGCTGTGCCTGCAGCGAAGCCAGCAGCACCAGTGTCTGCTGCAGATCGGCCAGCTCCACCAGAATCGCCTGGCGGTTGACGGGAAGAAAACGCATCTCGCTTATCCCGTTCAAGCCACAAACGAGGCGATCTGCACGCCTTCTTGTTCAAAGCGCTGGCGGATCGTGCGAGCAATGGCCACGGCGCCGGGGCTGTCGCCATGCACGCAGATGGAGTCAGCCTCCACGCGCACCATGCTGCCATCCACAGCCTCGATCACGCCGTCGCGCACCAAGGTCAGCATGCGCCGGGCAATCAGGGCCTCGTCGTGCAGCACCGCACCGGGTTCGCGGCGCGACACCAGCGCGCCGCTGGGCGTGTAGCCACGGTCGGCAAAGGCTTCGGCCACCACGGTCAGGCCGGCATCGCGTGCCCAGCCAATCAGGGGCGAGCCGGCCAGCGCCATCAGCACCAGCGACGGGTCAATCGCCTTCATGGCGTTGATCACATCGGTGGCCTGGCGCTTGTCCTGGGCAATGGTGTTGTACAGCGCGCCATGCGGCTTCACATACTTCACGGTGGTGCCTGCCACCTGCGCCAGGCCCTGCAAGGCGCCGATCTGGTAGATCACATCAGCCACCAGATCGCTGCTGGCCACATCCATATTGCGGCGGCCAAAGCCAGCCAGATCGCGGTAGGCCACATGCGCCCCCACCACCACGTTGCGGGCCTTGGCAGCTTTGAGCGTGGCCAGAATGCCAGCCGCATCGCCCGCATGAAAACCGCAAGCCACGTTGGCGCTGCTGACGATGTCCAGCATGGCGGCATCGTCGCCCATGGTCCAGGCGCCAAAGCTCTCGCCCAGGTCGCTGTTCAAATCCATTTTCATTTCTCTCTCCTCGCGATCAGTGCAGCTGACCTGCGTTTTCCAGCAAGTCCTGCTGCACTGTCATCGCTGTGCGAATGGCTTCGCGTATGCCTGTAACCTGCGTCTCCAGCGCCATACTGGCCATACCTGGGTGCTGCGCTGCCTGCTGCGGCAGCGCCGGTATGTGGATAAATCCGCCGCGCACGCCCGGCGCAGCCCGGCGCGCAAGGCGGTGCATGAGCGCGTAGAACACGTGGTTGCAGACAAAGGTGCCCGCAGTGTTGGACACCGAAGCGGGAATGCCTGCATCGCGCAGATGGCGCACCATGGCCTTGATGGGCAAGGTGGAGAAGTAGGCCGCGGGGGCCTTTTCCACCACCGATGCATCCACAGGCTGATTGCCCGCGTTGTCGGGGATGCGTGCGTCGTCGATATTGATGGCCACGCGCTCGGGGGTGATGTCGGTGCGCCCACCCGCCAGACCCAGGCTGATGATGAGCGTGGGCTGCAGCTGCGCCAACGCTTCATCCAGTACCTGCATGGCCGCGCCAAATACACATGGCAGTTGCACGGCATGCACCTGGCCACCGGCAATCAGCTCGCCATTCAGCGCACGCGCCACTTCCCAGGAGGGGTTGACGGTGTCTTGGTCAAAAGGCTCAAAGCCGGTCAAAAGAATGCGGGGGGCAGCAGGCGCAGTCATAGCAGTTTTTTCCATCAACGGAACATCAGGAAGTTCAGCAAGAACACGTTCACGATCAGCAGCGTGATGGCCGTAGGCACCTGCGCTTTGATCACCGCATTCTTGTCAATTTCCAGCAGCGCCGCTGGCACCAGGTTGAAGTTGGCCGCCATGGGCGTCAACAGCGTGCCGCAGTAGCCCGACAACATGCCCACCGCCGCCATCACAGCGGGGTCGCCGTGATACACACCCACCAGCACGGGCACGCCCACACCGCCGGTCATCACCGGGAAGGCCGCAAAGCCATTGCCCATGATGACGGTGAACAGCGCCATGCCAATCACATACACGGCAACGGCCACAAAGCGCACGTCCATGTTGATGTAGGTGGTGGTGACATAGGCCACGGCCTTGCCCACACCCGCATCGGAGAACACCAGGCCCAGCATGCCCAGCATCTGCGGCAGCACCAGGGCCCAGCCCAGTGCATCAATCAGGCGGTGCGATTCACGCAGGCCTTGCACCGGGGTTTCACGCGTCATCTTGCAGGCCAGCCCCAGCGCAATCACGCAGCCAATGCCCAGGCTGACCAGCGTGCTGTTCTTGGGGTCGATCAAGGGCACACCGCCAAAAACCAGATGCTTGGCCGACAGCGTGCCCACCATGGTGATGAGCGGAATGGCCAGCGCGGGCACAAACAGCTTGTTGCCCAGACGCTTGGCGCTTTCCAGGTATTGCGCATCCGTGCGTGGCTGGTGCTTGCCACCCAGCACGCCACCAAAGCCGGCGATCAGCGCCATGACGATGGCCACCGCGCCCACCCATGCGGGTGGCAGCAAGTCGCCCACCAGAAACACCAGCGCATACAGCGCCCAGAACAGGCCCGCCGAGAAACGGCGCGGGTTGCTGGCATCGCGCAGCGTCATGACGGCGGTAACCGCCAGCACCACGCCGACGAGGTAGTACAGGTATTGAATGGTGATGGTCATGCCTGTTCTCCCTGGGCTGCTTTCTGTTCTGCAGCAATTTCACGCGCCAGTTGCTTGTCCAGACGGTGCAGGCGGAACGCATGAATCAAGAACGCGCAGGTCGCCGTCGGAATGCCCCACAGCGCCACATGAATCGGCTCAACCTCGATACCCGCTTCCTTCAGGAAGGTGGTCATCAGCACGATGGCACCAAAGGCCACAAAAATGTCTTCACCAAAGAACAGACCCACGTTGTCGGTCGCGGCAGACATGGCTCGCAGCTTTTCACGCACCTTCGCAGACAGCTTGCCGTAGCGGCTTTCCGTTGCGCCTTCAGCCATGGGGGCCAACAGCGGGCGCACCATCTGGGGGTGACCGCCCAGGCTGGTCAGGCCAATAGCAGCCGTCAACTGGCGCGCAGCCAGATAGACGATGAGCAGGCGACCGGCCGTTGCCGACTTGATGGAGCTGATCCAGTTCTGCGCATGCTGACGCAGACCATGGCGCTCCAGCAGACCAATCACGGCCAGTGGCAGCAAGATGATGAGCGGCAGATTGCGCGTCTTGATAAAACCGGTGCCAATGGCGGCCAGCACCTTGTCCAGCGGAAAGCCCGCCGCAAAGGCCGTGCCGATGGCGGTCACGATGACCACCAGCATGGGGTTAAAGCGCAGCGCGAAGCCCGCAATGATGATGAGCACGCCAATCAGCGGCCACAAATTGATGTCAACAGGCATGTGAGCCTCCAGAAACAAGCTTTTCAATAGAAGAAAGCCAACCTCGGACAACGAAGAAACATGTCCCGCGCTGCCCTTTCACTTCGACTGAAAGCACCCATCCTCAACTTTCAGCAGCTTCCGGGTCTTTCACATTGTTGAACAATCAATATCAATTGATTGCACAAATTTCATTTTCTAAAGAACAATTAAATAACAATTACAGGGCAAACCCTAGGTTTTGGCATTTTTTTGGGAAAAATTGGCCCAATCCAGCAGTCGCTACACTCAGGCCATGACTGATGGGAGACCTATGAAAGCCGCAACAGACACCCAGAATCTGACCGAGCGGATAGCCGACGAGATACGAGAAAAGCTGGTCAACGCAGAGCTGGCACCAGGGCAGCGCCTGTCCGAAGCCGCTCTCAGCGAAGCGCTGGACATCTCGCGCAACACCTTGCGCGAAGTGTTTCGCGTACTGACCAAGGAAGGTCTGCTGGTGCACGAGCCCAACAAGGGCGTGTCGGTGGCCGTCCCCAGCATGGCGTCCATCATCGACATCTACCGCGTGCGCCGCATGATCGAGTGCCAGGCACTGGCCCAGGCCTACCCCATGCACCCGGCCCGTGCGCTGATGCATCAGGCAGTAGCCGATGGGCTGCGCTTCAGCGAACAAGAGAACTGGGCCGAAGTCGGTACGGCCAATATGGCGTTTCATAAAGCCATCGTGGCCCTGGCCGATAGCGAACGCCTCAATGAAATGTTCTCGCACCTGCTGGCCGAGCTGCGCCTGGCCTTTGGCCTGCTGCGCGACCCGCGCTTTCTGCATGCGCCCTATGTAGAAATGAACCAGCACATCCTGCAAACCTTTGAAAACAGCAAGCCTGCAGATGCAGCAGCAGAGCTGCACGATTACCTGGTGCATTCAGAGCGCATCATCCTCGCTGCCTACGCCCGCCAACTGGCGGAAGCCGGCATCAAGAGCGTGTAAGCGATGCCTTTTGCAGGTATGGAGACGCTTTATGACTGAGAGCACAACACCCTTGCCCGCCGAAGACGGTGATGACAATCACTGGCTGGCCAGTTACCCCGTTCACTGCGACAAATGCCAGGCAACGCTGTTGATGCTGGAGCATTCGCCGTTTGAAAACGGCTACTACCTGTACTGCGACACCTGCCCCAGGCGCGTGGATGTGAGCGTGTATGACAGCGTCTTTCAAGAGATTGAAAAACAGGTCAGCGACACGCACACCGCACAGGAAATGGACAGCAACTATCTGGGCCTTGTCATGCCAGCGGTGGAAGCCCGCCTTCGGCCCTGCGCCTGCACCGGACACTTCAAATTTGGCATCACACCACGCTGCCTGTACTGCGCCACACCTGTTGCCAATGCACGCGAAGGCTTCAATGTCTGGCCAGCAGACCATGACGATGCAGATACTGAACAGACTCAAAGAGACGAAGCCTTGCTTCAGCAGCTGATCTTGAACGAGGACCTCTGGCAAGAAAAGCCTTAGCTCCACCCACAACACACGGCAACTCGCTCAACAATCTCAGCCACGAAATTCACCAAACACGCCAAAAAACTCCAACAAAAACAATTCATTGTTGAAATCCCTAGTGCCTTATCTGAGACAGCGGTGATAGTTTTGGCCTGCAACTTGCTAGTCATTCGTCACTACCTTGAGGCTTGCACCGCAGGCTGAATGTCTCACTTACACAGGAGTCACCATGAAGCGTCACATCTTCTGCGCCACCGCCACTTTGATTACCAGCATCGGCTTTGCCAGCGCAGCGGCAGCCCAGACCAAATGGGATTTCGCCACGGCATATGGCCCCGGCAACTTTCACTCCAAGAACAACGAGCTTTTTGTGAAGGATGTGGACGCAGCCACCGGCGGCAAGCTCAAGATCACACCGCACTTTGGTGCATCGCTGTTCAAAATGCCCGAAATCAAACGCGCTGTGCAGACTGGCAATGCGCAGATGGGTGAGTTCTTCCTGGTCAGCTTCCAGAACGAATCGCAAATCTTTGGCGTGGACGGCCTGCCCTTTCTGGTGAGCAACTATGACGAGGCCTTCAAGCTCTACCAAGCCCAAAAGCCTGCGCTGCAAAAGCTGCTGGACAAGCAAGGACAAGTACTTCTTTATTCCGTGGCCTGGCCGCCCCAGGGCATCTATACCAAGAAGCCCATCAATTCGGCTGCCGACCTGAAAGGCATGAAGTGGCGTGTGTATTCACCCACCACAGCCCGCATCGGCGAACTCATTGGAGCCCAGCCGGTAACCGTGCAGGAAGCCGAACTGGCCCAGGCACTGGCTACTGGCGTGGTGGATGGCCTGATCACATCCAGCGCCACAGGTGCGGACAACAAGCTGTTCGAAAGCCTGAAGTATTACTACAACGTGCAGGCCTGGATTCCCAAGAATGCCGTCACCGTGAGCAAAAAGGCATTTGCCGCGCTGAGCAAGTCCGAGCAGGATGCTCTCCTCAAAGCTGCGGCCACCGCCGAAGAGCGCGGCTGGAAGGAATCCCGGGAGGTGGATGTCCGATCCATCGCCGCACTGAAAGCCGGTGGCATGACGGTAGACCCCGGCTCTGCCCAGTTGAAGGCTGACCTGGCCAAGGTGGGCGACACCGTCATCAAGGAATGGATCGAGAAGGCTGGCGCAGATGGCAAAGCCATTCTGGATGCCTACAAAGCCAAATAAGGCCCGCGCCATTCGAGACACTTTTTCCTCCTTACACAGCTACGCCCATCCGCCACCGCAGATGGGCGTAGCGCGCTGGAGCTCATACATGCGCAAACTTCTCGACGGCCTGTACAGCACAGCCGCATGGCTGGCGGGGCTGGCCATGATCGGCATTCTGGTGATGGTGCTGCTCACCATTCTGAGCCGCCTGGTCGGCTTCAGCGCCCCCGGCACAGATGCCTATGCCGGTTACGCCATGGCAGGCGCTGGCTTTATGGCACTGGCCAGCACTTTCAAAAAAGGCGAGCACATCCGCGTCACGCTGTTGCTGGGTGCGCTCAAGGGAACTCCACTCAAGGTGATGGAAGTCCTAGCACTGAGCATTGCAACGCTTCTGAGCGGCTTTCTGGCTTTCTATTCGGTCCGGCTGACCTGGCAGTCCTGGGATATTGAAGACATCTCGGTAGGTATCGACGCCACCCCCATGTGGATACCGCAGATCTTCATGGCACTGGGCACCGTTATCTTTTTCATAGCACTGCTCGATGATCTGGTGCTGGAGCTACAAGGAAAACGCCAAAACGCAGTGAACGAGGACGCGCACCATGAATGAAATTACCGCCAGCATCCTCCTCATTGTGGTGCTGCTTGTCTTGCTCAGCGGCGGCGTCTGGGTGGGCCTGACGCTTGCAGGCGTTGCCTGGTTTGGCATGGAATTTTTCACGGCACGCGCGGCGGGTGATGCCATGGCCATGACCATCTGGGGCTCTGCCAGCAGCTGGACGCTGACAGCCCTGCCGCTGTTTGTGTGGATGGGTGAAATCCTCTACCGCACCAATCTGAGCGAAAGCATGTTCCGGGGTCTCGCCCCCTGGGTCAACGCCCTGCCCGGGCGCCTGCTGCACACCAATGTGATCGGCTGCACCATTTTTGCGGCAGTGTCCGGCTCATCGGCCGCCACCTGCGCCACCGTGGGCAAGATGAACGTGCCCGAGCTGATGAAGCGCGGCTACCCCGAGAACATGGTGATTGGCTCGCTGGGCGGGCCTGCCACGCTGGGCTTGCTGATTCCGCCGTCCATCATCCTGATCGTGTATGGCGTATCGGCCGAGCTGTCGATCTCCAAACTGTTCATGGCAGGCGTGCTCCCCGGCATCATGCTGGCCATCATGTTCAGCGGCTGGATCATCGTCTGGGCACTGATGAACCCCGGCAAGGTGCCCAAGGCCGATTCAAGCCTGAGCTTCAAGGAAAAGATCTACGAATCCCGCCATCTGATTCCTGTGGTGCTGCTGATTGCCTCGGTCATCGCCAGCATCTACACCGGCATTGCCACCGCTACGGAGGCTGCTGGCATTGGCGTGGTGGGCTCGCTGATTCTTTCCGCCGTGCAGGGCGCGCTGACCTGGGACAACTTCAAAGCCGCATTATTTGGCGCCACACGCCTGTACTGCATGATCGCGCTGATTCTGGCGGGCGCGGCCTTCATGACCTTGTCCATGGGCTATATCGGCCTGCCGCGTCAACTGGCCGAATATGTGGGCAGCCTGAACCTGTCGCCCGCCATGCTGATGGTGGTGCTGGGCCTGTTCTATATCGTGCTGGGCTGCTTTCTGGATGGCATCTCCACCATCGTGCTGACATCGGCCGTGGTGCTTCCCATCATCCAGGCGGCGGGTATCGACCCTCTGTGGTTCGGCATCTTTCTCGTCATTACGGTAGAAACCGCCCAGATCACGCCGCCCGTGGGCTTCAATCTGTTTGTGCTGCAAGGCATGACCGGCAAGCAGATCACCTACCTGGCCCGAGTCTGCCTGCCCTACTTTGTGCTGATGGTGATTGCACTCGTCATACTCTGGATCTTTCCGCAGATCGTGACAGTGCTGCCCAACCATATGTAAGGCTGGCCGCCCCGCAGAAGAGCACGCCGCCAGCGTGCTCTTTTCATTGGCCAAGGGGCTGACCTGCCCGCACATTTACGAACATGACCACCACCTTGCAATTTCGCGATTTCAGCGCTACAGATCTACCCACCCTGGCCAGTGCAATGGGAGACACAAGGGTCACGCAGTTCTATGGGCTTGAGACAGCACAGACCGACGCCCGCGCCATTGCCAAGGAGCAACTGGCCTGGTATCAGGAGCTTGCCAAAGATGGCGATGGCTGGTGGCAGGCCATCTGCATTTCCGGCCAGGTCGTTGGAGGAATAGGCATCTACGACCTGGAAGAGGATGGCAACAGCGCAGAGCTAGGCTATTGGCTGCTGCCCAGCCACTGGGGACTTGGCCTGATGCGTTCAGCCTTGCCGCAGTGGCTCCCCTCTGCCTTTGCGCGACTGCAACTGCACAATTGCGTAGCCTATGTGGAGCCCGAAAACCAGGCCTCCATTCGGCTGCTGACCGCCTCAGGATTTACGCATGAAGGCCTGCTGCGAGAATGCAGCAGACGTGGCAGTCGCTATATCTCGCTGCACCGGTTTTCGCTGCTGGTGCATGAGCTGAAACAGGCCTGAACGCATACAAAAAAGCGCTCACAAGGAGCGCTTTCTTCTTATTCCACCGTCACACTCTTGGCCAGGTTACGGGGCTTGTCCACATCAGTGCCACGCGCCACGGCCGTGTGATAGGCCAGCAGCTGCAGCGGCACCACATGCAAGATGGGGCTGAGCGAGCCGTAATTTTCAGGCATGCGAATCACATGCATGCCTTCTGCGCTGTCGATATTGGTCTTGGCATCGGCCAGTACATACAGCACACCGCCGCGCGCACGCACTTCCTGCATATTGCTCTTGAGCTTTTCCAGCAGCTCATCGTTGGGAGCAACTGTGACCACGGGCATGGCGTTATCCACCAGTGCCAGCGGGCCATGCTTGAGTTCACCGGCGGGGTAGGCTTCGGCGTGGATGTAGCTGATTTCCTTGAGCTTGAGCGCGCCTTCCAGTGCAATCGGGTAGTGAATGCCACGACCCAGGAAGAGTGCGTTTTCCTTCTTCGCGAAGTCTTCAGCCCAGCTGATGATCTGCGGCTCCAGCGCCAGCACGGACTGCAGGGCCACGGGCAGGTGGCGCATGGCGGTCAGGTATTGCTGCTCTTTTTCTTCAGGCAGACGCCCCTTGGACTGGGCCAGCGCCAGTGTCAGCAGGAACAGTCCTGCCAGCTGGGTGGTGAAGGCCTTGGTCGAAGCCACGCCAATTTCCACACCTGCGCGGGTGATATAGGCCAGCTCGCATTCGCGCACCATGGCGCTGGTGGCCACGTTGCAAATGGTCAGGGTGTGCTTCATGCCCAGGCTTTGGGCATGGCGCAGCGCCGCCAGCGTGTCGGCCGTTTCGCCTGACTGGCTGATGGTGACGATCAGCGTCCGGGGATCAGGAACGCTGGTGCGGTAGCGATATTCGCTGGCAACTTCCACATTGCAGGGGATGCCGGCGATGGATTCGATCCAGTACTTGGCGGTGCAGCCGCTGTAATAGCTGGTGCCACAGGCCAGAATCAACACACGGTCGATTTCCTTGAAAACACGCCAGGCAGCCGCACCGGTCTTGCCTTCCGGGGTCACGCCGTCAAACAGTTCGGGCACGATGTTCTGCAGACCTTCGAGGGTGTCGCCAATGGCGCGTGGCTGCTCGAAGATTTCCTTTTGCATGTAGTGGCGATAGGGGCCAAGCTCGGCAGCGCCGCTATGCGCCAGCACGGTCTTGACGGGGCGTTGCTTGTCCGTCAGGCGCTCGCCGCTCTTGCTCACAATCCAGTAACGGCCGGGCTGCAGATCCACCAGGTCGCCTTCTTCCAGATAGACGATCTGGTCCGTCACACCGGCCAGAGCCATGGCGTCGCTGGCCAGGAAGTTCTCGCTGCCATCCTTGCCAACGCCCAGAATCAGGGGGGAACCGGCACGAGCGCCCACCACGCGATGCGGCTCATCCTTGTGCATCACGCCAATAGCGTATGCACCGTGCAGTCGTGCTGTCGCGGTTTGAACGGCCTCAAAAAGGTCTCCAGCGTAGAGGCTATCTACGAGGTGCGCTATCACTTCTGTATCAGTCTGGCTGGCGAACACATAGCCCTTGGCCTGCAGTTCTGCGCGCAGAGCTTCGTAGTTCTCGATGATGCCGTTATGCACCAGCGCCACACGGGCAGGGGCATCCGCATCAGCCACGGCTGAAATGCCGGGGCCATGGCTGAAGTGGGGGTGGGCGTTGCGCACAGCAGGCTCGCCATGGGTGGCCCAGCGGGTGTGGGCAATACCGGTCAGGCCATCCACATGCTCGGTCTTGACCTGTTCCATCAGCTCTGCCACACGTGCCGTTGAACGAGCACGCTGCAGACCCAGACTCAAACCATTGGAGTCCATTGCCTGCACCGCCACGCCGCAGGAGTCATAGCCACGGTATTCAAGACGCTGCAGGCCTTGAACCAGAACAGGAACGATATCGCGGTGAGAAACCGCCGCCACAATGCCGCACATAGATGCACACCTTCAGTGTTAATTTGCAGCGCATGCTACGCGCAGCAAAAAGAAATTTTCATTCAATTTTTAGTCAAAAGTGACTATAAATTTCTACAAATACCTTGTTTGAATTTTTATTCAATAAAATTCAGATCAATGAATGAAAATTCCATATCTTTGGACTCGGTCGATCTGCAACTACTGCGCCAGTTGCAGCGCGATGCCAGCCTCAGCAATCAGGCGCTGGCCGCTTTGCTGCACCTGTCGCCCCCCACCTGCCTGCGCCGCGTCAAACGCCTGCATTCACTGGGTCTGATCGAAAAGCAGGTCGCCATACTGAACCGGGAACAACTGGCACAAGTCACAGGTCATGGCCTGCAGGCCATTGTCGAAGTGTCTCTGGACAGGCAAGACAGCAGCTCCCTGCTGCAGTTTGAGCACAAAGCCATTGCGCAAAGCAGTGTTCAGCAATGCTGGCGTGTTTCCCCGGGACCAGACTTTGTACTCATCATTGCCACCTTGGATATGCCGTCCTATCTGGCCCTCAGCCAGAAGCTGTTTACACAGGATGCCAATGTGCGCAATGTGAAAGCGTTCTTTGCAGTAAAGCGCGCGAAATTCACCACTGAGCTGCCAATGCCCTGAACGACGCAAGCAATCACTGCCTTCGTACTCCACATTAGATTATTTCAGCTGTGGCATAAACACCTCTCGCAATTGTTATAAATTGATACAAGTTAATTGATTTGAATTATTCTTCATTCTTTTGAACCCACGCATTCGCCCGATGCCCCTGCATCAAAGGATTCATCGCAGAACCTATCCCGTGCGCGCTTCCCATATGGGACTGGGCGGGTTGGTAGTGGCCGCGAGTCTGGCTTATCAACCGGCGAATATGGTCTGGTGGGCATTCACTGCTGTCAGTGCTCTGGCCTGGCCACATATTGCGTATTGGCATTCCTGTCGCCAGCGCGACCCGGTTCAATCCGAATATCTGAATGCGCTGGTTGATTCACTGATCGTGGGCTGCTGGATTGCACTATTGCACTGGAGCCTGCTGCCCAGTATTTGCATCATGGCCATCAGCCTGTCAGATCGCTCGTTTCTGGGTTTGAAAGAACGCTGGCTGCACTTTGTCATTGCCTTGCTGCTGGGCGCAGGCATCATGGCTGCGCTGATACAGCCCAGCCCTCAGTGGCTGGCGCCTCTGGGGGTGCAGATCAGTCTGCTGCCGCTGGTTATTCTGCATACAGCCTATACCAGCCATTCAACTCGCCGAATACTCAAGGAACTGGCACGGCAGAATCAGCAGCTCAAATTACTGGGCCGCATAGACCCGCTGACCACGGTTTACAGCCGCGATTACTGGTGGCAAAAGGCCCGCACTGCACTGCGCCTGCAGCACACCCGTAATGAACAGACATGCCTGCTGGTCATTGATATTGACCATTTCAAACGCATCAACGATGAATACGGCCATATCGTTGGCGATGAAGTCCTGAAACTGATTGGACTGAGCATTCGTCAGTGCCTGCGCAGCAACGATATTGCTGGCCGTTATGGCGGTGATGAATTCACGGTGCTGTGCAAGCATGCCAAAGCGGAAGACGCTTATTTTGTGGCGCTGCGCATTCGCGACAAACTGGCGCAGATTCGGGTGCGTGAGCATCCGCAATTGCGCATCAGTGCCAGTATTGGTGTGGCAGCAGCAGATTCCAGCTTTGAATCGGTGGCCGACTGGATCAATGCGGCCGACTCGGCCCTTTACAGCGCCAAAACCGCAGGGCGCGACCAGGTAATAGATGCCACCCATCCGCCTGCGAATCGTCCAAGCAATAGCCCGGCCACCATTCCAATGCCCGAGGGCAAAACCGCTCTGCCAGCCAGAGAGCAGGATGCCGTGGTTTGAGCCAACCCTGAGGCACTCTATTGGGCAGCAGCTACCTGCGGCCAGAACATATGCAGTTCGCAGCCCAGCCCGGTCTGGGCCTGTATGTGTGCCTGCCCCCCATGGCGCTGGCAAATGCCTTGAATCAAGGCCAGCCCCGTGCCCACGCCTTCAAACTCATTTTCACGGTGCATGCGCTGAAAAATACCAAACAGGCGATCGGCGCGAGAGCCGTCAAAGCCGCAGCCGTTATCACTCACCACCATCTGCCAGCCGCCTTCGACCGCTTGCACCGCCACGCCAATACGGGCCAGTGCCTGCTGGCGACTGAACTTGACAGCGTTGGACAGCGCAGCCGTCAAAGCCTGCTCCAGCAACGGCGCATCCGCCTCAAGCTGCACACTGCATGAGGGCAGTTGCCACTCAATCGCCCTGCCCGCGCATTGCGGCTGCAACTGGCTTTGAATGCGCTGCAGCATGGCTTGCAAGTCCACCGCCTGCCATTGCAGCGGCTGACGTGCTGCGCGTGACAGCACCAGCAGGCCATCAAACATGGCACCCATGCGCTGCGCCGATTGATCCATGGTCTGCAGGAAGCTGCAAGCCTCCTGCAGGTCATCGGCCCCGGGATTGGGCTGCTGCAGCAGCTCGGCAATCAAGGGGTTGAATGCCAGCAAGTGGCGCAGCGGCGCCCGCAAATCATGCGAGACCGCATGCACCCATTGCTGCTGGGCACTGCGCAGCGCAGCCAGCTCAGCATCGCGCCGCGCCAGCAGCGCCAGCGCTTCTTCCAGCGTCTGAGGCGCTATGCTTTCTAAAGCTTGCTGCGCTTTATCCATCAGGGCTTTGGCAGCTTTTCAGGGCGTTGCCAGTTGCTGATGCTGACCTGCTTGCCACGGCCCACCGTCAGGCTGCCGGGCTCGGTGCTCTTGGTCACGGTAGAGCCGCCACCCACAGTGCCGCCCGCACCAATCGTCACCGGAGCCACCAGCACGCAGTTGCTGCCAATGTGCACATCAGCCTCTATCACGGTGCGATGCTTGTTCACTCCGTCGTAATTGGCTGTGATGCTGCCAGCGCCGTAGTTCACACGCTCGCCCACCGTGGCATCGCCCAGATAGGCCAGATGATTGGCCTTGGCGCCATCGGCCATGGTGGAGTTTTTCACTTCCACAAAGTTGCCGATATGCACTTCGCGACCCAGCTTGGCACCGGGACGCAGACGCGCAAACGGGCCAATCAATGCGCCCTGACCCACTTCAATCCCGGCATTTTCACCGTCGATATGCGTGAAGGGGTGAATGACGGCGTCTTCGGCAATGTTCACATTGCTGATATGGCAGTTGGCACCAATCCGGGCCCCCGCACCAATCGTCACATTGCCAGTGAAGATGCAGTTCACATCAATCTCCACATCCTGCCCGCAAGACAGACGCGCCTTGGTGCCGCGCGTGTCGTCACGCACGTCAAAGCGCTTGGGGTCGGCCATGCGCACGCCCTGCTCCATCAACTGGCGGGCTTGGCGCAACTGGTGCGCACGCTCCAGCTCAGCCAGTTGCAGCGGGCTGTTCACCCCGGCCACCTGCAGCACATCGCTGATGCGATGCCCCACCACAGGCACGGCATCCTGCACGGCCATGGCGACAATGTCGGTCAGGTAGTACTCGCCCTGGGCATTGTTGTTATTGAGCTTGGAGAGCCAGACCTTCAAATGCTTGGCTGGAACGGCCATGATGCCGCTGTAAATCTCGGTGATGGCGCGCTCAGCATCGTTCGCGTCTTTTTGCTCCACGATGCGCTGCACCGTGCCAGCCTCGTTGCGCACAATGCGGCCATAGCCTGTAGGGTCGGGCATGCTCACCGTCAGCAGCGCCAGCTTGTCGCTGCCCGCTGCATCCACCAAGCCTTGCAATGTGGCGGCCTGCGTCAGGGGCACATCTCCCGAAAGCACAACCACCAGGCCGTCATCGGCCAGCTGGGGAATTGCCTGCTGCACCGCATGGCCGGTTCCCAGCTGGGGCTCCTGACGCGCAAACAGCAAGTCAAAACCGGCTTCAGCGCTTTGTGCGCCTGTGAGAGCTGCTTCCACTTCTGCAGCACCATGACCCGTAATCACCACGGCAGAGCGCGCCTTTAGCTGCGCGGCCGTATCCAGCACATGCTGCAGCAGGGCGCGACCGGCCAGCTTTTGCAGCACTTTGGGATGGCGGCTTTTCATGCGGGTGCCTTTGCCGGCGGCCATGATGACGATGTCCAGAGGTGCGGTCATAGTTGTTCGTGAGGTCAATAACCAGCCAATTATCGACCCATACCCGGCTGCGTACCCGTCAGCCCGTGCAACAAAGGCATCAAACCGGCATTCAAGGCCGTATGCTTGTGGCTTCATGCCCCACGCCACCACCAGCCCCACCCCGCTGCTTCGCACCCGCGCCATTGGCGCTGGCCATCTGCGCGCTTTTCTGGCCGTGGCCCGGCATCTGAACTTTCGTGCAGCCGCCGATGAGCTGGCACTGACCCAGTCTGCCGTCAGCCGCCAGATTCAATCACTGGAAGACGAAGTGGGCGTACCCCTGTTTCTGCGCCATTCCCGCGCTGTGGAGCTGACCGGCGCTGGCGCCCAGTTGCTGCATGCCGTGCAACCCGCGCTGGAGTCCATTGACGCCACGGTGCGCCAGATTCGCCAGACCGTGGGGCGCAAAAGCGTGGCCATCACCACCTGGGCCAGCTTTGCCGCCATGTGGCTGATTCCGCGCCTGGAGGCTTTTCAGCGCACCCACCCTGATATTGATATCCGCATCGACACGGGCGATGCCGTGGTCGATCTGGAAACCACCGACGTAGATCTGGCCATACGCTACAGTGCCAGCGTGAGTGATGCATCTGCCCAGTCGCTGTTTGGCGAAGAACTGGTCATCGTCGCCAGCCCCGCGCTGCTGCAAAACGGCCCGCCGCTGCACAAGCCTGCCGACGCCGCGCTCTATACCCTGATCGAAACCGGCGATGTACACCGCATGCCCCAGCTGGAATGGCTGAGCTGGCAGCGCTGGTTTGCCGCCAACCACTGCGATCAGCTGCAGCCGCCGCGCTGGCTGTACTTCAACTACGCGCACCAGATTGTGCAGGCCGCCCTGGCCGGGCAAGGCCTGGCCATTGCCCGCCTGCCGCTGGTGGCCGATGCGCTGGCTGCGGGCCATCTGGTAGAAGTGCTGCCACAGCAACGCCTGGCATCTCCCCTGTCGTACTGGCTGCTGCAAGGCCCGCGCAGCAAGGAACGCCCCGAAGTACAGGCTTTTTGCCAGTGGCTGATGGCTGAGGCGCAACAAACCTGCAGCGCCATGCAAAGCGCCGAGTCATAAAAAGAGAGCTGCCAGCGCTTGATCTATGCAGTGTTCAAACACAAAGTGATTTGAAACACAGCAGCATCAAGCGCGAACAGCTCTCTTTTTAAAAGCAGGGCACTGCAACCAAGAGACAGCAAGCAAGGGCCGCCCCGCAGCGAGGCTGTCGTCCCCCTTCCCTAGCGCGCAGCGCGTAGAGAAAGGGGGAAGGCGCAAAGCGCCTCAGGGGGTTAGCTCAAGGTCACTCGCGCAAACTTGCGCTTGCCCACCTGCAGCACAAAGGTGCCAGCGTCCAGCTTCAAGCCCTTGTCGCTGATGACCACGCCATCCACGCGCACACCACCGCCGTCGATCAGGCGGTTGGCTTCGCCGTTGGAGGCGGCCAGATTGGCCTGCTTGACCAGGGCCGCAATGCCGATGGGCGCGCCGGACACGCTCACTTCAGGAATGTCATCAGGAATGCCGCCCTTGGAGCGGTTGATAAAGTCCTGCTCCGCCGCCTCGGCTGCCGCAGCGCTGTGAAAGCGCGCCGTGATTTCCTTGGCCAGCAGCACCTTGGCGTCCTTGGGGTTGCGTCCGCCTTCAATCTCCAGCTTGAGCGCTGCGATTTCGGGCAGGCTCATGAAGGACAGCAGGGTGAACCAGTCCCACATCAGGTCGTCCGAAATCGACAGCACCTTGGCAAACATGGTGTTGGCGTCTTCGGTGATACCGATGTAGTTGTTCTTGGACTTGGACATCTTGTGCACGCCATCCAGCCCCACCAGCAGCGGCATTGTGAGCACACACTGCTGCTCCTGCCCATATTCAGCCTGAAGGTGACGCCCCATCATCAGGTTGAACTTCTGGTCCGTGCCGCCCAGTTCCAGGTCGGCCTTGAGCGCCACCGAGTCATAGCCCTGCAGCAGCGGGTACAGAAACTCGTGCAGGCTGATGGAGCTGCCTTCGGTAAAGCGCGTGTGAAAGTCGTTGCGCTCCATCATGCGGGCCACGGTGTACTTGGCCGACAGTTCGATCATGCCGCGCGCGCCCAGCTTGTCGCACCACTCGCTGTTGTAACGAACCTCGGTCCTGGCCGGGTCCAGCACCTTGGCGGCCTGGGTGTAGTAAGTCTCGGCATTGACCTTGATCTGCTCGGCCGTCAGTGGCGGGCGTGTGCTGTTGCGGCCAGAAGGGTCGCCAATCAGCGTGGTGAAGTCACCAATCAGGAAAATCACCTGGTGGCCCAGATCCTGCAGCTGGCGCATCTTGTTGAGCACCACGGTGTGACCCAGGTGGATGTCGGGCGCCGTTGGATCCAGACCCAGCTTGATGCGCAAAGGCACACCCGTGGCCTCGGACTTGGCCAGTTTCTGGACCCATTCGTCTTTGGGCAGCAGCTCATCGACTCCGCGAAGAGTGACTTCCAGGGCCTGGTTCACTCTGTCGGTCACGGGGTAAGTTGTAACAGCAGATTGATTCATAAGGGTTTTTCGGCAGGCGCGGTAGGACGCGATCGATATACTTGGGGGTTTGGTCTCGCGGCCAATTCTAGACTGCTCCCTCATAGTGACCTCTTTGGATGGACTTATGGCACGGTTGAGCTGCTGGAGACGTGTCAGCCGCGACTTATGCCAACTTCTCAGACACGTTTTCCAAGGATCTCCGATTTTGATGACTGGCTTGAAAAATGCCGGCGGTACACTGATGGCACGGCTGACATCGGCTTTGCAAAAACACCCCAAGCGCGCCTCGGCTGCGCTGGCGGCTGTCTTGCTGACCGGTGGCAGTGGCGCCTTCGCTGTGGCCAACCTGGGCCCCGACCCCGCCGATCTCCCCGTTCGCACACTGACAGAACCCGTTGTGTCTCTGGCCACCGGCCATGACCTGGCCGAGCTGACAGACCTGCAGGCGTTCTCCCTTTACCGCTCCGAGACTGTTCGTAACAACGACAGTTCCGAGTCGCTCCTGCAGCGCCTGGGAATTGCAGACCCTCAGGCTGCAGCTTTCATGCGCTCGAACAACGATGTTCGCCAGAACATACTAGGCCGCGTTGGCAGACTCGTCAGTGCTGAGGTTACATCCCAGCATGAACTCTCCAAGCTGACCGTGCGCTGGGCGCCTGATGATGATGGCACCTTCAAGCGTCTTATCGTCGAGCGCAAGGACGGCAAACTGGCTACCCGCACGGAAACAGACAAGCTGGTGGCCACGCCGCGCCTGGCTGGCGGCATCGTCCGCAACTCCTTCTTCACCACCACCGATGACGCAGGCATTCCCGACAGCATTGCGGTGCAGATGGCCGATATTTTTCAGAGCGAGCTTGATTTCCATCGCGGCATTCGCAAAGGTGATCGCTTCGCCGTTGCGTATGAAGCCCTGGAGGCCGACGGAGAACCTCTGCGCGCTGGACGCGTGCTGAGCGCCGAGTTCCACAACAGTGGCAAGACTCTGCAAGCCATCTGGTTCCAGGAGCCTGGGCAAAAGGGTGGCTACTACACGCTGGATGGAAAGAGCAAACAGCAGGCTTTCCTGAACTACCCCGTGGAGTTCTCCCGCATCAGCAGCGGCTTTGCCATGCGTCTGCACCCCATTCAAAACACTTGGCGTGCCCACCTGGGAACCGACTTTGCCGCCCCTACAGGCACCAAGGTGCGTACTGTTGGTGAAGGCACAGTCTCCTTTGCCGGCGTGCAAAACGGCTACGGAAACGTTGTGTTTGTTGAGCACTCCAACCAGCGCACCACCGTGTACGCCCACCTGAGCAGCATGGATGTAAGACAGGGTCAGCGCGTTGAGCAAGGTGACGTGATCGGCGCCGTGGGATCAACAGGCTGGGCAACGGGCCCGCACCTGCACTTCGAATTCCGCGAAAAGGGTGAACAGCGCGATCCTCTGACGATTGCTCAGGCAACAGACTCGGCCAAAGCCATCTCCAAAGCATCCCGTCCAGCCTTTGACAAGCTGGCCGCACAGATGCGCGTAGAACTCGCTGCAGGCACTCGCTCCTACGCCATGGCAAGCGCACAGTAAGCCCCTTTTTCCGGGCGACGACTCTCAAGGGCTGCAGATGCAGCCCTTTTTCATGGGTTCAGCATCCGTATCGCCGCTAGCGCTTATCCATCAAGCGCCATGCGCTACAGCTAAGATAGTGCACACCTTCTTCTCGAATGCCTTTCATGCCCAACGCCATTGAACAAGCTGCCCAACGATCTCTGTACATCGGGCTGATGTCCGGCACCTCGCTCGATGGTGTGGATGGCGTGATCGTGGACTTCAGCCAGGGCACAAAGGTTCAGCAGCATGCCAGCTGTGATTTTGATAGCACGCTGCGTGCAGAACTACTGGCACTGAACAGTCCGGATGGCAATAACGAGCTGCACCGCGCCGCACTGGCAGCCAATGCCATTGCTCGCCACTATGCGCAGGTCGTTGCGCAGCTGCTGCAAGCCAGCGGCCTGCAGGCCAGCCAGATTGCGGCCATCGGGGCACATGGTCAAACCGTTCGCCATCGCCCTCAGATGTTTGATGGCACTGGCTATACATTGCAGCTCAACAGCCCCGCATTACTGGCCGAACTGACGGGCATCACCGTTGTGGCCGATCTGCGCAGCCGCGATGTGGCCGCTGGCGGTCAGGGCGCACCACTGGTACCGGCCTTTCATCAAGGCGTGTTTGGGAAAGAACAGGAAACGGCGCTGGTGCTCAATATCGGCGGCATTGCCAACCTCAGCGTGCTGGGCGCTGATGGCTCGGTGCTTGGCTTTGACACAGGCACCGGCAATGCGCTGATGGACGGCTGGTGCCTGCGCCACACTGGCAAGCCCTATGACGCGGGCGGCCAGTGGGCGGCCAGCGGGCAAGTCATCGTCGGGCTGCTGACCGCCATGCTGAGCGATCCCTATCTGGCACAAAGCCCCCCCAAAAGCACGGGCCGCGATCTGTTCCACGCCGATTGGCTAGCGGAGCATCTGCGCCAGCATGCGGCCCATGCCAGCCCCGCCGATGTGCAAGCCACATTGACCGAATTCACTGCCGCCAGTTGCGCTGATGCGGTGAAGCGTTTTGGCAAAGGCGGCAAGGAGTTGCTGGTGTGCGGCGGCGGCGCGCTCAATACCTGTCTGATGCAGAGGCTGGCAGCCTTGCTGCCCAATGTCCGCGTCACCACCACCGCAGACCGTGGCCTGCCGCCGCTGGAGGTTGAAGCCGCCGCTTTTGCCTGGCTGGCACGCCAATGCATGCGGGGCCTGCCCGGCAATCTGGCCAGCGTCACTGGCGCGCAAGGCCCGCGCATTCTGGGTGCCATCTATCCGGCCTGACAAAGCGAGCACAAAAAAAGGCGACCCAGCGGTCGCCTTTTTCATTTCAGGGGCTGTGCCTCAGTGGCCGCCCAGATAGATGAACTTGAACAGGAACAGGCCTGCAATCACCCACATGATCCAGTGCACTTCGCGCACTTTGCCGGTGAACAGCTTGAGCACGGCATAGGTAATGAAACCAAAGGCCAGACCGTTGGCAATCGAGTAGGTGAAAGGCATCATCAGCGCCGTAATCACCGCAGGCACGGACTCCGTGGTCTCTTCCCATTTCACCTCTGTCAGATCCTTGAGCATCAGGCAGGCCACAAACAGCAGCGCAGGCGCTGTCGCATAACCGGGCACCACACCGGCCAGCGGCGCGATGAACAGGCATGCCAGGAACAGGACGGCAACCGTCAGCGCCGTCAGGCCCGTGCGGCCACCGGCCTGCACCCCAGCAGCACTTTCCACATAGGCCGTGGTGCTGGAAGTGCCGAGGATGGAGCCAAAGAAAATGGCTCCAGAATCCGCCAGCAGCGAACGGTTGAAACGACCCATACGCTCAGGCACCAGCAGGCCTGCTCGGCGTGCCACGCCCATCAGCGTGCCAGTGGCATCAAACAGTTCCACAAGAAAGAAGACCAGCACCACATTGAGAATACCGCTCGTCACGGCGGTCTTGATGTCGAGCTTCATGAAGGTTGGCTCGATGGACGGTGGCATGGAGAACACGCCATTGAACTTGTTGCCGCCAAAGAAGAATGAGCCAACCGTCACCGCCAGAATGCCGATCAACAGCGCACCGGGCACCTTGAGCCGGTCCAGCACCACAATCAGCAAAAAGCCCACCGCAGCCATGATGACTTCGGGCTTGTGCAGATCGCCCAGCGTCACATAGGTATTCTGATCCGCGGCAACCACGCCCGCAGTTTTCAGCGCGATCAACGCCAGAAACAGGCCCAGACCCACAGTGATGGATACCCGTATGGACTGAGGAATGCCTTTGATGATGAGCTCACGCAGGCCCAGCATGGTGCAGATCAGAAACAGACAGCCGGAAACAAACACGGCCCCCAGCGCAGCTTCCCATGTGTAGCCCATCTTGAGCACCACGACATAAGCAAAATAGGCATTCAGCCCCATGCCTGGCGCCAGTGCGATGGGGTAGTTGGCATAGAGCGCCATGATGGTGGAGCCCAGCGCTGCGATCAGGCAGGTCGCGACAAACACCGCCCCCTTGGGCATGCCCGCATCCCCCAGAATCGAGGGATTGACGAACATGATGTAGGCCATTGAAAGAAAGGTGGTCAGCCCTGCCACCAGCTCCGTTCGCACATTGGTGTGGTGCTCGTTGAGTTTGAAAATCCGCTCTGTCCAGTTCATTGCATAGTCTCCGTGTTGTTTTACATGCAAGGCGCAACGTGAGGAACGCGCCAACTCCTGCCCCCGTTGCATTGGCGGTGCAGCACATGACCTTGCCCCGCAGCAATCAGCCATGATTCAGATTGGCTGCCGCCCGCGGGGCGACAACACCCTTGAGGAAAAGCTAGGCAGTGTGCCCCTGCACGGCATCCACTGCTCGCAAAATGGATTCCGATGTTGCGGGCGCCTGCAGCGGTGGGTCAACGCGGTGATCTCCCGCAGCCGACACAGCATCGCGAATGGCGAAGAACACCGAAAACGGCAGCAGCAGCGGTGGCTCGCCCACGGCCTTGCTGCGGTGAATCGAGTCCTCGTAGTTCTCGCCCTCAAACAGGCGCACATTGAAAACCGGCGGGCAGTCATTGGCCGTCGGAATCTTGTAGGTGCTGGGGGCATGCGTCATCAGCTTGCCGCTTTGCGGATGCCAGACCAGCTCTTCCGTGGTCAGCCAGCCCATGCCCTGAATGAAAGCACCCTCGACCTGGCCCACGTCCACGGCAGGGTTCAGCGAGCGGCCCACATCGTGCAGCACATCAGCGCGCAGCAGCTTCCATTCACCCGTCAGCGTGTCGATGGCCACCTCACTGACAGCAGCGCCATAAGCGAAATAGAAGAAAGGATGCCCCTTCATGGCCTTGCCATCCCAGTGCAGGCCCGGCGTGGCATAAAAGCCGTCAGACCATAGCTGCACACGCTGCAGATAGGCGCTGCGCACCAGATCGGCAAAGGCAACACTCTGACCGTTGACCTGCACGCAGTCATTGCCAAAGCGCACATCGGCTTCGCTACCGCCGTGCAGGCGCACTGCGCATGCGGCCAGTCGCTCGCGCAATTGGCGGGCCGCATCCTGGGCGGCCTTGCCATTGAGGTCAGCGCCGGTGGATGCTGCCGTGGCCGAGGTATTGGCCACCTTGCTAGTGTCCGTCGCCGTCACGCGCACTTTCTCGAAAGCCACACCCAGCTCATGCGCCACCACCTGGGCCACCTTGGTATTCAGGCCCTGCCCCATTTCGGTGCCGCCATGGTTCACCAGAATGGAGCCATCGGTGTAGATATGCACCAGAGCGCCCGCCTGATTGAAGTGGGCCACGTTAAACGAGATGCCGAACTTCAGCGGCGTCAGCGCCAGCCCGTGCTTGAGCACAGGGCTTTGCGCATTGAACACATTGATGGCTTCACGCCGGGCACGGTAGTCGCTGGATGCCTCCAGCTCGGCCACCAGTTCGTGAATGACGTTGTCGCTGACGGCCTGCTCGTAGGGCGTGACATTGTTCTGCCCCTTGCCGTAGAAGTTGATGCGCCGCACATCCAGCGGATCACGCCCCAGATTGCGCGCCACCGTATCCAGAATGTTCTCGATCGCGATCGCACCCTGCGGCCCGCCAAAGCCGCGAAATGCGGTGTTGCTCTGAGTATTGGTCTTGCCCATATAACCGTGCATGTCCACATCGGGCAACCAGTAGGCATTGTCGAAGTGGCACAGCGCACGCGTCATCACCGGCGCAGACAGATCTGCCGAGTGGCCCGCACGCGAGACCATGGAAATTTCCACGCCCAGCACGCGCCCCTCGTCGTCATGCCCCACTTCGTATTCGTACCAGAAGCAATGACGGCGCCCTGTAATCATGAAGTCATCATCACGGTCCAGACGCAGCTTCACCGGCTTTTTCAAACGCGTGGCCGCTACCGACGCAACGCAGGCAAACAGTGCTGATTGCGATTCCTTGCCGCCAAAGCCGCCCCCCATGCGGCGGCATTCCACATGCACGCTGTGCGAGGCCACGCCCAGGGCATGCGCCACCAAGTGCTGCATCTCGCTGGGGTGCTGGGTGGAGCAATGCACATGCACCGCGCCATCTTCCTTGGGGATGGCGTAGCTGATCTGCCCTTCCAGATAGAACTGCTCCTGGCCACCCACATCAAAGCTGCCCTTGAAGCGATGGGGCGCCTGTTCCAGTGCCGCACGCGCCCCGCCCTCGCGGGTGCTGCGCGCCAGATGCATGGGCGGCATCACATACTGGCCCAGCTCATGGGCCTTGTGCGGCGTCAGCACAGCAGGCAGCTCGCTGATGGTGGCAACGCTCTTGGCCAGAGCGGCAGCACGCCGGGCCGCATCGCGGTTGCGGGCAATCACGGCAAACAGGGGCTGGCCCACGTAGCGGATTTCGCCGTCACACAAAATCGGGTCGTCGTGAATGATGGAGCCGCAGTCGTTGACGCCCGGAATATCAGCCGCCGTCATCACATCCACCACATCGGGCATGGCGCGCACGGCATCCAGCGCCAGCGCCGTCAACTGGCCATGGGCCACGGGCGACAGGCCCAGCACGCAGTGCAGCGTGCCTTCCAGCTCGGGCAGATCGTCGATATACGCAGCCTCGCCCGCCACGTGCAAATGGGCAGATTCATGCTTGCGACTGATACCCACGCGGGTGCCTTGTTCATGGGCTTTGGCCTCCGCGCCTTCATTGACGCGATAGGCGGTGTTCTTGCGGTAGTCGGCAAAGGCTTCGGCGACCATCTCGCTCTTGAGTTCATGCGGGTGGTTCATCTCAGACTCCTTGCGCTGCAGCGACGGGAATAGCATGGGGCATGACGCTCCAGACGCTGGTGGCTTGTGTATTCATGGGCTGATCGACACGGGTTTCCAGCCACAGGCGCTGAATCAGGTTCTGCGCCACCTTCAGGCGGTAATCAGCGCTGGCGCGCATATCGCTCATGGGTTTGAAGTCTTGCGCCAGTGCTGCCTGCGCAGCCTTGACTCTTTCAGCATTCCATGCCTTCCCAAGCAAGGCAGATTCAGCGCCAGCAGCTCTCTTTACCGTAGCAGCCATTCCCCCAAAAGCCAGCCGCACAGCCTTGACGATGTCGCCATCCAGCTCCAGCGCAAAGCCTGCGCACAGAGCCGAGATATCGCAGTCAAAGCGCTTGCTGATCTTGTACGCACGCACCTGGCGCTGCATGGCGGGCAGCGGCACGGCCATGCCCTGCACAAATTCGCCAGGCTCAAGCTGGTTCTTCATATAGTCCACATAGAAATCCTGCAGCAGCATGCGGCGCACGCGCTCGCCCTTACGCAGTTCGATCTGCGCATCCATCGCCATCAGCACCGGCGGCGAATCGCCAATGGGCGAGCCATTGGCCACATTCCCGCCCATGGTTCCCGCGTGGCGAATAGGCGTGGAAGCAAAACGCAGCCACACATCAGCCAGACTGGGCACACGCGCCACCAGCGCGCTCCAAGCGGCCTCCAGCGAAGCACCGGCACCGATGTACAGCTCGCCACCTTCAGCATCAGGTCGCACCTCGATGCGCTTCATCTCAGCCACATCGCCCACATAGATCATGTCGCCCAGATCACGAAACTGCTTGTTCACCCAGAGGCCTACATCGGTGGACCCCGCCACGATGCGCGCCTTGGGCTTGGCTTCGCAGAGGCTGGCCAGGTCTACCAGCGTGCGCGGTGCATGGAAATGGTCGGTGCGCGCATTCTGCGTAGCCGCGTAGTTCAGCCCTGCACCCTCGGCATTGAGGCTTTGCAGCGCTGCCACGACGGGTGCAGTGTCCAGCCGCACGGAAGGCAGGTCAAACATGCGCTGGCCCGCATCCAGAATGGGGCGGTAGCCCGTGCAGCGGCACAGATTGCCCGACAGCTCATCAGCCAGTTGCTGACGCGAGGGCTGCGTGCCCTGCTGCTGGTGATGCTCGTAGGCCGACCACAGCGACATCACAATGCCGGGCGTGCAAAAGCCGCATTGCGAGCCATGGCAGTCCACCATGGCCTGCTGCACGGGGTGCAGATTCTGAGCCGCAGGCTTGCCAGCACAAGCGCCCTGGCCTGCCCCCTTGGCAGGGCACTGGCTTTTGAGATCTTCCACCGTGAACAGCGCCTTGCCATGCAGGCTGGGCAGAAACTGGATGCAGGCGTTGACGGTCTGCAGCTTCAGGCCGTTGATAGCCTGGGCATCACCCGCCTCAGCCAGCTCGCCAATCACCACAGTGCAGGCGCCGCAGTCCCCTTCGTTGCAGCCTTCCTTGGTGCCTGTGCAGTGCGCATCTTCACGCAGCCACTGCAGCACGGAGCGGGTGGGATGCGGGCCCTGCACCTCGACCACCTCGCCTCGATGGAAAAAGCGTATGGGTTGTGTGTTCTGGTTATGGCTCATGATCGTGGGACAAAAAGAGAAGAAATGCCTGCATGCAAGATGTATTCCACACGCAGCATTTGTCAATCAGGCAAGACTACGCGTGCCACGACAGCTTCTCATATGACAGTGCTCATAGCGGCTATGTAGCGCTGCATATATCCATGACCAAAATCAAGGGAGAACCCGCGGAAAATGCCCTGTTCCACGGGTAAGTACCAGGCCCACCTCTTGCCAAGGAGGATGAGCACCACTCACCAATTGATAGCTACAAGCGCTTTATAGATAGGTGATTCATTATGAATTTCAATTGAAATACATGTACCAAAAGCGCAAGCAGCTATCAATTTTCAGGCATCACCACCATCCGGGGCAGGGCGCACAGGCTCATCACTATCGAGCTGGCTGAACACCAGCGTGGCGGCCAGCGTCATCAGCGCCACAGTCACAAACGTGGCGCGAATGGCCAGCATGCGCTCATCGCTCTGGCCCGGCCACATCTCGGTAAAGCCGGTCAGCAGCGCACCCGCCAGCGCCACGCCCATGCTCATGGCCAGCATCTGCACCATGGACAGTAGGCTGTTGCCGCTGCTGGCAAATTCACCCTCCATATCCTTGAGGGTGACAGAATTCATGGCCGAAAACTGCATGGAGTTGAAGCCACCAAAAATGAACAGCTGCACCAGCAGCAGCCAGGTTGGCATGCCAGGCACCACCAGGCCAAACGACGCCAGCATCAGCGCCAGCATGACCGAGTTGATCTGCAGCACCCGCTTGTAGCCAAAGTGCTGCACGGTGCTGACGGCAAAGCGCTTGACCAGCATGCTGCCCGTGACGGTTGCCAGCATCATCATGCCGGCATTCATGGGCGACATCTGCAGGCCAATCTGCAGCAGCAACGGAATCAGAAACGGTGCAGCGCCGCTGCCAAAACGGGTGAACAAATTGCCCAGCAGCCCCACGCGCAGCGAACGCACCTTGAACAGTGCCGGGGCAAACAGCGGCTCCTCCACCTTCAGCGCATGCATCCAGTAGCTGGCCAGACTGGCCAGGCCAAACACCATCAGCACCACCACCAGCGCCATGCCCAGCCCCATGCCGGAAAGGCCATCCAGTGCCACAGATATGGCCACCATGCCAAAGGCCAGCATGGCGTAGCCCTTGCCATCAAAACGGTGCACAGGCACGGGCATGCTTTGCGGGAACCAGCGCCAGGTCGCCCACAGCCCGATCAGGCCCACGGGCACGTTGATCCAGAAAATCCAGTGCCAGCTGGCGTACTCCACCATCCAGCCACCCAGCGTCGGGCCCAGCAACGGGCCGATCTGGCCGGGAATCGCAATAAAGCTCATGGCCCGGATGAACTCACCGCGCGGATAGGTGCGCAGCACAGCCAGCCGCCCCACGGGCAGCATCATGGCACCGCCCACGCCCTGCACCACACGCGCAGCAACCAGAAATGGCAAGCTGGGCGAAAGCGCGCACAGCACCGAGCCCAGCACAAACAGAGCAATCGCCCAGCCATAGACGCGCCGGGTGCCAAAGCGGTCTGCCACCCAGCCTGTGGCCGGAATCAGCATGGCCGTGGTCAGCGCATAGGCGACGATGACAGACTGCATCTTCATGGGGCTTTCGCCCAGCTCCCGCGCCATGGCAGGCAGCGCCGTGTTGAGGATGGTGGCATCCAGCGACTGCATGAAAAAGCCTATGGCCACCAGCCACAGCAATCTTTCTTTATGAGGCGCACTGCTGTGCACGGCGGGCGTTTCACCCATAGGCAACTCCGGAGCTCAAAAAACAAAAAAGCCGCTGGGAAGCAGCGGCTTGAATGGTGTGCGCATGCCAGACCGAGGTGGCTGGCACGCTGATATGCATGGTGCTTAGACCGAGAAGCTGGAGCCGCAACCGCAGGTGGTTGTGGCGTTAGGGTTCTTGATCACGAACTGAGCGCCTTGCAGGTCTTCCTTGTAGTCGATCTCGGCGCCCACCAGGTACTGGTAGCTCATGGAGTCGATCAGCAGAGAGACGCCATTCTTGGTCATGGTGGTGTCGTCGTCGTTGGTGATCTCATCAAAGGTGAAACCGTACTGGAAACCGGAGCAGCCACCACCTTGCACAAACACGCGCAGCTTCAGGTCAGGATTGCCTTCTTCGGCAATCAGATCGGCCACCTTGGCAGCGGCGCTGTCGGTGAAGACGATGGGGGAAGGCATTTCGGTAGTCGTGGTTTCAGCAACGGCGCTCATGGCAATACTCCGTAGTTTCTTGATTGATCGAAATGGTACAGCAAGGGGCTCGGGAATACCGGTCGCATTGCTTTGTCGCCAGAGCAAGTGGGGGCTTTGCCCCACTGCAGCAACCCCGCCCGCAAACGCCCATAAAAAAACCGCCCGGAACTTGCGTTCTGAGCGGCTTTTTTGGGAAAGGCCCCGAAGAACCTTTCCAGCAGTGGAAACGAATTAACGCTTCGAGAACTGCTTGGCGCGGCGTGCGGAGTGCAGACCGACCTTCTTACGTTCGACTTCACGAGCATCGCGAGTCACGAAGCCAGCTTGGCTCAGGACGGGCTTCAGAGCTGCGTCATAGTCGATCAGGGCACGAGTGATGCCGTGACGAGTTGCACCGGCTTGACCGGATTCACCGCCGCCATGGACGTTCACTTGAATGTCGAAAGTCTCCAGGTTCTCAGTCAGAACCAGGGGTTGCTTTGCGATCATGATGGAGGTTTCGCGACCGAAGTACTGCTGAATGTCCTTGCCATTCACAGTAATCTTGCCGGAGCCCTTCTTCAGGAAAACACGAGCGACGCTAGACTTGCGACGGCCTGTACCGTTGTTCCAATCACCAATCATCTAGGTCTCCTTAGATTTCCAGAGCCTTAGGCTGCTGTGCGGTATGGGGGTGCTCAGCACCACCGTAAACCTTCAGCTTCTTGATCATGGCGTAACCCAGAGGACCCTTGGGCAGCATGCCCTTGACGGCCTTCTCGAGTGCACGGCCAGGGAACTTGGCTTGCAGGTCGCGGAAGTTGGTAGCAGTGATGCCACCGGGGAAACCGGAGTGACGGTAGTACACCTTGTCCAGGTTCTTGGTGCCAGTGACCTTGAGCTTGGAGGCGTTGATGATGACGATGTAGTCACCGGTGTCAACGTGAGGTGTGTAAATGGCCTTGTGCTTGCCGCGCAGACGGAGTGCCACTTCGCTGGCGACACGTCCGAGCACCTTATCGGTGGCGTCAATCACAAACCACTCGTGTTGCACCTCAGCGGGCTTTGCGCTGAATGTAGACATGAGTTTTCTCTTTCAAAGAGGGTTTGGCGGTCCCTTTTCCGCGGTCGGTGCTTCTTCTTGAAAAGACGAGTCTTTAAAGGAAGCCTCTTAGGCGGGGTTACTTGAACCGAGATCCAAGCCTTCGCCGCGGGAACCATAAAATCGCTGCGAAGCCCGCCATTATACAAAAACGCCGGAACCCGCGCGTTTTCGTGCAGCAGCCTGTTGTGAATCAGCCCCCAAAGGCCATTTCCCGCTCTGCACACAGGCGCCAACAGCCTTTAAAGACCACAGGGTAAAAAGTGCTGTTCCCCTCTTGCCCTGCTGGTTACCATCCCTTTCTATGTTCAGTTACCGCCACGCCTTCCATGCAGGCAATCACGCCGACGTGCTCAAGCACACCGTGCTGATTGCCACCGTGCAATACCTCACGCAAAAAGAGGCTGCGCTGACGGTGCTCGACACCCACGGCGGAGCCGGTCTGTACCGTCTTGATGGCGACTACGCCAGCAAGAGCGGCGAAGCCGAAGACGGCGTGCTGCGCCTGGCTGCTGCCAATGAGGCAGAACTCGCCCCCGTACTGCAGACCTATATGCAGCTGGTGCGCAGCTTCAACCAGGGCAATACCATCCGCAACTACCCCGGCTCGCCCTTCATCACCCAGTCGCTGCTGCGTGGTCATGACCGTTTGAAAGCTTTCGAACTGCACCCCACGGACATGCGCTCTCTGACGGGTAATATGGCCCAGCTGGAAGTCAAGCGTCAGGTGGCCATCTTGCTGGAAGACGGCTTTGAGGGCGTGAAGAAGTTTCTGCCTCCACCATCGCGCCGCGCTTTGCTGTTGTGCGATCCCAGCTATGAATTGAAGAGCGACTATGGCCGCGTGCTGGATATGGTGGCAGACAGCCTCAAGCGCTTCCCCACCGGCACTTATGCCGTCTGGTACCCCATCATTCCGCGCCCCGAGGCGCATGACCTGCCCAAGCGCCTGAAGACGATGGCCACCAAGGCTGGCAAGAGCTGGCTGCACGCCACACTCACCGTCAAGAGCAACAAGACCTCCGAGCGCGGCGGCCTGCCTGCCAGCGGCATGTTCCTGATCAACCCGCCGTTCAGCCTGAAAGAGCAGCTCAAGCCCGCCATGCCGCAACTGGTCAAGCTGCTGGGCCAGGACCCCAACGCGACATTCACGCTGGAATCTGGCGGGCACTGAGCCTCAAGAACAAGAGCTGACCAAAAAGCACAAAGGCACCCTCGGGTGCCTTTTTCGTTGAACCGTCTGCTGGCCAGCCCCTCAGCGGCGTCTGGCGTGCTGCCTGGTGCTGACCTTGCGCTTTTCCACTTTGGCCTGCACGGTTTGTGACTTGCCCTTGTGCCCGGCATTCAGCATTACTTCAGGGCAAGCTTCTTCGTTTTTACCCAGACGCCAGATTTCCACGGGCTTGATACCCAGGCCCATCATGCCGAGCTCCTTGGCGGCAGCTTTGCTCAGATCAATCACACGCCCCGGTGCAAACGGGCCGCGGTCATTGATTCGCACGACCACGGACTTGCCAGTCACGGCACTGCGCACGCACACCTTGGTACCAAAAGGCAGGCTGCGGTGCGCCGCTGTCATTTCATTGAGGTCAAAGCGCTCTCCGCTGGCGGTACGGCGACCATGAAACTGCTCGCCATACCAGGACGCCTGACCTTGCTGGTCACTGTCACGGGCCGGGGCCTTGAGTTCGTATTTATCGGGGTCATCGGCATCCACACGCGGCTCAACCGGTGGACGGACCGCCTTCACACCCAGGCCTTTATCTTTGTAATGGCTGGAGATGTAGTTATCCACAACTTGCGGCATGGCGGCGCTATCAGGACGCTCGACCTCCGGTGGGCCCATCACCCGCGAAGACAGGTCATAGCCATCCACACCCAGTTCGGTGGTGGCCACACGTTTGGCAGAGGCAGGGGGAAGCGCAGGCGCAGCAGCGGCACTGATCTGCACTGGATCAGCGCCTTCGCGTTCTGTGGTCGGTGCACAGCCAGCCAGCGCGGCGCTAAAAACGCCGAGGGCCAGCCAGCGGCACGATCGCCAGCAGCGGTTCATGCGGGACATGGGCGGATTGCCTCCTTGATTGCCTCAAGTGAGTGCCGCCCAAGACTGGCCCGGCCAGGGGCCAGGCACACAGGTGCTCAGAGCCCGAGTCGGTCGCAGATCTCCAGAGTGGCGACGCTCTGGTTCATCGTATAGAAGTGCAGCCCGGGAGCCCCCTGGCTGCGCAACTGCTCGCATAGATGGGTCACGACATCCAGGCCGAACGCACGAATGGATGCTGTGTCATCTCCGAACGCCTGCAGACGCAGGCGAATCCAGCGCGGAATCTCGGCGCCGCAGGCATCCGAGAAACGCATCAGCTGTGTAGAGCTGGTGATAGGCATGATTCCGGGAACGACGGGAGTCTCAATCCCCAGGGCCTTCACCTCGTCCACAAAGCGCATGTACGCGTCGGCATTGTAGAAGTATTGCGTGATGGCGGAATCTGCGCCAGCGCGTACTTTAGCAACAAATGCGTCCAGATCGCTGCGTGGGGACTTGGCTTGAGGGTGAGTTTCAGGGTAAGCGGCCACTTCAATATGAAACCAGTCGCCAAATTCCTGTCGCACGAATGCAACGAGATCGCTGGCGTAGTGGAACTCGCCGCCCAGCCCATAACCGCTTGGCAGGTCGCCGCGCAGGGCCACGATGCGCTTGACGCCCATGGCCTTGAGCTCGCTCAGCTCGGTACGTACGGATTCATGCGTGGCGCCGATGCAGGAGAAGTGCGAAGCCGCAGCCATGCCCTCGTTCTGAATGGCCTGCACCATGGAAAACGTGCCCGACTGGGTGGAGCCGCCTGCCCCGTAGGTGACGGAGCAGAACTGGGGCTTGCGCGCATACAGGGCCTGGCGCGTAGCCACATGCTTGGCCGCACCTTCGGGGGTCTTGGTAGGGAAAAACTCAAAGCTGACGGGAAAACTCATGGCTGCTTTTGTCTCTGGTTTCTGTGAATCTGACCGAGGGCTCAGGCCTCAGCGTTCGTTACGCTTCTTTTGCTTGGCACGACCGGGGCCGGGCTGACCAAAGCTGGCCGCCTCAGGGTCTTCATAAAGCTCCTGCTTGGCGCGCTGGGCCTTGATATCGGCACGCGAAGGGCGCTTGGCGGCAGTCTTGACAGCGGGTTTGGCGGTTTCCGCGTCTTCTGCAGCCACCGGTGCGGGTGCCTTGATTTCTGCGCCCTGCTGGGCCCAGACAAAGAATTCGTGATTACCGTCACCACCTTCAATGGGCGAATCCAGCCACTGCTTGACCGTCAGGCCCAGCTCTGCAAGGCAATCGCGAATGCGCTTTTCCACTTCAGCGTACAACGCCGTATCGCGCACAATGCCGCCCTTGCCAATCTGGCCGGGCTGCAGCTCGAACTGGGGCTTGACCAGCATCAGCAGCTGGCCATGGGGCTTTAGCACCTGCACCACGGCAGGCAGCACCAGCGTGAGCGAGATAAAGGACACATCGCCCGTCACAAAGTCAAATGCGGGCGTGATGTCGATGTTCTCAGTCCCTTCGCGGCGCTGCAGTTCCACGGGCGAGGAGCCTTCGGCCCTGGCTTTGGCCTTGGCGGCGCGCTCGGCCTTGAAGTTTTCGACGTCCTGCTCCTTGGCGTCGTCACTGTCGTCATAGTCTTCATCGACCTGACCGCCGTTGCGCATCCATGCATAAGGGGCAACGGGCTGGGTGTCGTTGTCTTCTTCTTCCTCGATGACGTCGCACAGCGCTTCGTCACAGGCTTTTTCCAGCGATTCAGGCGTCAGCGTGCGGGCATTGAAGCTCTCCACACAGACCACGCGCTCATCGCTGCGCAGACGGTCGTGCAGCTGGCTGTGGCCCACATCAATGCCAATCACCTGCGCGGCACCGGCCTGCAGCAGGCAATCAGTAAAGCCACCGGTGCTCTGCCCCACATCCAGGCAGCGCAGCCCCTTGACGGCAATACCCGTCGCAGCCAAGGCGCCTTCGAGCTTGAGGCCGCCACGCGAGATGTACTTGGCCTCTGCGGCATCCAGCAAGTTCAGCTCTGCGCCCGCAGGAATATCGTCGCCGTTCTTGGCAACCTTCTTCCAGGGTGCCAGAGGTGTCAGGCGCCACTCGACGCCCGAAGCAATCAGACGCTGAGCCTGTGAGCGCGTGGAAGCATGACCTGCTTCCACCAAAAAAACATCTGCGCGCATAGCGTCGCTTCCTTTGAAATAAACCGGCGCCAAGCGCTGCACTTGATGCGCAGCGGGCAAAAGAAATCTTTTTAGATAGCTGTTTGCGCTTGATACACCTTAATTTCAGATAAATATGCATCTGAAATCAAGAAACAACGTGTGCAAGCAGCTATCAAATTTAAACCACGACAGCCGCTCACTAATACTGGCAGAGCCTAGCAAAGTGACAGCGAGCAAGCGCCGCCGCGCAGCGAAGCTGTCGTCCCCCTCCCCTAGCGCGCAGCGCGTAGAGAGAGGGGTGAAGACGCGCAGCGCCTCAGGGGGTGCTTAATAGCGATAAGTCTCAGGCTTGTAAGGGCCTTCCTTGCTCACGCCGATATAGGCAGCTTGCTCGGTGGTCAGCTCGGTCAGCATGGCGCCCACCTTCTTCAGGTGCAGGCGGGCGACCTTTTCGTCCAGGATCTTGGGCAGCACATAGACCTTGCCCACTTCGTAGGCGTCGGGGCGGGTGAACAGCTCGATCTGCGCCAGGGTCTGGTTGGCAAACGAGTTGGACATCACGAACGAGGGGTGGCCGGTGGCGCAGCCCAGGTTCACCAGACGGCCCTTGGCCAGCAGGGTGATCTTCTTGCCGTCAGGGAACTCGATCTGGTCGACCTGGGGCTTCACTTCTTCCCACTTGTACTTCTCGATGGAAGCAACGTCGATTTCGTTGTCGAAGTGGCCGATGTTGCAGACGATGGCCTGGTCCTTCATGGCCACCATGTGCTCGTGGCGGATGATGTCCTTGTTACCGGTGGTGGTCACAAAGATATCGGCCTTGTCGGCAGCGTATTCCATGGTCACGACCTTGTAGCCTTCCATGGCGGCTTGCAGGGCGTTGATGGGGTCGATCTCGGTCACCCACACTTGGGCAGACAGAGCACGCAGTGCCTGGGCCGAGCCCTTGCCCACGTCGCCGTAACCGGCCACGCAAGCCACCTTGCCGGCGATCATCACGTCGGTGGCGCGCTTGATGCCGTCCACCAGCGACTCGCGGCAGCCGTACAGGTTGTCGAACTTGGACTTGGTCACCGAGTCGTTCACGTTGATGGCGCGGAACAGCAGCGTGCCCTTGGCCGACATTTCGTTCAGGCGGTGCACACCGGTGGTGGTTTCTTCGGTCACGCCCATGATCTGGGTCGACTTGCGGCTGTACCAGGTGGAGTCCACGGCCAGCTTGGCCTTGATGGCGGCGAAGACGATCTTTTCTTCTTCCGAACCGGGGTTGGCCAGCACGGAGATATCCTTCTCGGCGCGCTTGCCCAGGTGCATCAGCATGGTGGCATCGCCGCCATCATCCAGAATCATGTTGGGGCCTTCGCCTTCGGTGCCCTTGGCGCCGAATTCAAAGATGGCGTGGGTGTAATCCCAGTAGTCCTTCAGCGACTCGCCCTTGATGGCGTACACGGGCACGCCGGTTTCGGCGATGGCGGCGGCAGCATGGTCCTGGGTGGAGAAGATGTTGCACGAAGCCCAGCGCACTTGGGCGCCCAGCGCCGTCAGCGTCTCGATCAGCACGGCGGTCTGGATGGTCATGTGCAGCGAACCGGTGATGCGCGCGCCCTTCAGGGGCTGCTTCGCAGCGAACTCTTCACGCACAGCCATCAGGCCAGGCATTTCGGTTTCGGCAATCTTGATTTCCTTGCGGCCCCAAGCGGCCAGGGAAATGTCGGTAATGGCCGAATCGGCGGGGTTGAAGCGCACAGCAGCGTTCATGGTTTTCTCCAAAAAATGAATGAAAAACCACGTTCTGCGCAAGAAGGAAAAGCCGTCTCACCGCACAGAAAGCGTGGGTGAGCGTCGTTGCGGGGGTATGAATCCGAGCCTCACGCCCCGCTGATGCCGCGCTAATGGTGCGGCTGGGGAACGCTGCAACGCTCCTCGGATGAGCCGCGATTATACCGGCAAGCTGTTGTCAGAGCGCCAGACCGACCAGCCGATAACCCACCTGCAGCTCGGTCAGCAGATGGGCGGGCTGGGCCGGGTCGGCCTCGATCTTCTGGCGCAGATTGGCCATGTGCACGCGCAGATAGTGCGGACGATCCAGGTATTCCGGGCCCCAGACCTGCAGCAGCAGCTGGCGGTGCGTCATCACCCTGCCCTGGCCCGCAATCAGTGCCGCCAGCAGGCGGAACTCGATAGGCGTCAGGTGCACGGCCTGGCCGGCGCGGCTGACCTCGTGCGTGGCCAGGTCCACCAGCACCTCGCCAAACTGCGCGCGGCTGCGGGGTTTGTCGGCCGTGGTCACCTGCTGGCGGCGGCGCAGCATCACGCGCAGGCGGGCCAGCAGCTCGGGCACGCCAAAGGGCTTGGTCAGGTAGTCGTCGGCACCGGCATCCAGCGCGGCCACTTTTTCTTCTTCGCGCTCGCGCGCCGACAGCACCAGGATGGGCAGCTGGCTCCAGCCGCGCAGCTCGGCGATCACGGTTTTGCCATCGGCATCGGGCAGACCCAAATCCAGCACCACGGCGTCGGGCTGGCGGCTGGCGGCGTCGATCAGTCCGCGCTTGGCGGTCTCGGATTCAAACACCTGCCAGCCTTCGTCTTCCAACGCCAGGCGCACAAAGCGGCGGATGCTGGCATCGTCTTCAATCAGCAAAATGCGGGGGCTGTGATCCATAACTCTCCATTATTCGTCCAGCCGCGGCTGCTCGGGCACAGGCAGGCGGATGGTGAAGACCGTGCCCGTGCCACCTTCGCCAGCCGTCTCCGCTGCCAGCGGCTGCGCCTGCAGCGATCCGCCATGGGCTTGCACAATGCGCTGCGCCAAGGTCAGGCCCAGGCCCATGCCGGCCACCGAGGATTCACTCACGCCCCGGGTAAATGGCTCGAACAGCGCCTGGGCGCTCAGGTGCTGCGGCAGGCCGGGGCCGGCGTCTTGCAGCACCAACAGGCAATCCTGCCCCTCCATCCGGGCCGCAATCTCGATCGCCGTGCCCTGGGGCGTGTATTTGACGGCGTTGTCCAGCAGGTTCACCAGCACCCGTTCCATCAACACGCCATCCACCTGCAGCAGCGGCAGATCGACCGGCAACGCGGTGCGCACGGTGTGGCCTGCCAGGCGTTCGTGCATCTGGCGCAGTGCGCTGCCCACCAGTTCTTCCACCGGCAGCCATTCGCGCTTCAGGTGCACGCCGCCCTGCTGCAACCGTGCCATGGCCAGCAGGTTGTCCACCAGTTGCTGCATGGACTGGGCCTGGTTGCGGATCTGCACCAGCATGTCGTTGACCGGGCCAGGCGCCGCATGGGGCAAGGCCGTTTGCGCCGCGCCCAGAATGCCGGTCAGCGGCGTGCGCAAATCGTGCGACACGGCGGACAGAAGCGTGTTGCGCATACGCTCGCCCTCCATGGCGATCTGGGTTTGCTGCGCCACCTCCACAAAGTGCACGCGCTCCAGCGCCAGCGCAATCTGGCTGGCACAGGCGTCCAGCAGGCGGCGCTCCTCGGGCACGCGCAGGCGCTCCGGCGCACGCAGGTGCAGCACCAGCACGCCGCGCGCACGCACCGGCGCCATCAGCGGCACATAGAGCGCGGGCGATGCCGCCAGCGTATCGGTGCCCTGCCCGGCGCTCTGGCCGTGCTCCATGCTCCAGCGGCCGATGCTGATGTCGATATTGCCCTCGCTGCCTTGGGCCACATGCAGTTGCTCTGCCGCATCGGGCAACAGCAAACCGGTTTGTGCATCAAACACGCCGCTGACGGTGCCCAGCGCAATCTGCACCACCTGCTCTTGCTTGAGCGCACCCGACAGATCGCGCGCCAGGCGCGCCAGCGCACCGGCGCGGCGTTCACGCTCTGCCGCCACACGTGCCTCGTGGCGCAGCCTGGCCATGAGCTGGCCGCAGACCAGGGCCACGCCCAGCATCAAGCAGAAGGTGAAGATGTACTGTGTGTCGTTGACGCTGAACGAGTCAATCGGCGGCACAAAGAAGTAGTCAAACAGCAGCACCGACACCAGCGCTGCCCAGGCGCCCGGCCCCTGCCCCCAGCGCAGTGCCGACAGCACCACCACCAGCAAAAAAAGCATGACCACATTGGCAGGGTCAAACACATTGAGCAGCAACTCGGCCACGCCAGTGGCGGCCAGGCAGGCCAGCGTGGCGCCGATATAGGATATGAACGAAAAACCCTTCTCGCGCGCTACCGGCGCGCTCAAGGCGCTCTCATTTTTGCTGTGCGCGGTGGACAACAGCAGCACATCCAGATTGGGGTTGTGCTGGGCAATCTGCTCCGGCAGGCTGGCTGGCCTCCAAGGCAGCCAGCGGCTGACCCGGCCTCGGTCCACGCGCGCCAGCACCAGGTGGCTGGCATTGCGCTCGCGCGCAAAGTCCACCAGCGCCTGCGCCACATCCGATCCCGGAATGGTGGCGGTTTCGGCGCCCAGGCGGGCGGCCAGGGCCAGCGTCTTTAAAACCCGCTCCTGCGCCGCACGCGGGCGGTGCTGGCGCGCGGGGGCATCCACATAGACCACCACCCAGTCGGCCTCCAGCCGACGCGCCAGCCGCGCCACCTGGCGCACCAGCGCGTCGTCTCCTGCGCGGCCACCCACGCCCACCAGCAGGCGTTCGCGCGCGGGCCAGACATCGCCAATCGCCCGTTCACGCCGGTAGTCGCGCATGTCCTCGTCCACCCGGTCGGCCGTGCGGCGCAGCGCCAACTCGCGCAGCGCCAGCAGATTGCCCAGGCGAAAGAAGTTGTGCGAGGCGCGCTCGGCCTGCTCCAGCGCATAGACCTTGCCGGCCTTGAGGCGCTTGAGCAGCTCCTCGGGCGGGATGTCGACCACGATGACTTCGTCGGCATCGTCAAAGATATGGTCGGGCACCGTTTCGTGCACCTGGATGCCGACGATGCCACTCACCACATCGTTGAGGCTTTCCAGGTGCTGCACGTTCAGCGTGGTCCACACGTTGATGCCGGCGGCCAGCAGCTCTTCCACATCCTGCCAGCGCTTGGGGTGGCGCGCGCCGGGCACGTTGCTGTGCGCCAGCTCGTCCAGCAGCAGCACATCGGGGTGCTGCTCCAGCGCACCATCCAGATCAAACTCAGGCAGCCGCCGCCCCTGATAGGGCAAAGGCTTACGCGGCAGCTGCCGCAAGCCGTGCAGTTGCTGCTCGGTCTCAGCCCGGCCGTGGGTTTCGACCAGGCCCACCAGCACCGCGCGGCCGGACTGGCGCTCGCGCTGGGCGGCGGCCAGCATGGCATAGGTCTTACCCACGCCTGCGTTGGAGCCAAAGTAGATGCGCAGCTTGCCGCGTGCGGCCTGAGCCTGCTCGGCCTGCAACTGGGCGACCAGCGCATCGGGATCGGGGCGTAGCACAGGGGAGGAAGAGGAAGAAGATGGCATCAGGCGTTCAGCGTATCACTCAAATACAGGCTCAGAAGCCCGCACTCAGGCCCAGCACCCAGCCGCTGCGGCCCAGGCTGCGCCACTGGCCCTGGCTGTTGACGGCGCTGTAATAGCGCTCGTTGGCCGAGGTTCCGGCATAGGCCAGGCTGGCCGTCCATGCGCCCCAGGTCTTGGCCAGCGAGACGCGCCAGTCGGCATAAGACACCGCGCTGTAGTTGCGCACATAGGTATAGCCGCCATGCAGACCCAGTGTGGCCCAGTCGCCCAGCGGATGCTGGTAGTTCAGATCCAGATACTGGCTGCCACGGCTGCTGCCTTCAGGGGGCAGCGCCGAAGCAAAGGCCGATCCGGCCGTGCTGTCCCGCAGGCCGAAATACGGCGTCAACGCCACTGACCATTTGGCGCTGAAGCCGCCATGCGTGGTACCCAGATAGGCTTCGGTGGTATCAAAGCGCTTGCTGCCACCGCTGTCTGTGGCCAGGCGGGCGCCGGGGTATCGGTACTGCAGCAGGCCGGCATCAAGCTGCCAGTCGGGCGCGACCTCGCCACGCCAGCCGCCATAGATATCGTGCTCCAGTCCCTGGCCCAGGCCATAGCTGTTGGTGGAGACATTGGACAGCGAGGTGCCCAGATACCAGCCCTGGGGCAGGGCCAGTTCCACCCCGCCCTGCACGGCAGCGCCCTGCCAAGTCTGGGAGATGCCGCGAAAGCGATAGTCGCTGAGCAGGCTCAGGCTGCCGGTCAGCGGCAGCTTGTGTTCGGCGGGTACATTTGCTGCATTTTCAGTAGCATCCTGATATTTATTTTCCTCGGCTTTGACCGAACTAGCATAAGAAATCGCGATCAGCAACAACGTCGATGCAATGGCGAAGGAACGTTTGGCCAGGAATGTTTTGACGGCAGATTTGCACATAGGAATTCACAAGAGACAAGGCTTGCCCCTGCCGCCGCAACAAAGCGCGGGCAACACAGGGCGAAGCTCAAATACCAGAGGAACGCTCAGACCAGGCCGAGCACCGTGAGCAACAGATCGATGATCTTGATGCCCACAAAGGGCACGATCAGGCCGCCCAGGCCATAGATCAGCAGATTGCGGCGCAGCAGCACGGCGGCGCCCACGGCGCGGTACGGCACACCGCGCAGGGCCAGCGGTACCAGCGCAATGATGATCAGCGCGTTAAAGATCACGGCACTCAGGATGGCTGAATCGGCGCTGTGCAGTTGCATCACATTGAGCGATGCCAGCTGTGGATAGGTGCCCACAAAGGCCGCCGGAATGATGGCGAAATACTTGGCCATATCGTTGGCAATGCTGAAGGTGGTGAGCGCGCCGCGCGTCATCAGCATTTGCTTGCCGGTTTCCACCACCTCGATCAGCTTGGTGGGATTGCTGTCCAGGTCCACCATATTGCCGGCCTCTTTGGCCGCCTGCGTGCCGCTGTTCATGGCCACGGCCACATCGGCCTGGGCCAGCGCGGGCGCGTCGTTGGTGCCGTCGCCAGTCATGGCCACCAAACGCCCTGCGGCCTGGTGGTTGCGGATCAGCTGCAGCTTGTCCTCGGGCTTGGCCTCGGCCAGGTAATCGTCCACGCCCGCTTCGGCGGCGATGGCGGCTGCGGTCAAAGGGTTGTCGCCCGTCACCATCACGGTCTGAATGCCCATGCGGCGCAGCTCGGCAAAGCGCTCTTTCATGCCGGGTTTGACCACGTCCTTGAGCTCGATCACGCCCAGCACCTTGGCCCCATCGGCCACCACTAGCGGCGTGCTGCCCTTGCGCGAGACGTTGTCCACCGCCTGCTGCACCGGTGCGGGGAAGCTGCCTCCCAATGCCTCGACATGGCGGCGCACGGCATCAGCCGCGCCTTTGCGCAGGCTGCGCGGGCCTTGGGGTGTCGATAAATCCACACCACTCATGCGCGTCTGGGCCGTGAAGGGCACAAACTCGGCCAGCAACTCAGCGGCATTGCGTGCGGGCAGGCTGTGGCGCTCTTGCGCCAGCGCCACCACGCTGCGGCCTTCGGGGGTTTCATCCGCCAGCGATGCCAGTTGCGCGGCCTCGGCCAGTTGCTGGGCCGTGGTGCCGGGCGCGGGCAGAAATTCGCTGGCCTGGCGGTTGCCCAGGGTGATGGTGCCGGTCTTGTCCAGCAGCAGCACATCCACATCGCCTGCGGCCTCCACCGCGCGGCCCGAGGTGGCAATCACATTGGCCTGCATCATGCGGCTCATTCCGGCTACGCCAATGGCCGACAGCAGCCCGCCAATGGTGGTGGGGATCAGGCACACCAGCAGCGCAATCAGCACCGCAATACCCACCACCTGACCGGTACCGGTCTGCGCCACGGCAAAGGCCGAAAACGGCCACAGCGTGACGATGACCATCAAAAACACCAAGGTCAGGCCCACCAGCAAGATGGTCAGCGCCAGCTCGTTGGGGGTCTTCTGGCGCTTGGCCGATTCGACCATGGAGATCATGCGGTCCAGAAACGATTCGCCGGGGTTGACGGTGACTTCCACCACCAGCCAGTCCGACAGCACGCGGGTGCCGCCGGTGACCGAGGAAAAATCGCCGCCTGCCTCACGGATCACGGGTGCCGATTCGCCGGTGATGGCGCTTTCATCCACCGAGGCCACACCAGCGATCACCGTGCCGTCCAGCGCAATCGTGTCGCCGGCTTCGACCAGCAGGGTCACGCCCTTGCGCAGCTCGCTGGCGCGCACCGGAATCCAGGCGCTGCCGTGGCGCGGCTGCTCCAGCACCTTGGCCACCGTGTCGCGCTTCATGCCCCGCAAACTGGCAGCCTGGGCGCGACTGCGGCCCTCGGCCAGGGCTTCGGCAAAGTTGGCAAACAACACGGTGAACCACAGCCACAGCGCAATCGCCAGCGTGAAGCCGGACTTACTGTCCTCGCCTTCCACCAGTCCCTGCGCCCACAGCAAGGTGGTCAGCATGGCGCCCAGGTAGACCACGAACATCACCGGGTTGGCCCATTGCGTGCGCGGCGAGAGCTTGCACAGCGCACCCCACAGCGCGCTGCGAACCAGCGCAGCATCCAGCAGGCCACTGCCTGCTTTTGTTTTGATAGCTGACATCGATTACTCCTTGCGCGCTGCAGGCTGTTGAGTCAAATCATCCAGAGCCAGATTGAGGCGCAGCACGTTGACGCGCGGCTCGCCCAGCAGGCCCAGGGTGCGCGACTCGGTCGCGCCATTCATCAAGGTGTGTACCTGATCGGCATTCAACCCGCGTGCCTGTGCCACACGCTGCAGTTGCAGCTGGGCATTGGCCACGGAGATATGCGGATCCAGCCCCGAAGCCGAGGCCGTGACCGCATCCACCGGTACGGCAACATCCGGCGCCAGGCCGTTGTCGGCCCGGTACTGCGCCACCCGCTGGGCTACGGCATCAGCCAGGTCCTTGTGCGTGGCGCCCTGGTTGCTGGCGCCCGACAGGCCCGCGTTGTAAGGCGTGGCAATGCTGGCCCCCTCTTTGGCAGGATCAGGCGCCGTGGTGGCGCTGGGCCGGCCATGGAAATACCGGGCGCCGTCGAACTGCTGACCGATCAGCGCCGAGCCCACGGTCTGGCCGTTGCGCTCGATCAGGCTGCCGTTGGCCGCATGGGGAAACAGCGCCTGGGCCACACCGGTGGTGAACAGCGGATAGGCGATGCCGCCCACCAGCATCACCACCACGGCCGCGCGCACGCTGCTGGCCAGCAAACGGCCCCAGGAGGCCGCCGGCACATCGCCTTGTGCAGACACCACAGCAGACACCGCCCCTGTGGAAAGTGTTTGAGAAGAAGATTTCATAACTTGCTCCTTGGACTGCGGTCAGCGCACAAGAGGGCGACCGCAGTTCGTTGGCAAAATAGGTGCGATTCGGTGGCTTCAGGAATACAGTTGGCCCACCAGCATCTGCAGGTGCTCCACGATCGGCCCCAGCGCCAGGGCCGGCAAGAAAGTGAGCCCGCCCACCACCAGCACCACGAACACCAACAGCCCCATGAACAGCGGCGTGGCCGTAGGAAAGGTGCCGGGCCCGGTGGGCACCGTGGCCTTGGCGGCCATGCTGCCGGCCACGGCCAGCAGGGGCAGCAAGGTCAAGAAGCGCCCCGCCAGCATGGCCAAGCCGATGGTGGTGTTGAAGAACGGCGTGTTGGCGTTCAGCCCCGCAAAGGCCGAGCCGTTGTTGGCCGTGCCCGAGGCATAGGCGTAGAGGATTTCCGAGAAGCCGTGCGGGCCGCGGTTGTTCAAGCTGGCCACCGCATCAGGCCAGAGCACGGCCAGCGCGGTAAAGCCCAGGATGGCGGCAGGATGCGCCAGCACCGAGAGCATCACCAGCTTGATCTCGCGCACCTCGATCTTCTTGCCCAGAAATTCGGGTGTGCGGCCAATCATCATGCCGGCCAGAAACACCGTGAGGATGGCGTACTGGATCAGGTTGATCAGGCCCACGCCATCACCGCCGAACACGCAGTTAAGCATCATCTGCGCCAGCGGCGTGATGGAGCCCAGCGGGGTCAGCGAATCGTGCATGGCGTTGACCGAGCCCGTGGTGGCCGCCGTGGTGGTGGTCACAAACAAGGCGGTGTCGGCAATGCCAAAACGCAGCTCCTTGCCTTCCATATTGCCGCCGCTTTGCGTGGTGCTCCACTGCTGGTCGGCACCGGCGCGGGCCAGCAGGCTGCTGCCGTTTTGCTCGGCCGTAAACACCAGTGCCAGAAAGCCGATGAACATCACCATGCAGGCACCAAACAGCACCCAGCCTTGCTTGCGGCGCAGCAGCATGGAACCCAAGGCATAGGTCAGCCCGGCGGGGATCAGCAGCATCGACAAAATGTGCAGCAGATTGGTCAGCGGCGTGGGGTTCTCGAACGGGTGGGCCGCATTCATGCTGAAGAAGCCGCCCCCGTTGGTGCCCAGGTGCTTGATGCTTTCAAAACTGGCCACCGGGCCCATCAGCAACTGCTGCCGGGCGCCTTCCAGCGTGCTGGCTACTGCCTCGGTGCCCAGGGTCTGAGGCATGCCTTGCCACACATAGACCAGCGCCATGCCAAACGACAGCGGCAACAGCACGCGCCAGAACACGCGCACATAGTCCACCCAGTAATTGCCCACATCCTGGCTGCTGGAGCGTGCCAGACCGCGCACAAAACCTGCGCAAGCCGCTACCCCCGTGGTAGCACCGGCAAACATCAGAAAGGTGATGGCGGCCATCTGCGTGGCATTACTCAAGCTGTTCTCACCCGCATACGCCTGCCAGTTGGTATTGGTCAGAAACGAGGTGGCGGTGTTGAAGGCCAGATCGGGCGTTTGCGCCGCAATGCCCAGCGGGTTCAACGGCAAGCTGCCTTGCAGCCGCAAGAGCAGATAGCCCAGCAGCAACATGGCTGCGTTGGACAAGACCAGAGCGCTGGCGTAGCGCTGCCAGCCCATGCGCTCGGCCGGGTTCACGCCCAGGGCGCCATAGGTGGCGCGCTCCAGCCAGCTGTGGTGCTCGCTGGTAAAGCAGCGCGCCAGCCACTGCCCCATGGGAATGGTCAGCAAGGTCGCCACGGTCAGCACCGCGGCAAATTCCATCCAGGGTAACCACATAAAATTTCTCCGATTCAGCCGCTTGCGTTCGCACCTGCACCATCCAAACAAGAGGTGCCAAGCAAGGGCCGCCCCGCAGCGACGGCGCCGTCCCCCTTGGGGGAAGGCGCACAGCGCCTCAGGGGGTAATTCTTAGATCCGCGCCAGAGCGCGCAGGAAGCCCAGCAGCCCAACAAAGCAGACAAGCGTCAGGCCCACAAAAATGAGGTCTTGCAGCACTTGCATGGCGGCCCCCTCAAAACTTCTCGGGGCGCAGCAGCGCATAGCCCAGATAGGCAAACAGCCCTGCCGCCGTGATGGCGGCCAGGGTCTCAATCCATGTGATGTGCATTTATTTCCTCCCGCAGGCCGTTGCGGCCCGTTTGTGATGGAGGAAATGTAGAAGTCAGCCCGTCAAGGGCGAGTAGAGATTGGCGCCAGCCGTATCAAGACGGCGTATAGATGTGGATGGATCAAGCCTGCAGCGCACGCTTGGCCGCCTGCGCAGCCAGCCACTGCACGCGCAGCGCCAGCCCGATCACCAGGGTCAGCACCAGCAGGGAGACCATGCCCACGCCATTCCAGCCCCAGCGCGACCAGAACCAGCCTGCACCGGCACCCAGCACGCTGGAACCCATGTAATAGCCCCAGAGATAGAGCGATGACGCATGGCCCTTGCTTTGCGTGGCCAGCCGCCCCACCCAGCCGCTGGCGACAGAGTGGGCCACAAAGAAGCCTGCCGTCAGCAACACAATGCCAAGCACGATGGCTGCCAGCGCATGGAACAGGGTCAGTACCACGCCTGCTGCCATCAGCAACGCACCCGCAATCAATACCGGACCACGACCAAGACGGTCAGCCAGACCGCCAGCCATTGGCGAGGCCACCATGCCAAACAGATAGGCGTAGAAGATATGGCTGATCTGTAACTGACTCATGCCGTAAGGCGCCGCGCTCAGCAAAAAGCCGGCGTAGTTGTAGATGCTGACAAACACGCCCATCAGGCCAAATGCAATCAGAAACAGCAGCGGCAGCCCTTTGTGGTGCAGATGACGGCCCCACGCCTGCAGGTGATAGCGGGCGCCCAGCCCTGTTTTCTTGACGAAGTTGCGCGAATTGGGCAGCAGCAAGACAAAGCCCAGCGCCGCCAGCAAGTCCAGCACCGATAGAGCTGCCATGGCATGGCGCCAGCCCCAGAACTCCGTCATGGCACTCATACCGATGCGGCCCAGCATTCCACCCAGTGCCGTACCGCCCACATAAAGACCCATGGCAAAGCCCAGGCCCTTGGGGTCGATCTCTTCCGATAGATAAGCCATGGCCACGGCAGGCACGCCGCCGAGCAAGATGCCCTCAAGCGCACGTGCAGCCAGCATGGCATGCCACTGTGGCAAAAACGAAGCCACCAGATTGCACAGTGCCGCCAGCGCCATCGAGATGAACATCAGCTTGCGCCGCCCCAGCCCTTCGGACAAAGCGCCCGCCAGCACAATGGAAGCCGCCAGGCAAGCCGTGGACACAGACAGCGCCAGCGCGCTTTGCGCAGGGCTTACGCCAAAAGTCTGAGATAGCTCAGGCAGCAATGGCTGCACGCAGTACAGCAGCGAAAAAGTAGCAAAGCCCGCCAGAAACAAGGCCACGCTGACCCGCCAGTACTGGGCTGTTCCGCGCTGTATCCATACAGGGGCAGCAGAATCTTGCGGTTGGGTGGCGAAGGTTGTATTCACATCGCGTGGAGCGCTGTTCATGGCGGGAAAGCAAAAACCTGGGGCAATGCAGCTATTGTGCTCTCGGCAAGAGCCTCACCATCTGTGCCCAGCCCCAGCCAATGCGAACGGAAGGCTCTCAATTCCGCGCCGCCTCCATGAATTGCCCCTGCCGTTAAAATAAGCGCCCTCAAGCCTTATTCACAGGCCCGTCCGTCTGGTCGCGGCCTTGTGCAGCAAGCGGACCGCTGCACCTTTTGTTGTCACAGCCGGCGTTCTCCGGCTGTATTTACAGCTCTCAATACTGTGTCATACGCCCCAGAAACCCGGCGCCGTCGTACGTTCGCCATCATCTCCCACCCGGACGCGGGTAAGACCACGCTGACCGAAAAGCTGCTGCTGTTCTCGGGTGCGATCCAGATTGCTGGCGCCGTCAAGGGCCGCAAGGCGTCGCGCCACGCCACGTCCGACTGGATGGAGATTGAAAAGCAGCGTGGTATCTCGGTGGCATCGTCGGTGATGCAGATGAGCTACCGCGACCACGTGATCAACCTGCTCGACACCCCCGGCCACAAGGACTTCTCGGAAGACACCTACCGCGTGCTGACGGCCGTGGACTCGGCGCTGATGGTGATTGATGCGGCCAACGGTGTGGAATCGCAAACCCGCCGCCTGATCGAGGTGTGCCGCCAGCGCAACACGCCCATCATCTCCTTCATCAACAAGTTCGACCGTGAAGTGCGCGACCCGCTGGACATCATGGACGAAGTCGAGCGCGAGCTGGGCATGCCCTGCTGCCCCATCACCTGGCCCGTGGGCCAGGGCAAGAGCTTCGGCGGCATCATCAATCTGCGCACGCAGAGCATGACGGTGTTTGCCCCCGGCAGCGACCGCGGCCCCAAGGACTTTGAAGTCATTCCCCTGAGCGAAGGCGACAAGCTGCGCGCCCGCTTTGGCAAGGCTTATGACGACGCTCTGGAGTCGATGGAGCTGGCCGTAGGCGCCTCGGCCGAGTGGAACCACGAAGACTTTCTGGCCGGCAAGCTGACGCCCGTGTTCTTCGGCTCGGGTGTGAACAACTTCGGTGTGATGGAAGTGCTGGACGCGGTGGTGGACATGTCGCCCCCACCCGGCCCGCGCGTGGCCTTCACGGAAGTGAACCGCAACCGCGAAGAACGCATCATCAAGCCAGAAGACAGCGGCTTCTCGGGCGTGGTGTTCAAGGTGCAGGCCAATATGGACAGCAACCACCGCGACCGCATCGCCTTTGTGCGCGTGGCCAGCGGCAAGTACACCCCCGGCATGAAGATGAAGGTGCAGCGCACCGGCAAAGAACTGCGCCCCACCAGCGTGGTGACCTTTATGTCGCAGCGTCGTGAAGCAGTGGACGAAGCCTATGCGGGCGACATCATCGGTTTCACCATCCACGGCGGTGTGCAGCTGGGCGATTCGATCACCGATGGTCCCAACCTGCAGTTCACCGGCCTGCCCTTCTTTGCCCCGGAAATGTTCATGACCGTGGTGCTGAAGAACCCGCTGCGCACCAAGCAGCTGCAGCAAGGTCTGATGCAGCTGGGCGAAGAAGGCGCGATTCAGGTGTTCAAGCCCGATGTCGGCGGCAATATGCTGTTGGGCGCTGTCGGTCAGCTGCAGTTTGAAGTGGTGCAACACCGCCTGAAGACCGAATACGACTGCGATGTGCGCCTGGAAGGCTGCCAGTACACCGGTGCGCGCTGGATCACGGCCGACTCTCCCGCCGAGCTGCGCGAATTTGAAAACGCCTATCCCATGCGCCTGGCACACGATGCCGCCGACACGCTGGCCTATCTGTGCACCAGCCCGTATGACGTGCGACTGGCGCAAGAGCGCTTCCCCAAAATCCACTTCCACCCCTTGCGTGAACACGCTGGACTGGCACTAGGCTCAGCGAACTGAGCCTCACCCCCTGAGCGGCTTTGCCGCTTCCCCCTCTCTGGCGCTGCGCGCCGGAGGGGGACGACATCCTCGCTGCGAGGCGGCTCTTGCTCGATGTCTCTGAGTTGGGCCTCGCCAATGTTATGCGTGGATCTATATTGAGAGAGCTTTTGTGAGTAACGAATTTCTGCGCCCTTTGTCGGAACTGCCGGTTCCCGCCAACCTGCTGGGCGTGCTGACCGATATCGACGACACCTTGACCACCGAGGGGGAAGTGCCCGCCCATGTGGTGGCGGCCATCGCGCGCCTGAAAGACGCGGGTCTGAAGGTGGTGCCCATCACCGGCCGCCCGGTGGGCTGGAGCGTGCCGTTTGCATCGGCCTGGCCGGTGGATGCCATCGTGGCCGAAAACGGCGCCGTGGCACTGCGCCGCAATAGCGCGGCGGGCCTGGACAAGCTCTACCAGCAGGGCGATGCTGAACGCGCCCGCAACTTTGCGCGCATGCAGGAGGTGCTGAGCCAGATCGAAGCCACCGTGCCCGGTGCCAACCGGGCCACCGATTCGATGGGCCGCGAATGCGATATTGCCGTGGACCACAGCGAGTTCACCCACATGCCCCAGGCGCAGATTGACCAGTGCGTGCAGATCATGCGCGACGCGGGCATGAACGCCACGGTCAGCTCCATCCACATCAACGGCTGGTTTGGTGGCCACAACAAGCTCGAAGGTGCGCGCTGGATTGTGCGCGAGCTGTTCGATATCGACCTGGACGCCACACTGGGCCAGTGGATCTACATCGGCGATTCGACCAACGACCAGCTGATGTTCCAGCACATGCCCTTGTCCGTGGGCGTGGCCAATATCGCGCGCTTTGTGCCGCAGCTGCACCACCTGCCGCGCTATGTCACCACCGCCGAGCGCGGCGACGGCTTTGTGCAGCTGGCTAATCAGATTCTAAATACTCAAAAATAAGAGCAGCCAGCGCCTATTAATTAAAGGTTTCAGCGATGAATTGCCTTGATATCTATCGATAGAGAGCGCCGAACACGCTCACCACAAAGCCCGCAACTTGATACCTTGCGGGCTTTTTTACGCCTCATCCATCGTCAACCACGATGCACATACACGCATAAGACGACCCCTTGATGCGTAAAAACCCACGGTTGGTACTCACTACAATTTTTGATTTATTTCAAAACATTTCCGAGAGACCCATACCATGCGCATGATTCGCCGCACTTTCGTCGCCTCCGCTGTGGCAGCTACCGCCGCACTGACCGCAGGTACCGCTTTTTCCCAAGGCAAGGAAGTCAAGATTGGCTATGCGCTGGCGGTCAATTCGCACTACGGCGCAGCTGCTAACGCCTGGGCTGAAGGCGTGGAAAAAGGCACCAACGGCGCCTACAAGTTCAAGCAGTTCCCCGCGTCCGCACTGGGCGGCGAGCGTGAACTGATCGAAGGCCTGCAACTGGGCACCGTGGAAGCCGCCATCGTTTCCACTGGCGCGCTGAGCAACTTCGTGCCCGATGTGGGCGTGGTCGATATTCCCTTCCTGTTCCGTGACACCCATCACGCTCGTGCCGTGATGGATGGCGCATTTGGCCAGGATCTGCTGGCCAAGTTCCAGAAGCGCGGCCTGGTTGCGCTGGCCTGGGGTGAGCAAGGTTTTCGCCACCTGACCAACAACAAGCACGCTGTCACCAGCGTGGCTGACCTCAAGGGCCTGAAAATCCGCGTGACCGAGAACCCCGTGCACATCACGGCCTTCCGCACGCTGGGTGCATCGCCCACTCCCATGTCCTGGCCCGAAGTGATCGGCGCGCTGCAGCAGGGCACGATTGACGGTCAGGAGAACCCCATCTCCGTGCTGAGCTCGGCCAAGCTGTGGCAAGTGCAAAAGCACCTGACACTCACCGCTCACGTCTACGCTCCCATGGCGCTGATCGTCTCTCCCTCGTTCTGGGGTTCGCTGAACGCAGCCCAGAAGACCGCTTTCACCGAAGCTGCCAAGAAGGGCGCTCTGGCTTCGCGCGCTTTTGTGGACAACGTGGAAAAGAAGGGCGTCGAAGAAGCCAAAGCCAATGGCATGAAGGTTGTGGAGAAGATTGACCAGGCCGCATTCCGCGCTGCACTGGAGCCTGCGTACAAGGAATACGCCAAAAAGTTTGGCCAGAAGACACTGGACTCCATCACCGCCGTCAAGTAATCCCGCAGCAGGCCTGCGCCCCCTGCAGCGGGCCTGCTAGTTTTTCATCTCACTGGCAAAGCCCGCTTTGCCCGGCTGTGGTCAGCACGAATGGACTTGCGCCAATTCATGCCAATGATGAAGCAGCCCCAACTTCGTGACGCAGTCCACGTCGGCAGCGACTTCACTGCCGCGACTGCTCACCCCCACTCCTATGCTTGATCGTATCGAACGCATTCTCGTAGCCTGCAATCGCTGGCTGCTGATCTTGCTGTTGCTGGCCATGGCCTGCATCGTTTTTGCCAACGTCGTGCTGCGCTACACCACGGGCGACTCCATTGTCTGGGCTGAAGAAGTAGCCCGCCACATGATGATCTGGGTCACCTTTTTAGGCGCTGGCCTGGTGCTGCGCTTTGGTGGCCATGTGGCCATCGACAATCTGCACCGCACCGTCAGCACACGCAGCGCACAGATCATTCGCGGCATTGTCGTGGTCAGTCTGGCTGTGTTCTTTGTCGTGATGACCGTGACCGCGTCGCAGTACGTTTACGCCACGCGCTTTCAGACCACTGCAGCCACGGACATCCCGATCTCCTATATCTACGGCGCCATGCCTGTGGGCTTTGTGCTGATGCTGATTCACCTGCTGTTCATTGCGCGCGGCTACATCACCGCCGGCAGCTTTGCTGAATCCGACGAAATGGACGCAGACGCCGCAGCGTCCATCTAAGAGCTAGCAGGTTAAACATCATGGGTATCACTTTATTTGTTGCCATCATCGTCCTGCTCACGCTGGGCTTTCCGGTGGCGTTTGCGCTGGCCATTTCGGCGGCGCTGGCGGTCTTTGTCGGTGGACGTTATCCACAGCTGATCGTTTTCAAGGAAATGTTCACGGGCATCGACAGCTTTCCGCTGATGGCCGTGCCGTTTTTCATTCTGGCCGCCGAGCTGATGTCAGGCGGCGCACTCACCGCTGTGCTGCTGCGCTTTGCGGCGCAGTTTGTCGGTCATCTGCGTGGCGGTCTGGGCTATGCCAACGTGCTGTCGCTGACCTTGTTCTCGGGCATTTCTGGCTCGGCTCTGGCCGATGCCGCCGGCCCCGGCTCCATGATGGTCAAGATGATGGACAAGGCTGGCTACGGCCGCCCTTATGCGGCGGCGCTGACAGCCAGCACGGCCATCGTCGGCCCCATCATTCCGCCCTCAGTCAGCATGATCATCTATGCGCTGCAGGATGAAAACGTGTCCGTGGGCGGGCTGTTCATGGCCGGTTTTATCCCCGGCATTCTGATTGCACTGGCCATGGCTGCGGTCAACTGGTGGGTTTGCAAAAAGCGCGACTACCGCAGCACCGAGCCACGCCCCAGCGCCCGCGAGATGTGGGTCAACAGCTTCAAGGCCATCCCCGCACTGATGCTGATTGTGCTGATCGTGGTCGGCATCCGCTTCGGTATCTTCACGCCGACAGAGGCTTCCGTCGTGGCGGTGTTCTATGCGCTGATCTGCGGTAAATGGATTTACCGCACGCTGCAATGGTCTGCCCTTCCAGGCATTCTGGCCCGCTCAGCCATGCTGACTGCCTCGGTGCTGCTGGTCATGGCCACCTCGGCAGCCTTTGCCTGGGTGCTGACGGTGGAAGGCATTCCGCAGTATCTGTCTGAACTGATCGTGAGCTGGGACCTGTCGCCCACCATGTTCCTGATCGCCGTGAACATTCTGCTGCTGGTCTTCGGCATCTTCATGGAGCCACTGCCTGGCGTGATGATTCTGGTGCCCATCCTTGCACCGATTGCCTTCACTCTGGGCATCGACCCCACGCACTTTGCCATGGTGGTGATCGTCAACCTGACGCTGGGCATGATTACACCGCCAGTGGGTGGCCTGCTGTTCGTGACTTCGGTCGCCACACGCGTATCGATTACCGACCTGACGCGCGAGATGCCGCTGTTCCTGCTGGCCCACTTCATCGTGCTGTGCATGCTGACCTTCATCCCCGCGCTGTCAACCTGGCTGCCGCATACGCTGGGTTTCCAGTAAGCCTCACTGCTTTCTCTCAAAGGGCTGCCTTGTGCAGCCCTTTTTCGTTGCGGTACGGTCATGTTGAAATCAATCAGACGACACGTTTCAGGACAATAGGCCCACCTACACAACTACAGCACCGATCATGAAGAAACTGCTGCCTTTTGTACTGCTCGCCAGCCTGTGCTCTCTGGCTTCGGCCATTCAGCGCTGCGAAGGGGGTGGCAGAGTCTGGTATCAGGATATGGCCTGCCCCGCTGGCAGCAACAGCACTTCCATGGCACCTGCAGCACCTTTGCAGAGCGCACCGCTATCGGGCAGCGGGCGCGTCATCTCCCTTCCGCAGGAACCCAGCCAGCCACTTCCAGCGCCCTCCAGTCACCTGCCCACCGCGGTCTATGAGCGCGAAGCACGCATGTGTCTGGACTGGTACAAGAAAGAGATGCAGCTGCCGCTAGACGCCATGTATCTGGACTACACCAAAGACAGGCGGGTGGTGACCATCACCATTCCGGTGCGCTACTCCGCTACCAACCAGTGGGGGATTGCTTCCGAGGGTTCTGCCAACAAGCAGGCCTCCTGCGAAATTCATAACGACAGACTGGACGACGCCTGGACTCGCATTCATGCCAAACGCGGTGGCTGGTTGCAGTGATGTTTCGGCCTTGATGCGTCAGGTAGCACTGTCTTCGCCGACCTTGTCTTGCCAGGCCACAGCTGCCCTGCAGACGAGGGCAGTGAAAGACATGGGCAGTGGCACTGATGCGCTGTGAATACCCGCCAGACCTGCCTCCAGCTCGCCACTCCACTCCACCAGGCCCAGCCCCGCGCATTTAAGCCGCGCCTCCTGCCCTGCCCAGGCCTGCGCAAACGCTTCAAAAAAAAGAGCATCTACCGCAATATCTGAAAGGACTTCAGCCACTTCAGGCGCAAAAAAAAGTTGCGCTACCGCTTGCAGTTCCGGTCGGGACACATGTCTGTCCACCGCCTGAATATCTACACCAACCGCCGCCCCAAAGTGCCAGGCCAGCAGCGCCATTCCCTGCGCATGGCTGATAGAGCAATGCAAGGATTTCAGCAACTGCCCACGCAGCTGAACTTGCGGAGCCTGGCCGCGCAGATTGCTGATTTTCAGCTCCGCCTCTGCACAGCCCAGTTCTGCCGCCAGACAGCAAACCAGCGCAGCCCTGGCCTGCAGCCGGGCAACCTCCCTGTCGCCCTCATCCAGCCCCTGCACCAGCCGCAGCTGCGGCCTGCCTCCAGCAGCTCCATCCAGGCAGCAGGGCTGAATCTGCATCAGACTGGCTGGCGCACGGGTGCAGCGGGCGTGCCTTCCCAGCGCGTGCGGGCCGGCAGGGTTTCGCCCTTCATCACCAGCGTCAGCGGGCCCAGTTGCACATCGTCGCCCACACTGGCGCTATAGAGCACCGTGCAGCGCGCGCCCATGGTGACGCGCTTGCCGATGATGACTTCGTCGATCTTCATCACACGATCTTCAAACAAGTGTGTCTGCGGGCAGCACAGCGCATTGAGCTCGCTGTGCTCACCAATGGTCACGCAGTCATGCTCGGTGATGTCTGTGGTGTCCAGATAGACACTGGGAGCGATCTTGCTGCCCATCAGATTCATGGCCAGCGGCAGCCATGGCGTGCCGCGCAAATAGCGCAGAAAGTTCGGAATGGCCAAACCTTCATACATATTGGTTGCCGCCTCGGAGAGCCAGACAAACGGTGTCCACATGGGAACCGCCGTCTTCGCGTAGCGCCTGACAGCCAGCCATTTGAACAAGGCCACGACCAGGAAAGCAACCAAGCCAAAAATGATGCCAGCCACAGCCAGATCCAGAACCACAGCGCCCCAGCGCCCTTCGGATGCCAGCGGCATGGCGTCCAGAACAATCGCATAACCGACGGCAATGACCACGGCATGGGGTACGGCGATGCGTGCAGCCTCGACCAGACCACGCCCCAGACGCCGCCATGGCGATGGCGCAAACGTCAGGTGCTCAGGGTAGCCCTGCGCCACCTCTCGTGCGGCCAGATTGATGGCCGGAGAGCCCAGCCAGGTATCGCCATCTTTCATATCGGCATTGCGCGGCACTGCCGTCATGACGCCAATCAGCACGTTTTCGGGAATGGTGGACCCATCAGGAACATAAGCACCATTGCCAATGAAACTGCGGCGCGAAACCACCGTGGGCTGCACCGTCATCCAGCCTCCATCGATATGTTCGTCACCCAGCATCACGGCATCGGCCACAAAGCATTCGTCTCCCAGTGTCAGCATGTCTGGCACCACACCCAGAGCGGTGGACAGCTCGGTCTGCTTGCCCACCTTGGCCCCCAGCAGTCGGTACCAGGTCGATGAATACACCGTGGCATAAATGCCGTGCAGCGTGCCCAAGCTGGCCTCCTGAATCTGGTTGACCATCCACTTGCCCAGATAGCGCCCGCTGTGCACAGACCAGGTACCGGCCCGGGTTCTGGGCAGAAACAGATAGCGAACCAGGGCTGCGACCAGTACCGTGCAGGCCACCAGCACCAGACTGGATGGCAGCGCCAGCATGAAGAATTTGAGCAGACGCAGGATGAAGGCTCCGCCCGCATCGACCACACCCTGCTCCAACAAAGGGCGCACGGAAATGGCTTCGATGTCCAGCGTGTCAATCAACATGAATGTCGGAAACACAGGCATGAAGAACAAGGTCGCCACCAGCAGGCCACCAAAGACAAACACCAGCATTTCCAGCGCATGACGCAGTGGGCTGACCACTTGTCTTTGCGGCAAAGTAGCAGGGTCAAAAACCCCTTTCGCACGCGCAGGCGAGCCCGCCCAGATGCTGCGTGCAGGCTGCACCGAGCCATCTGCCAGCGCGGATTGCCCATCCAGATGCGCCCAGTCTTCCAGCCGGGTGTTGCCTTCGATCACTACATACGAGCCGATGCAGACCTCGTTGCCAATATCGATGCGACCGAGTATCAACTCACCGCCTTCAACGCGTGCGTTTTCCAGCGCCACGGCGTTGCCAATGCTGGCGCCGTCGCCGATACGCAGCAGATCAGGGGCGCGCACTGTCATCGAACCCAGATTGGTTTCACGCCCAACCCTGGCCCCCAGCGCACGCAGCCACACCGGATGCAGCGATGAGCCGGTAATCATGGCAATGGGCACCGCTTCAACCAGACGGTCGGCGAACCACCAGCGGAAATACGTCACACCCCAGAGCGGATAGCGCCCCGGCTTCAATCGTCCAGCCACCAGCCATTTGCCAGCCCAGGCAATGCCAAACTCTGCCACGGTGGCGACGGCAAAGGCCAGCACCGACATGGCCACCGCAAAGGCCACGGAATCGTTTTCGTCACCCGTGAAGAAGTGATAGGTGAAAAACGGCGCCAGCCACTGCGCCATCTTGATCAAGACCAGCAGTGGAATGGCCACAGACTGCGCCGCACCGCAGCGCCAGCGCCGCCACGCCGAATGAATGCGGAAGGGGCGCTGCTGCTCTGTAGAGCCACCCACGGTCATGACGGCCTGCAAGGCCTCGGCAATCAAGCCCACTTTGCGCTGCTGATAGACCGTGCTGACCGTCGCCTGAGCAAAACGCGGGTCTGCGCGCAGCAGCGATGTCAGCCGTGCCGCGAACAGCGAGTGGCCGCCCAGGTCGCTAAAGAAATCCTGGCCACGGTGAATCGCCTGCCCCGGAAAAATCTGGGCCAGCGCCGCGAACAGCACCTGCTCTGCTTCTGTTTCCGCCACATCCGAGTCGGTTGGCCCAGTTGCCTGCGCCAGCTCCATGGCCTTGAGCGCCTTGCGGTCGATCTTGCCCGATGTCAGGCGCGGCATCTCGGTCAGCGCCTCAAATCGCGCAGGCACCATATAAGGCGGCAGGCGCTCCGCCAGTGCCGCACGCAACTGGTTTACGGTGCAAGGCTCATCGGCAGGCACATAAAAGGCCACCAGTTGATCCATGCCGTCATCCTTGCGCAGCAGTACCGCCGTGGTACCCACGCCGGGCTGCTGAGCCAGCACAGCTTCGATCTCGCCCAGCTCTACGCGAAAGCCGCGAATTTTGATCTGATCGTCGGCCCGGCCCAGACAATGAATCTGCCCATGCTCATCGATACGGGCCAAATCGCCCGTGCGATAAAGGCGTGTGTCATGCGGCCCGCTGGGCCAGGGGTTGAGCAGAAATTTTTCAGCCGTCAGTTCCGGCCGGCCCAGATAACCCGCGGCCACGCCAGGCCCGGTAATGCACAGCTCACCCACCTCGCCCTGGGGCAGCCCCACCAGTTGGGGTGCCGTGCCTGCAGGAAAGCTGTCAGCCTCTATCACCTGCACCACGACCAGGCTGTAATTGGGCAGCGGCGTACCAATCGTCACCGGCTCGCCCGCCTTGAGCTCTGCCAGACTGGCAGACACCGTGGCCTCGGTGGGGCCATAGGTGTTGAACATCTGACGCGATGCATTGGCCCAGCGCGCCACCAGCGATTCCGGGCACATTTCGCCACCCAGATTGATCAGGCGCAGGTTCGGAACGTCCTGGGCAAACAGCGCCAGCAATGTAGGCACCGCATGCAATACCGTGACCTGCTGCTCCATCAGTGCGCGGGGCAAGGCCTCGGGGTCACCCGCAATCTCGCGCGGAGCCAGCCACAGCGTGGCACCCACCAGATAGCTGATCCAGATTTCCTCGAAGGACATATCAAAGGCCACCGAGAAACCCTGATAAACCTTGTCGCTCTGGCGCACACCCAGCCGTGCATTTTCACTGCGCAGAAAGTGGCAGATGCTGCCCTGCGTAATGGCAATGCCCTTGGGCTTGCCCGTTGAGCCGCTGGTGTAGATCACATAGGCCGGATGCTCGGGCAATGCGCCCTGACGCTGATGCAGCACGGTATCTGCAGGCAGGTCAGCCAGCAGATCAGCTTCCGTAAAAGTCTGTGCAGAAATGTCCTTCTGCGCTTGTACAGACTGCGCATGCTGCTGCGCTATCAATAGCGCTTTGGCCGATGCATCTTCAAGACAGGTGGCAATGCGCTCCAGCGGCGTTTCGGCATCAAACGGCAACCAGGCCGCACCCGTCTTGGCAATGGCCAGCTGCAGGGTCAGCAGCTCGATACCACGTGGCAGCCATAGCCCCACCATATCGCCGGGGCGTATGCCAGCCTCTATCAGCCTGTGGGCAGCGCGGCTGGCATCGGCATCGAGCTGTGCATAACTACGCTGCCTTAAAGTCTCCCCTTGACCTTCCATCAGCGCAATCTGCGCCGGATGAGCCTGAGCCGTGGCCTCAAAAATATCGGCCAGCACCTCCTGGCGCAAAAGGTCTGGCCGTTCTGGCCCGCGCAAAACAATAGTGTCGGACATGGGGTCAGCGGACTTACCCGGAGCAACCGTGCTTCCGAACCTGGTGGCGCCGCTCTTTTCTGACCGTCATTATTGAGCGAGCCTATGGTTTTCCGAGGAATTTAGAGCCTCTGAAAACCATGGTTTGAGCAAGATTTACATAGTTGGAGTGCTCTTAGAACATTTGTGTAGATCTTGCGCAAATCACCACCCTATGCGCGCGCCAGCACGGGCGCCAGCGCCTTGCCGGTGTGCGTGCCGATCGCCACCAGCTCTTCAGGCGTTCCCGTGGCCACAATCCGGCCGCCGTCCTTGCCGCCTTCGGGGCCCAGGTCGATGATCCAGTCGGCTTCGGCAATCACATCCAGATCATGCTCAATGACCACCACGCTGTGGCCACCATCGACCAGACGATGCAGCACATGGATGAGCTTGTCCACATCGGCCATGTGCAGACCGACGGTGGGCTCGTCCAGCACATACAGCGTGTGTGGCGCCTTCTGCCCGCGCCGCCCCACCTCGTCGCGCACCTTGGTCAGCTCGGTCACCAGCTTGATGCGCTGGGCCTCGCCACCCGACAGCGTGGGCGACGGCTGGCCCAGCGTCAGATAACCGAGGCCCACGTCCTTGAGCAACTGCAGCGGATGGGCAATCGAAGGCATGGAGGCAAAGAATTCCACCGCCTCATCGACTTCCATCTGCAGCACATCGCCAATGCTTTTGCCGCGCCAGGTGACGGCCAGCGTCTCGGGGTTGAAGCGCGCGCCGTGACAAGTCTCGCAAGGCACTTTCACATCGGGCAGAAAGCTCATTTCAATGGTGCGCACGCCCTGGCCTTCACAGGCCGGGCAACGGCCTTCGCCAGTGTTGAAGCTGAAGCGCCCCGCCGCATAGCCACGGGCCTTGGCCTCCAGCGTTTCGGCAAACAGCTTGCGAATCGTGTCCCAGAAGCCGATGTAAGTCGCAGGGCAGGAGCGCGGCGTTTTGCCAATGGGCGTCTGGTCCACTTCCAGCACCCGGTCCACCGTCTCAAAGCCCTTGATACCCTTGCAGCCCACCAGCGCGGGGGACTTTCCTTCGTCCATGGCATCGCGCCCGGCCTTGGTCGATCGCTGCTGCACCCAGGCTGCCACATTGGTCAGCAGCACATCACGCGCCAGCGTGGATTTGCCTGAGCCGGAAACGCCCGTCACCGCCACCAGGCGCTTGAGCGGCACGCGTGCATCCACGCCCTGCAGGTTGTGCATATTGGCGCCCAGCACCTTGAGCCAGTGCAAGGCCTTGCTCTCTTCCGTTGCTACCGTTTCAGTAGCTGCCTGCGCTTTGCTTTTCTTGGCCTTACTGACTTTTTTCTCTGCAACGGCTGATTCAACAACGGTAGCAGCTTCTGCATTGATAGCAGCCGGTGCAGCAGGGGGTTCCCCTTCCCCAACCCACAGTCGTGGCTTGAAGGGATGGCGCATGGCATGCAGCAGATAGCGGCCCGTGACCGAATCTTTGGCCTCCATGATGTCCTGAACCGTACCCTCGGCGACCAGACGGCCACCGCGAATACCAGCGCTGGGGCCGATATCGATCACATGGTCAGCGCGGCGAATCGTATCCTCGTCGTGCTCCACCACCACCAGCGTGTTGCCCTTGTCACCCAGCTTGTGCAGCGCATTGAGCAGAATCTGGTTGTCACGCGCATGCAGGCCAATCGTGGGTTCATCCAGCACATAGCACACGCCCTGCAGATTGCTGCCCAGTTGCGCTGCCAGGCGAATACGTTGTGCCTCGCCACCGCTGAGCGTGGGCGCTCCGCGGTCCAGCGTCAGATAGTTGAGGCCGACTTCTTCAAGGAATTCGAGACGGCTTTGGATCTCGGGAATCAGATCACGGGCAATATCGGCTTCGCGGCCCGACAGGTCCAGCCCTTGCACCCAGCGGCGCACATCGCTCACCGACAGTTGCGCAATATCGGTAATCGCTTCGTCATGGAACTTCACGGCCCGCGCCACGGGGTTCAAACGTGTGCCCTGACACTTGGGACAAACAACTTCCGCCAGGTCTTCCACCTCCTGGCCCTCGAACTTCACTTCACGGCCCCGGTTATCGTCTGCAAGCAAGGTGTCGTCATACACCTTGCGCTGGTCCTTGGTCAGCTTCACGCCCGTGCCCACGCAGTCGGGGCACCAGCCATGCTTGCTGTTGTAGCTGAACAATCGCGGATCCAGCTCTGCATAGCTGGTGGCGCAGACCGGGCAAGCGCGCTGGGTGGAGAACACCTGCAGCGCACCGATACCCGCTGTGCTCTGGCCGCCTTGCATGGCCTCGGCCAGATTCTCGATACCGGACAGCACATGCAGCACGCCCTTGCCAATCTCCAGCGCCTGACGCAGATGGCCGCGCAGTTCTTTTTCGTTGGCCGCCGTGACCGTCACGCTGGCCACGGGCAGCTCAATCGTGTGCTCCTTGAAGCGGTCAATGCGCGGAAAGCCCGTGGTTGGCAAGAACTCGCCATCCACGCGCAAATGCGTGTAGCCCTTGGGGCGCGCCCAGTCGGCCAGCTCGGTATAGACGCCCTTGCGGTTGACGACCAGCGGGCTCAGCAGGCCAATAGTCTGGCCACGGAAACTCGTCATCAGCTGCGCGGCAATGCTTTCTTCCGTCTGCGGCTGCACGATGGCATCGTCGTGAACACAGTGCTGCACGCCCAGCTTCACATACAGCAGGCGCAGAAAATGCCAGACCTCAGTGGTTGTGCCCACCGTAGATTTGCGACCACCACGCGACAGGCGCTGCTCAATCGCCACCGTGGGCGGTATGCCATAGACCGCATCCACCTCAGGGCGGCCCGCAGGCTGCACGATGCTCCGCGCATAGGCATTGAGCGATTCGAGGTAGCGGCGCTGGCCCTCATTGAACAGAATGTCGAATGCCAGCGTGGACTTGCCCGAGCCCGAGACCCCCGTCACCACATTGAACTTGCCACGCGGCACATCCACCGTCAGCGACTTGAGGTTGTGCTCTTTGGCGTTGACGATTTCAATGGCATTTTTGCCCGCTTGAACCTGCTGCGCCTTGGCCTTGCGCTCTGGTTTATAGAGCATGGGGGCCACTTCACGCACCGCTTCGCCACCCACGCCCATGGCCAGATCGTATTCGCGCAAGGCCTGCGCGGTATAGGAGGCATCGACCTTGCGCACATCTTCGGGCGAGCCTTCGGCCACCACCAGTCCACCGCCATCACCGCCTTCTGGGCCCAGATCGATCAGCCAGTCGCTGGCGCGAATCACGTCGAGATTGTGCTCAATCACGATCAGCGAATGTCCGGCTTCGAGCAGCTTGCGCAGCGCACGCATGAGCTTGGCAATGTCTTCAAAGTGCAGGCCCGTCGTAGGCTCGTCGAACAGGAACAGCGTGCCTTTTTTGGCCAGCGATTGTTTGCTCTTGGACTGCGCCTTGGCCGCCTCTGCCAGAAAACCTGCGAGTTTGAGGCGCTGTGCCTCTCCACCCGACAGCGTGGGCACGGGTTGGCCCAGCTTCACATATTCCAGCCCCACATCGACGATGGGCTGCAGCGCGCGGATCACATCGCGATCCTGCGCAAACAGCAGCGCGGCTTCGGCGACAGTGAGCTCCAGCACATCGGCCACATTCAGCGACTGGCCGTTGCGCTCGATCTTCACTTCCAGAATCTCGGGGCGATAACGTGTGCCATTGCAATCGGGGCAGCGCAGATAGACGTCCGAGAGAAACTGCATCTCCACATGCTCGAAGCCCGAGCCGCCGCAAGTGGGGCAACGGCCATCACCGCTGTTGAAGCTGAACTTGGCAGCGGTGTAGCCGCGCTGGCGCGACAGCGGCGCCACCGCAAACAGCTCACGCAGCGCATCCCAGGCCCCCACATAACTGACCGGGTTGGAGCGCGCCGTCTTGCCGATGGGCGACTGGTCCACAAACATCACATCGGCCAGATGGTCGGCGCCCAGCAGGCGCTCGAATGCGCCCGCCGCATCGGTGGGCTTGCCGAAATGGCGCATCAGCGCGGGCACCAGCACATCCTGAATCAGCGTGGATTTGCCTGAGCCTGAAACCCCGGTGATGGTGACCAGGCGCTGCAGCGGAAAGTCCACGCTGATATCGCGCAGATTGTGCTCACGTGCACCTTCCAGAATCAGGCGCGGCGTGGATTCCGTCACCATGCGCTTGAGGCCAAAGCCCACCTGCTTGCGCCCGCCCAGATAGGCGCCCGTCAAGGTGTCGGCCTTGCGCAAATCCTCGGGTGTGCCGTCAAACACAATCTGACCACCGCGTGCGCCGGGTCCAGGCCCCATGTCGATCATGCGGTCGGCGGCAAACATCACGGCGGGGTCATGCTCCACCACCACCAGCGTATTGCCCGCATCGCGCAGGCGCTGCATGGCTTCGGTAATGCGCTCCATATCGCGCGGGTGCAGGCCAATCGATGGCTCGTCGAGCACAAACAAAGTGTTGACCAGCGAGGTCCCAAGGGCAGTGGTCAGGTTGATACGCTGCACCTCGCCGCCGCTCAGTGTGCGGCTCTGGCGGTCCAGCGTGAGGTAGCCAATACCCACGTCGCACAGATACTGCAGCCGCGTCATGACCTCTGCGTGCAGCATCTTGAGGGCCTGTGCTTCACCATCGTTCTTGTCCGCCGCACTGGGGGCCAGTTGCGCAAAAAACTCGCGCAATCGAGTGATGGGCAAGCGCATCAAATCGTGCAAACACAGGCCCGGCAAGCCGTCCAGCTGCTCACGGCTCCAGCCCACGCCCTGCGGCATAAAGCGCTGGTATCGGCCACTTTCATCGCCGGGTGGCAGCACGGCGTCCGCGGCCTGCTTGCCGCTAATGCGCCAGAGCAGGCTTTCGGTCTTGAGACGAGCCCCGCCACAAGTCGGGCATTCGGTGTAGCTGCGGTATTTGGACAGCAGCACCCGGATATGCATCTTGTAAGCCTTGCTTTCGAGGTACTCGAAAAAGCGGCGAATGCCATACCAGGTCTGGCTCCACTTGCCATTCCAGTTGGGCGAGCCTTCAATGACCCAGTCCTTTTGCTCCTTGGTCAGCTTGGACCAGGCCGTGTCGCGTGGAATGCCCTCGGCTTCGGAGTGGCGCATCAGGTCGTCCTGAATCTCCTTCCAGGCCGGCGTCTGAATCGGCTTGATAACACCGGTGCGCAGCGTGAGCTTTTCGTTGGGAATCACCAGCCCCCAATCCACTCCGATCACGCGACCAAAGCCGCGGCAGGCATCACAGGCCCCCACCGCCGAGTTGAAAGAAAACAGCGAAGGAATCGGCTCCTGATAGGAGAGGTTGCTTTCCGGGCAATGCAGACCTTGCGAGAACTTCCACAGCTCAGGTTCAGCGCTCTCTGCACCGCTTTCAGGCAGTACATACACAGTCAGCCTGCCGCTGCCGCGCTTGAGGCCTACCTCGATCGCCTCCATGACACGCGAGCGCTCAGCCTTGCTCAGGCGAAAGCGATCTGCAATCACATCCAGCACCTTGATCTTCTCAGGCGCCGCCTTGGCTTTCTTCTTGCCCTTGGCGGCCTCATCCGCCACAGGCTGAGCACGCTCCACTTCGCGCTCGGCCTGTACCTTGGTAAAGCCGCTGGCAGACAGCCATTGCTCGACTTCTTCGGCCGTGGTGTTGACGGGCAACTCCACCGGAAAGGTGATGGCAATGCGCGGGGCGCCCGCCGCCTCGCAGCGCCGTGTCAGCTCGTCATAGATCGAATCTGCGGTGTCGTGATGCACCGGCATGGCGGTCTTGCTGTCAAACAACTTGGCCGCGCGCGCAAACAGCAGCTTGAGGTGATCGTTGATCTCCGTCATCGTGCCCACGGTGGAGCGCGAGTTGCGCACCGGGTTGGTCTGATCGATGGCAATGGCAGGAGGCACGCCCTCGACCTTGTCCACCGCCGGTTTGTCCATGCGATCCAGGAACTGGCGTGCATAGGCGGAGAAAGTCTCTACATAACGACGCTGACCTTCGGCATACAGCGTGTCGAACACCAGACTGGACTTGCCCGAGCCACTGGGGCCGGTGACGACGGTCAGCTCACCAGTGCGGATATCGATGTCCAGATTGCGAAGATTGTGCTGGCGAGCACCACGGATACGGATCAGGCCCTGCGTCATGTTCTGCGGTCTTTTCTATGGAGGCCAAACATTCTAGGCAGTCCTGATATGCACCTTGGCGTGGCATGTGCATTAAGGCTTTGCCCACCACATCAACAGATGCAAAAAAGCCCCGTCATGCGGGGCCTGCAGCCAGATAAGGCGTTATTCATTTTGATTCTGCTGGCGCATGAATGGCATCCGCCCCATGCTTTTCTCCACTCATATCAACGCTGTCACCAGCCTTGAAGATCACAAACAGCGATATCGCCGCAAACACCACGAACCCGATCGCAATCTTCCACATAGACGTCTCCGAAGTTGTTGAATGAGTGCGCAAGAAACGCTCTCCCTCTCACGCCTGAACATTGAGCAATATGGAGTTTTCACATGGCTTACTACAGCAGCCAAAACACATACGAAAAAACCCCATGCCTTTCGACATGGGGTATGAACTTGGAGTAATGGTCTGCATTATCAGCTGCAGGTGCTGGAGACACCGCTTACGCGGTGCACAAATTAGAAGTTGTGGCGCACGCCCAGAGCGAAGGAGCTGAAGTCCTTGCCCTTGTCTGCAGCATTCAACCCATAGAAAGCATTGGTGCTGTTGTTAACACGAGTGTAGTAACCATACAGCTTCGTACGCTTGCTCAGATTGTAGTTGTAACCCAATGTGTATTGAGTTGCAGAAGAGTTGCTGATATTGCTCCAGCTATTTGCACGACCCACGTTCGCATGGAACTCAGACGCACCCATAGCGTACATAGCGGACAGGCGGAAGTTGTTGCGCGAACCCGCAAAAGTCTCATCATTGCGCTGGTAGTAAGCACCCAAGGTCACAGCACCAAAGGAGTACAGACCACGCAACGAAGCTTGCCAGTTGCTGTTCCAGTTACTGTATGCGGCACCCAGGTGCAGAGGGCCTGCGGCATAGTTGGCAGCCAGGTCATAGCCATTTTTGTTGGCAGTGCCTGCTGCCTTTTCGTGCAGAGATACAGAGCCTTCCGCCCAGAAGCCACTCATGGAAGGCGTGCGATAGGCAACCTTATTGGTAGTACCTACACCACCTGCACCACCTTGACCGCCTGCAGAAGCACCCATCCAGTTGGGATCTTGATACAGAGCGTCGCTGGAAGGTCCGGTGTCATGGTTATGCATGCTGACATAGTCGGCGGATGCGAAATACGACTCAGGGAAGAAGTTACCCAGACGAACCATACCGAAGTTGCCGGACAGGTTCAGTTCGCTTTGACGACCGAAAGTCATGCCGCCGGCTGCCGAGCCTGCACCGGTATCAGACTTAAAGCCGCTTTCCAAGATAAAGCCAGCCTTCAGGCCACCTCCCAGATCCTCTGTACCACGAATGCCCCAACGCGAATTGTTGTCTTGCATTACTGTGTTGCTCTGGTCACCAATTTTCTGGCGCTCAACAGTGGTATTGATACGGCCATACAGCGTCACGCTGCTCTGTGCCATTGCAGTGGTTGCGCCCATCACAGCCAGTGCGGCCAGTGCGATGCGAGTCATCTTGGTCATTCAATGCTCCTGAATCTTGAGATAGTGTTTTTGCACCGCATTGGCTTGTAGGCTTTTGGCCCTCTCGCGGCTAGGAGTGATTCTAGGCGGGAGGCTCTCAAAAGCTTGATTTGCCGCTTAAAAAAATGAAGCACTGATGCTTTGTTGCCACACTGCTGTAACTCATGATCGCTAGGGTCTGTTGAGATTTAGGCGAGGATCGCGTTGCAGCGACAGGAAGCTGGATGCTAGGCGCATGGCCGAAGCAATGCTCATGCCTTGCGAGGGCATGCAACAACGCAGACGGTCTCCTGTCGCGGCAACCCGAAGGGAAGGAATCTGGCCGCCCGCCACTCGTCGTTGCGCTTCTTGTGCGGGTGAGCACCCGCACGGCGTCACGCGCCTAGATTGGCAAGCGGCCAGAATCCTTCGCGACCTCGCTCAATTCTCAACAGACCCTAGATAAAGCAAAAAGCCCACAGGGCATTCACCTTGCGGGCTCTGGCTGCAGCGCTGCAACAAGTGCAGCGCCCATGCGTTCATCAGTCTTCTGCGTAGATATTGCGATCTTTGGTTTCGGACACGAACAGCGTCCCGATCACAGCCGTCACACCGGCAATGATGATGGGGTACCACAGGCCGTTATACATATTGCCGGTCTGCGCCACGATGGCGAAGGACATGGTGGGCAGCAGCCCACCAAACCAGCCATTGCCGATGTGATAGGGCAGGCTCATCGAGGTGTAGCGGATACGGGTGGGGAACAGCTCCACCAGCATGGCTGCAATCGGGCCATAGACCATGGTCACCAGCAGCACCAGATAGAACAGGATGGCAATCATCATGGGCTTGTTCATCTTGCTGGGGTCAGCCTTGTCAGGATAGCCATCCTTCTTCAGGGTTTCCGTCACAGCCTTGCTGAACTCCGCACCCTTGGCCTTCAGATCATCAGGACTCAGGCCTGCCAGGGAATAGCTGGGAATGGTGTCTGCGCCAATCTTGATAACAGCGGGTGTACCTGCAGGTGCTTCTTCGCTTTCATAGCTCACAGAGCGATTGGCCAGAGCTTGCTTGGCAACGTCGCATGAGCTGGTGAACTTGGCTGTACCTGTGGGGTTGAACTGGAACGAGCACTCCGCAGGGTCTGCCACGATGACCACCTTGTTCTTGGCTTGCGCAGCGGCCAGATCAGGATTGGCCGCTTCGGTCAGCGCCTTGAATGCGGGGAAATAAGTCAGCACCGCCAGAATGCAGCCCAGCATGATGATGGGCTTGCGGCCAATCTTGTCGGACAGCGTTCCGAAGATCACAAAGAAAGGCGTGCCCAGCAGCAGTGCGGCGGCAATCATCAGGTTGGCGGTCACCGCGTCAACCTTGAGTTGCTGCGTCAGGAAGAACAGCGAGTAGAACTGACCTGTGTACCAGACCACAGCCTGCCCTGCCGTCAGGCCCAGCAGGGCCAGAATCACGACTTTCAGGTTCTTCCACTGACCAAAGGATTCCTTCAGCGGCGCCTTGGAAACCTTGCCCTCGGCCTTCATTTTCTGGAACGCAGGCGACTCGGACAGCGTCATGCGAATCCATACCGAGATAGCCAGCAGCAGGATGGACACCAGGAATGGAATGCGCCAGCCCCAGTCCACAAATGCTTCCTCGCCCACCGAGGTGCGCACACCCAGAATCACCAGCAGAGACAGGAACAGGCCCAGTGTCGCAGTCGTCTGAATCCAGGATGTATAGGCACCACGCTTGCCATCAGGCGCATGCTCAGCCACATAGGTGGCAGCGCCGCCATACTCACCGCCCAGCGCCAGACCTTGCAGCATGCGCAAGGCAATCAGAATGATGGGAGCTGCCACGCCAATGCTGGCATAGGTTGGCAAGATGCCCACGATGAAGGTGGACAGGCCCATGATCAGAATCGTCACCAGAAAGGTGTACTTGCGCCCGATCATGTCACCCAAACGGCCGAACACCAGCGCCCCGAACGGCCGCACGATGAAACCAGCCGCAAAAGCCAGCAGCGCAAAGATGAAGGCTGACCCCGCATCCAGCCCACTGAAGAATTGCTTGGCGATGATGGCCGCCAGCGAGCCGTATAGATAGAAGTCGTACCACTCGAACACCGTGCCAAGTGATGACGCAAAAATGACTTTGCGCTCTTCTGAACTCATCGGCCGTGAAGCCGATTTACCTCCCGCATTTGCTGTCGCATTGATGGCCATGTTTGTCTCCTTAATATTGATTTCAGGCGCCGCCAACCCGCCTGTTTTTCCAATATCAAAGTGGCAACTGACCGCTAACTTACAAAAATTTGCTTTGTCAAAAATTGGGACAAGGCTTTTCCCGACCCTTTCAGGATTAACCCGAACCCACTTTTTTTCGATATGAAAAACCCAGTGAAAACACCCATATCGTAAGTAAGGAGGCGGTCAGATGGGGTTCACAGAATGGCTCGACCTGCACAGCAATTCATATCGATAAAAGCGAGCAGGCATGCCTTCCAAGGAGACAACACTGTGAATGATCCGGTGATAGAAAAAATTCAGCGCAACCCTGCCTACCTGCAGCTGCGCAGCAAGCGAAATCGACTGGGCGGTGTGCTGACGCTGCTGATGCTCATCGTTTACTACGGCTATGTGGCCCTGATTGCCTTTGACAAGGAATTCCTGGCCCAGCCCCTTGGCTCTGGCGTCACCACATTGGGCATTCCCATCGCCCTGTTTGTGATCGTGTTCACCGTGGTCATCACCCTGTTCTACATCCGTCGTGCCAATAACGAGTTCGACCAGATGACCCAGCAGATTCTGAAAGACGCCCAGAAATGAAGAGCTCCCTGCAACGCGCGCTGGCTCCAGCGCTGGCTACCTCTGTCCTGCTCTCGGCTGCTGGTTCTGCCCTGGCCGCCGGTGGCGACATCGGCAATGTCGCCAAACAGGCCACCAACTGGACGGCGATCATCATGTTCACCGTCTTCGTGCTGGCCACTTTGTGGATCACCAAATGGGCTGCTGGACGCACCAAATCCGCTGCGGATTTCTATACCGCAGGCGGCGGCATCACCGGCTTTCAGAATGGCCTGGCCATTGCCGGTGACTACATGTCTGCCGCATCGTTCCTGGGCATTTCCGCTCAGGTGATGATGAGCGGCTATGACGGCCTGATCTACTCCATCGGCTTTCTGGTCGGCTGGCCCATCCTGACTTTCCTGCTGGCCGAGCGCCTGCGCAACCTGGGCAAGTTCACCTTTGCCGACGTGGCCGGCTACCGCTTTGCCCAAGGCCCGTTCCGCATGTTTGCCGCCAGCGGCACGCTGGTGGTGGTGGCCTTCTACCTGATCGCCCAGATGGTGGGTGCAGGCCAACTGATCAAGCTGCTGTTCGGCCTGGACTACTGGATTGCCGTGGTGCTGGTGGGCGTGCTGATGATGGTCTATGTGCTGTTCGGCGGCATGACCGCCACCACCTGGGTGCAGATCATCAAGGCCTGCATGCTGCTGGCCGGCGTGACCTTCATGGGCTTCATGATCATGTCTCACTACGGTTTCAGCTTTGAAAAGCTGTTCGCCGACGGTGTGCGCGTCAAGACCGAAATTGCAGCTGCCAGCGGCAAAGAGCCTGATGTGGCGGCCAAATTAGGCTTATCCATCATGGGCCCAGGCGGCTTCATCAAGGACCCCATCTCCGCCATCAGCTTCGGCATGGCACTGATGTTCGGTACGCTGGGCCTGCCCCACATCCTGATGCGCTTCTTCACGGTGCCTGACGCCAAGGAAGCCCGCAAGTCCGTGGGCTGGGCCACGGTGTGGATCGGCTACTTCTACATCCTGATCTTCATCATCGGCTTTGGCGCCATCACCATGGTGCTCACCAACCCCGAAATGTCTGACACCGTCAAGGGCGTCATCAAGGGCGGCGCAGGTACAGCCAATATGGCTGCCGTGCTGGTGGCCAAGAGCGTGGGCGGCGATGTGTTCTATGGCTTTATCTCTGCCGTGGCCTTCGCCACCATTCTGGCCGTGGTGGCCGGTCTGACCCTGTCGGGCGCCTCTGCCGTGTCGCACGACCTGTACGCTACCGTGTTCAAGAACGGCAAGGCCGACAGCGCTTCGGAGCTGAAGGTTTCGCGTCTGACCACGCTGACCCTGGGCGTCATCGCCGTGCTGCTGGGCATTGTGTTCGAGAAGCAAAACGTCGCCTTCATGGTGGCACTGGCCTTCGCCATCGCCGCATCGGCCAACTTCCCTGTGCTGCTGCTGTCGGTGCTGTGGAAGGGTTGCACGACCAAGGGCTCCGTCATTGGCGGCTTCATGGGCCTGATCTCCTCCGTGGGTCTGACCATCGTCTCGCCATCCGTCTGGGAAGCCACCCTGGGCAACCCTGCTGGCTCGGCCTGGTTCCCCTACACCTCACCCGCTCTGTTCTCTATGACCATCGGTTTCGTGGGCGTGTGGCTGTTCTCGGTGCTCGACAAGAGCGGCCAGGCAGAAAAGGAAAAAGCAGCCTTCGCAGCGCAGCAAGTCCGCTCCGAAACGGGCCTGGGTGCATCGGGTGCTTCGGGTCACTGATAGCCCGCCAATCGCCAACGACTCACCTGTAGCCTTCACTGCAGGCTCACACCAAAAAGGAGCGCTCAATGCGCTCCTTTTTGGTATTTCTTCCGCTCAATCAGCTCACGCACTTTCCTGAGCTTGCATCCTTGCCAGCAGGCTTTACAAACCCATCCGTCAAGGTATTGAGAAAGCAGATCAGGTCTGCAATGTCCTGCTCACTCATGGCAGGAGCAGATGCTGGTGCCCGTCCATCCAGGGGCATCTGCGGATCAATGTTTTCTCGATAACGCTCGGGCAGATCGTTGAACTTCTGGACCTTGCCGCCGTCGTACTGCGTAGCGACCAACCCATACGAAGGGAAGCTGGCAGACGGTGTGGAACGAGGAACACCACCCTTCGTCGGATACCAGATTTCCGGATGCGTATCGCGTGTGTTGTAGAAGCGAATCGCCTGCTCCAGAGAGGTGATGACGCCGTTATGAAAGAACACGCTGCGCGTAGCCACATTTCGCAATGTTGGCGTCTTGAACATGCCGCACAACTCGTCCGATGAATCAGGAACAGCCCCTGTAAACCCCTTGCGCAGCGGCCCGCACAGCCCCAGGTCATAGAATTTTTCACTGCCATTGGCCGGAATCGCCGGATTGCGCGGCACGCCAATGGAGGCATACATCTGGTCTGTGAACTGATTGAGATCCGGGATATGGCAGGCCGCGCAATTGCCACGCCTTGGGTCATAAAAAACAGCCTTGCCTCTTTGCTCTGGCACGCTCAGAACGCCTTCACCACGCATCACATAAGCGTCAAATTTGCTGGAGTAAGGGCGAAAGTCCGGGTCCTCTTTCTGAAAAGCTTCCAGCGACTGGGTGATAAAGACAAAGGCTTTGTCAGCATCGGCAAACGCCTGGCCTCCAAATGCCTCCAGAAACATGGGCGCATAGCTTGCCTGGCGCACCTTATCCACCACCTCCTGCGCAGAGCGGTTGCCCATCTCAAAATCACTGAGCAAAGGCTGCGCCGCCTGCTCTGCCAGGGTATTGGAACGGCCATCCCAGTTAAAGCCTCCGCCAGGCCCCGGCGGCTCTGCGCCATCTGGGTCAAACAAAGCATCAGAGTACGCAGGCGTTACCAGCTTGTAGCGCAGCGAAGGCACCGCCCTCAAACCCGGTTTGTCGAGCGCAGATCCGCCCATTTGCACCGCCAGCGCATTGGGCGGCCCATAGGCATATGCGGGGTCATGACAAGTGGCACAAGACATGGCACCCGATGCTGATAGTGACTTGTCGAAAAACAGCTTTTTTCCCAGCTCCGCAGTAGGGCTCATAGCAGCCGTGGCTTGCGGCTTCACTGCAGCCTTTTCTGAATTGTCTCCACCCTCGCTGCAAGCGCCCAGCAGCACACCAGCGGCAATTGCAGTCAACAGAAATGCGGGGGATGCAAGCGAAGAAAGACTTTTCATTCGAACAAAGGAAAAAGCGCAAAGGCCGATACAGCAGGGCCATATGCGCAGCAGTCGCAGGAGATCTGAAGACCTGCATTTTTGTCATGGACATGACATGCGTATGACAGATGCATGAACCAGGGCACTCGTCACAGCTTCGTCATATCCACACCGTAGAGTTCGCCGCTATTGACTCCCACGACGCCATAAAAATGCCTGATCAAAAATCCCCGAACGCTCACGAAAACGCTTCTTTGAGCACAGATATCTCGCGCCGCAAGATTCTGCGAGGTGCCGTTGCTGCCGGTTTGACAGGCGGCTTTGGCGCCACATTGCTCACCGCTTGCGGCGGCGGAAATGACAGCACGGAAAGCGACAACAAAGACAAGGTCACGGCGCGCTGGGCGCCCAAAAAGACGGTGGTGGTGATACTGGAGAACAAGTCTTTCTCGCAGTTGATAGACAACCAGGAAATGCCGTACCTCAACCAGCTGGCATCTGCCAGCGCGCTGCTAACGGCCTCCTATGCAGCCCCCACGCCGTATGGCCGAATCCCTGTGGGCGGGGCCGTGATTGCCTCAGACCCCAAAAGCCCAGGCACTAGCACCTGGAGCATGGGCCCTCAGTTCGTGCACCCCGTACCTGCACGCGGTAGCCAGACCAATTACTTCTACCAGTTTGCGGGGCACAACCAGGGCTTTCTGCCAGACTGGTTCGAGTCCCCCGGCTCGGGCCGTAAAACAAGCCCTGCCGCCGTGGCTGCCTATGCCGACCAATATGGCAACACGCTTGTTGATGCCAGCGGAAAACCTGCACCCAATTTTTCAGCAGAAGTGGGTCTATCGAACGAATTGGTCACCAGCTTTCCCAATGTGTCGCTGCCTTTTACGACCCCCAATCTGGGCTCGGCCATCATTGACAAAGGCTTCACCTTCGCGACTTTCTCTTCGTCGCTGCCCTACCCCTCGTACAACGAAAAAGCGTTCAACCCCGCTGGCGTTGCCGATGGCTATGCACGCCGCCACAACCCGGCCATCAACTGGATCAACTTCCCTGCCTACGGAAAGACGGTTCCCAGCGATAAGTTGCGCTTTACGCTGCCCGTGAGCACCAACCTGGCCATGACCAACACGGTCGATGCAGATGGCAGCAAGTACCCTGGATTTGCGGTGGACAAAGAGGGTAAAGCCGCATCCTTCGATGCGCTTCCAACGGTCTCCCTGGTCGTGCCCAACAATATGGAAAACATCCATACCGGCACCTTCAAGGCGGCCGACGACTGGCTGCAGACACACATCAAGCCTTATGCCGACTGGGCCAAGGCCAACGACGCATTGCTCATCATCACCACCGATGAAGACGGCTTCACAGATTCCAGCAACGGCGTAGCCAACGTCGGCATGGACACCTATTTCGGCGGCAAGACCAGTTATATGTATGGTCACGACCCGATCACCACACTGTTTTACGGCCCCGCCAATCGCGTCAAGACCGGCAAATTTGCAACCCGCGTTGACCACCTTCACGTTCTGGCCACTGTCCTCGACATGTACGGCGCGCTCGACAAATTCAAGGTGGATTTCAAAGCAGCATGGAGCGCGGATACCCACCCCATCAACGCAAAATGGGCGGGCGGCAAGGACAAAGTGCGCCAGGAAGAACTAGCCGCTCAACTGATCAGCCTGGGCCAGCCCATCACGGAAGTCTTTGTTTCCTGAAACCCATTGCGCCCTCAAAAAAAAGGAGCCGATAAAGCTCCTTTTTTATGAACAGCGACATCAACCCAAGTCGCCGTTTCTGCTGATTCTGGTCATGCATCAGCTCTTCTTCAGTCCTGACTCCACCTGCGCCGCAGCTTCCCATTGCGGCTCAAACCATGCGTCACCCTGCAAGTAGCTGCGCAGCATGGGCAGCGCATCCTGGCCCCAGAACACCTTGCCATCGACCTCCCAGGCGGGCACGCCAAAAACGCCGACCTGCTTGGCCTGATCGGTATTGCTGCGCAGCCATTGCTTGACGTCCTCGCCTGCTTCTTCCGCATGCTTCTGTTCCAGTAGCAGCTCACGCAGTACCTGCAAGCGCTCTGGCGCATTTGCATCCAAACCTCCCACCCAGGCATGCTGCATCACCGCCTGTGCCACAAAGCGGTTGATGCTGCCGTTACGCCCATGGGCCAGCGCCAGCCGCAGCAAAGGCAAAGGGTTGAAAGGATGCTGTGCAGGCATCTGCAATGGAATCCCCAGCGACTGCCCCAGCCAGCTGACATGCCGATACGTCCAGGTGCGCTTGGCGGGAATGCCAGCCGGCCCGGGGTTCGCATCGCCCTGCAGCAAGGCCCCCAGCAACACAGGTCGGTATTCAATATGGTGGCTGATGCCCTGCAAGGCCTGCGGTATCTGCTCCAGCGCCAGCCAGGCGTAGGGGGAAACAAAATCCAGATAGAAAGTGATGTGCTTCATGTCCTGCCTGCCTTTGTCGCTCACAAATCCGCAACTCTTGGGTCCTGCAATCCAGCGCGCTGCAGCAGCTGCGTCCAGATCTGCTGACGCTGCTCGCTGTCCGCCTTGGACCATGCACGAATCTCATCAATGGTTCTGAAGCAGCCCTTGCAGTGGCTGCGGTCTTCCGTCATGCGGCAGACATTGATGCAGGGCGATGCCACGGGCTGATCGGCCTCAGCCCAGGCCAGTGCCACTTCGGCCCTGGTGGCCAGTTGCACCAGCTGCTGCTGTTGCGCCTGCTGCTCTTGCAGCGTTTGCTCGTTCAGAATTTCACTCATGTCTGCTCCACCACATCGGACCATGGGGCGCCGGTCAGCGCCTGCAACTGGGTAGGCGTTGCGGGAAACACGCCATACGGGTGGCCTGCCGCTGCCCACACCACATCAAAGCGCAGCAGTTCCTGATCGATCAGCGTCACCACCTTGCTGGCATGCGCCACAGGGCTGACTCCGCCAATCGAAAAGCCTGTACTGGCTTTGACAAAGTCCGCATCTGCACGGCCAATCTTGCCCACCAGCTCTGCCACTTTTTTTTCATCCACGCGCTTGTCGCCTGATGTCACCACCAGCACGGCAGCGCCATCCAACCTGCGCTTGAAAATGATGCTCTTGGCAACCTGGCCGACCAGAATGCTGAGCTGATCTGCCGCTTCCTGCGCTGTGCGGGCAGCACCGTCCAGCATCTGCGGCGCAAGGGGATGGCCAGCATCCTGCAAAAAGCGGCTGACGCGCTGCACCCCTTCCGGCAGCGCGTGAAGTTCTGATCCACACATACAAACTCTCGAAGAAAGAGCGCCCACCGCGCCCTGCGCATCAAGTGTACTGAGTGATGTAGGCGCTGTGAGCACAAGGAGCGCAGGCAAAGCCGTAAAGCATGCCGCCGCTGCCCCAGTAATGGGCGACTGCGCCATCGGCCTGCGGAATCTGAGAATCCAGCTGCAGCACAAAACGCATGCTCTGGCCGCAGCAGGTACACACTGGCACCCATGGTGATTGAATCCATGCAGGCGTACCACCCACGCGATACAGATTCTCACGGCCGTTGGACTGCCCCCAGTCCTGACGCTGCCAGCGTGCGGGCGTTGCAGACAGTGCAGCTTCGGTAGCACGCAAAGGGCCGCACTCCATGTCTGGCTCCTGCAACTGCCCATCCTGCGCCGCATTCAGGCAATGCGCCACACCTTCTGAGTCATGGCGGTAATGCAGCTCGCCCACGCCGCTTTCCATGCAGGACAGGCACAGCTGCAGATGCACGGTTTTGCCTGCTGGCTGATCGCAGCCAAACACCTGGCTTGCAGGCAGGCTGATCAGGTGTTGCAACTGCCTGCCACAATGCTGGCAGTGGCCCTCACCCGGGCCTCCAAAGCAATAGCTCTCAGGGCCGGGCTGCAGATTCCAGCTGGGGTGCCAGTGCCGGGGAATCCATGCAATTTCACGCTGCAGATAGCGCGGCGGAAATATCAAATGCATAGCAGCTTGCGCTGTCTGCTCCTGCATTTCAGTCTCAAACAGCTCTACATCGAAGTCCAGGTCTACGAGCTGAGCTATCAAAGGTTTGATGAGTTCAGGCTGTTGATAACTGGCTGCCTCCAGCACCGTGCGCTCTGCCTCGCTCATGCTGGCGCGCGCCTGTGCGCTGCGCAGCGCTGCATCCACCAGCGCAGGCCAGTCTTCATCGGCCAGCCAGGACAGGGTATCGTGCAGCGTCACATGCCAGCGCGTATTGGCGGCAAGCAGCCCTTGCGCCAGTTGATTGACTTCTGCGGCAGGTGCCTGCTGCAGCCAGGGCATGAGTGCGCGAGAAACCGACTCCAGCTGCATGGCCTTGACGGACTCATCCACATCAAGCGCTGCAATGAAATCCGCCGCCGTCTGCATGTGGCTCATGGCTGAGGCATCTGCGCGAATTTGAAGCGCAGCTGCAGCATTTCGATATTCAGATCACGCAAGTCCTTTTCCACATAGGCGATGTGACTGGCGCTGTTCTTGGCGCTGCGGGCTTCACGCAGCTCTTTTTTCTTCATGTCGATGCGACGCTCCAGCTGCTGCATCTCTTCCTGCACCTCACGGCGATCGCGCACCGGGCCATAGCCTTGCATAAAGGCGGGCTCCAGCTGTGCAGGGCAATATCCGTACTGGTATTTACGACCTGCTTCACCAAAGGCTTTGCCGCTCTCTGCCGTGCAGAAATCCCTCAGGCCACGCATCCAGCCCTGCTGGTAGGCGCGCGCATCCATCTGCACACCGTTGTCCTTACAGGTTCTGAAATGGCGCTTGCCCCGTGTGTTGATGTCGAGCTTGCCATCCATGGCATCCAGCTGGCCCAGATAGGCCCAGTCGGTGTCTTTGCACTCCTGGGCATCCATGCCAGCGCAGGCAGAAAGCAGAAGGCCCAGGGACAGAGTCAGCGAGGCAAAGCCCAGACGTTTCAGGGCATGACGAGATTGATTTGGCATGCCCAATATCCTAGCGCCGCCCAATGCCCCCATGCGTCAGCCAGCACGCTTGGTCAGCAAAGCCTTGGCCACACGCGACTGCGTAGGACGCCCCAGAAACTCGCTGATGAACTGACCTGCATCGATGAGCTTGTCCAGATCAATGCCGGTCTCAATGCCCATGCCGTGAAGCAGATAAACCACGTCTTCGGTCGCCACATTGCCCGTTGCGCCCTTGGCATACGGGCAGCCGCCCAGACCGGCCACTGACGACTGGAAATTCCACACGCCCACCTCCAGCGCCGCCAGCGTGTTGCTCAAGGCCTGACCATAGGTGTCGTGAAAATGGCCAGACACTTGGTCGATATCAAAGTGCGCCAGCGTGGCCTCCAGCGCTTTTTGCACCTTGATGGGCGTTCCCACGCCAATGGTGTCGGCAACGTCCACGCGTTGCACGCCGATGTTCTTCATCAGGCCCGCCAAATAGCTCACCTTCTCGGGGGCGATCTCGCCCTCATACGGACAACCCACCGTGCAGCTCATGGCACCGCGCACGGCAATGCCAGCATCCAGCGCAGCCTGCACCACGGGCGCAAAACGCTCAATGCTTTCAGCAATCGAGCAGTTGATGTTCTTCTGACTAAAGGCCTCGCTGGCCGCGCCAAACACCACAATCTCATCGGGATTGGATGCCACAGCCGCCTCAAAGCCTTTGAGGTTGGGCGTCAGCACCGAATAAAGTACCCCGCTCTTGCGCGTGATGCCTGCCATCACCTCGACGTTGTCACCCATCTGCGGCACCCACTTGGGCGACACATAGCTGGTGACTTCAATCTCCTTGAGGCCCGCGTCCTGCAGGCGCTGCACCAGCTCAATCTTGATGTCAGCGGGCACCGGCTGCTTTTCGTTCTGCAGGCCGTCGCGCGGGCCTACGTCGATGAGTTTCACGCGTGCGGGGTACTTCATTTCTATCTCCTTGGAATCAATAGCCTTTTCTCAGATCAACGCGACCTGAGACGGACTCTCCTCGGCTCATGGCGGCGACCTTGCCAACGATCTGAGCAATGCTGTCTGCCGCCAGCGTGCGGGCCGAAGTATGGGGGGTAAGTATGATTTTTGGCTGCTTCCAGAAGGGGTGTGACTCTGGTAGAGGCTCCTCACGAAACACGTCCAGCATGGCGCCGCTGACATGACCGGAATCGATCTGCGCAATTAGGTCCGTATCCACCAGATGACCGCCACGCCCCACGTTGATGACATAAGCACCGGGCTGCAGCAGCGCCAGCGTGCGGGCGTTGATGATATTTTCTGTCTCGGCATGCAGCGGCAGCAGATTGACCAGAATACGGCTCTGGCGCAGGAAGTCGTCCAGCTGCGCCATGCCGCCAAAGCACTGCACACCATCCATGTCGCGCAGCGAGCGGCTCCAGCCATTGACCTTGAAATCAAACACCGTCAGCGCCTTGGCCACGCGCTCGCCCATCTTGCCCAGGCCCATCACACCCACGGGATAGTCTGCACGCTTGGGATTGCGCTGGTGCTGCCACACACCCTCCGCCATGTCGGCTTCGTACTGGTCCAGCCCACGGAAGAAGCGAATCACCGCCTGCGCCACATATTCGGCCATCTGCACTGCCATGCCCGCGTCTTCCAGGCGGTAGACGGGCAGCTCCGCAGGAATCGTCAGCGGCAGCAGTGCATCTACCCCCGCGCCGATGTTGAACATGGCTTTCAGGCCCGTAGCCTGCTCGTCGATGAACTGCTGGGGAGGCGCCCAGACCAAGGCGTAATCAGCCTGCGCCACACCCGGCTCCCAGATAGCGATCTCGGCACCGGGCAGAGCCTCATTCAAACCTTTGAGCCAGGGTTCTGGCCGCGTATCTTCACAGCAAAAAGCGATTTTCATAGGTGTGAAGCCTAACGGTTTGAAGGACTCACTGCGGTCATTTGTTATTAACTCTTTGCGATCAAGCCAGACGTAAAACACGCTTCCAAGCAGCATGATCGCTCTTGTTTTGCAATGTCTGGGTTTGCCAGAGACTCTGCGCCGAATACTGAGCCCCATAGTGGCTACGCTGAGCAGGGTCTGCCCCTGCAGCCACCAGCAGTTGCGCAATACCCAAAGACTGATTGGCAACGGCCAGCATCAGGGCCGAGCTACCGCTGCTGACGACCGCCACTGGCTTGTCTGCACAAGGCGGTGGCAACACATACTGCTGAACTGCACGCCCCGACGATGACATGGCGGGCACGAAAGACACCGAGCGAATCGCCGCAGGCGCCTGAAAGTTCACATCAATGCCCAAAGAAAGCAAGGCACGTACCGCCTCTTCATTGTGCATTTCAACGGCCTGCATCAAGGGTGTCAGTCGGCCACAAGCACTATTCTGGGATTGCTCGTAAGTCTGGCGCGCTTGTGTTTTTTCCCCACGCAAAATCAAGCCGTAAAGCCGTGCCGCGTCGAGTTCACTTGCCTCAGGCAAAGGCCATTTGTCACCATGGTGTGCTTGCTCCAACATGGCCGCAGTCTGCAACCACCCGCCACTCAACGCGCGGGACCAGCCGTTCGCAGTCGGCTCCAACCCTTGAGCCAGCAACAGTGAAACGATATCCGCTCTACCAGCGCCTGCCGCAATATCCAGCGCACTATTGCCATCTACATCCACAGCACGCACCCCAGCCGGAGCCATGTTCTGCAGCAGCAAACGCACGGCGGCGATCTGACCCAACGCCGCAAGATGCAAGGCTGTGCGACCCGATGCATCGACTGCATTGGGGTTGGCTCCCGCTTTGAGCAATAGCCGCAGGCGCTCCACGTCTCCTGCATGCTCCAGCAACGGTGGCCGTTCGGTTCGGATATTTGGATCGGCTCCGCCCTTGAGCAGCATGCTCAGGATTACGGTGCTCGGTGCAAAATACAGAGGCACAAAGCCGTTGCCATCTGGCACATTGGGATCCGCCCCGGCCTTGAGCAACAGCGTCACGGTACGCGGGAAGTCGATGCGGTAATGATCGCTGATGCCCTCACTTCCCGAGAAGCGAACCGCCCGGAACAAGGCCGTTTCCTGGCTGCGCGATTCACGCAGGTTCACCTTGGCGCCCTGCTTGAGCAAAAAATCCACCATCTCGGCATTGCCACTTGCAGCAGCAACGATCAAAGGCGTTCGCCCTTCATCAAAGCCATAGCTCTGACCGCTGTTGACATCCATGCCGCGAGCCAGCCACGAGCGAACCTTTGCAGTATCGCCACGCTCAACGGCGCGGAAGAAGTCAATCTGCACATCGACCGGCTGGCTACTGTGCTTTGCAACCTCAGGCATGGCACCCGCACAGGCAGGTTGAATCCAGGCCATGGCCGCAAACCATAGCCCCGCGACCCAACCCGAACAAGGGCGCCATTGCATTCCGTCAGGCGACGCTCAAACGCAGCAGCTCTGCGCCATCCATGACCTGATCGCCGGGGGCAAACAACAGCTCAACCACGGTCCCGTCAGCAGGTGCTGCAATGGTGTGTTCCATCTTCATCGCTTCCATCACCGCCAGCGGCTGGCCCTTGCTGACCTTGTCGCCCGCCTTGACTGCAAACGACACCACCTTGCCGGGCATGGGTGCTGTCAGGCGGCCGCCTTCATTGCCACCGCCTGCGGCGTGGGCCAGTTGATCCACCACGGTGATCTGGCTGCTGCCAGCATCGGTAAAGATGGACAGCACATCGCCCTGTGCATGCACCACGGCCACAGTGCGCTGGCCACCCAGATTCAGCTCCAGCCGACCGTCGGGCAGCGCACGCCATTGCAGCGTGGCATCGGTACGGGTTTCACCTTCGCCCACGCCCAGCTGGTGCAGCTGGGCATCACGCCCATAGGCCAGACCGGCGTTGAACACCTCGCCACGGTAGTCAAAAGAAAACGGGCGCTCATAGCGGCCCGACATGCGCCAGCCATCACGGCGGCTGAAGGGGTCTGCGCCTTGCGCGGCCTGCTCCTGCTGCAGCTGATGGGCAATGGCCGCTGCTGCAGCCAGATCACGGCCCACAAAGTCTTTGCCAAACAGGGCATCGCGCTCACGCTCGATCAGCGCGGTATCCAGCAAGGCATTGCTGAAAGCCTGGCTCTTCACCACCTGACGCAGAAACTGCACATTGGTGGTCAGGCCCACGATATGGGTCTTGGCCAGCGCCGCATCCAGCCGTGCCAGCGCCTGCGCACGGTCGTCACCGCGCACGATGAGCTTGGCGATCATGCTGTCGTAGAAAGGGCTGATGGCATCGCCTTCGCGCACGCCATCGTCCACACGCACATTGGCAATCTCGAAGCTGCTGCATTCAGGCTTGCGATAAACGGCCAGATGGCCGGTGGCGGGCAGGAAGTTGTTTTCAGGGTTCTCTGCGCAGATACGCGCTTCAATGGCGTGGCCAATGATCTTCAGATCGCCCTGCTGCTTGGGCAAAGGCTTGCCGCTGGCCACCAGCAGTTGCCACTGCACCAGGTCTTCGCCGGTGATGGCTTCGGTGACGGGGTGCTCCACCTGCAGGCGGGTGTTCATTTCCATGAAGTAGAACTTCATGGCGTCGGGCTGGTCGTAGCCACCGGGCTGCTCGACGATGAATTCCACCGTGCCTGCGCCCACGTAGTTCACGGCTTTTGCTGCAGCTACGGCGGCCTCGCCCATTTGCTTGCGCAGGGCTTCGGTCATGCCGGGGGCAGGAGCCTCTTCCAGCACCTTCTGGTGGCGGCGCTGCACTGAGCAATCGCGCTCGAACAGGTACACGCAGTTGCCATGTGTGTCGCCAAACACCTGAATTTCGATATGGCGGGGGCGCAGCACGTATTTTTCGATTAGCACGGCATCGTTGCCAAAGCTGTTGATGGCTTCGCGCTTGCAGCTCTCCAGCGATGCGGCGAAATCTTCGGTCTTTTCCACCAGACGCATGCCCTTGCCGCCGCCGCCCGCGCTGGCTTTGATAAGCACGGGGTAGCCAATGCGGTCAGCCTCTTTGTGCAGCATGGCAGGGTCCTGGCCCGCACCGTGGTAGCCGGGCACCAGGGGCACGCCCGCCTTTTCCATCAACTGCTTGGATTCGGCCTTCAAGCCCATGGCGCGAATGGCGCTGGCGGGGGGGCCGATAAAGACCAATCCCGCGGACTTGCAAGCATTGGCGAAGTCTTCGTTCTCGCTCAAGAAACCGTAGCCGGGGTGAATGGCTTCGGCGCCCGTGGCCTTGGCGGCTTCCAGAATACGCTCCCAGCGCAGATAGCTGTCTTTGGGGGCGCTGCCGCCAATGTGCACGGCTTCGTCGCAGGCCGCCACATGTTTGGCCTGCGCATCAGCGTCGGAATAGACGGCGACGGTTTGCACACCCATGCGACGGGCAGTGGCCGCAACCCGGCAGGCGATTTCACCACGATTGGCAATCAGAATTTTTTTAAACATATCGTCTCCGGTTTCCATTCAAATCACCGCCTAGCGCATATCCTTCAAGCGCAAGCAGCTATGTTTTTTGCAATGCCTCCTGCGTGCTTGCATCGCCACGCAGGCGCCTGAAAATCGCCTTCAGAAAGCGCCACAGCGCCCATATCACCAGCCACATCACAATCACCACAACCAACAGCACGCCGCCAAACACCAGCGGGTTGGTCAGCGCCAGCCAGATGGCGCCGACGGAGGCCGTGTCTTCTGCCAGGCTTGCGCCCACGTTCGAGAACGGCTCGGGCGAGGTGTTGATCAGCGCACGCGTCGTCGTCTTGGCCGCCTGGCTGGTGGCCGCCAGCGTGCCGCCCATCAGCGCGGCTGCCGTGGCCATGGTGGCGTTGTCGGCCCCAAACACCATGGCAGCCAGCGCGGCACCTGCTGGAATGCGCAGCACGCTCTGAAACATGTCCCAGGCCGAATCGACCAGCGGAATCTTGTCTGCGAAAAACTCCACAAACAGCAGCCCGCCGCTGATGACCAGCACCATGGGGTGGCTGAGCACGCCCAGCCCGCCCGGCAACGGCATCAAGCCCGTAGCGCCCAGCAAGCCCACGACAAACACCACTGCGTAAAGGCGAAAGCCACTGGCCCAGCCCAGCGCGGCAGCCAGCGCCAGCATGGATCCCATGTCCATCTGGCCCACGGCATTGCCTGCCTTGGCCGCCACATCGCCAATCTGGTCTGCCGCGTGCCCCACGGCTTCAGCCGTGCCGGGGTCCACATGCAGGCCAGCGCGATGCAGCCAGTCGATGATGGTTTGCCAGATATCCATGGTGTGTTTCCTTGTCTGCGTGCCGAGTGGCTATGGGGCGCACTCTAAAGCGTCACAGGCCCAGGATTTGTCAGTTCAGCTCTGTTTCGTCCTGTCTTCAACCGGGAAGCCAGTTGGGTTTGCGTTTGTTGAGGAAGGCCTGCACACCTTCCTTGCCCTCGCTGCTGGCGCGGATGGTGGCAATCTGCTCCACCGTCGCAGCCACCAGCTGTTCGTTGATTTCGCGCTCAGCCACATCCAGCACCAGACGCTTGCAGGCACGCACTGCCGCAGGCCCGGCGCTGAGCAGATGCTTGAGCCAGCCGTCCACCACCGCGTCCAGCTGCTCGGCCTCTACCACCTCATGCACATAGCCGATGCGCAGTGCCTCCTGCGCGGAAAAGCGCTCACCCGTCAGAAAGTAGCGATGCGAAGCCCGTGCGCCCATGGCGCGAATCACGTAGGGGCTGATGGTGGCGGGAATCAGGCCAATCTTGACTTCGCTCAGGCAAAAGCCTGCGGTATCCACAGCCACTGCCATATCGCAGCAGGCCACCAGCCCCATGCCGCCGGCATACACATCGCCTTGCACCCGCGCGATGGTGGGCTTGGGGCATTCGTAGATGACGCGCAGCATTTCGGCCAGCAGGCCTGCATCCACGCGATTCTCGTCGCGGGAGTAATCGGCCATGCGGCGCATCCAGTTCAGATTGGCACCTGCGCAGAAAGCCGGGCCTTCAGCGGCCAGCACGATGGCGCGCACGTCCGGGCGGTCACCGGCGTTGCGAAAGGCGGCAGTCAGCTCGGCAATCACTTCATCGCTGAAGGCGTTGCGAATCTCGGGCTGGGTCAGCGTGATGCGGGCAATGCCGCCATTCACGGTCAATGTCAAAGCAGTCATGATTTGTCTCCCTTTATGCCTTGTGTGTCTTGCTCGGCCCCAGGCGTTTGGGCTTTCAGAAAATCCTGCACATCCGACAGCCAGAAATTGATGTTGGAAGTCTTATCAAAATAGCCATGGCCGCCATCACGGGCCGCATTGGCAGGCGTGACGAAGTGAAGTTCCAGCGCTGGCTCATCGCCCACCTGCTGGTAGCGCTTGAACATCTTTTCGACCAGCGCAGGGCGAAAGTAGCTATCGTTTTTCGCGTAAATCCACAGCATGGGCACGTCGGTGGTGCTGGCAAAGTCGGTGATGGTTTTCAAAAACACCGCCTCATTGCAGATGGTCTTCTTCGCACGCATCTTCGGCTGTGCGCCGCGACCACCGGCAAAGCTGATGACACCACGCAGCCCCACTGGCCGCTGAGCCGCCAGCGCCAGCGATGCAAAGCCACCGGCAGACTTGCCCATCAGCACCACATTGCCGCTGTCCACAAAAGGCAGCGACTGACCGTAGCGCATGATGGCTTCCACATCGCGTGCGGCCTCCTCTGCAGCACGCTGATAGTTGGGCGCACTGCAGCTGCCATAGCGGTCCGCCAGCGGGCCGTCTGATGCGCCATAGCCACGGCGCAGCCCTGTCACCACCACATAGCCCAGAGCCGCAATCGCCCTGGCCTGCGGCCCGTACCCATCGGTCAGCGCTTCACGCGCCTCCTGACCTGCGGGCGTGCCGTGGCTAAGCACCACCAGCCCCCACTTGCCATCGCCCGGCGGGCGGTACACTTGCCCCACCAGATTGGCCGTATGCGCAGCCTCTGTAGCGCTTGCAGGCACGGATACAGGAATGCTGGCACCCATCTGCAGCACATCTGCCGGTTTTGCGGCCTGCGCTGCCTGCATCGCCATAGGTAGCGCCAGCCCTGCACAAAGCAGAACTTGCAGCGAATACCAAGAGATGCGGCGCAGCATGGGGGGCCCTGATCGATTACATGCGGAACACACCAAACTTGGTGTCTTCAATTGGTGCATTACGCGTGGCCGACAGGCCCAGCGCCAGCACGCGGCGCGTGTCAGCGGGGTCGATCACACCGTCATCCCACAGGCGGGCTGTGGCGTAGTAAGGGTGGCCCTGGTCTTCGTACTGCTGGCGAATCGGGGCTTTGAAGGCTTCTTCTTCATCCGCACTCCAGTTGCCGCCCTTGGCTTCAATGCCATCGCGCTTGACGGTGGCCAGCACACTGGCCGCCTGCTCGCCGCCCATCACGCTGATGCGTGCGTTGGGCCACATCCACAGAAAGCGTGGCGAGTAGGCGCGGCCACACATGCCGTAGTTGCCCGCGCCAAAGCTGCCACCAATGATGATGGTGAACTTGGGCACTGCTGCCGTGGCCACTGCCGTCACCAGCTTGGCGCCATGGCGTGCGATGCCTTCGTTTTCGTACTTGCGTCCCACCATGAAGCCGGTGATGTTCTGCAAAAACACCAGCGGCACTTTGCGCTGGCAGCACAGCTCGATAAAGTGCGCACCCTTGACGGCAGATTCGCTGAACAGAATGCCGTTGTTGGCGATGATGCCCACCTGCATGCCTTCGATGCGTGCAAAGCCGCAGACCAGCGTGTTGCCAAAGCGGGCCTTGAACTCGTCGAACTCGCTGCCATCCACCACACGCGCAATGATTTCGCGCACGTCGAAGGGCTTGCGGGTATCGACAGGAATCACGCCATACAGCTCTTTGCTCTCAAAAAGAGGAGCTGCAGGCGCATGATCTGCCTTGTTTTCAGCCTTGTATTTATTCAGATTGGCTACGGACTGGCGGGCCAGCGCTATCGCATGCAAATCGTTTTCTGCCAGATGGTCAGCCACACCCGACAGGCGCGTGTGCACATCGCCGCCGCCCAGATCTTCGGCGCTGACGACCTCACCTGTAGCAGCCTTGACCAGCGGGGGGCCACCCAGAAAGATGGTGCCCTGGTTCTTGACGATGATGGACTCATCGCTCATCGCAGGCACATAGGCGCCACCTGCCGTGCACGAGCCCATGACCACGGCAATCTGCGCAATGCCGCGCGCGCTCATATTGGCCTGATTGAAGAAGATGCGGCCAAAGTGCTCGCGGTCAGGGAAGACATCATCCTGATTGGGCAGATTGGCACCGCCCGAATCCACCAGATAAATGCAGGGCAGCTGGTTTTGCGCCGCCACTTCCTGCGCGCGCAAATGCTTTTTCACCGTCATCGGGTAGTAGGTGCCGCCCTTCACGGTGGCGTCGTTGCAGACGATCATGCAGTCCACGCCGCTGACGCGGCCCACGCCTGCAATCACGCCTGCGCCCGGTGCATCGTTGTTGTACATATTGAGGGCTGCCAGCGGCGACAGCTCCAGAAATGGCGAGCCGGGGTCCAGCAGGCGCTGCACGCGCTCACGCGGCAGCAGCTTGCCGCGTGCCACATGCTTGGCCCGCGCGGCTTCGTTGCCACCCAGCGCCGCCTGATCGCAGCGCGCATGCAGATCGTCCACCACGGCCTGCATGGCGGCAGCGTTGGCCAGAAATTCCGCCGAACGCGGATTCAGTTGTGTGCCCAGAATGCTCATTGCTCACCTCTAAAAATAGTTGTCCCCTGAGCCGCTTCGCGCTCAAGGTGCGCTGACTTCACGAAGGGTGGCGTGGTGCCAACCGTTGATAACTGATATGCGAACTTGGTTTTTTTCTTGCCCAGACACAGTACAGAAACTGCAGTTGAAGAAAATGCACCCATATGCACGCTGTTGAAACTGTTCTGCTGGTCCTGCTCCTTGGCGCATTGACCGGCATCGTGGCCCGTTACATACGGGCCATTCCCCTGCCCTTGATCCAAATTGCGCTGGGTGCGCTGATCGCCTGGCCACAGGCCGGTTTGCACATCGCATTTGACCCAGAACTGTTTCTGCTGCTCTTCATTCCGCCACTGCTGTTTGCCGACGGCTGGCGCATTCCCAAGCGCGAGTTCTTTGCCCTGGCCAAGCCTATCTTGCTGCTGGCTCTGGGACTGGTGCTGTTCACCGTGCTGGGGCTTGGCTATCTGATTAACTGGATGATTCCAGAGATTCCCCTGACCGTCGCCTTCGCGCTGGCCGCCGTGATCTCGCCCACCGATGCCGTGGCCGTTTCGGCCATTACGCGCAATCTGGGCATGCCCGAAAAGACCATGCATGTGCTGGAAGGCGAGTCGCTGCTCAACGACGCATCGGGCCTGGTGGCCCTGAAATTTGCGATTGCCGCCACGCTGACCGGCATGTTTTCCTGGGGTGAAGTCGCCAAGGAATTTACCTGGATGGCCGTGGGCGGCCTGGGCGTGGGCGCTGCGATTGGCTGGGGTTTCAGCCATGCACGCGGCACCATCACGCGCCGCCTGGGCGATGTTGCCGCCACACAGATGGTGCTGCTGCTGGTGCTGCTGCCCTTCGCGGCCTACATCGTGGGTGAAAAGATTGGCGTCTCCGGCATTCTGGCTGCGGTGGCCGCAGGTATTGCCACCAACTTTGCCGATCTGGAACGCAGCAGCTACATCAGCGAACGCATGCAGACTGCGGGCACCTGGAGCATGGTGGAAGCGGCCTTCAACGGCGCCATCTTCCTGCTGCTGGGGCTGCAACTGCCCTCCATCATCGGCGTGCCCCTGCATCAGGCGGGCCACGACTGGTGGATTCTGGTGGGCTATGTGGCCGTCATCTCGGTGGCACTGCTGCTGATGCGCTGGATCTGGCTGGTGCTGGGTGTGCACGGATCGCTGCTGCGTGCCCACCGACAGGGCAAGATGAGCGAGCGCCCCTCGGCCCTGCTGAACCTGGCCACCACACTGGCCGGCATTCGCGGCGCCGTGACGCTGGCTGGTGCGCTGTCCGTGCCCATGCTGCTGAACAACGGCCAGCCCTTTCCAGCCCGCGACATGCTGATCTTTCTGGCCACGGGCACGATTTTGTTTACCCTGGTCATTGGCGCGGTGGGCCTGCCCATTGTGCTGCGCTACATTCCCGCGCACGCAGAATCGCCCACCGTGCGTGAGGAGCGACTGGCCCGCGAACAGGCCTGCATCGCAGCCATGACCAAGCTGACACTGAGCGAGGAAGAAATTGCGCAACGCGACCCGGAGTGGGTGGCCATGCGTCAGGAAGTCAACGGCCACCTGACCCAGGAATACCGCAACCGTATTCAGCTGCTGGATGACGGCAGCGGTGCAGCGCAGACCATTGAGTCTCTGCGCGAAGCGCCCGAAGTCGTGCGCCAGCGCAAGCTGCGCTATGTGCTGGAGATTGAAACGCGCATCGAGTGCATTCATGCCGAGCGCGACTTCTACTACGCCGAGCGGCAAGCCCACCGCATCAACGACGAATCGCTGCGCAGTCTGGTCAGCGAGCTGGACATGCAGGAAATTGCCATGCGCAAACGTCTGGTGGTGGCACGCAAGGCTGCGGGCCTGCCCGTGGCGGACGTTATGCACCCCTGACCCAACCCGCTCAGCGCCAGAGGCGCAGAGTAAGAGGCGCCTCGCGGCGAAGGCGCCGCTCCCTTGATGGGAAGGCGCGAAGCGGCTCAGGGGGGACTTCATCATTTATGCAGTCTTGATGACGCGCAGATCCAGCAACTCGATCATCTCGTCGCGGATCTTGAACTTCTGAATCTTGCCCGTCACCGTCATCGGGAAGGCTTGCACAAAGCGGATGTAGCGCGGCACCTTGTAGTGGGCAATCTGGCCCTTGCAGAAGTCGCGCACGTCTTCTTCGCTCAGCGTCTGACCGGGCTTGACGATGACCCAGGCGCACAGCTCCTCGCCATAGCGCACATCGGGCACGCCCACCACCTGCACATCCTGCACCTGGGGGTGGCGATAGAGAAATTCTTCGACTTCACGGGGGTAGATGTTCTCGCCGCCGCGAATCACCATGTCCTTGCTGCGGCCCACGATGTTCACATAGCCTTCGGCATCCATGGTGGCCAGATCGCCGGTATGCATCCACTGCTCGGCGTCAATGGCTTCGCGGGTCTTGACCTCATCGCCCCAGTAGCCGTGCATGACCGAATAGCCACGCGTGCACAACTCGCCCGAGACGCCAGGGGCCACGGTCTCGCCCGTGGTGGGGTCGATGATCTTCACCTCAAGATGGGGCTGCACCTTGCCCACCGTCGCCACGCGCTTTTCCAGCGGTGTTTCGTTATCGCTCTGGCAGCTGACGGGGCTGGTTTCCGTCATGCCATAGGCAATGGTGATTTCGGACAGATGCATATCGCGCACCACACGCTTCATCACCTCGATGGGGCAAGGCGAGCCCGCCATGATGCCGGTGCGCAATGTGGACAGATCAAACTCCGCAAAACGCGGGTGATCCAGCTCGGCAATAAACATGGTGGGCACACCATGCAAGCCGGTGCATTTTTCGGCCTGTACCGTCTCCAGCACCGTGATGGGGTCGAAGCCATCATTGGGATAGACGATGGTGGAGCCGTGCGTGAAGCAGGCCAGATTGCCCAGCACCATGCCAAAGCAGTGGTACAGCGGCACGGGAATGCACAGGCGGTCTTCAGGCGTCAGGCGCATGCATTCGCCGATGAAAAAGCCGTTGTTCAGAATATTGCGGTGGGTCAGCGTCGCACCCTTTGGGAAGCCCGTGGTGCCGCTGGTGAACTGGATGTTGATGGGGTCGGTGTTCTTCAGCGTGGCAGCAATGGTATTAATGCGCTCATCCCCAGATGTTCCCTGCGCCAGCAGCTGCGAAAAACGGAGCATTCCGGGCTCATCCTGCCCTTGCCCAGCCACATCAATCCACACCACGGTGCGCAGCTCTGGCAGCTTCGCGGCCTTGAGCTGGCCTGGGGCGCAGCTGGCCAGCTCAGGGGCCAGTTCACGCAGCATGCCCAGATAGTCGCTGGTCTTGAACTGCGGCATGCTCACCAGCGCCTTGCAGCCCACCTTGTTCAGTGCATATTCCACTTCCGAGGTGCGATACGCCGGGTTGATATTCACCAGCACCAGACCGACCTGCGCCGTGGCCAGTTGCATCAGCACCCATTCGGCGTTGTTGTGGCTCCAGATCCCTACGCGATCGCCCTTGACCAGGCCCAGCCCCAGCAGCGCACTGGCCAGCCGGCGCGTGGCGGCATGCAGTTCGGCATAGCTATAGCGCAAGCCCTGGTGGCGGCTGACCAGCGCATCGCGGCCGCCCTGGCGCTGGGCCATATCCGCAAAAAAATCGCCTATCGTCTGCTCGATCAGCGGAATATCCGTGCGCCCCTTGGCGTAGCTGGCCGTCAATGCGTTCATGGTGCTTTGTCTCCGTGCACTCGCGCCCCCATGGTGATGGCTGCGCGACTTCAATTCAGTACCTTTTCTGCGCCTCAGAATAAGGGCAAGCCCTGTCCAGAAGAAGTCACATAGGTTGCAATAATTGCCAAATGCTCACCCCTTCTCTGGTCAAGACGCCACTGCCACACCATGCCAGCTCTGTGCTCAAGTCGCACCCGGCAATTACCCCCATGGCCTTTGTAAACGCCATCATTCACGCCTATGAAGCGCGGCAGATGTCACCATTGGTTGCACTGGAAAAGGCACAAATACCGCCAGAGCTGGTCAGCCATGCTGATGAGTGCATTACCGCCTTGCAGATGGAAGCCCTGTCGGATGCCGCCATGCGCGAGCTGGACGATGAAGCCCTGGGCTGGTTTGAACGCCGCCTGCCCTGGGGCAGCTATGGAATGCTGGCCCGTGCCAGCATCAGTGCGCCGCATCTGGGGCTGGCTCTGGCACGCTGGTGCCGCCACCACGGCCTGATTGCGCCCGACATTGAACTGAGCCTGAGCGAGCAGGCCGGTGTTGCCACGCTGACGCTGCATGAGCGCCGCCCGCTAGGCGCCATGCACGAGTTTTGTCTGATTTCCGTGCTGCGCAATATTCACGGCTTTGCCAGCTGGCTGGTGAACGAGCCCATTGCCTTGCTGCACGCAGGCTTCCCATTTGCGGCGCCGCAGCATACCGGGGTGTATCAGGTGCTGTTTTCCCCGGTCAATCTGCAGTTCGATACACCCGTGGCCAGCCTTCAGTTCGAGGCACGCTGGCTGCAAGCCCCGCTGGCACGCGATGAGGCTGCACTCAACCGCATGCTGCAGCGCGCCTTGCCGATTCAGGTGCGCCCCTATCAGCGCGAGAAAACGCTGGTGCAGCGCGTGCGCCAGTTGCTGACTGCCAGCACCGAAGAGCAGCAGACGGCCGAAACGCTGTCGCGCCAACTGCATGTATCGCAGCGCAGCCTGCACCGCCAGCTCAAGGAAGAAGGCGCTTCGCTGCAGGCGCTCAAGGATGAAATACGGCGCGAGCGTGCCATTGCCCTGCTGCTGCGCACCAGCCGCCCCATCAAGCGCGTGGCGCAGGCCTGCGGCTTTCTCAATGACAAGAGCTTTATTCGCGCCTTCCGGCTGTGGACGGGGCTGTCACCGTCGGAATTTCGCAAGACGGCAGGCCAGCGGGCCGCCTGATTGCACCGGAGCATTCAATGCAGGAATCCACTGAAAAATGGCAGGCTATCGCAGACGGAGTCTGGGCTCTCAGCTATCAATTCAGCAATATGGGAATGCGCATCAGCACGCGCATGACCGTGATCCGGCTGGTTGACGGCAGTCTGTTCGCCCACTCTGCCGTGCCGCTGAGTCCGGCGCAAAAAGCCGCCTTGGACGAGTTGGGGCCGCTGCGCCATATCGTGGCGCCCAGCGCCATGCACCATATGTTTGTGCCGCCGCTGGCCCAGCTTTATCCACAGGCTCAGCTTTATGGCACGTCTGGCGTGCTGGCCAAGCACCCGGAGCTGCCGCAGATGCAGCGCATTCCGCCCGATGATGTCGCGCCCTGGGCTGGCCAGCTGCAGTGCCTGCCCGTCAAAGGCATTCCCACACTCAATGAAACCCTCTGGTTCCACCCGGCCAGCGGCAGCCTGATTGCGACTGACCTGCTGCAATGCTGGCAAGGGCCGCTAAGCCTGCCTGTGCGCATGTATCTGGGCCTGACCGGCGGCCATGAACGCCTGACGGTGCCGCGCACCGTGCGCCTGCTGGTCAAGGACAAGGCCGCCGTGCAAGCCTGCGCACGGCAGATTGAAAGCCTGCCCGTGCAGCGCGTGATTTTGCTGCACAACAGCATTATTGACACCCAGCCAATGCAGCGCCTGCGAGAGGCGCTATCAATCTGGGATTAGTTCAGCCAGAGGTTTACTGAATTTCGTGCTCGTAGCCATCGCCTGCAATGGCTCTGGCGGCGCTTTTGCGCACGGCTTCGAACATGGCGGGCAGATCGCCCATATCGCCAAACACGCAGGCAGCGCCAGCTTCCAGCAGCTGTTCTGCCGAGGCATGCCCCTGATCTGCCGGGAAGTAGCCCCAGACGGTGGCACCCGCAGCCACACCGGCCTGCACGCCCGTCACCGTGTCTTCAATCACCAGGCACTTGGCCGGGTCTGCCTTGAGCGCGCTGGCTGCGGCCAGATACACATCAGGGAAAGGCTTGCTGCGCGACATTTCGTGGCCGCTGTAAACATGGCCTTCAAAGTAAGGTGCCATGCCTACCTTGGCCAGCTGCATCTCCACCTTGGCGCGGTCTGCGCCTGATGCGCAGGCAATGCGGCCCTGGCACATGGCGTGAATCTGCTTGACGGCTTCCAGCGCCCCATCAATGGCCACCAGCTCGGCCTGCAGTGCAGCATTGCGGCGCTCATAGAACTCGGCCATCCAGGCATCCGTCAGCGGCTTGCCGGTATGGGCTTCAATCACTGCCGCCTGGCTGCGCACCGTCTTGCCGATGAAATCACGCGTGCACTCTTCCTGGCTGATAGCCCAGCCGGATTCGTTGAGCATGGTGCACAGCACACGGTTGGTGATGGATTCGCTGTCTACCAGCACACCATCACAGTCGAAAAGCACAGCGTCAAAAGCAGTCATGAGGTCATCCGCATTGCAAAACGCGCAATGCAAAAGGCGCCAGAGGCGCCTTGGGTCAAAAACAATGGCCCGATTATGCGAGCTTGTCTGTTTTGGAGTTCAGTGAAAGGACACTCTGGCCCGCTCAGAACTGATCGCCATCCACATAAAGCCAGCGCCCAGCCTCACGCACAAACCGGCTGCGCTCATGCAGGCGCACGGCGCGGCCTGCAAGGCGGTAGCGGGCGACAAATTCGACCTCGGCACGGTCATCCCCCGTGGGCTTGAAATCCTTGACCTGCAGGCCCAGCCATTTGACGCCCTCATCAAAATCCAGTTGCAGTGGGCGCTGGCTTTCATGCCATGTCGCTTGCAGATAGCTGGCGTTCTCGCGCACAAAGGCGGTGTAGCGTGAACGCATCAGCGCCTCGGCATCCGGGGCGGGGCTTTCATCCCTGTGGTCGATATAGCGCCCGCAGCAGGCCCCGTAGGCAAACACACGGTTTTTGGTATCAGCACGCCCGCAGGGGCAGGGCGCAGAGGATTGGTCAGACATCACGACAACAGGCTTTGGGCAATTACAAGTTGCGCGAATTCTGCCTCAGTGCCACATGGCACAGGTGGCGCTGCTCCAAACCCATGCAGCAGTGCTGCAAACTGGTACAGCACGTCCCGCGCAGCAACAGGCTTTGGGCCCATCTTCCATAGAGCGCACCATGGGCGCGAATCTGGCACAAAGCTTGTATGTGCTGCTGCAGCCGGCACGGTGGCGCGCCGGTCTCATTCATAAGGAGACAAGCATGGACATGTTCGAACTCAAGCGTTTCAACCTCGATATCGCCTATCCCTACAAGCAGCAGTACGACAACTTCATTGGCGGCAAATGGGTACCACCAGTGGCGGGTCGCTATTTCGACAATGTCTCGCCCATCACCGGCAAGCCTTTCTGCCGCATTCCTCAGTCTGATGCCAATGACATCAACCTGGCTCTGGACGCTGCCCACGCCGCCCAGGAAAAATGGGGCAAGACGTCCGTGGCCGAGCGTTCCAGAATCCTGCTGAAGATCGCCGACCGCATGGAGCAGAACCTGGAGCTGCTGGCGATTGCCGAAACCATCGACAACGGCAAGCCGCTGCGCGAGACCATGGCCGCCGACCTGCCTCTGGCCATTGACCATTTCCGCTACTTTGCGGGCTGCCTGCGTGCGCAGGAAGGCGCCATCTCCGAAATCGACGAAAAGACCGTGGCCTACCACTTCCACGAGCCTATCGGCGTGGTCGGCCAGATCATTCCCTGGAACTTCCCGCTGCTGATGGCGGCCTGGAAGTTGCCACCGGCCCTGGCCGCTGGCTGCTGCGTGGTGCTCAAGCCAGCCGAGCAGACTCCCGCCTCCATCATGGTGCTGATGGAGCTGATTGCCGACCTGCTGCCACCGGGCGTGCTCAACGTGGTCAACGGCTTTGGCCGCGAGGCAGGCGAAGCGCTCGCGACCAGCAAGCGCATTACCAAGATTGCCTTTACCGGCTCCACCGCCGTGGGCCAGCGCATTCTGCGTGCCGCTGCCGACAACCTGATCCCCTCCACCATCGAACTGGGCGGCAAGAGCCCCAACATCTTCTTTGCCGATGTGATGGATGCCGATGACGAGTTCCTGGACAAGGCGCTGGAAGGCCTGTCCATGTTTGCGCTGAACCAGGGTGAGGTCTGCACCTGCCCCTCGCGCATTCTGGTGCAGGAGTCCATCTACGAGAAGTTCATGGAAAAAGCCGTCAAGCGCGTGCAGGCCATGAAGCAGGGTCACCCGCTGGACAAGTCCACCATGGTCGGCGCGCAAGTGTCCAACCAGCAGCTGGAGCGCATCCTCGGCTACATCGACATCGGCCGTCAGGAAGGCGCACAGTGCCTGACCGGTGGCGAGCGCCACCGTCTGGGCGGTGACATCAACGACGGTTTCTTCATCAAGCCCACGCTGCTGTACGGCAAAAACGATATGCGCGTGTTCCAGGAAGAAATCTTCGGCCCCGTCGCTTCCGTCACCACCTTCAAGAACGCAGAAGACGCCATCCGCATTGCCAACGACAGCGAATACGGTCTGGGCGCCGGTGTCTGGACGCGTAACGGCACACAGGCCTATGAAATGGGCCGCGCCATCCAGGCAGGCCGCGTGTGGACCAACTGCTACCACCTGTACCCTGCACACGCCACCTTCGGCGGCTACAAAAAGTCCGGTATCGGCCGTGAAACCCACAAGGTCGCGCTGAACAACTACCAGCAGACCAAGAACCTGCTGGTCAGCTACAACCCCAAGGCCATGGGCTTCTTCTAAACCCCGGTCTTTCCTCTCAAAAGCACGCGGCATTCCAGCCGCGTGCTTTTTTCATGTCTGCACAAAAAATGCTGCGCATAAGCCCCGGTCTGTTCAACACACAAAAAAAGGCCGCCCAAAGGACGGCCCGAAAACGCTGAATCTCTGTTTTATGGCTCGCGTCGCGACTCCAGATAGGTGCGAATGGCCCAGACAGCTTCCTGCGAGAGCACATCATCAAACGGCGGCATGTACACGCGCCCATCGCGCACGCGACCACGGCGCACGGTAGCAGCGTAGTAGTCATCCATTTCCTTGTAGCAGGCAGACTTCTTGGCCTCATCTGCCAGACTGCGGCAGTCGTCGTCAAACTTGCGCAGATCCGGCGCAATCCCACCGGAAAGTGCCTCCAGCCCATGGCAGCGCGCGCAGTTCTGGTTATAGGCGGACGAGCCAATGCGAAGCGCTTCCTTATGCCCCTCCCCCTTGGAATAGGGGTTGCTCTCCCGCCACTTGGTTCCCAGCTGGGGCAGTGTGCTGGTATCAACCGCCTGAGGAACCACATCGCCGTGCGCCATGGCAGCGGTGGCACCTGCAGCCATGGCAAGCGCAACAAGGCCTTGCAGCCCCTTTTGAGTCAGTTTGGATAAGGCTTGCTTCATCAGATTTGTCTCCTGTTTGAAAATTTTGGTGAGTGCAAAACCTTTCATGCAAATTGCGCGCCATTTACACGCCAGCCATCTGAATTTTTCAGGCACTGTCCCAAAACAGAACAATCCGGACGGCATTTCTCTTTTTTCACGACCTGATCTTCATCAAACCCCGTCATGTGTTCCATGCTGGAGCAGTGCAGCTGCGTGCCTAGCACAGCCTCTCTCTGGCGCACTTACAAACGGGGTCGGGGATATCCATGTTGTTGTCAGCAACAGGTTTTTAGACAATTTCAATCCACAGGTTCAGACATAACAGCCCCCAAAAGCAGGGGCAATGCGAGAGCGTCACGCCTCTCGCATCAAAGAGAGGGGCGCAGCCTCAGGAGACAAGATGCGTACAGATACTTTGAGCCGTACCCACGAATCTCGGCAGGTCGCAGCAGAGCTGATGGCATCGTCCGAGCGCTATACGCAGGTCATCGACAAGTCGCATCGCCGCTCGCAAGCCTATGGCGTGGCCATTCACGAGACGCCCGACTACAGCGGAATGGCCAAGACCCATTTCAACGATGTACTGGATGAAAGCCGCTTCTTGTTCCAGCACGCAGCGCCTGTCATGGAGACGCTGTACGAACAGATTGCCAACACCCACAGCATGGTGCTTCTGACCTCTTCCAAAGGGCTGATACTGCACACCCTGGGAGATAACGACTTTCTCGAAAAAGCATCGCGGGTTGCCTTGATGCCCGGCATTGACTGGTCTGAGAAAACCAAAGGCACCAACGCCATCGGAACCGCACTGAGCGAAGAAGAGCCGCTGACGGTGCATGGCAGCCAGCACTACATGAATGCCAACAAGGCACTGACCTGCTCATGCGCGCCCATCATCGACCCCTACGGCCAGGTGATTGGCGCGCTGGACGTGACAGGAGATCACCGCAGCTACCACCAGCACACGCTGGCACTGGTGCGCATGTCTGCGCAGATGATTGAAAACCATATGTTCACAGACAGCTTTCCCAAAGCTGTCCGCGTTCATTTCCACTCGCGCTCGGAGTTCCTGGGCACTCTGGTCGAAGGCATTGCCGTCTTCACTCCTGAAGGGCGCTTTATCTCTGCCAACCGCAGCGCTCAGTTCCAGCTGGGTCTGTCGGTCAACGCACTGAAAGCGCACACGTTTTCTTCGCTGTTTGACCTGCCTCTGTCCACCCTGATGGAGAGCTTTCGCAGCGCAACCCCTACGCCTCGCCAGATGTGCATGCACAACGGGGTTTCCGTCTGGTGCCGCGCAGAAATCAAGGCCAGCAATATCTGGACTCATCCCGTACTCCCGGACATTGCCCCCTCGGTCACCACAACGCCCCCTGTTGCGTCAGCCTCCCGCCCTGCAGCACCACAAAAGCAGCGTCCTTTTTCGCTGACCCATCTGGACACGGGCGATGCACAGGTATCGGCCATTGTTCACAAGCTGCGCAAAGTCACCGACCGCGATATCCCCGTCATGATTCTGGGCGAGACCGGAACCGGCAAAGACCTGCTGGCCCAGGCAATCCACAACGATTCCGCCCGCGCTGGCCAGCCCTTCATCCCGCTCAACTGCGCATCCATCCCCGATACGCTGATCGAAGCCGAACTGTTCGGCTATGAAGACGGCGCATTTACCGGTGCCAAGAAAAAAGGCTCTCCCGGGAAAATTCTGCAGGCCAACGGAGGCACGCTGTTTCTCGACGAAATTGGAGACATGCCCAAACACCTCCAGGCCCGCCTGCTGCGCGTGCTGCAAGAGCGCAAAGTCTGCCCTCTGGGGGCAGGCAAAGAGGTGGACGTGGATGTCACCGTCATTTGCGCCACCCATAAAAACCTCAAGGACATGATGGGGCGCGGCGAATTCCGCGAAGACCTTTACTACCGGCTCAACGGTCTGGTGGTGCGCCTGCCAGCGCTGCGCGAACGCACGGACTTTGAATCGGTGGTCAAAAACCTCATGCGCCTGCTGGCGCAAGACCGTCAGACCATTGGTATCTCTGACCAGGTCATGCACCTGCTTCAGGGCTATCACTGGCCGGGCAATGTACGACAGTTGCACAACCTGCTGCGCACGGCCATGGTCATGGTGGATGACGACGGAAATATCGAAGTCGAGCACCTGCCCGACGATTTTCTGGAAGAGATGAACACCCCAAGGCCTGCCTATGCTGCAGCTGCCACGCCCGTACCAGTCGCTACAGAACCAGGCGCTTTGCCCAGCGCCGAAGACACTGGCCCCGACGGTCAGCGCTTGCAGGATGTGACACTCAATGCCATGGCACAGATGTTGCGTACACACAAAGGAAATGTGTCGGCAGCAGCCAAGGCGCTCGGCGTCTCACGCAACACCATCTACCGTAAAAAAGGTCTGCTGCCGCCCAACTTTCTTGATTGATGGTTGCGGTCGCAGGAGGCCTGGTGAAACTTGAAGCAGCAAAGTACGACAGACTCTCGGTAACACTTCACTGGCTGATGGCTATTTTGCTGATCTTCCAGCTGGCACTGGGCCTTTGGATGCTGGACCTTCCCAAAGGCCCCTCTGGCATGCGCGCCTACTGGTTCAATATTCACAAGTCCTGCGGCATGCTGCTTGGCATGCTGATTCTTGTGCGCGCAATCTGGGCTTGCCTGCGGCCCCGGGTGAAACCTGCCCCCGCTGTCATTGTGATGCGCAGGCTTGCTGCAGCCAGCCACGGCCTGCTGTATGCGCTGATGCTGATCCTGCCGCTTTCCGGCTTTTTGGGATCGGTCTTCTCGGGCTACCCCATTCGTTTTTTTGGCCTGCGCTTGCCGCAACTGGCCCAGCGCTGGGATGAAGGCAAAGAATGGCTAAGCCTGCTGCATCACTGGGCAGCTTACGCACTCATCATGCTTGTTACCCTGCATCTGCTCGCCTTTCTGCATCACCAGTTCATCCTGAAAGATGCTCTGGTTCGCCGCATGCGTTACTGAACGGCACACACCGGTGTTGCGGATTGCAGCACCTGCTCTCCCCTCATGCGTTCCGGGTCTGCTCTCAAAAATAGGAGCACAGACCCTTTTCTCTACACCGCATGCAAGTCCACCAGACCGTGGCGAACCGCCAGCCTCAGCAGTTTGAAATCGCTATCGGTTTCCAGCTTCTGGCGCACCATGGAAAGATGATTCAACACCGTCTTGGGGCTCAGGTGCATGCAGCTTGCAATCTGCCGGGTTTCCTCGCCTGAGGCCACCATGCGCAGAACTTCAAATTCGCGCGGCGTAAGGCGGTTGAGCATTTGCTCTTGATCCAGACTGGCTTCGGCCAGCACCTGGGCCACATCGGGCGACAGGACTCTGCGCCCCCGCGCCACCGTGCGAATGGCATCCAGCAGATCTCCGGGTTCGCTGCTCTTGGTGAGGTAGCCCAGCGCACCTGCACGCATGGCCTGCGTGACGATGCCGGGGTTGTCATGCATGGAAAGCACCAGAACCTTGGCGCTGATGTCCCGGGTGACAATCCGCCGGATCGCATCAATGCCACTGGTTCCGCGCAGGCTGATATCCACCACGGCCAGGTCAATGTGCTGCTGTTGCAGCAGCGCATAAGCCTCAGCGGCCGTAGCAGCCTCCGCCACCACCTGCATGTCTGGCTCGGCGTCGATCAGGCGCCTGTATCCGGTGCGAACCACCGCATGATCATCAAGCAACAGCACATTGAGCATTGGACAGGTCTCCTTCATTCTTTTTACCGAGCACGGGCAAACTCAGATACACGCAGATGCCCCCCAGAACGGACGCATTGAACTCACAGCTTCCGCCGCCTGCCCGCGCCCTTTCCTGCATGCCAGTCACACCACCACGGGCCATGCTGCGTACATCAAGCTCGTGACCGCATCCATCGTCATCAATGCGCATCCAGAGCCTGTGTTCATCGTGCTCAATCACCAGACGCACAACTCGTGCCTGCGCATGTTTGAGCACATTGGTCAGTGCTTCCTGCAAGGTGCGATAGAGGGCCAGCGCCGCCGCATCTGACAGCAGGGGCAGGCTTGATGGCATCTGCACCTGCAGCTGCACACCCTCGGCATGCAGACGGCTGTTGTTGACCTGATCCTGCAAGGCCTGCTTCAGGCCCGAGCCTTGCAGCCCCTGAGGCCGCAGCGATCTCAGCATGCCTCTGACCTGCTGCGCCATGGAGGCCGCGGCAATCCGGATATCCCTGCCGCACTCCGCCAGCAGCTCCGCATTGCCGTTCGCAGCATGGCGCTCCACAAACGCAGCAGCCGTGCTGACAGCCGTCAGGTTCTGACCAAATTCGTCGTGCAGCTCTCTGGCCAGAAAGCTGCGTTCCTCGTCCTGCAATTGCAGCAGGCGCTGCCCCAGTTGCTGCACGCTGGCCCTGGACTGGCGCAGCGTCACCGTAATGTTCCTGAGTTCATTGCGCATGCGGCGACTGGCGACGCTGAAGATAAGAGTCACGCTGACGCACATCAGCAAAAACAAGGCAAGCTGATACATCAGCAGCTTGTGCAGCAAGGCCTGCTGCCCTGCATGGTGCAGATACACAAGCAGGCTGCTTCCGCCCTGGTTCAGCGGCAGTCTGAAAGTGTGCCCTTCTGGTGACAGCGCCAGTGCAGACCCTGCTCCGGAACTGAGCAGTGTTCGCTCCATATCTGAACGCTCCAGATACACAGACGCATTGGCCATTTCCACATCGGCCATCAGTGCAGTCACCGTTTCTGCATTCACGGCCTCGCCGCTCATCCGCAGTTCAGACGCCATCAGCAACAGCTCTACCAGTTGCTCTGAGGTGCGTGCACTGTCCTGCGCCAGCTGCCGCCAGTGCGCCACACCGCCTGTAAAAGCCATCAGCAACCAGATGACGCATGCGCCTGTCAGGTACTGAACGAGGCGTGTTTTCGACTGCATCGCGTGACCTCCTCAAGATGCGATAGCAGTGCTGATGCAAAACATATGCCACCCGGGGCCAGTTCCCGGCCTGCCCGGGAAAATTTCCCGGCTTTTCAGCTCCAGCCTCCCTCGACTCTGACGCGCTCTCATCGAGATACTGAGGACGCTGCCGGGCTCATGCCCCATAGCAGACCTGCCCGCCACCAGAAAACGAGGAGCCAAAATCAATGAAAAGTTCTGCCAACCGTCCTTTGCGCCTGAACACACTGTGTCTTGCGCTGGCCGCCGCTGTTTCCCTGCCCGCACTGGCTGTAAAGCCGGTGTCGTGGGAAGACATTGCCAACGACCACAAGACCACGAATGACGTGCTCACCTATGGCCTGGGCCTTACGGCACAGCGTCACAGCCCGCTCAAGAGCGTGAACACCAAGAACGTGGCCAACCTGCTGCCTGCATGGAGCTATTCGTTCGGCGGTGAAAAACAGCGTGGCCAGGAAGCCCAGGCGCTCATCCACGACGGCGTGATCTACGTTACCGCCTCGTACTCGCGCTTTGTGGCGCTGGATGCCCGCACCGGCAAGCGTCTGTGGACCTATGAGCACCGCCTGCCCGAAGACATCCGCCCCTGCTGCGACGTGGTCAACCGTGGCCCGGCCATCTATGGCGACAAAGTCTATTTCGGCACTCTGGATGCCCGCGTCGTGGCCCTGGACAGAACCACCGGCAAAGTCGTCTGGAATGAGAAGTTTGGCGATCACAAGGTGGGCTACACCATGACCGGTGCGCCTTTCATCATCAAGGATCAGAAGTCCGGCAAGGTGCTGCTGGTGCACGGCTCCTCGGGCGATGAGTTCGGTGTGGTGGGCTGGCTCTACGCCCGTGACCCCGATACCGGCAAGGAAGTCTGGGCACGGCCCATGGTGGAAGGTCATGTAGGCCGCCTCAACGGCCAGCCCAGCACCCCCACTGGCGACCCCAAGGCCCCCACCTGGCCTAACGACCCGAACTCCCCCACTGGCAAGGTCGAGGCCTGGAGCCAGGGCGGCGGCGCACCATGGCAGACCCCTTCTTTTGACGTGGAAACCAACACCATCGTGGTGGGCACCGGCAACCCCGCCCCCTGGAACACCTGGAAGCGCACCGCCAAGGGCGACGACCCCAGAAACTGGCCCAGCCTCTACACATCAGGCCAGGCCTATGTGGACCCCACAACCGGCGATCTGAAAGGCTTCTTCTCGCACACTCCCAATGACGCCTGGGACTTCTCCGGCAACAACTCCGTGCTGCTGTTCGATTACAAGGACCAAAAGACCGGCAAGACCGTCAAGGCATCGGCCCACGCCGACCGCAATGGCTTCTTCTTTGTGACCGACCGCCAGAAGCTCGCGCAAGCTGGCGACGGCCATCCCTGGAAGCAAAACGCCATCATCAATGCGTGGCCGTTTGTCGATGGCATCACCTGGGCTTCCGGCTTTGACCTGAAGACGGGCTTGCCCATCGAGAAGAACAATCGCCCGCCAGAGCCCAAGGCCGGTGAAGAAAAGGGTGAAAGCATCTTTGTATCGCCACCATTCCTGGGCGGCACCAACTGGATGCCCATGAGCTACAGCCCCGACACCGGACTGTTCTACATCCCCGCCAACCACTGGGCCATGGACTACTGGTCTGAACAGATCACCTACAAGCCCGGTGCGGCCTATCTGGGTCAGGGTTTCCGCATCAAGAAGCTGCACGAAGACCACGTCGGCATTCTGCGCGCCATCAACCCGCAGACCGGAAAAATTGCCTGGGAACACAAAGAGCAACTGCCTCTGTGGGCGGGCACTCTGACCACCGCCGGTGGCCTGCTGTTCACCGGCACCTCGGATGGCTTTGTGAAAGCCCTGGATCAGAAGACTGGCAAGGAACTGTGGAAGTTCCAGACCGGCTCTGGTGTGGTATCGGTTCCTGTGACCTGGGAGATGGATGGCGAGCAGTACATCGGCATTCAATCCGGCTATGGCGGCGCCGTGCCACTGTGGGGCGGTGACATGGCCGAGCTGACCAAGCAGGTGTCGCAGGGCGGCTCCATGTGGGTCTTCAAGCTGCCCAAGCAAGTCGCCAGCCGTTAAACGAACAGGCCCGGCTGGCCAACATGGCTAGCCGGGTGTTTCGGAGATCTGAATGAAGACTGTGTTGCGATATCTGCTGAGTCTCGCTATCGGGGTCCATGCCTTGGGTGCGCTTGCACAGCCCGACCATGTGGGCCAGCCAGACCATGAAAATGAAACCCTGGTCATTAATGGCTGCCCCATCTGGCCCTACACACGCTGCCCGGGCGCTGATCTGCGGCACGCCAATCTGGTGGGCAGAAACCTGGTGGGCGCAGACTTTCGCGGCGCCGATCTCAGCCGCGCCGACCTGCGCGGAGCCAATCTGGCAGTGGCCAATCTGACAGGCGCGAATCTGACAGGCGCACGCCTGACCAAAGCCACCGCGGCCAATACCGATTTCAAGAATGCCAAGTTCATTGGCACGGATCTGGATTCAGCCCGCCTCATGCGTTCGGACTTCTCCGGGGCGGAGTTCATTGGCGCCAATCTGGAGATGGCCCGCTTCAACCACGCGTGGTTTGTCGGCGCACGGTTTGTGGCCAGCAATTTTCAGGAAACCAAGTTTGTCGCAACCAACATGAAAAGCGCCAGCTTTGATGGCAACTACACGCTCTACACCGTGTTTACCGAATCCAATCTGGACGATTGCAAAGGCTGCAAAGAAAGCTGGAAGTGATATGCAAGCATGCTCTTTCCTTCTCCAAAAACTGTCACGCGGCATCCGTCACGCCAGCCTAGCGCTGGCCTTGCTGAGCACAGCGGGCGCCGCTGTCGCAATTGAAGCCATTGCGCCGCAGGTGGATGCATCAGGCCTGCCAGAGCAAGCCCGTCAATGGGCAGAGATCAACCCCGTTCGCGGCAACCCCGATGCCATCGCCATTGGCAAAAGTGCCTTCAACCAAAGCTGCGCAAAATGCCACGGCGCCGATGCCAACGCATCACGCTCACCCGCGCCTGATCTGCGCCGTATCGGCCTGGCCTGCAAGCGCGTTCGCGAGCCCGAATTGCAACAACGGTGCATGTCCGATGCCGATGCATTCTTTGTCAAATCCGTGCGTTATGGCAAACAGAAATTCGGCATCATCCACATGCCACCATGGGAAGGAATCATTGCGCCTGAAGTGGTGTGGGCCATGCGCAGCTTTGTCGAAACTGCACCGAAGTAAACAGCGTCTGGCATCACTTCTTCATTGGTTTTTCAGCAGCAGATGCACGCAATAGCGCAGGCTCAACAGCATCTCTGCCTCACTTCCAAGATGTCCGCAATGCGGCTGATGCAATCGCATCAGCCCACCTGCGGACATTCCCATTTCAAACCAGCGCTTGCTGTTGTCCGGCGGGCAGATCGCGTCAAAGCGCCCATGCACCCAGTCCACCGCAATGCGCTGCTGCGCAATGGCTTTCACGGCGGCATCCAGCTTCACTCTTTGCAAATGTCTGCGCTGCCCCAGATAGTGGGCCTGCAATCTGTACTTTTGCCATAGCTGAGCATCACGCACCGTCGCCCCTGGTGCCTTCAATACAGAGGCTGCTCGCCGCTGCTGCCGCTTAAGTTGCGCTCTCTCACGCCTCATGGCCATGGCAAGCTTCCCATCCGCGTGAATCAGGCTGCGCTGTATGCCTCTGAGGGCATCTCTCAGCTCCAGCAAATTCCAGCCCCGCACGATTCCCAGCGATCTGGCATTCGGTGTTGCGCTTTGGAACACCTGTCCCAATTTCGCCAGTGCCTGTGGCACAGCTTGCGCAGATTGCACCGGCCAGTTGATCTTGCGCAATGCAGGCAACGCCTTCCCCAGCGCTGATGCGGGCCGCAGCAAAGCGCCAATCTCCTTGCTCGATGCACCGAAAGAACCTCTGAGTACCAGACGCTGCACATGCTGCGGATAGTGATGTGCATAGAGCAGCGCCAGCACCGTTCCCCAGGAGCCCGCCAGCAAAGACCAGCGCTCCAGCCCCAGATGCCTGCGCAGCGCCTCCATGTCCTGAACCAGCGCCATGACATGGCTTCCCCGTATTCCACCTTTCGGTCTGGATGCACCACTGCCGCGCTGGTCCAGCGCAATCACGCGCTGTCGCTGCAAATCAAACGCTGCCAGCATGGATGGCTGGCAGGCGCCACCCGGCCCGCCATGTACCAGCAACCATGGCTCCCCCTGCCTGCAGCCCGCATCACGCCAGCCAATGCGATGCATGGCCGGGCGCTGCAAACACTGAGGCTTGGGCCAGGTCTCAAGGTCGGAGCAAATGGCATTGATATTGCTTTTCTTCATTGCAGTCGATGGAGTTTCAAACCACGGCTGACACACATGTTTCATGCCAACCAACTTTCAGGAGACAACCATGCAATGGACAGCACCTTCTTTCACGGACCTGCGTTTCGGCTTTGAAATCACCATGTACATCGCCAACCGCTAAACCCATCCACTTCCTAACGTAACGCAGTCAAGGCCTTGCCTTCCGGGGCGGGCCTTGATTGCCATCCTCAGGCCTTTCTATGTATCTGCGTGTTCTTGGTTCTGCTGCAGGCGGCGGCTTTCCTCAGTGGAATTGCAACTGCCCCAACTGCGATGGGCTGCGACGCGGAACAGTGCGCGCCCAGGCCAGAACACAGTCTTCCATCGCGCTCAGTGCAAACGGAATCGACTGGCTGCTGGTCAATGCCTCCCCCGACATACTGACGCAGATACGCCAGACCCCGCTCTTGCAGCCCGCCCGCGCCATTCGTGACAGCGGCATCGCCGCAGTTCTGCTGATGGACGCCCAGATTGACCATGTCACCGGCCTGCTGATGCTGCGCGAAAGCAAGGCAGCGCTGCCGCTGCTGGCCACGCCAGAAGTCATTGCCGATGTCAGCGAAGGCTTCCCCATCACCCGCATACTCTCGCACTACTGCGGCGTGCAGTTGCACCCGCTGTCATGCAATGCTGCCGATATTCAGGTTCCCGGCGTCGATGGCCTTGAGCTGACGGTGGTCAGTCTTTCTTCCAAGCCACCGCCCTACTCGCCATTCAGAGAGTGCCCGCGCCCTGGCGACAACATCGGTCTTATCGCCCATGCAGGCCCTGGTACACCCAGACTTTTCTACGCCCCGGGCCTTGCGGAAGTCACGCCCCAGCTCCACGCACTCATGGCTGAGTGCGACATCGTGCTGGTCGATGGTACTTTCTGGACTGCCGACGAAATGCAGCAGCTAGGCTTGTCCCACAAAAGCGCTTTCGACACTGGGCATCTCCCGCAAAGTGGCGCTGGCGGAATGATCGAACACCTGCAGCGGCTGCCCCAGCGCACGCGCAAGCTGCTGATACACATCAACAACACCAACCCCATCCTCAACGAAGACTCAGCAGAGCGCGCGCTGCTGCAGAAACTTGGCATAGAAGTCGCATGCGATGGCATGGAAATCGTCTTTTGAGGAAAAACCCATGGACATGGCCGCCACACCATCTTCCGCACAGGTTCATCAGGCCTGGTCGTCCAGTGAATTTGAAGCCCGCCTGCGCGACAAAGGGCAGGCCTACCATATCCATCACCCCTTCAATGTGCGCATGAACGCTGGCGGCTGCACACCGCAGGAGCTGCGCTGCTGGGTGGTCAACCGCTTTTACTACCAGATCTGCATTCCGCGCAAAGACGCCGCTATTCTGGCCAACATGCCTGACCGCGCTCAGCGCAGGCTATGGGTGGAGCGCATCCTCGATCACGACGGTCATGGCGACTACGAAGGCCCGTCCGCAGGCGGTATCGAAGCCTGGACACGCTTGGGTGAAGCCGTGGGCATTGACCGAGAGGAACTCTGGTCACTGCGCCAGGTTGCGCCTGCCGTGCGTTTCGCCTGCGATGCCTATGTGAACTTTGCCACCAAAGCCCCGTGGCAAGAAGCAGTCTGCTCATCGCTGACAGAAATGTTTGCCCCCCAGATTCACAAGGACCGGCTGGCCAGCTGGCCCGGGCACTACCCCTGGATTGATGCCGAGGGGCTGGCCTATTTCCGCTCTCGCATTCCGCTGGCCTCGCGCGATGTGGAGCATGGCCTGCGTGTCACGCTGGAGCACTTCACCACGCGCGAGTCCCAGCAGCGAGCGCTGGAGATTCTGCAATTCAAGCTCGACATTCTGTGGAGCATGCTCGACGCCATTGAGAAAGCCTGCCAATGAACGCAGCCATGGACCTAGAACAGACCCACTTCTCCGAGCACCCCACGCTCTCCCGGCGCCTGCGTCTGCAATACGAACCTGCGCAGGAAAGCTGGGTCTTGCTTTACCCAGAAGGTATGGTGCAACTCAATGCCAGCGCCGCTGAAATTCTGCGCCGCTGCGACGGCAGCCACACCATTGCCGCCATCGTTCAGGAACTCGAAAAACTGTTCAATATTCAGGGCATCGCCGCTCAGGTGCAGGCACTGATTGATGAGGGCACGCACCGTGGCTGGATCGAATGACATCAAGCCACCGCTGTGGCTGCTGGCCGAGCTGACATATCGCTGCCCGCTGCACTGCATTTTTTGCTACAACCCCACACGCTATGCACACACGGGCAGTGAGCTGGGCACTGCTGAATGGGTTGATGTGATGCGCCAGGCCCGTGCCATGGGTGCGGCGCAGATTGGCTTTTCCGGCGGCGAGCCTCTGCTGCGCGATGATCTGGAAGAACTGGTGCAGGAAGCGCGCAGCCTGGGCTTCTACACCAACCTCATCACCTCTGGCGTTGGCCTGACAGATGCCAGAGCCACGCGTTTGAAGCAGGCAGGGCTGGATCATGTTCAGCTCTCGTTTCAGGACAGCACCCGTGAACTCAACGACTTTCTGAGCCATACCCGCACCTTCGATCTGAAGAAGAAAGTCGCTCGCACCATCAAGCAGCACGACTGGCCCATGGTGATGAACTGCGTTTTGCACCGCCACAACCTGCCCCATGTGGGCAAGATCATCGAGATGGCGCTGGAACTGGAGGCAGAGTACCTGGAGCTGGCCAACACCCAGTACTACGGCTGGGCCTGGCTGAACCGTGATCACCTGATGCCCACGCGCGAGCAACTCGTGGAAGCAGAAGCCGTCGTCAACCGCTACCGCGCACAGATAGGTAAGCGCTGCCGCCTGCTTTTCGTTGTTCCCGATTATTTTGAAGAACGCCCCAAGGCCTGCATGAATGGCTGGGGTTCGGTCTTTCTCAGCGTGGCCCCCGATGGCCTGGCCATGCCCTGTCACAACGCCCGCGACCTGCCGGGCCTGGCCCTGCCCGATGTGCGCCAGCAGCCGCTGGCCAATATCTGGCATCGCAGCCAGGCCTTCAACACCTATCGCGGTGATGAGTGGATGCAAGCGCCCTGCCGCAGCTGCGATGAACGCCACAAAGACTTTGGCGGCTGCCGCTGCCAGGCTTTTCTGCTGACGGGCGATGCCGCAGCCACAGACCCTGTCTGCAGCAAATCTGCACACCATGACAAGGTGGTGCAACTGGTGCGCAGCGCGCCAGAGCGGCGCCACATTCCCATCGTCTTTCGCAACGACGCCGAGTCGCGCTCCATGCCATGAGTGCGCCCCTGCGCAATGCCTTCAAGGGCATACAGCTATCATTTTTGATAGCTTTGCCTTTGAGCCTGCAGGCACAGACCACCACAGTGCCCAATACAGCAGACTTGAAAGTCCTGACTGGAACCTGCTTCAGCTGCCATGGCGAGCCCGGGTACACACCTGCGGGCATGCCCGAGCTGCGCGGCCAGAGTGCTCAACGGCTGCAGCAGCGCATGCTGGATTTCAAGAATGGCAAAGCCCCAGACGCCACTGTCATGCACTGGATCATGAGCGGCTACGAAACTGCAGAAATAGCGGCACTGGCGCAGTGGTTCTCGCAAGCACAAAAGGCCGCGCCATGAGTTTGAGCAGGCGCCATCTCCTGACGCACGCGCTCTCAGGCACAGCCAGCCTGGCCATGCCTGCCATTGCAAGATCACAAATGGCGTCTGCCCATGTTGTCGTGGTGGGCGGTGGCTTTGGCGGTGGCACAGTCGCCCGCCACCTGCGCCAGCATCTTCCGCAGCTGCGCATCACACTGGTTGAGCCTGCACAGCGCTTCTACACCTGCCCTTTCTCCAATCTGTACCTGGCAGGGCTGCGCAGCTGGGAAAGCCTGGGCCATGGCTTTGACGGCCTGCGCGCCATCGGGATCGAAGTCATTCATGCCACCGCGCTGGATGTGAACACCACTCAGCGCAACATCACACTGGACAACGGCCAGCGACTGAACTGGGAAAAACTGGTGCTTTCCCCCGGCGTGGACATGCGGTGGAACGCGCTGGAAGGCTATGACAAGGCTGCGGCCAAGCTGGCACCTCACGCCTGGAAAGCCGGCGCGCAGACCCAGTTGCTGCGCCAGCAAATGGAAGCAATGAAGGATGGCGGCCTGTTTGTGATGGCGATTCCAGACAACCCGTTTCGCTGCCCGCCAGGGCCCTACGAGCGAGCCTCCATGGTGGCGCATTACTTCAAACAGCACAAACCACGCAGCAAAATTTTGCTGCTTGATGCCAAGGAAAACTTCTCCAAGAAAGCTCTTTTCCTGGAAGGCTGGAAAGCGCTGTACGGCGAGATGATTGAGTGGATCAGCCTCTCGCGTGATGGACAGGTTACACGCGTCGATGCGGCGGCACTGGAAGTGGAGACAATGTTCGGCCAGCGGCACAAGGCCGATGTGCTGAATGTGATTCCCCCGCAAAAAGCCGGACTGATTGCGGAGCGCGCTGGCGTGACTGACTTCAGCGGCTGGGCCCCTGTGCGCGGTGAGAGTTTTGAATCGGCACAGGTGCCCAATGTCTATGTGCTGGGCGATGCCAGCTTTGCCGGGCCCATGCCCAAATCCGGGTTTGCAGCCAACAACCAGGGAAAGATGGTGGCCGCAGCCATTGCTGCAGCGCTCAGCGATCAAGCGCCCCCCACGGCCGTCTATGCCAATACCTGCTACAGCCTGGTCGGGCAGGATTACGGCATCTCTGTCGCAGGCATTTATCGCGCCCAGCAAGGCAGGCTGGTGGATATGCCGGGATCGGTCGGAATCAGCGCACTCCATGCCGATGCCAGCGTTCGCACTGCCGAGGCTCGCTACGGCAGCGCCTGGTACCAGGCCATCAGCACCGATATCTGGGATCGCTGACTCATCCCATCACGCAGCGCTCAGCCATTCATCGACAACTCGCCGCACCGCCCACTGGTGATTCTTCCTCGTCTGCCAGCGCCAGCCGGGACAGGATTTCACGCGCCTGAGCGTGATAGCCCAGCCTGCTGGCAGCAACTACCTTGAGTCGCAACGCCTGCGGGCTCTCGTCGGGCATCAGAATCATCCGGGCTGCACCCAGCAAGGTGAGAGGATGATTCTGGTGCGGCATGTCGCTCAGCGCTGTTTTATGGCCTCAGGGCTTGTTGGACATCACCCAGGTGGCCAGAGACTTGAGCTCATCGTTGCTCAGGCTCGCGTGGGCCGGCATGGCAATCCGCCCCCACTTGCCCTGAGAGCCCCGCTGGATGGACTGCGTCAGCGTCGAGACGGCATCCTTTTCACCTGCATATTTCTCGGCAATCGAGCTGAAAGCAGGGCCCACAATTTTTTCCTTGGCAGAGTGGCAGCTAAAGCAGCCGCTGGCTTTGGCCAGATCTGCAACAGCAGCCGAATCTGCCGCGGATGCCTGGCTGCAAGCGCCAATCCAGAGAAGACCCAGAAGAACTTGAGTGCGCATAAGTCAATCCAATCCGAAATGAAATGGGGCCGATAACGGCTCTACACAGATACGCAGAAAGAGTGGCAACATCCATGCCAGCTTTTGATCTGCGTCAGTGCCTTTCATCTTTTGTCTTGATGCCGAAAATGCGCAGAGTGATGTTCTCAATCAGTACCGAACTGACACAGAAACTGCACCATGCGCTGTTCAGAAATGCAGCACAGTCGCTGGCCGAGCCCTCTCAAGGTTTCGCCCCTGGTTCTGTTTCAAGCACCGGCCCCAGAGCCTGCTGCTCATACCTTGGGAACCACTGCACCAGACTGCGATGAAACTCCGCGGGCTGCGCCGCCCATGCTGCAAAGCGCTCTGGCACACGGGTTTGCAGCAGCTCTGCCAGATCAGCGCCGCGCTCGGCGTGCGTTCGCATCAACGCATCCAGCCACAACAGCCAGTCCCGGGTCTGCGCAATTCCGCGCGAGCCCTGGTGCACCGGCCCGTGGCTTGGCACCACCAGTGAAAACTGCCCCTGCTTGTGCCACTGCTCCAGTGTGTCCAGACTTTCCAGCCATTTTTTGATATCGGCATGCGGTGTGGTGGGAACGCGGTCGGCAAAGATCAGACCTCCCGCAAAAAGCACTCCGGCCTGCCTGTCGATAACCAGCAAATCATCGGCTGTGTGCCCCTGCAAGCGGCGTAGCTCCAGCGTGCGATTGCCGACTTTCAAGGTCTGCGGTTCAATCGTTTTTTGCGCGGCATGGGCCTGGGTTCCCTTCATCCAGTCGCCGCAGATGCGATAGAGATTGTCCTCATACGCAGCACCTTCTGCCTGCATGCCAGCAATGCTGCCTGCCAGCGCCTGAATGGGCTTGTCTTGCCAGGCCTGATTGCCCAGAAAGTAGTCGGGATGCAAGTTGAGATTCAGCACCTGATGCACCTGCTGCCCGGTCACTTTCTCAATCAGGCGGCGCTGCTGCTCTCCATACCGTCGCGAGGGGCCGGTGTTGATGACGACCACCCCATCAGCAGTGCCCATGAACGCCGTGTTGATGATGTTGCAGCCATTGCTTCTGGCAAAGTCGGCCACCGCACCTTCGATGACCCAGGTCTGATTGGAAATCTTCCGTGCCTGCAGGCCGTAGTCCAGAGTGGCCATATCGGGCCGGGGCGGCGCGGGCAAGCTCTCTGCATGCAGGGTCTGCGCAAAGACCATGGCCAGCGCCGCACTGAAAGAGACACTGAAGAGTGCAAGCCGCGACCTCATGCCCGCACCTGTGCATCAATACGGTTGCCGTTGTTGTCCTGGCCTTTGAGCCTGAATTGTTGCGGGCCCTGAGCAGGCAGCTCAAAGGTAAGCATGGGGTTTTCCGACACCGGCTCGCGCATGTGCAGACGCCACCATGCCTGGTCTGCGGCATCCAGCAGCTCCAGCTGGTCAATGTAGAACGCAGGAATCCCGGCCACCAGCCCCGTATCCATGGGGTGCATGATGCGCACGCGCAAGCGCCGGCTTCCTTCCACGACATTGCCGAAAATGCGGGCCTGCACCTGGTTCAACGTCGTTTTCCAGGAGCCGTCTGCACGCGAGGCACCGGGCACGGTGCAGCCACCGCCTGCGGCCTGTACCCAGGCACCGCCTACATGCCACTGCCCGTCCCGTGTTCTGACCATGGCACGGATGGGCGATGCCTGCTCCAGCCGGATACGAAAAGACAGCATGGGCAGCGCCTGCAAAGGCTCGAAGGTCAGTACTTCACGAATGGGGTTGCGATCGACTGCCACCACAATCTTTTCCACCCCACCACCCACGGCTGACAGCGCACGCGCATCCAGCTGCAGCGGCACGTTCATCGCATCATCGGCAAATGGTGGTGTGCGCAGCACGACCGCCTGCGAAAAGCGCATGGGCTGCCCCGCAATGAATTGCTCACGCAGCGATGGCCATTGCATGGAACCCAGAGGGTCCCCGCCGGTCTTGTCATCATCTGCCCTGGCATGGAGGGTGGCTCCCAGCACGGAGCCCAGCAGTAGTTCACGACGCAGCAAAACGCAATCTCCCGGAGATTCAGTCTCTGCCAACAGCCGCAAGAAAAATGCCAGCATGAAGAGGGCACTGCGGCAGAGCGGCGACGCCCCCTGGCGCATGCGCACGGCCCAGAATGCGCCACTTTGGAACACTTTTCATGCAACAGCTGTACTGCTGCAGCACTCATCGCTTGCGACGAGGCGGCTTGCACGGCACAGTCAAATCCTCGCAGCAAGGAGCTATCGATGTTTGCAATGGCCGTCCCATGGTGGGAATTTGTGATTCGCGGCGTGGCCGTCTATCTGTTTTTGCTGGTGTTTCTGCGCATCACCGGCAGGCGCCAGACGGGGCAATACGCTCCGTTCGATCTGGTGCTGCTGCTGATTCTTTCCAACGCGGTGCAAAACTCGATGAACGCCGGTGACAACTCGCTGATTGGCGGTCTGGTCAGCGCCAGCACTCTGATTGCCTGCCATGCACTGCTCTCGCACCTGAGCTATCGCTACCCGTCTTTGCGCCACATCATCGACGGCAAACCCAAAGTGCTGATTCATTCAGGCGCCGTGCAGCAAGAGTTACTCAAGCAGGAGCAGATCACCGCCGATGACCTGGCCGCCGCCTTGCGCGCCAATGGCTGCCTCAATGCCCATGAGGTGGAACGCGCCACCATCGAAACCAATGGCCAGATTACCGTGGTGCTGCGCAAGCGCAGCGCTTCTGAAATAGGTGAGGCCTGATGCCGTATCAGTGCTGCTCGTTCAAAAATGCCTGAATGGCGGCATTGACCGGCTCTGGGTGCGTCAGATTCGATGCATGCCCCGCACCCGCCACATCCACCCAGCGCGCATTGGGCAAGGCCTTGAACATGGCGCGGGCACGCTCGGGGGCAATGGCTGCGTCCTTGTCGCCATGAAGGACCAGCGTGGGTACCTTGATCTCGGCCAGACGCGGGCTGATGTCGTCGCGCAGCGCTAGCGTGGCAAAGCTCTGCCCCAGGTTGATGGGTGATGCCTGCTTCCACTTGGCACGCCACTGGGCTGCACCGCTCCAGCCCTCGCCCAGCACGATGTGCTCCACCGTGGCCGCCATGTCGTCAGACAGGCCATGCTCCATCCAGGCTTTAAGCAGCGCCTCGTGGTGGGGCAGCAGTTCGGGGTCTTCCATCATGGCCTGGGTGTCTATCAGCACCAGTGCGGCCACCACATCAGGGTGAATCAGCGCGCAGCGCAGCGACAGATAGCCGCCTTGCGACATGCCCACCAGCACAGCCTTGTCCACACCCAGAAATTTGAGCAGCGCTGCCAGATCGTCCGCACTGTCGTAATAGCTAAAAGGCGCGCAGTGTTCAGGGTCAGCCGTCTGGCCATGACCACGCTCATCCCAGCTGATGCAGCGAAACTGCCCCTGCAGGGCTTCAATCTGCGGATCGAACATGCTGCGGTCCATCAGCAGCCCATGCGAGAACACAATCACCGGGCCGCGTCCACCCGTGTCTTCGTAATAGATGTTCTGGCCATTGACTGGGGCAAAAGGCATGTGCGGACTCCCTGCGACAGTTGGATAGAAACGGGGCGCGCAAGCCCCTGATTGAAAACATCCTAGGCAGAGCCGGTGACAACATCAACCGGCAAGCCCCTATGCCGCCACAGTCAGCGGCGCAGAGTTGACAGCCGTCAGCTTTTGCGAGCAGGCAGATAACGCACCAGCCAGCGGTAGCCACTGACCAGCACGATGCCTGCCAGCACCAGCAGCGCCCCCAGCGCAAAGTTGGGTTCTACGGGCTCATCCAGCAGCCAGGCTCCCAGCACCACGCCCAAAATAGGTGTCAGAAATGAAAACACACCCAGACGTGATGCCAGATAGGTGCGCAGCAGGCTGAACCAGACCAGAAAGCTGAAAAAGCACACCGCCACTGCATTGAAAGCCAGAGAAGCCCACACCGGCCAGCTGGAATGAAAGGTAGTCTGCCCCATCCACACCGACGCAATGCCCAGCAGCACAAAGCCCACTGCCAGCTGGTACAGCAAGGTCTGCGTGGCAGGCAGGCTGGATAGCGCCGTGGTGCGAATCGCCACCGTGGTCAGCCCCCAGGCCAGCGCACCGCCCAGCGCCAGTGCATCACCCAGCACAGAGGTCTGGCCCTGACTCTGCGCCGCCTGCCCCAAGAAAGCCACGGCTATCCCGCCAAAAGCCAGCGCAATACCAAACCACTGCAGCGGTGCCAGCCGCTCCTCAGGCAGTTTCAGGTGCAAGCCCAGCGCCGCAAACACCGGAGCCGAGTAGAGAAACACCACCACATGCCCGGCCGTGGTGTAGCGCACGGCCTGCCCGACCATGACGAACTCCAGCGCAAACAGCACCCCCACCAGCAAGCCGGGCTGCCAGATACCGCTGGCAAGCGTCAGCCGCTCACCCTTGAAGCGCATATAAAGCCACACCAGCACCGCAGCAATGCCAGAGCGCAGCGCCAGTTGCAGCGTGGGCGAGAAGTCCTGCGCCGTCGCCTTCAGCAGAATCTGCTGCAGGCTCCAGATCAGGCACAGCAGCAGCATCAGGCCGACAGCCTGGCCGTCCAGCGGTCGCCGGGTGTCAGTGGTACTCATTGCTTACAGATGCAGCGCTCAGGCCAGCGCGCGCTGGATCAGGATTTTCTGCACATCGCTGGTGCCTTCGTAGATCTGGCACACGCGCACATCGCGGTAGATGCGCTCCACCGGGAAATCGTTGACCACGCCGTAGCCGCCCAGGGTCTGGATGGCCATGCTGCACACGCGCTCGGCCATTTCGCTGGCAAACAGCTTGGCCATGGCGGCTTCCTTCAGGCACGGCAGACCTGCATCGCGCAGGCTGGCGGCGTGCCAGATCAGTTGGCGGGCCGCTTCAATTTGCGTAGCGCATTCCGCAAGCCTGAAGCCAACAGCCTGATGATTGAAGATGGGCTGACCAAAGCTTTCGCGCTCTTTGCTGTATTGCAGCGCGCATTCAAATGCCGCACGCGCCATGCCCACGCTTTGCGCGGCAATACCGATGCGCCCGCCTTCCAGCGCGCTCAGTGCAATCTTGTAACCCTCGCCCTCCGCACCAATCAGGTTGGCGGCGGGAATGCGGCAGTTTTCAAAATTGATCTGCGCTGTATCGCTGGAATGCTGGCCTAGCTTGTCTTCCAGCCGCGCCACCTGATAGCCGGGGTTGCTGGTGGGCACGATAAAGGCGCTCATGCCTTTCTTGCCCGCCGCCTTGTCGGTCACGGCAATGACAATGGCCACGTCGCCATTTTTGCCGCTGGTGATGAACTGCTTGACGCCGTTGATCACGTAATCGCCACCATCCCTGATGGCCGTGGTGCGCAGTGCCGATGCATCACTGCCCACATGCGGCTCGGTCAGGCAGAAGGCGCCCAGCATCTGGCCTTGGGCCAGTGGGCGCAGCCATTGCTCCTGCTGCTGGGCGTTACCGTATTTCATCAGGATGGCGTTGACCGGGCAGTTGGTCACGCTGATGACGGTGCTGGTGCCGCCGTCGCCTGCGGCAATTTCTTCCAGCACCAGCGCCAGGCTCAGATAGTTCATACCCGCGCCGCCCAGCTCCTCAGGCACGCAGATACCATAGGCGCCCAGCGCGGCCAGGCCCTGGTGCACATCCTTGGGAAAGTGATGGTCCTTGTCCCAGCGCGCAGCGTGGGGGGTAATCTGCTCGCGCACAAAGTCGCGCACGGCGTCGCGGATCATTTCCTGGTCCTGGTTCAGCAGCATGTGTGTCTCCAATAGTTATAGCTGTATGCCCATATTCAGCCTGGGCTAGGCATCTAAAAGTCTGGTGCTTGTGCCGTCATAGCGCAGCAGGCTGCCGCGGTCTTCGGGGCGCACTTGCTCCAGCGCCTGCATCAGGCCCTGCACGCTTTTCTCTACGGTGATGGGGGCGGATGCCCCGCCCATTTCGGTCTGCACCCAGCCGGGGTCCAGCGCCAGCAGCGTCAGGCCCGGCCAGTGCTGGCAGGCTGATGCCACGGCCATATTGAGCGCGGCCTTGCTGACGCGGTAAAGCCAGGCGTTTTCATCGGCCTGCGCCGGCAGCGACATTTCGCTGGAAAAAGCAGCGATGACGCCACCCGCCTCCTGCACCATGGGCGCAATCTGCGGCAGCGCCTGCATAAAGCCCAGCACATTGCTGTGCATGACCGCATCGAACTGCGGCTGTGTGGGCGGCACGCCTGCGGCATGACCATCCCAGATGCCTGCAACGTAAAGCGCCAGATCAATGGCCTCGCCATCCAGCTGCCAGGCCAGGCCGCTGACGCTGGCGGGGCTGGCCAGATCAATCTGCAGAACCTCGGCCCCCATGGACTGCAGCTCGGCCATGTCCTGCGCCTTGCGCACCGTGGCAATGACGCGATGGCCCTGCTCCAGATAGGCCTGCGTCAAAGCCTTGCCCAGCCCGCGAGAGGCCCCCAGAATCAGTATCAAAGACATAGCTGGCAGCGCCTGTTGGTATTGAATTTCAAGTTGTTTTTCATGCAAACCCCTTTCAACATCAGCGCTGGCAGCTATTAATTTTGTTTGCCTTGCTCAGCCGCAATCACCGCGCCATAGCGGGCCATCATCAGCTCCTGCGACTCTGGCTCGCCCGTCATGCCCAGCTGCGACTGGATCATCTGGTTGAGCGTGGGCATGACCTTGCGCGGCACCTGGGCCTCGGCACTCCACAGGCGTGAGCGCATCAAGGCCTTGGCGCAGTGCAGATAGGCTTCCTGCACGTTCACCTCAATGACCAGCCTGGGGCGGAAATGGTCGCTGGCAAACAGCGCTGTGTAATGCGCCTCATCACGCAGCTGGGCCGTGCCGTTGACGCGCAGGGTTTCATCAAAGCCGGGCACAAAAAACAGCAGGCCCAGACGCGGGTCGTCAATCAGATTGCTCAGGCTGTCCAGCCGGTTGTTGCCGCCGGCATCGGGAATCAGCAGCGTCTGGGCATCGGGCGCCTTGACGAAACCGGGCTTGCCGCCTCGCGGCGAGGCATCGAGCAGGCTGCCGTTGGCGCCGCCTGTGGCCATGACCACAAACGGCGACAAGGCGATGAAACGCAGGCAGTAGCGATCCAGCTCCAGTTGCTGCTTGAGCAAGGCACGCTCTGCAGGCTCTGAATAAAGCTGGCGCAACTGTTCATGCGACTGGATCATGCGTCTTCGCCTCTGCGGTGAATCGCGCCGTACAGCGACAGATATTCATTCCAGGCGGGGTCAAAGCTCAGGTTCAGCTCGGCCTTGATGCCCTTGGCATGCTTGGCAGCAAGCTGCTGTGCCAGTTGCTGGGCGTGCGCCGGGTCGTCTACATAGAAAGCGGCCACGCGGCTGCTCATGTTCTCCACACGGGTGAAGACCAGAATGCCGCGCTGGTGGTGCGCCAGCTCGGTATCCAGCGCGTCCTGCACATCACGCACCTGATCCAGCTGTTCCTGGCTGTCGAAGGAAAGACGCCATTCCAGAAAGTAGGACAGATCGGCCCGCGTAGCCACGGCGTTGGCCGAGTCATGAAAACTCAGAATATCGGGCGGTGCGTCCTCATCGGTATCGCGGGCACGCACTTCCAGCGACAGCCAGCGGCTGTCCTGCTCCTGCGGATATTCGTAGGTGCGGCCCAGCGTCTGGCGCACAAACGCATCAAAAACCGCCGGGAACTCTGAGAGCTTCACTGGCCCGTTCAGGCCGTTTGTGATTTCTTCGACAAACTCCACCGGCCCCACGCGCACCGAGAAGTCCCACTCGCCCAGCACATGGTCGAGCATGATGAAGGACATATGCTGGGCATGGCCCATCATGTCCGAAGGGATGGGCTTGGCAAAGGCCAGCTCCAGCCCGGTGATGCCGCCTGCGTCGTAATAGCCCACCAGCACGTCGGAGCTGGTCAGCTCAAAGTCTTCCATGCGCATGCCAAAGTCCGCACCCAGCGTGCGACTGCGGTAGGCCTGCACGGTGAAGTTCTGCAGTTGGGGGGCGTTGCGCACCAGCACCTGAGCGTTTTCGAACTCTGCCGTGTTGCCATGGGCCGAGATCACCAGCTTGGAGCCAGCTTCCTTCGCCACGCCTTCCAGCTCTATCGACAGGCCCGGCGCATAGTTGTGCAGCAGCTCGTTGGCTTCCATTACAAAGCCTTGCCCATCCAGAGTTTGCAGCTGGGGCAGTTGCCGGGAAAACTCCCGCCAGAATGTCTCGGCCTGCGGGTCACTCAGGGGAACCACGGTCTGGCCGTCGTCTTGGTCAATGTCTGCGCTCATGAAGGGCTCTCGCTAGATGGCCGCCTGCGGGCCAGGCCAGCCGTTGAACATGACTTCAATGTATCGCAAGCCGGTGACAGCTTTTGGCAACTCTCACCGGTCTGGCCCACATTGCGCAAACGTTCAGATCAGCTCCACCGCCATGGCTGTTGCCTCGCCGCCGCCGATGCACAGCGTCGCCAGGCCTTTCTTCTTGCCACGGGTTTTGAGCGCGTGCAGCAGCGTCACCAGAATGCGGGCGCCGCTGGCACCAATGGGGTGGCCCAGTGCACAGGCGCCGCCGTTCACATTGACCTTATCGTGCGGCACTTTCAGGTCCGCCATCAGCGCCATGGGCACCACGGCAAAGGCTTCGTTGATTTCCCACAGGTCCACGTCCTCCACCTTCCAGCCCGCCTTCTTCAGTGCCTTTTCAGTGGCGCCGACGGGGGCCGTCGTGAACCACTCGGGCGCTTGCGCAAAAGTGGCGTGCGAGACGATGCGCGCCAGCGGCTTGCAGCCCAGTTGCTTGGCGGTGGATTCACGCATCAGCACCATGGCGGCGGCGCCGTCGTTGATGCTGGAGCTGGAAGCGGCGGTGATGGTGCCATCCTTCTTGAACGCGGGCTTGAGGCTGGTGATCTTGTCCAGCTTGGCCTTGGCCGGGCCTTCGTCCACGCTCACGGTCACATCGCCCTTCCGGGTCTTGACGGTGACGGGGGTGATTTCAGCGTCGAACGCACCGCTCTTGGCGGCTTCCTGCGCGCGCTGCACGCTGGCAATGGCAAAGGCGTCCTGCGCCTCGCGGGTGAACTGGTACTTGGCTGCGCAGTCTTCACCAAAGGTGCCCATGGAGCGGCCTGGTTCGTAGGCGTCTTCCAAACCGTCGAGCATCATGTGGTCAAAAATCTTGTCGTGACCCATGCGGTAGCCGCCGCGCCCCTTCTTCAGCAGATAAGGCGCATTGGTCATGCTTTCCATGCCGCCCGCAATCATCACCTCGCGGCTGCCGGCAATCAGCTGGTCGTGGGCCAGGATGGTGGCCTCCATGCCAGCGCCGCACATTTTTGACAGGGTGACTGCGCCCGTGGATTGCGGCAGCCCGCCCTTGAAGCCCGCCTGACGCGCAGGCGCCTGGCCCTGGCCCGCCATCAGGCAGTTGCCAAACAGTACTTCCTCCACCAACTCGGGCTTGATGCCTGCACGCTCTACGGCAGCCTGAATGGCTGCGCCGCCCAGGTCATGGGCTGCGAGGTCGGAAAAATCGCCTTGGAATGCGCCCATGGGCGTGCGGGCTGCGCTGACGATGACGACGGGATCTTGATGCATGGTGTGTCTCCTGAAGGAATAAATGCCGGCTCAGGCCGGGCTATGAGTAAAAGCGTTGCAAGTCTGTGTCTGCAGCCCCTCGTCGCCCGCATGCAGAAAGCGGCTGCGCTCGTAGGGGAAGACGTCGATGATCTGGCCATCACGAATGCGGCCCTGATGGCCGCGCCAGAAGTCGGCCTCCAGCAGGTCGGCGTGATGGCGCATGAAGATGTCGCGCACGGCAGGGTGGCCCAGCAGAAATGGGCCAAAGGTTTCCGGGAAAACATCGCCGGGAGAGACGGAATACCAGATCTCGCCCGACATCTCCTCTTCCTCATTGCGCGGCTCGGGCACGTTGCGGAAGTTGCAGTCTGTCAGGTACTCAATTTCGTCATAGTCATAGAAGACCACTTTGCCGCCGCGTGTGACGCCAAAGTTCTTCCACAGCATGTCCCCCGGAAAGATGTTGGTGGCCACCAGATCCTTGATGGCATTGCCATATTCCAGAATGGCCCGCTCCATGGCGGCGCGGCGCTCCGGCTTGGTATCGGCGTCCGCCAGGCATTCCATCAGAAACAGGTTCAGTGGCACCAGTCGCCGCTCGATGTAGAGGTGACTGATGATGACTTCCACCTGCCCGTCTCCATCGCGGTCGCTGATCTCGATCTGCTCGGGTGCCTGCGCCTGCAACTCGGCCAGTAGTTCATCGCTGAAGCGGTCTTTGGGAAAGGCCACCAGGCTGTATTCCATGGTGTCTGCCATGCGCCCGCCACGGTCATGCCGTTTGACCAGTTGGTACTTGGCTTTGACCTGAGAGCGCGTGACGTTCTTGCTGCTGGCGATGCGGTCCTTGATGAGCTTGAAGACGTAGGGGAAGCTGGGCAGGTCAAACACCAGCATGACCAGCCCCTTGATGCCAGGGGCAATGCGCAACTGGTCGCTGGAATGGCGCAGATGGTGCAGAAAATCTCGGTAAAACAACGTCTTGCCCTGCTTGGCCAGCCCCAGCGCGTTATAGATCTCGGCCTTGGGCTTGCGCGGCATGAGGCTGTGCAAAAAGCCCACATAGGCGCTGGGCACCTCCATATGCACCATGAAATAGGCGCGGGCGAAGCTGAACAGCGCATGCAGATCGTCTTCGCCAAACAGGGCGGCGTGCAGAATGAGCTGCCCCTGCGCGCCATGCAGGATGGGAATGGCCAGCGGCAACTCGGTATAGCCGGTGATGAGCTTGCCCACCAGATAGGCGCCCTTGTTGCGATAGAACAGGCTGGAGAGCACCTGTATCTGGAAATTGGGCCGCAGCGTCAGGCCTGCCAGCCTGCTGCGAATGCGCTCGGCCAGCAGGTGCACATCACGCGCCAGGTCTTCAAACGCGCATTCAAGCTGCAATTGCTCAAACAAGGCCTGCAGACTGTCCTCAAGCTGGGCCAGCGTGCCGGGGTAATAGGCGCGATAGGTGGGTATGGCACCGGCCTGCGTGTTTTCCAGATACTCGGTGCTGACAGCGGGCCGCACAAAGATGAAGTCGTTCTGGAAGTGCGTGCGGTGCAGAATTTTGGTGGTGACCGAGTTGAAGAAGGTCTCAGCCAGCTCGGGCTGCAGATGGTCCACCATCAAGCCGATGTAGTGCAGCTTGACCTGCTGCCACACCGCCATGCTTTGCTGGCTGGCGGAAAACTCATCTTCCAGCCGCTGAATGCAGGCACGCACCTGCAAATCGTAGAACTCTATGCGTTCGCGCTGGGCTTGCTGCTGGCCCTGCCAGTCCATGGCCTCAAAGCGCTGCTTGGCGCGGGCCGCTTCTGCACTGAACATGCGGTAGTGCAGATTGAAGCCATGCATCAAGGCCTGTGCAATGGCATAGGCCTGCGGGGCGTCCAGTCGTTGCGGAAACATGGCGGGCCAGTCGCTCCAGATAAGTGAGCAGTGCTCACATGTGGAATAAGCGCTAGAGGCTTAAAACCTTCATGAAAGCACTGCAAGCAGCGATCAGTCACGCTTGCGCGTTGCGACCTTTTCGACAGCCAGGTTGTAGGTTTCTTCCAGACCTGCCACATCGGGCAGAGTCATCTCCAGATTGGTGATGTGGCCGTTCTTGAGGCTGTAGCACCAGCCGTGCAGCGTAACCTTCTGGCCACGCGCCCAGGCGTCCTGCATCACGGTGGACTGCGCCACGTTGACCACCTGCTCGATGGCGTTCAGCTCGCACAGCGCATCGTGGCGGAACTGGGTGGAAATGCCTTCCAGCAGTTTGACGTGCTTGTCGCGCACATCGCGCACGTGACGGGTCCAGTTATCCACCAGACCCAGACGCAGGTTGTTCAGCGCGGCATACACACCGCCGCAGCCGTAGTGACCGACCACCATCAGGTGCTCGATCTTCAGGTGGTCAACCGAGTACTGGATGGTGGACAGGCAGTTCAGATCGCTGGGCACCACCACATTGGCCACGTTACGGTGCACAAACACTTCACCAGGTTCCAGACCGGTGATCTGGTTGGCGGGAACGCGGCTGTCCGAACAGCCGATCCACATGTATTTGGGCTTTTGCTGCGCCATCAGTCCGGTAAAGAAACCAGGACGATCACGCTCCATCTGGTCTGCCCATTCACGGTTATGGACAAACAGGTCTTCGATGGAGGTCGTTGTCATGAAGCTATCCTTTTTTGTGGTGGTTGAAGGATGGCGCAGCCCCTGCTTCATCAGCAGGTTTCAGCAAACAATTCGCGCCCGATCAACATGCGACGAATTTCGCTGGTGCCAGCACCAATCTCGTAGAGTTTCGCATCTCGCCACAGGCGGCCGAGCGGATACTCGTTGATATACCCATTGCCGCCATAGATTTGTACACCTTCGCCAGCCATCCAGGTTGCCTTCTCGGCACACCACAGAATGACGCTGGCGCAGTCTTTACGAACCTGGCGAACATGGTCAGTTCCCAGCAGATCGAGATTTTTAGCCACCGTATAGGCGAAAGATCGGCCCGCTTGCAGCACGGTGTACATATCAGCCACCTTGCCTTGGATGAGCTGAAACTCACCAATGCTCTGGCCAAACTGCTTGCGATCGTGGATATAGGGAACGACGTTATCCATCACTGACTGCATGATGCCCAGCGGCCCGCCAGTCAGCACGGCGCGCTCGTAATCAAGGCCGCTCATCAGCACCTTGGCACCGTTATTCAGGCCACCCAGAATGTTTTCGGCAGGCACTTCCACGTTCTGAAAGACCAGTTCTCCCGTGTGACTGCCGCGCATTCCCAGCTTGTCGAGCTTTTGGGCAATGGAAAAACCCTTCATGCCCTTCTCGATCAGAAAGGCTGTTATGCCACGCGCGCCCATTTCCGGCTCGCTCTTGGCATAGACCACCAGCGTGTCGGCGTCCGGGCCGTTGGTAATCCACATCTTGCTGCCGTTGAGCAGGTAATAACCACCCTTGTCTTCCGCCTTGAGCTTCATGCTGATGACGTCGGAGCCAGCGCCAGGCTCGCTCATGGCCAGCGCGCCCACATGTTCGCCGCTGATGAGCTTGGGCAGGTACTTGGCCTTCTGGGCTTCATTGCCGTTGCGATTGATCTGATTCACGCACAGATTGCTGTGTGCGCCATAGGACAGACCTACGGAAGCGCTAGCACGCGAGATTTCTTCCATCGCGACCATATGGGCCAGATAGCCCATATCGGCTCCGCCGTACTGCTCAGACACCGTGATGCCCAGCACGCCCAGGTCACCAAACTTGCGCCACAGGTCCATGGGGAACTGGTCATTGCGATCGATCTCAGCCGCACGCGGAGCAATCTCGCTCTGGGCAAACTCACGCACTGCATCACGCAGAGCATCGATATCTTCTCCAAGCTGGAAATTCAGTCCGGGCAGGTTGGCAAGGCTCATGGTTGTCTCCTTCAGGTATGTATGAGTCGGTGCAAATACGTCAGTTGTTCAGTCCATCTCTGTCGCGCAGACACATCAGTGTGCAGCCCATGGTGGCAATCAGCTTTTCCTGGCCGTTGTCGATGGCATAGGCACGCCCCTCGGTCACCACAATCGTGCGCCCGGGCTTGATGACGCGACCTTCCATGCGAAACCGCTGGCCTTTTGCCGGTGCCAGCAGATTGATCTTGAATTCAATGGTGAGCACTGCGGCATCGGCAGGCATCTGGGTAAGACCCGCATAGCCACAGGCAGAGTCCAGCGCCGTCGAAACCATGCCTGCATGCAGAAAACCGTGCTGCTGCGTCAGGCCTTGCGCCCAGTCCAGGCAGATATCCACAGCCCCCAGCTCCACGCGCGTCAACTGGGCTCCCAGAGTCTGCATTGCGCCTTGTTTGGCAAAGCTCTGCTGAACACGAGCCACAAAATCAGTCGATTGCGGTACAGAGCCAGTTTGCATGGACAAGTCTCCAGAAGAAGTTCAGCCAAATTGACGTTTACGTAAACGTCAATTATGCGTTATTTTTCGGATCAGACTTCTTGAGTAGCTGACGCGCTTCTTTCTCCTGCTCCCGCACTTCATCCAAGGTCGCCTGCAAGTCCGCCATCTGAGACTCCAGTTGCTTGCGATGCACTGCCAGCACATCCAGAAATTTACGCAATTGCACACCGGTATCTCTGGGGCTGTCGTACAGATCAATGATTTCCTTGGCTTCAGACAGCGAAAGACCCAGCCGCTTGGCTCTCAGCGTCAGCCGCAGTCTTGCCCGATCTCTGGGTGAATAGACGCGGTTACGCCCGCCCGCGCCAGATCGCTCTGGCTGCAGCAAGCCCATATCCTCATAAAAGCGAATGGCCCGCGTCGTGAGGTCAAACTCCTTGGCCAGATCGCTGATGGTGTAGCTGTTAGACATAGTTCTATCAGGCGAATGAGCGCATCGCACAAGTGACTGCGAGGCATGGCTCACTCTCTAAAATACGGTTTGAAATTAGTGACGTTTACGTTAACGTCAATGCTAAACGATATAGGCCGCTCATGACCCATCCCCAAGAATCAGCTCTCCACTATCCGCTTGGCGATCAATTGCCCGCCGCCGGCCAGTGCCTGAGCATCGCCGATGGCATCAAGTGGATTCGCATGTCCCTGCCTTTTGCGCTGGACCATATCAATCTCTGGCTGCTACGCGACCATCAGGAAGATATGCATGGCCAGATCGTTGAAGGATGGACAGTCGTTGACTGCTGCGTCAACCGTCCAGAGGCACGCCAGCAGTGGGAACAGATCTTTGCCTCCGAACTCGAAGGCCTGCCCATCTTGCGAATCATCGTCACCCACATGCACCCAGACCATATAGGCCTGGCAGGCTGGCTTTGCGAACACTGGAAAGCCCCGCTCTGGATCAGCGCCACGGATTACAACACTGCCCGCGTCGCCATAAAGGACAGAGATGGCTTTGGCGGAGAATCCGGCTCTGAGTTCTATAGCCTGCATGGGCAGCCGGAAGGCGACTTCCTCAAACATGTGCGCGGTCGCGGCAGCTATTACTCCTCACTGGTAGCCCAGATTCCAGAAACCTACCGCCGCATCATGGATGGCTCCGCCATCATCATCGGTGGCCGCAACTGGACATGCATCGCAGGCTATGGCCATGCACCGGAGCACATGGCTCTGTACTGTGCGGAAACGAATATCCTCATCAGCGGCGATATGGTCCTTCCCCGCATATCCGCCAATGTCAGCGTTCATTCCTCAGAACCTGAGGCCAACCCGCTGCAACTGTTTCTGGATTCACTCAGACGCTATCTGGAGCTTCCGCAGGACTGCTACGTTCTGCCCTCGCACGGCAAACCCTTCACCGGCTTGCACCAAAGAGTCCATCAACTGATTGAACATCACGAGGCAAGACTCCAGGACATCATGCAGGCTGCCCAGACCCAGAACCTGAGCGCGACCGACATTCTGCCCACTCTGTTCAAGCGACAACTGGATGCCCACCAGATGACATTTGCCATGGGCGAAGCCCCGGCCCATCTTCACTACCTGTGGTTCTCCCAGAAACTCATGCGCAGGCTTGATGAAAACGGCGTGCTGCGCTTTCAACTCCATAGAGCATGAACAAAAAAGAGAGCGCCTAGCGCTCTCTTTTTTTAGGTATCCGGTATTTATCAGCCTCAGATCATTCCCTGACCTGCGCCAGGCGCTCCCACTTTTGAAGCACCCAATAAAAAACCCCGTAGCCTTTCGACTACGGGGTTTCTCTCTGTAAGAGCCCGACGATGACCTACTTTCACACGGGAACCCGCACTATCATCGGCGCAAAGTCGTTTCACTGTCCTGTTCGGGATGGGAAGGAGTGGTACCAACTTGCTATGGTCATCAGGCATAAACTTTTTGTCAGATTAATCGGCTGCCATTAACTTCTTAATGACTTCCCTCTCAATCCAACGAATTCATAGAGTCTCAATCAGCTTTTCGATTGCGCCTTTTCGGCATAACTTGAATGTCCGTCTCCAGATCATTCAGTCTTAAATTCTGAGCTAAACCCAAAGTTATAGGGTCAAGCCGCACGGGCAATTAGTATTGGTTAGCTTAACGCATTACTGCGCTTCCACACCCAACCTATCAACGTCGTGGTCTACAACGACCCTTCAGGGGGCTCAAGGCCCCGGCAGATCTCATCTTGAAACGAGTTTCCCGCTTAGATGCTTTCAGCGGTTATCTCTTCCACACTTAGCTACCCTGCGATGCCACTGGCGTGACAACAGGTACACCAGAGGTGTGTCCACTCCGGTCCTCTCGTACTAGGAGCAGGCTTCCTCAAATCTGCAGCGCCCACGGAAGATAGGGACCAAACTGTCTCACGACGTTTTAAACCCAGCTCACGTACCTCTTTAAATGGCGAACAGCCATACCCTTGGGACCGACTACAGCCCCAGGATGAGATGAGCCGACATCGAGGTGCCAAACACCGCCGTCGATATGAACTCTTGGGCGGTATCAGCCTGTTATCCCCAGAGTACCTTTTATCCGTTGAGCGATGGCCCTTCCATACAGAACCACCGGATCACTATGTCCTGCTTTCGCATCTGCTCGACTTGTCAGTCTCGCAGTTAAGCACGCTTATGCCATTGCACTATCGTCACGATGTCCGACCGTAACTAGCGTACCTTCGAACTCCTCCGTTACGCTTTGGGAGGAGACCGCCCCAGTCAAACTGCCTACCATGCACTGTCCCCGATCCAGATAATGGACCTAGGTTAGAACCTCAAACGCACCAGGGTGGTATTTCAACGTTGGCTCCATGCGATCTAGCGACCGCACTTCAAAGCCTCCCACCTATCCTACACAGATCCGTTCAAAGTCCAATACAAAGCTACAGTAAAGGTTCATGGGGTCTTTCCGTCTTTCCGCGGGGAGATTGCATCATCACAAACATTTCAACTTCGCTGAGTCTCAGGAGGAGACAGTGTGGCCATCGTTACGCCATTCGTGCAGGTCGGAACTTACCCGACAAGGAATTTCGCTACCTTAGGACCGTTATAGTTACGGCCGCCGTTTACTGGGACTTCAATCAAGAGCTTGCACCCCATCATTTAATCTTCCAGCACCGGGCAGGCGTCACACCCTATACGTCCACTTTCGTGTTTGCAGAGTGCTGTGTTTTTATTAAACAGTCGCAGCCACCAATTTTTTGCAACCCCTTTGAGCTCCATTTGTACAACTTCACTTACTTGGGGTACACCTTCTCCCGAAGTTACGGTGTCAATTTGCCGAGTTCCTTCTCCTGAGTTCTCTCAAGCGCCTTAGAATACTCATCTCGCGCACCAGTGTCGGTTTGCGGTACGGTCGTATGTAGCTGAAGCTTAGTGGCTTTTCCTGGAAGCAGGGTATCACTCACTTCGTGTGCAAGCACACTCGTTATCACCCCTCATCTAAGCCTGGCGGATTTGCCTACCAGGCACGACTACAGGCTTGAACCAACATATCCAACAGTTGGCTGAGCTAACCTTCTCCGTCCCCACATCGCACTACATATCGGTACAGGAATATTGACCTGTTTCCCATCAGCTACGCATCTCTGCCTCGCCTTAGGGGCCGACTTACCCTACGCCGATGAACGTTGCGTAGGAAACCTTGCGCTTACGGCGAGGGGGCTTTTCACCCCCTTTAACGCTACTCATGTCAGCATTCGCACTTCTGATACCTCCAGCATCCGTTACCAGACACCTTCACAGGCTTACAGAACGCTCTCCTACCACGTGCAATAAATTGCACATCCGCAGCTTCGGTAACTGGCTTAGCCCCGTTACATCTTCCGCGCAGGACGACTCGATCAGTGAGCTATTACGCTTTCTTTAAATGATGGCTGCTTCTAAGCCAACATCCTGACTGTTTTAGCCTTCCCACTTCGTTTCCCACTTAGCCAATTTTAGGGACCTTAGCTGGCGGTCTGGGTTGTTTCCCTCTTGAGTCCGGACGTTAGCACCCGGTGCTCTGTCTCCCAAGCTGTACTCGTCGGTATTCGGAGTTTGCATAGGTTTGGTAAGTCGCCATGACCCCCTAGCCTAAACAGTGCTCTACCCCCGACGGTAATACTTGAGGCACTACCTAAATAGTTTTCGGAGAGAACCAGCTATTTCCAAGTTTGTTTAGCCTTTCACCCCTATCCACAGCTCATCCCCTAATTTTGCAACATTAGTGGGTTCGGACCTCCAGTACCTGTTACGGCACCTTCATCCTGGCCATGGATAGATCACTTGGTTTCGGGTCTACACCCAGCGACTAGTCGCCCTATTCGGACTCGATTTCTCTTCGCCTCCCCTATTCGGTTAAGCTTGCCACTGAATGTAAGTCGCTGACCCATTATACAAAAGGTACGCCGTCACCCCTAAGGGCTCCGACTTTTTGTAAGCATACGGTTTCAGGATCTATTTCACTCCCCTCCCGGGGTTCTTTTCGCCTTTCCCTCACGGTACTGGTTCACTATCGGTCGATGATGAGTATTTAGCCTTGGAGGATGGTCCCCCCATATTCAGACAGGGTTTCTCGTGCCCCGCCCTACTTGTCTGCAGCCTAGTACCACCGATCGGTTTTCACATACGGGACTATCACCCACTATGGTCGGCCTTTCCATGCCGTTTTGTTAACCGGTCGACTATCACTGCAAGGCTCTTCCGAATTCGCTCGCCACTACTATCGGAATCTCGGTTGATGTCTTTTCCTCTGGGTACTTAGATGTTTCAGTTCTCCAGGTTCGCTTCGCATACCTATGTATTCAGTATGCGATACCTCTTGCGAGGTGGGTTCCCCCATTCAGAAATCTCCGGATCAAAGTTTATTTGCCAACTCCCCGAAGCTTATCGCAGGCTATCACGTCTTTCGTCGCCTATCATCGCCAAGGCATCCACCATATGCTCTTAGTCACTTGACCCTATAACTTTGGACTCTCTTGCGAGAATCTAAGCTCTAGATTTCAAAGACTGGTGAGGTCTTGCACCTCACGCGTTATGCCGTAATGTGAATATCTTTGGCTGCATCTTTCAATGCAGCTTAGAGAATATTCGTCATTACTAGATAAATTTGCATTCGCAAAATATCTGTTTTGACGCAATCAAAAAGTTGCTGATGGCACGGTGCACAAACCTTGATTTATGCTTTCCACCAGCAACGCTGATTTCGACTCTATGAATTTTTAAAGAACAGCCTATTGATCAAAGATCAATATAAAATCAGTCTGATGCAGACTGCTTTTATATTGAATTTTGTTTTTTCGCTTCCACTCTGCTTTTGCTCCGCTTGCGCTTCACATCTGCTGAGCCAACGATTATAGCACCTTCCGGCGCCATCTTTTTTGGTGGAGGATGACGGGATCGAACCGACGACCCCCTGCTTGCAAAGCAGGTGCTCTCCCAGCTGAGCTAATCCCCCGGGATCCTCGAACCAGACATTGGAATCTTGGTGGGTCTAGTTGGGCTCGAACCAACGACCCCTGCGTTATCAACACAGTGCTCTAACCAGCTGAGCTACAGACCCATTCCACTCCTGGCCATCATCGATTTCTCGACTTCAACCAGACTTGGCTTGTTCCAACAACCGATAAGTGTGGACGTTCAATTTTAAGCAGCGTTTTTCCAGAAAGGAGGTGATCCAGCCGCACCTTCCGATACGGCTACCTTGTTACGACTTCACCCCAGTCACGAACCCCGCCGTGGTAAGCGCCCTCCTTGCGGTTAGGCTACCTACTTCTGGCGAGACCCGCTCCCATGGTGTGACGGGCGGTGTGTACAAGACCCGGGAACGTATTCACCGTGACATTCTGATCCACGATTACTAGCGATTCCGACTTCACGCAGTCGAGTTGCAGACTGCGATCCGGACTACGACTGGCTTTATGGGATTAGCTCCCCCTCGCGGGTTGGCAACCCTTTGTACCAGCCATTGTATGACGTGTGTAGCCCCACCTATAAGGGCCATGAGGACTTGACGTCATCCCCACCTTCCTCCGGTTTGTCACCGGCAGTCCCATTAGAGTGCTCAACTGAATGTAGCAACTAATGGCAAGGGTTGCGCTCGTTGCGGGACTTAACCCAACATCTCACGACACGAGCTGACGACAGCCATGCAGCACCTGTGTTACGGCTCTCTTTCGAGCACGAATCCATCTCTGGAAACTTCCGTACATGTCAAAGGTGGGTAAGGTTTTTCGCGTTGCATCGAATTAAACCACATCATCCACCGCTTGTGCGGGTCCCCGTCAATTCCTTTGAGTTTCAACCTTGCGGCCGTACTCCCCAGGCGGTCAACTTCACGCGTTAGCTTCGTTACTGAGTCAGTTAAGACCCAACAACCAGTTGACATCGTTTAGGGCGTGGACTACCAGGGTATCTAATCCTGTTTGCTCCCCACGCTTTCGTGCATGAGCGTCAGTGCAGGCCCAGGGGATTGCCTTCGCCATCGGTGTTCCTCCGCATATCTACGCATTTCACTGCTACACGCGGAATTCCATCCCCCTCTGCCGCACTCTAGCCTTGCAGTCACAATGGCAGTTCCCAGGTTGAGCCCGGGGATTTCACCACTGTCTTACAAAACCGCCTGCGCACGCTTTACGCCCAGTAATTCCGATTAACGCTTGCACCCTACGTATTACCGCGGCTGCTGGCACGTAGTTAGCCGGTGCTTATTCTTACGGTACCGTCATGACCCGAGGATATTAGCCTCAGGCTTTTCGTTCCGTACAAAAGCAGTTTACAACCCGAGGGCCTTCATCCTGCACGCGGCATTGCTGGATCAGGCTTTCGCCCATTGTCCAAAATTCCCCACTGCTGCCTCCCGTAGGAGTCTGGGCCGTGTCTCAGTCCCAGTGTGGCTGGTCGTCCTCTCAGACCAGCTACAGATCGCAGGCTTGGTAAGCCTTTACCCCACCAACTACCTAATCTGCCATCAGCCGCTCTAGTAGCACAAGGCCCGAAGGTCCCCTGCTTTCATCCGTAGATCTCATGCGGTATTAGCCACTCTTTCGAGTAGTTATCCCCCACTACTAGGCACGTTCCGATGTATTACTCACCCGTTCGCCACTCGCCACCAGACCGAAGTCCGTGCTGCCGTTCGACTTGCATGTGTAAAGCATGCCGCCAGCGTTCAATCTGAGCCAGGATCAAACTCTATAGTTCGATCTTGAATTTAAAGTCTTTCGACTGCTCATTCACTTGACGGAAATCAGAAGATAAATCTTCTTCATTACTGTTTTTGTGAACGTTTGATAACTCCGAAGAGTTTGTTCCGTAGAACTGGCTGCTTGCCACCAAACGCCCACGCTTATCGGCTGTATTTTTTTAAGGATCTGAATTCAAAAACCGGCAAAACCGATTCAGATTTCTTGCTTTGCTGTGATCAGCGAAGCCTTAGATTTTAGCACAGTTTTCACTGCACTTTTAAAACGTTTTTGCGTTTTCTTCTCACCCCTCTTTTTGAAGAGAGAGAAGAAAACGCCTGGCGTGAGCCAGGCGTTTTGGCGTAAGAGCCTGACGATGACCTACTTTCACACGGGAACCCGCACTATCATCGGCGCAAAGTCGTTTCACTGTCCTGTTCGGGATGGGAAGGAGTGGTACCAACTTGCTATGGTCATCAGGCATAAACTTTTTGTCAGATTAATCGGCTGCCATTAACTTCTTAATGACTTCCCTCTCAATCCAACGAATTCATAGAGTCTCAATCAGCTTTTCGATTGCGCCTTTTCGGCATAACTTGAATGTCCGTCTCCAGATCATTCAGTCTTAAATTCTGAGCTAAACCCAAAGTTATAGGGTCAAGCCGCACGGGCAATTAGTATTGGTTAGCTTAACGCATTACTGCGCTTCCACACCCAACCTATCAACGTCGTGGTCTACAACGACCCTTCAGGGGGCTCAAGGCCCCGGCAGATCTCATCTTGAAACGAGTTTCCCGCTTAGATGCTTTCAGCGGTTATCTCTTCCACACTTAGCTACCCTGCGATGCCACTGGCGTGACAACAGGTACACCAGAGGTGTGTCCACTCCGGTCCTCTCGTACTAGGAGCAGGCTTCCTCAAATCTGCAGCGCCCACGGAAGATAGGGACCAAACTGTCTCACGACGTTTTAAACCCAGCTCACGTACCTCTTTAAATGGCGAACAGCCATACCCTTGGGACCGACTACAGCCCCAGGATGAGATGAGCCGACATCGAGGTGCCAAACACCGCCGTCGATATGAACTCTTGGGCGGTATCAGCCTGTTATCCCCAGAGTACCTTTTATCCGTTGAGCGATGGCCCTTCCATACAGAACCACCGGATCACTATGTCCTGCTTTCGCATCTGCTCGACTTGTCAGTCTCGCAGTTAAGCACGCTTATGCCATTGCACTATCGTCACGATGTCCGACCGTAACTAGCGTACCTTCGAACTCCTCCGTTACGCTTTGGGAGGAGACCGCCCCAGTCAAACTGCCTACCATGCACTGTCCCCGATCCAGATAATGGACCTAGGTTAGAACCTCAAACGCACCAGGGTGGTATTTCAACGTTGGCTCCATGCGATCTAGCGACCGCACTTCAAAGCCTCCCACCTATCCTACACAGATCCGTTCAAAGTCCAATACAAAGCTACAGTAAAGGTTCATGGGGTCTTTCCGTCTTTCCGCGGGGAGATTGCATCATCACAAACATTTCAACTTCGCTGAGTCTCAGGAGGAGACAGTGTGGCCATCGTTACGCCATTCGTGCAGGTCGGAACTTACCCGACAAGGAATTTCGCTACCTTAGGACCGTTATAGTTACGGCCGCCGTTTACTGGGACTTCAATCAAGAGCTTGCACCCCATCATTTAATCTTCCAGCACCGGGCAGGCGTCACACCCTATACGTCCACTTTCGTGTTTGCAGAGTGCTGTGTTTTTATTAAACAGTCGCAGCCACCAATTTTTTGCAACCCCTTTGAGCTCCATTTGTACAACTTCACTTACTTGGGGTACACCTTCTCCCGAAGTTACGGTGTCAATTTGCCGAGTTCCTTCTCCTGAGTTCTCTCAAGCGCCTTAGAATACTCATCTCGCGCACCAGTGTCGGTTTGCGGTACGGTCGTATGTAGCTGAAGCTTAGTGGCTTTTCCTGGAAGCAGGGTATCACTCACTTCGTGTGCAAGCACACTCGTTATCACCCCTCATCTAAGCCTGGCGGATTTGCCTACCAGGCACGACTACAGGCTTGAACCAACATATCCAACAGTTGGCTGAGCTAACCTTCTCCGTCCCCACATCGCACTACATATCGGTACAGGAATATTGACCTGTTTCCCATCAGCTACGCATCTCTGCCTCGCCTTAGGGGCCGACTTACCCTACGCCGATGAACGTTGCGTAGGAAACCTTGCGCTTACGGCGAGGGGGCTTTTCACCCCCTTTAACGCTACTCATGTCAGCATTCGCACTTCTGATACCTCCAGCATCCGTTACCAGACACCTTCACAGGCTTACAGAACGCTCTCCTACCACGTGCAATAAATTGCACATCCGCAGCTTCGGTAACTGGCTTAGCCCCGTTACATCTTCCGCGCAGGACGACTCGATCAGTGAGCTATTACGCTTTCTTTAAATGATGGCTGCTTCTAAGCCAACATCCTGACTGTTTTAGCCTTCCCACTTCGTTTCCCACTTAGCCAATTTTAGGGACCTTAGCTGGCGGTCTGGGTTGTTTCCCTCTTGAGTCCGGACGTTAGCACCCGGTGCTCTGTCTCCCAAGCTGTACTCGTCGGTATTCGGAGTTTGCATAGGTTTGGTAAGTCGCCATGACCCCCTAGCCTAAACAGTGCTCTACCCCCGACGGTAATACTTGAGGCACTACCTAAATAGTTTTCGGAGAGAACCAGCTATTTCCAAGTTTGTTTAGCCTTTCACCCCTATCCACAGCTCATCCCCTAATTTTGCAACATTAGTGGGTTCGGACCTCCAGTACCTGTTACGGCACCTTCATCCTGGCCATGGATAGATCACTTGGTTTCGGGTCTACACCCAGCGACTAGTCGCCCTATTCGGACTCGATTTCTCTTCGCCTCCCCTATTCGGTTAAGCTTGCCACTGAATGTAAGTCGCTGACCCATTATACAAAAGGTACGCCGTCACCCCTAAGGGCTCCGACTTTTTGTAAGCATACGGTTTCAGGATCTATTTCACTCCCCTCCCGGGGTTCTTTTCGCCTTTCCCTCACGGTACTGGTTCACTATCGGTCGATGATGAGTATTTAGCCTTGGAGGATGGTCCCCCCATATTCAGACAGGGTTTCTCGTGCCCCGCCCTACTTGTCTGCAGCCTAGTACCACCGATCGGTTTTCACATACGGGACTATCACCCACTATGGTCGGCCTTTCCATGCCGTTTTGTTAACCGGTCGACTATCACTGCAAGGCTCTTCCGAATTCGCTCGCCACTACTATCGGAATCTCGGTTGATGTCTTTTCCTCTGGGTACTTAGATGTTTCAGTTCTCCAGGTTCGCTTCGCATACCTATGTATTCAGTATGCGATACCTCTTGCGAGGTGGGTTCCCCCATTCAGAAATCTCCGGATCAAAGTTTATTTGCCAACTCCCCGAAGCTTATCGCAGGCTATCACGTCTTTCGTCGCCTATCATCGCCAAGGCATCCACCATATGCTCTTAGTCACTTGACCCTATAACTTTGGACTCTCTTGCGAGAATCTAAGCTCTAGATTTCAAAGACTGGTGAGGTCTTGCACCTCACGCGTTATGCCGTAATGTGAATATCTTTGGCTGCATCTTTCAATGCAGCTTAGAGAATATTCGTCATTACTAGATAAATTTGCATTCGCAAAATATCTGTTTTGACGCAATCAAAAAGTTGCTGATGGCACGGTGCACAAACCTTGATTTATGCTTTCCACCAGCAACGCTGATTTCGACTCTATGAATTTTTAAAGAACAGCCTATTGATCAAAGATCAATATAAAATCAGTCTGATGCAGACTGCTTTTATATTGAATTTTGTTTTTTCGCTTCCACTCTGCTTTTGCTCCGCTTGCGCTTCACATCTGCTGAGCCAACGATTATAGCACCTTCCGGCGCCATCTTTTTTGGTGGAGGATGACGGGATCGAACCGACGACCCCCTGCTTGCAAAGCAGGTGCTCTCCCAGCTGAGCTAATCCCCCGGGATCCTCGAACCAGACATTGGAATCTTGGTGGGTCTAGTTGGGCTCGAACCAACGACCCCTGCGTTATCAACACAGTGCTCTAACCAGCTGAGCTACAGACCCATTCCACTCCTGGCCATCATCGATTTCTCGACTTCAACCAGACTTGGCTTGTTCCAACAACCGATAAGTGTGGACGTTCAATTTTAAGCAGCGTTTTTCCAGAAAGGAGGTGATCCAGCCGCACCTTCCGATACGGCTACCTTGTTACGACTTCACCCCAGTCACGAACCCCGCCGTGGTAAGCGCCCTCCTTGCGGTTAGGCTACCTACTTCTGGCGAGACCCGCTCCCATGGTGTGACGGGCGGTGTGTACAAGACCCGGGAACGTATTCACCGTGACATTCTGATCCACGATTACTAGCGATTCCGACTTCACGCAGTCGAGTTGCAGACTGCGATCCGGACTACGACTGGCTTTATGGGATTAGCTCCCCCTCGCGGGTTGGCAACCCTTTGTACCAGCCATTGTATGACGTGTGTAGCCCCACCTATAAGGGCCATGAGGACTTGACGTCATCCCCACCTTCCTCCGGTTTGTCACCGGCAGTCCCATTAGAGTGCTCAACTGAATGTAGCAACTAATGGCAAGGGTTGCGCTCGTTGCGGGACTTAACCCAACATCTCACGACACGAGCTGACGACAGCCATGCAGCACCTGTGTTACGGCTCTCTTTCGAGCACGAATCCATCTCTGGAAACTTCCGTACATGTCAAAGGTGGGTAAGGTTTTTCGCGTTGCATCGAATTAAACCACATCATCCACCGCTTGTGCGGGTCCCCGTCAATTCCTTTGAGTTTCAACCTTGCGGCCGTACTCCCCAGGCGGTCAACTTCACGCGTTAGCTTCGTTACTGAGTCAGTTAAGACCCAACAACCAGTTGACATCGTTTAGGGCGTGGACTACCAGGGTATCTAATCCTGTTTGCTCCCCACGCTTTCGTGCATGAGCGTCAGTGCAGGCCCAGGGGATTGCCTTCGCCATCGGTGTTCCTCCGCATATCTACGCATTTCACTGCTACACGCGGAATTCCATCCCCCTCTGCCGCACTCTAGCCTTGCAGTCACAATGGCAGTTCCCAGGTTGAGCCCGGGGATTTCACCACTGTCTTACAAAACCGCCTGCGCACGCTTTACGCCCAGTAATTCCGATTAACGCTTGCACCCTACGTATTACCGCGGCTGCTGGCACGTAGTTAGCCGGTGCTTATTCTTACGGTACCGTCATGACCCGAGGATATTAGCCTCAGGCTTTTCGTTCCGTACAAAAGCAGTTTACAACCCGAGGGCCTTCATCCTGCACGCGGCATTGCTGGATCAGGCTTTCGCCCATTGTCCAAAATTCCCCACTGCTGCCTCCCGTAGGAGTCTGGGCCGTGTCTCAGTCCCAGTGTGGCTGGTCGTCCTCTCAGACCAGCTACAGATCGCAGGCTTGGTAAGCCTTTACCCCACCAACTACCTAATCTGCCATCAGCCGCTCTAGTAGCACAAGGCCCGAAGGTCCCCTGCTTTCATCCGTAGATCTCATGCGGTATTAGCCACTCTTTCGAGTAGTTATCCCCCACTACTAGGCACGTTCCGATGTATTACTCACCCGTTCGCCACTCGCCACCAGACCGAAGTCCGTGCTGCCGTTCGACTTGCATGTGTAAAGCATGCCGCCAGCGTTCAATCTGAGCCAGGATCAAACTCTATAGTTCGATCTTGAATTTAAAGTCTTTCGACTGCTCATTCACTTGACGGAAATCAGAAGATAAATCTTCTTCATTACTGTTTTTGTGAACGTTTGATAACTCCGAAGAGTTTGTTCCGTAGAACTGGCTGCTTGCCACCAAACGCCCACGCTTATCGGCTGTATTTTTTTAAGGATCTGAATTCAAAAACCGGTAAAACCGATTCAAATTTCTTGCTTTGCTGCGATCAGCGAAGCCTTAGATTTTAGCACAGTTTTCACTGCACTTTTAAAACGTTTTTGCGTTTTCTTCTCACCCCTCTTTTTGAAGAGAGAGAAGAAAACGCCTGGCGTGAGCCAGGCGTTTTGGCGTAAGAGCCTGACGATGACCTACTTTCACACGGGAACCCGCACTATCATCGGCGCAAAGTCGTTTCACTGTCCTGTTCGGGATGGGAAGGAGTGGTACCAACTTGCTATGGTCATCAGGCATAAACTTTTTGTCAGATTAATCGGCTGCCATTAACTTCTTAATGACTTCCCTCTCAATCCAACGAATTCATAGAGTCTCAATCAGCTTTTCGATTGCGCCTTTTCGGCATAACTTGAATGTCCGTCTCCAGATCATTCAGTCTTAAATTCTGAGCTAAACCCAAAGTTATAGGGTCAAGCCGCACGGGCAATTAGTATTGGTTAGCTTAACGCATTACTGCGCTTCCACACCCAACCTATCAACGTCGTGGTCTACAACGACCCTTCAGGGGGCTCAAGGCCCCGGCAGATCTCATCTTGAAACGAGTTTCCCGCTTAGATGCTTTCAGCGGTTATCTCTTCCACACTTAGCTACCCTGCGATGCCACTGGCGTGACAACAGGTACACCAGAGGTGTGTCCACTCCGGTCCTCTCGTACTAGGAGCAGGCTTCCTCAAATCTGCAGCGCCCACGGAAGATAGGGACCAAACTGTCTCACGACGTTTTAAACCCAGCTCACGTACCTCTTTAAATGGCGAACAGCCATACCCTTGGGACCGACTACAGCCCCAGGATGAGATGAGCCGACATCGAGGTGCCAAACACCGCCGTCGATATGAACTCTTGGGCGGTATCAGCCTGTTATCCCCAGAGTACCTTTTATCCGTTGAGCGATGGCCCTTCCATACAGAACCACCGGATCACTATGTCCTGCTTTCGCATCTGCTCGACTTGTCAGTCTCGCAGTTAAGCACGCTTATGCCATTGCACTATCGTCACGATGTCCGACCGTAACTAGCGTACCTTCGAACTCCTCCGTTACGCTTTGGGAGGAGACCGCCCCAGTCAAACTGCCTACCATGCACTGTCCCCGATCCAGATAATGGACCTAGGTTAGAACCTCAAACGCACCAGGGTGGTATTTCAACGTTGGCTCCATGCGATCTAGCGACCGCACTTCAAAGCCTCCCACCTATCCTACACAGATCCGTTCAAAGTCCAATACAAAGCTACAGTAAAGGTTCATGGGGTCTTTCCGTCTTTCCGCGGGGAGATTGCATCATCACAAACATTTCAACTTCGCTGAGTCTCAGGAGGAGACAGTGTGGCCATCGTTACGCCATTCGTGCAGGTCGGAACTTACCCGACAAGGAATTTCGCTACCTTAGGACCGTTATAGTTACGGCCGCCGTTTACTGGGACTTCAATCAAGAGCTTGCACCCCATCATTTAATCTTCCAGCACCGGGCAGGCGTCACACCCTATACGTCCACTTTCGTGTTTGCAGAGTGCTGTGTTTTTATTAAACAGTCGCAGCCACCAATTTTTTGCAACCCCTTTGAGCTCCATTTGTACAACTTCACTTACTTGGGGTACACCTTCTCCCGAAGTTACGGTGTCAATTTGCCGAGTTCCTTCTCCTGAGTTCTCTCAAGCGCCTTAGAATACTCATCTCGCGCACCAGTGTCGGTTTGCGGTACGGTCGTATGTAGCTGAAGCTTAGTGGCTTTTCCTGGAAGCAGGGTATCACTCACTTCGTGTGCAAGCACACTCGTTATCACCCCTCATCTAAGCCTGGCGGATTTGCCTACCAGGCACGACTACAGGCTTGAACCAACATATCCAACAGTTGGCTGAGCTAACCTTCTCCGTCCCCACATCGCACTACATATCGGTACAGGAATATTGACCTGTTTCCCATCAGCTACGCATCTCTGCCTCGCCTTAGGGGCCGACTTACCCTACGCCGATGAACGTTGCGTAGGAAACCTTGCGCTTACGGCGAGGGGGCTTTTCACCCCCTTTAACGCTACTCATGTCAGCATTCGCACTTCTGATACCTCCAGCATCCGTTACCAGACACCTTCACAGGCTTACAGAACGCTCTCCTACCACGTGCAATAAATTGCACATCCGCAGCTTCGGTAACTGGCTTAGCCCCGTTACATCTTCCGCGCAGGACGACTCGATCAGTGAGCTATTACGCTTTCTTTAAATGATGGCTGCTTCTAAGCCAACATCCTGACTGTTTTAGCCTTCCCACTTCGTTTCCCACTTAGCCAATTTTAGGGACCTTAGCTGGCGGTCTGGGTTGTTTCCCTCTTGAGTCCGGACGTTAGCACCCGGTGCTCTGTCTCCCAAGCTGTACTCGTCGGTATTCGGAGTTTGCATAGGTTTGGTAAGTCGCCATGACCCCCTAGCCTAAACAGTGCTCTACCCCCGACGGTAATACTTGAGGCACTACCTAAATAGTTTTCGGAGAGAACCAGCTATTTCCAAGTTTGTTTAGCCTTTCACCCCTATCCACAGCTCATCCCCTAATTTTGCAACATTAGTGGGTTCGGACCTCCAGTACCTGTTACGGCACCTTCATCCTGGCCATGGATAGATCACTTGGTTTCGGGTCTACACCCAGCGACTAGTCGCCCTATTCGGACTCGATTTCTCTTCGCCTCCCCTATTCGGTTAAGCTTGCCACTGAATGTAAGTCGCTGACCCATTATACAAAAGGTACGCCGTCACCCCTAAGGGCTCCGACTTTTTGTAAGCATACGGTTTCAGGATCTATTTCACTCCCCTCCCGGGGTTCTTTTCGCCTTTCCCTCACGGTACTGGTTCACTATCGGTCGATGATGAGTATTTAGCCTTGGAGGATGGTCCCCCCATATTCAGACAGGGTTTCTCGTGCCCCGCCCTACTTGTCTGCAGCCTAGTACCACCGATCGGTTTTCACATACGGGACTATCACCCACTATGGTCGGCCTTTCCATGCCGTTTTGTTAACCGGTCGACTATCACTGCAAGGCTCTTCCGAATTCGCTCGCCACTACTATCGGAATCTCGGTTGATGTCTTTTCCTCTGGGTACTTAGATGTTTCAGTTCTCCAGGTTCGCTTCGCATACCTATGTATTCAGTATGCGATACCTCTTGCGAGGTGGGTTCCCCCATTCAGAAATCTCCGGATCAAAGTTTATTTGCCAACTCCCCGAAGCTTATCGCAGGCTATCACGTCTTTCGTCGCCTATCATCGCCAAGGCATCCACCATATGCTCTTAGTCACTTGACCCTATAACTTTGGACTCTCTTGCGAGAATCTAAGCTCTAGATTTCAAAGACTGGTGAGGTCTTGCACCTCACGCGTTATGCCGTAATGTGAATATCTTTGGCTGCATCTTTCAATGCAGCTTAGAGAATATTCGTCATTACTAGATAAATTTGCATTCGCAAAATATCTGTTTTGACGCAATCAAAAAGTTGCTGATGGCACGGTGCACAAACCTTGATTTATGCTTTCCACCAGCAACGCTGATTTCGACTCTATGAATTTTTAAAGAACAGCCTATTGATCAAAGATCAATATAAAAGCAGTCTGCTTCAGACTGCTTTTATATTGAATTTGGTTTTTCGCTTTTACTCTGCTTTTGATCCGCTTGCGCTTCACATCTGCTGAGCCAACGATTATAGCACCTTCCGGCGCCATCTTTTTTGGTGGAGGATGACGGGATCGAACCGACGACCCCCTGCTTGCAAAGCAGGTGCTCTCCCAGCTGAGCTAATCCCCCGGGATCCTCGAACCAGACATTGGAATCTTTGGTGGGTCTAGTTGGGCTCGAACCAACGACCCCTGCGTTATCAACACAGTGCTCTAACCAGCTGAGCTACAGACCCATTCCATTCCTGGCCATCATCGATTTCTCGATTTCAACCAGACTTGGCTTGTTCCAACAACCGATAAGTGTGGACGTTCAATTTTAAGCAGCGTTTTTCCAGAAAGGAGGTGAT